>ABYL01000024.1 GCA_000173575.1 Burkholderia sp. H160 | reverse complement strand
CAACCATGGCAGTACGGCGAGCGCCCGCGCCCGGAAATCGACCCGGTTCATTCGTATCGACAGTGTGCATCAGGGCGACCGGCGAGGCCGGCAGGGGCTCTATCACATCAACGCGGTGGACTGCGTAACCCAGTGGGAAGTGGTGGGCAGCGTGCCCGCGATTACTCGCGAGTACATGCTGCCGTTGCTGCGCGCGATGCTGGCACAGTTCCCCTTCATGATGATGGTGCGTGTCGGTGGATATCGCCGGGTTTGAAGCGGCTTCATGTCGCCCGTCATTTCGCGGTTGCAATCGCATTCGCCAGTTCACGGCCGAAAACCTTGTCGACGTTCGCAAGTACGACCTCGCCCGCGCGCTCGCTGAAATTGAGCCGCTTTTCCGACTCGTCCGCTTGAATGGGACACGTAGGTCTAATCGAAATGAAAAAGTCGGTTTGTTGATCGCGCGCGAACGACGTGCGTCGCCGGCGCGGATATCGCGTCGGGATGAGGTGTGCTGCGATAGGATGGGGTTGGCAGTCCCGGCGACGCCGGGTTGCCGTCAATGAGATCGCTGCGCCGAATGCAGCTTGAAGGGGGATCGACTGAAGTCGGGACGGCTCGCGTGAGCCTTTGTCAGCGACGCGCTGCTAGCCGTGACGGGCAGCAGCGCGAAGCCAGTGCGAGTATCGGCGCATCAGATGCTGCGCCCTGGTAGCCAAGCAATCAGAACTGCTCGATCCACGTAGCGAGGCGATCGGCGGCGAACTCGCTGCCACGCTGTGCCGGCCGGAACGCGATCGCATTGCCTTCACGTACCGGTTGCAGTGCAACGTCATTGCCGTCGAGCCACAGAAGGCTCGCCAGCCATGCCGCGTGTCCGCTCGACACCGAGTTGTTGCCCGGCTCCGAGAGAAACTCCGCGAGTGCGGCCGGCTGGTCCCACACGAGACCATCGCCTTCGCGCCGCACGTTGATGCCTGCCTCGGAAAGCGTCCCGGCCAGCGCCGTCAGCGCGTCGCTCGCGCTCGATCCGCCAAGGCGATTACGCAGCGTGGCGAGATGCGCCGCCACCGTATGACCGAACGCGCCGCTGCGGGCACTCTCAGCCGCGATCAGATCGGAGTAGTCCTGCAGCAGCCAGTCCGGCTCGGAGCTCGGCACGTCGGCGAGTACCGCCGCGGCGAGATAAGTCTCGACCGGCTGGAAGCACTCGGGTCCGATCAGCGTGGCGGACAGCGTGCGCACCAGACCAACGCGCGTGGCGACGACCTGCTTTTGCAGCACGCCCAGCTTCTCGCGCACCAGCGTGTCACGCTCCTTGCGCAGCTCGGCCAGTTCGAGCGCCTGCTTCAGTTCCATGCGCAACGCCGTGATGTCCCACGGCTTCTTGATGTAGCGATGGATATGACCGAGATTGACAGCCGCGACGGTCTGGTCGATCTCCGAATACGCGGTGGTCAGGATCCGCACGACATGCGGAAAACGCTCGCTCGCATAGCGCAGCAGCTCGTTGCCGAACTCGCCCGGCATGCGCTGGTCGGAGACAAGAACCCCTACCCTGTCGCCGTGCTCGTCGAGCAGCGCCTTGCCCTCTTCCACCGAGCCGCCAGTCAGGACCGGCGCCAGGCTTCCGATGGCACGCTGGAAGTACTTTACGGCGGTAGCTTCGTCATCGACGAAGATGATCGCCGGCGCCAACTCCTCAGTGGCTTTTGCTTCGTTCATCAACAACTCCTGTGCGTTTGATCTTTGATATGGGGGAAATCCAGCACTACGGTGGTGCCTCCCCCCGGCGTGGACTCGATCCTGAGTCCGCCGCCACAGGACTGCATGACACGGTTGCATAGAATCAGGCCCAAGCCGATCCCCCCAGATTTCGCGTGCGTTGTAATTGGGTCCGTCAACAGGCGGTCTTTGATCTCGAGCGGAATCCCCGGCCCGTTGTCGCAGATGCCGATGCTCGGATGGGGTTGCGTCGTCACGGTAAAGCGCACCGACGGCGACGGCACATCCGCGAGCGCGCGCAACGCGTTCGACAACAGCGACGACAGCACGAGCGCCACGCAATTAGGTTGCGTGACCACCGGAAAGTCGCTGTCGACCTCGACCTGCACCCACGAGCGCTGCGCCGTCGTAAACGGATACGTATCGAGCAAGGCCGAGACCAGCCCATGCGCGGTGCTCTCGATGCGTGCCTCGTCGTCCCCCAGTCGCCGGCGCCCGTTGTGGACCGAGCGCCAGAACGACGACACCACCGCCATGCAGTACTGCGCGCTCTCGCGCATCGATTTCGCGGCGCCGAGAATTTCGCCGTCGGCATCGCGCTGCGCGTCCGTGCGATCTTCGATGCTGTGCGCGTTCAACGCGATCGCCGCGAGCGGCGTATTCAATTCGTGCGCGAGAAACGCGAGGGTTTCGTCGATGGCGATCAGCCGCTGATTCTGCATCGCGCGTTCGTGATAACGCTCGAACGCCAGTTGCAACGTATCGCGCACCGCCGCCGGCTTCAGCGGCTTTTCGAGGATGCGGAACACCTCGCCGGTGTTGACCGTCTGCAATAGCATCTCGACGTCTGCGTAAGCGGTAACCAGAATGCGCACGATGTGCGGATATTCCATCGCCACCTGGCGCAGCAGGTCGCCGCCATCACGCCCCGGCATGCGGAAGTCCGTGACCAGCACCGCGATGCGCGCATTGTCCCGCTCAAGAATAGCGATTGCCTCGTCGGCGCTCGCCGCGAGCAGGACCTCGTAGTCCGCACCGACGGTGCGCGCGAAATATTTGCACGCCAACTCTTCGTCATCGACGTAGAGAAGCGTGGGCTGGGTTTGTCGGATGTCAATCATGATGTTTCTCAGGGGGCAGCCGACAGATCGAAACTGAATGCCGCCCAACTTCCCAGCTCGCTCTCCGCGAACAGCAGGCCGCCGTGTCGCTCGATCACCGCATAGCTGATCGACAGCCCGAGGCCCAGGCCCTGGCCCACTTCACGGGTGGTAAAGAACGGCTCGAATACGCGCGCGATATTCTCCGGCGCGATGCCCGGCCCGTTGTCTTTTACCGTCACATGCAGGCGACCTTCGGTCCATCTCACGTTGACGTGAATGGCCGGAGCGGGCGTGCCCGCCTTGCGCATCGCCAACACCGCATTCGACAGCAGGTTGATCAGCACACCGATGATGGCCGCCTCGTCGCCCTGCACCAGCGTATCCGCGGGCAGCTCGCGCGTCACGGTGACGCCGCGCAATTCATGGCCGACAAGCCGGATCGCAGAGTCGAGCGCCTTTTCGAACAGGAACGGCGTGCCCAGCTCCGCCTCGGCGCCGGGCTTGCGATACGCGAAAGTCTTCAGGTCCGACACGATGTGCTGGATTCGCTGCATGCCCTGCCGTGCGTCGACCAGACACTCCTGCAGCGTCGGCTCCTTCTTCGAGATCGGCTCCTCCAGCGCGACCTCGATCGCCATCAGGCAGAAGTTCACCGGGTTATTCACTTCGTGCAGAAGGCCTGCCGCGAGCGTACCGATCGCCGCCATTTTTTCCTGCTGCAGCAGTTGGCCCTTGATGTCGAGCAACTGGCGGTTGATCACTTCGAGCTCGGCGTTCTTTGCGGAGACCTCCGCATTTTTCTCGGACACTTCGGCCTTCAGGCGAAACAGCATGAAGCGCACGCGTTCGTTGAAGAACGTGTAGACGGCACTTGCGGCAGCGGCGAACAGAAGCAGCAGGACATTGACGGTCATCGTGCCGAATGGCACGCCGCTTTGCGGAGGCAGCAGACAGGCCAGCAGATACAGAAAGCACGACAACACGCCGAACACGAGGTTTTGCCACAAGCCAAATGGCAAGGCAATGCCGGACGCGAAGATGGCCAGATTCAGGCCCATATAGTAGGGCGACAAAACACCATCGGTGCGCCAGATCATCCATGAAATCATCACCTGCGGCAGCAGCAGCCAGGACAGCGTCAGCCATGACGTCAGCCGCCGCCCAATCTCGGTATCGAGCAAGGCCACGATACCGCCGATCATCAACGACACGAGCAGACGCGCGAGCGCGAAAGACGTTTGATACTGCGGATACTGCGCGTAATCCAGTCCCACGCCGAGCAGCACGAGCGCAATGGCGGTGCACGCACCGCCACGGCTGAACGCGACGCGAAAGTCGGCCAGCTCGGTTTGATAGCCGCTCTGCAAGGGACTGATAGTCATGGACAGGGATGTCGACACGGTTTCAGAGGATCGTGGCTTCCGCGAACACATTAACCCCGGTCTCGTCGACGTAGAGCTTCTGGTCAGTGGAGTTGGGGGGAAGCAGCGAGCTCATGCCGCTCTCGTTCCGATAGATCAGATACCACTCGAGCAGATGCTCCATCCCGTACTTTTCCGGATTCGCCGAATGGACGTTGGTGACCAGTAACTGGCCGCCAGGTCGCGTGCGAGCGGCAAAGTAACTCAGGAGGCGCGCGCAGACCTTGTCCGAAAGATAGTCGAACAGGCCCGCGCAGTACACCGCGTCGAATTCCCGCGCGGAAGGGTCCGATGAAATCTTACGCTTGAGCAGATCATGCACCGATTGATGCACCATTTCCACCGAGGTTTGGTGCCCTGCGGCGCGTGCCGAGCTTTCGATCGCGTCCTTCGTAAACGCCAGCGTTTCCTTGCTGAAGTCGACGAGCTCGAACGACAGCAGCTCCGGATGCGGATATTCGCGCACGAAGCGTTGGATCTCGAAAGCGGGCCCGCAACCGACGTTTAGGATGCGGAACGGTCTGCCGGCCGCGCGTGCCGCTTCGGCCTGACGCGTCAGAAAGTCGATCAGCAGCGTGATGCGGTTGCGGTGCGCGGTCGCGACGGCGGCCTGCAGGAACGCGGTATTGACGATCTGGAAGTAAGTGGTCGGTCCTTGCTGCGGATCGCTGAGGATCTGGTTGACCATCTCGTAGTCGCCGGCATAGCCGAGCGGCTTGGTGAACGTGCGATAGACAAACGGCGCGCGCAGCAGCAACGGATGCAGTGCCGATTGCGCAAACGTGCGATGCACGGGTGCGATCTCGACATCGACGCGTTGCGCCTCTTCCTCGAGGCGGTCAAGGAAGTACTTCATCTTGACCATGATCGGGGTGGCCAGTTCGTAGAACAGGTCCTCGCGCAGCCTGCCTCCTTCGGACTTCGGCAAGCTCTCGGTCAGATCGACCTGCTCGACCCAGCGCGACACTTCCGACAGGAACGCGCGCATCTCGTTCACGACGATCTGATAGTCGCGCCGGATATTGAAGCGCGCGTCCCAGTCGGCAATAAAGAGTTCTGCTTCTCGTCCGACCGACTTCGCTTCATTGGACAGAACGCTAAGCTCGCGCCACTCGTCGATCAGCGCGAGGGAAACCACCGCGGTGAGACCGGTGTTCACCAGACTCACCACCACCGCCTTGCCAAGATAGGCATTCTTGGTGCCCATGCGCACGCTCAGCTCGCTTAAGACCTCGCTGACCTGCACGATGGAGTAGGGGTTATAGACCTCCATGACCAAAGACTTTCTCTGGAGGTTGATGATCGTCCCACGCACGTGCTCGCGCTGCGAGTTGCGGAAGCTGACCACCGGGTCGATTTGCGTTATAGAGTACACGGTATTAGTACCTGAGGAATCCGGGAACGCAGCAGGGTGTTGGAGAAAACCAGCGACAAGTCGTGGACGTGTTTCAAACCACAGTTGAGCTGGAAACACCAAAGCCCTTTGCCAGAATGGATCCAGCGGGTTGCAGTGTAACATCAACAGCTTCAATTCTGAATGAGGTCAAATTCAGAATGAAAAGTATGCGCAAGGTTTTCTTGCGAGCATGTCCGTGCGGTAGAAGGCCGTTTTCGCAAAGAATCATTTGAAGCGATTCCGCGACCGCGCGCGCGATCGCCAACAATTCGTTTCTCGACAAAGACTTGCAGTCGCATTGCCACGATGGCAACAGGATCCGATATTGAGGAGTCGCGATACGGGCGCCCCTGGAGCCTATGCAATCTGGATAGGCCATTGACGACTCGGTTTTGATGCCCCGTGCATTCACCGAATAACTTTCTTTTGCTTTAGAGCAATTTAGATCCGGCGCAGCAAACGCTTCTTTCTCTTAGTGTGTGGGCGCGAGTGCCGCTCGTCCGTTGAGCGGATCGCGCACTCGTCGATTCATTCGTGCAAGGCGAGGCCTTTCACGGCTTTATCGACGGCATTCTTCGGCCCGTGCAATGCGAGACCGACGAGGTCGAGATTCGCCGCATCCTCGGCGCGAAACACCTTGCGATTCGCCGCGTCATGCCCCGTCGAAAACATTGCGTGCACATACGGCACGATTCTGAGTTCACGCGACAGCGCCCGCCGATGTGCGCTCTGCAAACCGGACCGATCGGCCGCGAACACCATCATTGGCTGGCCGAGCATGCGGCCGTAGCGGTGCCCAGCGGCATCCTCGTAGGGCTCGCCCAGCGCTTCGGGTGCCGCGGCCGCGATGCCGGTGGCGAGAAACGCGACCACATTGAGCTTCTGCCAAACCGCGAGATCAGCGCGTACGATCAGCGCCACTTTGGTATCGAACATGACGACTCCTAGTTGAGCCGCTCATGATCGACGATGCAGCGCGATCAGTCTGGAACGTTTGTGCACATCTGCCGGTAGGCCGCCGGCGTCATCCGGTACGCGCGACGAAACCAGCGGCCGAGATGGCTCTGATCCGCGAAGCCGACTTCGGCGGCGACCTGCGCGGGGGTGCGGCCAGTCGCGAGCCGGCGCGCGATCAGAGCGGGATTGAGATTTAATTCTTTTTACACACCAGTCGTGCATCATTTGCGATCTCCCGCACGTTGCCCCGAAAAACAATAACTTCCATGAAATCCGTTTTCCATGTACTGTTATCGATCGCAATATCGACTGTTCTGTCAATTGCAAGCGGTCCCGCCCTATCGGCCGACATGCGCGACGAAATCGTTCAGGTGCCGATGAAGGATTGGCTATTCACGATCAACCTGACGACACGCATTTATGCGCCGCCCGGGGATGGCCCGTTCCCGCTCGTCGTCATTAATCACGGCAAGTCTGAAGGCGACCCCGCCTTTCAGAAAGATGAACCGTTCTATTTCCAGGCGATCGAATTCGTGCGGCGTGGATATGCCGTGCTGGTGCCGACGCGCGAAGGATTCGGCAGCTCTGGCGGGGTGTACTTCAAGTCGAATTGCGACGTCGCCAACGGCGCACGACATTGGGCGAATAGCGTTCAGGCCGCGATCGATTATGCGCGCACGCTTCCTTACGTCGATGCCGCGCACATCGTCGTGATTGGACAGTCGCAAGGCGGTATCACGTCCGTCGCATTGGGGGAGCGTAATCTGGCGGGCGTCGTCGGCATCGTCAACATCGCCGGCGGCTTACGGGATGAGCACTGTATGGGTTGGGAATCGACCTTGGTCCGCGACTATCGCGATTTCGGCAGCAAATCGAAAATTCCCGCGCTTTTTCTCTACGGAGATAACGATCGATATTGGGGCAATGGGGACTTGTCGAAGCAATTCTTCGAGGCCTATCACGAAGGCAATCCGAACGCTCAATACGTCGACGAAGGCGTGTTTAGCGAGGGCGATTCACATATGGTGTTTCATCGGTACAGCGGAGAGAAAATCTGGCTCCCACCGGTCCGTCAATTTTTCGAGTCGCTCGGTTTAAGCTGGAATCCCAGATACCTAAGCTGGCGTCAAGGCAATACCGTTGCGCTCGATAACATCGACATCGTGCCGTATCAGGATCTCAATCCTGCTATCGGCGTAGGAATGGAAATGTTTCTCCGCTCGGATCCGCGCGCCGGACGTGCTCTCGTCATCGCACCGAATGGCCACTATGGATTCGCAACCGGGAAAGACGCGCAGGCGAAAGCAACAAAGACGTGTGGCGAAAAAGGTGGAGTCGGATGCCAACCTTACGCGATCGACAACGACCTGGTCTACCACGGTCCATTTGCAGCGGAGCGAAAGACCGCTGACTCCCCCGCTACGAAGATTCAATAGAAGAGAAGCTTCCTGCACTGCCGTTGTCATCTCTCACTCTGGGCGCGCTAGCGACGGGCGTTTCCGGGGCCGGATGGTGGCCATCGCGAGACCCGCTGCAGCGAACGCGCACGCTGCGGAGACGAGCGCGACAGCGCGCAGCGCATCAGTCATCGCATCGGCTTTCGCGCGCGCCACGGGTGACTCGCCCGGCGTATCAGTGGCACCCACTGCCGTTCCGGCTTGCGCGACGGGCTCCAGCAGTTGCCCAGTCTGACGTGCGTCCTGCGGCACATGCAGTTCGTCGAGACGCGCCGATAACGCCGCGTGGTGCGACCAGACGAAGACGATGCCGAGCACCGCAATCGCCAGCAGGCTCGCCACGCGCGCAACGGCGTTGTTGATGCCGGACGCCACGCCTGTGCGGTCGCTCGGCACCGCGCCCATTACGGTCGTGGTAAGCGGCGCGACGGTGATCGTCATGCCGAGCCCGAGCACGGCGAGCGCAGGGAAGAATCCAGCCCAATAGCTACCTCGCACGATCGGCAGCGCCAGCAATATGAATCCGACTCCGGCGACGCCCGGGCCAACGCTCAGAAGCACGCGCGAACCGAAGCGGCTCGTCAGGCCGCCTGTAAAACGCGACAGCAACCCGATAATGAAAGGCACTGGTAAGAGCGCCGCACCCGCTTCGGTCGCGGTATAGCCATGCGCGCGGATCAGCGTGAACGGCAGGAAGAAGAACGTGCCGCCAAGGCCGAAATAGAGCAGCAGGGTGACAAGGTTGGCGCCGGTGAAGGCGCGCGAGCGAAACATGTCAAGCGGCACCATGGGGTTGGGACTGTTCGCTTCAATCATCACGAATGCGGCCAGCACGAGCACACCGGCGCCAATTGCACAAAATACGAGCGGGTGCGCGAAGCCGCGCATCGACGCCTCGGTCAGACCGAAGGTAAGCCCGGCAAGTCCCGCTGCCGCGGTCAGCGCGCCGGGCCAGTCGATCTGCTGAGGCGCATCGAGCTTGTGGCTGTTGGGCACCGCCAATATGGCGAGCGCAATCGTTAGCGCCGCGAGCGGAACGTTCAGGAAGAAGATCGCGCGCCACGACAACGCGTCGACAAGCCAGCCGCCCGCCACCGGCCCCACCGCCGACGTGATCGCGCCGACGCCCGCCCAGGTGCCGATTGCCCGTCCGCGCGCTTCGTCGTCGAACACCGCGCCGATGATCGCGAGACTGCTGGGGACGAGCAGTGCCGCGCCGATGCCTTGAACCGCGCGGGCGGCGACCAGCGCAAACGCATTCGGTGCAAACCCGCACGCGACCGATGCCAGCGTGAAGAGCGCGATGCCCGCGATGAACACCGCACGCCGGCCGAGCTTGTCGCCCATCGATCCGCCGACCAGCACGAGCGAGCCGAGAAAGAGCAGATACGCGTTGACGACCCACTGCATCGCCGCGACGCTCGCGCCGAGTTCGCTCTGAATGGACGGCAGCGCGACGTTGACGACGGAGCCATCGATGAACGCCATGCTCGAACCACTGATCGTCGCGGCGAGCGCGAGCCGCTTGCGCCGGCACGGGCGGTCGATTGTGGTGGGCTGCGTGCGGATGACGAGCTCGTCGCACGGGCTCGCCTGCGCGGCGATGACGTGCGCCGCCTTCAGCTTGCTATCGGGATGATCCGGGTTGGCCAATTTCGCTCCCTCGCTGATCAATGATGACTAAAGCTAACGAGGCCAGTCAACCCTGGAAACAGCGCCGACTTTCCGCGCGCAGACGGTTAGTTGCACCAATGTGCGAAAGCTGATTTGGCCGGGATGCCCCGGAATCGGCTAGTTCGGGGTGTCCGGGCTGCGGGACGGGACGCTAAAGACTTCGCGGACTAGCGGTTACAGGCGATAATTGGCCGTAAGTAATCGACCTGAAAAGCGGAGAAGGAATGGACAAGCAGGGTTTCACCACTGGCATCGTTCACGGCGACAGAATCATGGGCACTGAGCACGGCGCCTTGCGTCAGCCAGTTCATACGTCCGTGCAATATGGTTTCGAGCGCGTCGAGGACCTGATCGGCGTGTTCCAGGGCACGAAGAAAGGCGGCTTCAATTACGCACGGCAAGGCACCCCCACGACCGCCGCGCTCGAGCGCAAGATCACCGTCCTTGAAGAAGGCGTCGGCACGATCTGCTTCAGCACCGGCATGGCGGCCATCACGGCGACGTTCCTCACGCTCCTGCGCGCGGGCGATCATCTCGTGTCGAGCCGTTACGTGTTCGGCAACACCAACAGTCTGTTCGGCACATTGCGGACGCTCGGCGTCGAAGTCACGACCGTCGATGCGCGCAACGTCGACGACGTGAAGAACTCGATCCGGACGAATACGCGCATGGTGTTCGTCGAAACCATTGCGAATCCGGGCACGCAGATTCCCGACCTGCAAGGTATCGGCAACGTGTGCCGTGAGCGCGGCATCGCGTACGTCGTCGATAACACGATCACCTCGCCCGCATTGTTCAAGCCGAAGGCGGTCGGCGCGAGCCTCGTTATCAACTCATTGACGAAGACCATCGCGGGTCATGGCGCCGCACTCGGCGGCGCAGTGACGGATACGGGCCTGTTCGACTGGAGCGCGTATCCGAATATCGCCGACGATTACCGGCGTTCGGCGGCGAAGGATCAGGGGCTTCTGCAGATCCGCAAGAAAGGCCTGCGCGACATGGGTGCGGCATTGTCGTCCGAGCAGGCGCACTCCATCGCGATGGGCGCGGAAACGCTCGCCTTGCGCATGAAGCAAAGCAGCGACAATGCGCTCGCACTCGCGCAGTTTCTCGAAGGGCACGAAGCGGTCGGCAAAGTGTTCTATCCTGGCCTGAAGAGCCATCCGCAATACGAGATTGCACAGACGCTGTTCAAGGGCGCGTCGTGGCTGTTGGCGTTCGAATTGCTCAACGCGGATCGCATGATCGAAGTCGTCAACGCGCTCAAGCTGCCGATCAAGGCGACCGGTCTCGGCGACACGCGCACGCTGATCATTCCCGTCGCGCCGACGATCTTTTTCGAAGCCGGGCCGGAAACGCGCAAGGCGATGGGTATTTCCGACGGCATGCTGCGGCTGTCCGTGGGCATCGAGGATATCGACGACCTGATTGCGGATTTTGCACAAGCGCTGAAGTTCGCGGCGTAGTTTTCAGGCTTTTGAAATTCCGGGCGAGGCTGGTGCGCCGGCCTCGCTCGTCCAGCTTCTGGCAGTGCAATCGGCGCTTTACGCCTCACGAGGGTCTAAACGATGAGTCGCACCACCGTACCGGTCGAACATGCCTTGAGTTTGTCGCAGCCCGTTTTCGCCAATGACGAGATCCACTTTTCAGCCTTCGGGCCTGGCTGGGGTTTCTGCTCCTATGCGTTGCCGGCTCACCTGGTTGTCGCGCAACTTGGTGCCGCGGATTCTTCCCAGCAACAGCTTAATCTGGCTTACCAGCTCAACCGGCAGCGGATCATCGCGGCGGTCGCAGAAGGCGGCGTGCAGGATCCGCACACGCGCGTCATGCTTTTGAAAATCTAGGCTACTTCTTGCGCCGTTGACTCATGAGATTCACGATGTCGATCGTCGGCGTGCTGGTCGTCAGGCGGGGAATGTCGTCGAGGTGAAACCATCGGCATCTGGATATCTCGTTGCTCGGGCGAGCTTTGGCGCGATTCGAGATTTCGCAGGTGAACACATGGTGGTGCTTCTGTTTTCCGCGGACGTTGAAGAGGTACTTGAGTGACTTCCCGGAAAGTCGCGTTTCTTCCTTGAGTTCCCGAAGCGCCGCGTCCAGGAGATGCTCTCCGCGCTTGAGAATCCCACCCGGCAAAGTCCACTTCGACTGACTGCGGGCGACCAGGAGAATTCGCTTACCTCTGCAACAGATTACGGTGGCGCGTTTCTTCAAATCGAACTCCCACTCCGTTCACAGGTATTTTCCGTGGCGCGCTTAATGCGCCAGTCTTGCGGACAGTACCGGTACTCGACGTAGCTGGTCATCTTAATACAGAACAGCGCGAATACGGCAATGTTATGACTTCACGAGAGTGTGTACGCCACACCGGAAAAATGCAATTCATCAAAATGTCATAAACCATGCTATTTTTACGGCAGTGCCGCGGCACCGTGCCAGGACGCGCGACAGTGGAACTGCATGTCGATCCGTAACACCGCATATGCAGACAAGCTTTCTTCAGACCACGGAATTCGCGAATATTGCGCCAGTGAAGATCACTCGCTAACGAGAACTCCGGGCTTCTGAGACTCAACTCGTGAAGGTCAGTCACTGTGCTAAGGTCTGGGTACAACTTTTTTTCTATTCGACCCGAGGCTGAAATGGATATGGATGGTGACTGGCGCTTGCCGCAGCCGATCGCTCTCTTCAAAACCGACAACCGGCGCGCGGGCTTATCACTCTCCAAGACGAGTTCTGTTGCCAGTACCTTTGCCTCTCTGGTGACGCCGGTCGTAGCCGAGACAGTGCGGAGGGCGCGAGAACTCTCCGCGAACGGCGATGCGGAACAGTTTCACCAGCTTCGCGTCGGGTTCAGAAAACTTCGTGCGCTGTACTGGGCGTATTCGCCCTACCTTGAAAAAGAAGCGACCGCGCAAGCAATCGAAGAGTTCAAGCGTCTCGCGGCAGTGGCAGGGGGAACGCGCGACTGGGATATCGCAGGCGACTTGCTGAAGAAAGCTCAGGATTCGGACGCGTCGGTCGAAATGCTCGTGGCCGCCGCGCGCGAGAAGCGCGCACAGGCTGTGGTGCATAGCCAGGCAATGATCAGGAGCGACGATGTCGAGGCGTTCCTGAACGATGTCCTGCTGCGCGCGCAAACCACGCTGCAGTCGTATTGCCATGACCTTCCAATCCGGCCGTTCGCCAGGAAGCGCGTTCTTCTTGCGCAGCGCGCACTCCAGAAACGAAGCAGGCGTGCAACACGCGGCGAAGCCATTCACGAAGAAGATCTGCACGACGTTCGAAAAGCGGGCAAAAAGCTTCGGTATCTGCTCGAGTTTTTTCAACCGGTTATCAAAGGCGGACGCAATCGCACCCTCAGGGAGTTGACGTCCGTGCAGAACCAGCTGGGCCAGTTCAACGACATTGTCGCAAGCGAGACCCTGATCCGCAGCGCGTCATTCGATGCGGTTCCGCCCGAGGTCGTGCAGAAATCGCTTCAGTGGTTAGAAGAACAGAAGTGCCAACAAATGCTTGCAGCATCACGTCGAGTACGAGCCATTGCCAGTTGAATCAGTATGGCGATATAGCGGCCGCCGGGTTCCAACGGACTCTATGTTCTTTCACGAACGCTTGGGTTTGCTCACCGAAGTCTGATTCCAGAGCGTCTTTTCAGCGCAAAGAACATTGTTTCAAGCGCTGACTTCCATCACGGAAAGCATAGCAGGCTTATCCGCCACGGCGACACGCCATCACCGGCCCTACGCATCGAAACGATTATCGTATGTGATTGTAAGTTCCGTCATGTGACCGGCAAGAATTGTTCTTCTCAGCGTCTCGGATTCGTCATCCGGGCGCTCTACGTTCATTCCTTGTAACACGCGGTAAGGATTTGCGGAGGCAGTCGTTCCGCTACCCAACGAGGAGGAAGTGAACCATGTCATTGGAGAACGCCATGAGACAGCGATCGAGATCAAGCCTTCAACTGCCGCCGATTCCGACGCTAGGTGCTGCGATTGCACTAGCGTTGGGCACGACGTTCTATTGCGCTGTTGCAGACAGCCAGTCGCAACCCGCAACGGATCCCTCTTCGACCACCGCAACGCCGATCCAGCACGTCATCGTTATCGTGGGCGAGAACCGAACGTTCGATCACGTGTTCGGCGCGTATCAACCTCGCGAACACGAGACCATCTCGAACCTGTTATCCAAGGGCATCATCACGGCGGATGGCGCGCCCGGACCGAACTTCTCGCTCGCCGCGCAATACACGGCAAAGGCAAACAATCCGTCACGGTTCGAGGCGAGTCCTGGATCGAAGCAACCCTATTCGGTATTGCCGGCGCCGAACACAGGCTCGGCACCGACCGCCGCGAGCGATGCGAGCCCGCCGCCATTCGCGACAATTGCGACCGCACAGGCGGCCGAAGGCTACGCCCTCAATCCGCACGATCTCGTTCATTTGACCACTGGGGCAACGGGGCTCCCGAACGACGTGCCCGACACTCGTTTCGGGTCGAACCTCTACAACTTGCCTAACGGACCTTATCAAATCTCGCGTGTCGGACCGAACTACGACCAGTATATGAATAGCCCTGTGCATCGCTTCTACCAGAACTGGCAGCAGGCTGACTGCAACGTGGAGCATAAGACGTCCGATAATCCGAGCGGCTGCAAAATGGATCTGGTCGCATGGGTCGAGGTCACCATAGGCGCCGGGTCGAATGGCAAGTCTCAAGCGGCCAACTTCAACGATCAGACGACCCACGAGGGCGCGACGGCCTTGGGGTTTTATAACGTGAACAGCGGCGACATGCAGTATTTCACGGAGCTGGCGCGGCACTACACCATTAGCGACAACTACCACCAGCCGGTGATGGGCGGTACGGGCGCGAATAGCATCATGATCGGGACGGCCGACGCACTCTATTACACGGACGGCAACGGCAATGCGACAACGCCGCCGCAGAACGAGATCGAGAACCCGCGGCCAATGTCAGGCACCAACAACTGGTATCAGCAGGACGGATATTCGGGCGGCACGTATAGCAATTGCTCCGATCCGAAACAACCTGGCGTCGGAGCAATTCGTCACTATCTAGGCACACTACCGTATCACCCCGATCCGAATTGTGCGGCCAATACGTACTATCTCCTGAACAATTACAACCCGGGCTACTACGGGGACGGCTCGGTCAATACGAGCACATTCACCATTCCTCCCTCGCCTGTGCGGACAATCGCCGATACTCTGCTCGCAAAAGGCATTTCATGGAAGTACTACGGCGAAGGGTGGAACGCGTTTGTGGCCAATCCTAATTCTCCAACGAACGTCTACTGCAATATCTGTAATCCGTTTCTATATGAAACGGCAATCATGACCAATCCGGCGCTGGTCTCGGCGCATCTGCAGGATACGCCGAACCTGTATTCCGATATTACGAACGGCACCCTGCCCGCAGTCTCTTTTGTGAAGCCTGGCGGCTTGCTCGATGGACACCCGGCGTCCTCGAAGTTTGGTCTATACGAGGGTTTTGTCCGCAAGATCATCGATTCCGTTCAGGCGAACCCGAAGCTGTGGGCATCTACCGCGATCTTCATTACGACGGACGAGGGAGGTGGCTACTATGACTCCGGCTATATCCAGCCGCTCGACTTCTTCGGCGATGGGCCACGCATTCCGTTGATTGTGGTTTCCCCGTATTCCCGCGGAGGCCACGTCGTACATGAGTATTCGGATCACGTGTCGCTCGTCAAATTCATTGAACGCAACTGGTCGCTGCAACCGATTACCTCGCGCAGTCGCGACAACCTTCCCGATCCCGTTCAACGGTCCTCGAATCCGTATGTCCCCGTCAATGCACCGGCAATCGACGATCTCTTCAGCGCATTTCAGTTCCGAGGCGGCAAGCACGACGAGCCGCACGATCGAGACGGCGGGAGCGATTTTTGAACGCGTCTAACGGTTGTGGGTAACTGACAGGCGCGCGGGCCGGCGGTAGGCCCAAAACAAAGGCGGTAGTCATCCTACGCAAGTCGGAAAGCTACCGCCGAATCGCTTCACTCCACCGTCATTTCGCCGTGAACGTGTAGTGCCCCTGCGTGCGATGCCCGTCTGCGGCGACGGCCGTCCACGAAACGGTGTAGACGCCAGGAGTCAGTGGGTCCAAGGCCACCGACATGCGTTTCCTGTTCGACGCGTCGACGACAGCCTTGCCCCTGGTGACGGCATTCATGTGCGCGTCCCTTACGGTAATCGAGCTGAACGCGGGCTCAAGACCGTCATCAAAATCAATCACGACGTCCTTCTGCGAGGTCGTGACGGTCGCGCCGGCCGCCGGCGCCTGGTGGGTCGGGTAGGCGTGAGCCTGCGCGAATTGGCAGTTGACGATCATTAGCGCGGTAACGGCGGCGCACGCGGCCGCAATCCTTAATACCCGTTGCGCATGGATTCCCGGCAAGCGTTCGAATCGCATATGTTCTCCGATACGCGGATTCAATTATTTTTATTAATTGTTTCCGCTTTTAATTCAACCGGTAAGTTTGCAAACCGTTTTGCGCTTCTGATTCTGATTCAACCAGGGAGTATAGATTCATTGGGGAGATCTGCGCGGACAAAATCGGCAAAATCCATCGCCGATATTTTCGCTATTATTGTTTGATGGATTTTCAGGTGCCGCGCCGGCTGACCGGTTCTGAACCGACCGTCTTTCCACACTGTATTCGCGCGCCTCACCTGCGTCTCATCTTAGTGTCGCCGTCTCGACTGGCCCCACCGGGCTCTGCCGGAACACAGGCGTAGGGTCAAACAGATCTTCACTGGGCGATGGTGAATGATATGAAGCGAATACTGTTCGACACCACCAAAGTATTGACCTTATGTGCAATCACGATTGCGGTGCGCGCGCAATCCATTAGCAATGGGCAAACCGTAATCGTCCCAGATACCAGGGCAAGTCCGTGGGATCTGGGCTCGACCACTTTATCGGTAGGACAATCCGGTCAGGGTACGCTGATTATTCACAACGGCGGAATAGTCAGTAACGGGCAAGGCTATGTCGCGCAGAACGTTGGGAGTTCCGGCAGCGTGACGGTCTCGGATCCGGGCTCGACGTGGACGAGCAATGGCGAGTTCCGTGTCGGAAACAACGGTCCGGGCAGCCTGACGATTTCCAATGGCGGGACAGTAGTCAATAACAGCACCAACAACAGCAGCCTGGGCTATATGGCCGCCGGCATCGGCACGGGACTGGTCACGGACGCAGGTTCAGTCTGGAGGAACAGCGGTCCCGTTCTCATTGCCAACAGCGGTCAAGGGACTCTGACTATCGAGAATCAGGGCTCCGTTATCAGCTCGAACGGCGTGTTCGCCCAGTCGACTGGTAGCTCGGCCAGCGCCACAGTGACGGGTGATGGTTCGACATGGACGATGAGCGGCTCGGCGACGGTGGGCAACGCTGGTGCAGGCGCGCTGCTGATCTCGAACGGCGCCGTTGTAACAACAGGGCAGACTGCCTCATTGGCTTCCCAGGTGACTGGAAGCGGCACCGTGACAGTGACCGGCTCCGGCTCGACGTGGACAATAGGGGGCAACCTCATTGTCAGCGCGAATGGCCAGGCCACCCTGAACATCGAGAATGGCGGTCAGGTTTCAGCGCCAGCGGTCATTATTGCGCAGCATACTGGAACCGGCACCTTGAACATCGGTGCCGCGGCGGGCGACGCGCCAGTCGCACCGGGCCAGCTTTCCGCCGCAACGGTAACGTTTGGTGCGGGTACCGGCACGATCGTTTTCAATCACACCGATACGAGCGGCGGCTACACCTTTGCGCCTGCGGTCAGCGGTCCCGGTTCGGTGAATGTGCTCAACGGCGTCACAGTGTTGACGGGCAATAGCACGTATACCGGTGGTACGGCGATCTCAGGCGCTACGTTGGAACTGGGCAATGGCGGGTCGAGCGGCAGCATCACAGGAAACGTCGCAAACAATGGCGCGCTCGCCTTCAACCGCAGCAACACCCTTACCCTTGCCGGCGTGATCTCGGGGACCGGCACGGTAGCCCAGAACGGCGGTGGCACCACGGTCCTGACGGGCGACAGCACATACACCGGCGGCACCACGATTTCGGCCGGTGCGTTGCAGCTGGGTAACGGTGGTACGAGCGGCAGCATCACAGGAAACGTCACAAACAATGGCACGCTCGCCTTCAACCGCAGTAACACTCTTACCTTTGGCGGCGTGATCTCCGGCACTGGCACAGTAGCCCAGAATGGCGGTGGCACCACGGTCCTGACGGCCAACAGCACATACACCGGCGGCACCACGATTTCGGCCGGTACGTTGCAACTGGGCAATGGTGGTACGAGCGGCAGCATCACAGGAAACGTCACGAACAATGGCACGCTCGCCTTCAACCGCAGTGGCACCCTGATCTTTGACAATGTCATCTCTGGCACTGGCTCGGTACTCCAGGATGGCCCTGGCAACACGATCCTGACGGGCAACAACACGTACACCGGCGGAACGACGATTTCGGACGGTACCCTGGAGCTGGGCAATGGCGGTACGAGCGGAAGCATTGCCGGAGTGGTGAGCAATGACCGCACACTCGAGTTCGACCGCAGTGACACGCTTACCTTTGGCGGCATCATCTCCGGGCCTGGAGGGGTAACCCAGCATGGCAGTGGCACCACGATCCTCACTGCGGCAAGCGCGTATTCCGGCCCGACCGTGATACAGCGCGGCACACTCGCGGCGGGCGCGGCCGACGTTTTCAGCCCGAACTCGAACTTTGCGGTCGAGTCCGGCGGCACGCTTGCACTACAGGGTTTCGACCAGACCGTGCCCGGCCTCACCAACGCGGGACTCGTGCGCACCAGCGGGGACCCTGGCACCGTGCTGACCACCGGAAGCTACATCGGCAACGGCGGCACGCTGGCGATCGACACGTTTCTCGGCGACGACAGCTCCCCTTCCGACAAGCTCGTGATCAATGGCGGCACGGCGAGCGGCACGACGAACCTTGCCGTGACCAACGCCGGCGGCCCCGGCGCACTGACGAGAGGCAATGGGATCCCGGTGGTGGAAGTGACCAACGGCGGCACCACGGCAACCGGAGCCTTCTCGCTGGCAGGCGAAGTTCGCGGCGGCGCATTCGACTACCGGTTGTTCCGGGGAGGAACTGGCGGCAACCTGCCCGATGACTGGTTCCTGCGCACAGACTTCAGCGTGCCGGGTCCGGAGGAGCCATCCCCGCCGGGTCCCGAAGGGCCGACGCTTCCGGCGGAGGAAGTGCTGCCGCCCGATCCTCCGCCAGCAGTGCTGCCGCCGGGCGAATACCTGATCATCGGGCCCGAGCTGGCCACCTACAGCGTCGTGCAGCCGCTCGCACGACAGATGGGCCTGACCGCGCTCGGCACGCTGCACGAGCGCATCGGCGACACGCTCACACCGGCCGGCGGCGGTAACGACAATCCAGGCTGGGGACGTTCGGGCTGGGCGCGCGTGTTCGGCCAGCAGATCGACAACCGCTACCGCACCTTCTCCGATGCGCGTGCCAGCGGTTCACTGGTCGGCGTCCAGGCGGGCGTCGACATCTGGCGCGGCAGTTTCCTGCCCGGCCATCACGACGCCGCCGGCGTTTATTTTGCGTACGGGAACAGCAGTGCTGACGTCGACGGCCTCGTCACCAATGCGGCCGCGACCGGCTACGTGCTGCAACATACCGGCTCGGTGAATCTCAATGGATACGCGGGTGGTGCCTACTGGACCCACTATGGGCCCGGCGGCTGGTACATCGATGCCGTGCTGCAGGGCACGTATTACGACGGCCACGCCAGCACCCAGTTCGCGCGGCTGCCGGTGTCGGGGTCGGGCCTGCTCACCTCTGTCGAGGCGGGCTATCCGATACCGCTGCCGCTGGGTCCGGGCTTCGTGCTGGAGCCTCAGTTGCAACTGATCTGGCAGCACGTGGGACTCGACGAGGCCAATGATGGACTCGGAACGGTCGACCCGGGCTCGACCTCGGGGGTGACGGGCCGGCTCGGTGTGCGCGGCCAGTGGACCATCACTCGCGCAAACGGCCAGGTATGGCAGCCCTACGTGCGTACGAACCTTTGGCGGGACTGGGGCGCAGAGGCCACGACGACGTTCTCTGGCGTGAGCGGGGAGTTGCTGGAGCAACGGGTCACGCGCATGGACGTTGCGGTGGGTGTGACGGCCAGACTCGATACACGTATGAGCCTGTATAGCCAGTTCGGCTACCAGTTTTCCATCAACGCTTCGTCCACTGGCAGCCGCAAAGGCGTCTGGGGCGACATCGGCCTGCGCTACGCATGGTGAGCTCCCTACCGATCAGCTCAGCCATTGCGATCGCACGATAGCGCACGCGAAATAAACGCTTCCGACGCAGGAATAACCGCCGCGCCCTCCTCGTTCAATGCACATAACTGCTCTGGACAAGGAGTACTGCCATGAAGTCTCTGCTCACTGTATTCGGCGCCGTGACATGTGGCGCGGCTATCGCGATTCTCGCGTCGTGCGGCGGCGGTGGTGGCGGGGATGGCGGTGGCGCTTCGAGCAATGCAAGCCCGCCCGTCCAGTCGTCGTTCAATGTAACGGCACTCGTGTCGGACGGCGCATTTCCCGCCGCGCATGCCGACGTGAATCTGAAAAATCCCTGGGGCGTTGCCTTCAATCCGCAAGGCTTCGTCTGGGTCGCGGACAACGGCACCAATGTCGCGACGCTCTATGACGGCAACGGCGTGCCGCAATCGCTGGTCGTCACGATACCCGACGGCAAGAACGGTTCGGCATCGCCGACAGGCATTGTCTTCAACAGCACGCAAAGCTTCACCGTCACGGAAAACGGCAAATCCGGCGTCGCCGCATTCATCTTCGCGGGCGAAGGCGGCACGATCACCGCATGGGCGCCCGCCGTAGCGACGACCACCGCGTTCGTCATGTACGACGACGGCGCGGGCGGCGCAGTGTACAAAGGTCTCGCGCTCGCCGCGATGAACGGCAACAACTTCCTTTACGCGTGCGACTTTCATAACAATAAGATCGACGTCTTCGATAGCACGTTTACCAAAGTCGCAATGCCGGGCACCTTCACGGACCCAGCGCTTCCGGCCGGGTTCGCGCCGTTCGGCATTCGGGCGATCGGCTCGAATCTGTTCGTCACCTACGCGATGCAAAACGCAGCTAAACACGACGACGTGGCGGGCGCGGGACTCGGCATAGTGGATATTTACGACACGGCGGGCAACCTGAAGCAACGCTTCGCCACCGGTGCCCCGCTCAATGCGCCTTGGGGCATCGCGCAGGCACCCGCTAACTTCGGCTCGATGAGCGGCGCGATACTGATCGGCAATTTCGGCGATGGCACGATCAACGCGTTCAATGCATCGAGCGGTCAATCGATGGGGCCGCTCACTGGACCGAGCGGCAGTGCGATCGTCGAACCAGGCTTGTGGGCCATCGTGTTCGGAAACGACATGAGCAATCAGCCTTCCAATACGCTGTTCTTCACCGCGGGCCCGAATGCCGAAGCCGATGGTGTTTACGGAAGGATCGATCTGAATACGACGTCGAGCGCAGGGACGAACACGGGTACGGGTACGGGTACGGGTACGGGTTCGGGTACGGGTTCGGGTTCGGGCACAAGTACGGGCGGAGGGATGGGCATGGGGATGTAGTGCATCACGCGGACGTTGACCCATGTCTACGCCCTGCCCGCTTGCTACACTATGTACAAGGGCCGCCGGCACTACTGCAGGGGCAATGAAGCGCCTGCGTCGTAACTTCGCAAATTGAGGACGAGCATACAGATGACGCTTTCGACGAGAAAATTTGGTCGTACCGGCTGGAACGTGTCCGAAATCGGTTTTGGGGCATGGGCAATCGGCGGCGCGTGGGGCAATGTCGCGGAAGATGACGCCAAGGCCGCACTAAACGCCGCCCTCGATGGCGGTGTCACGTTCATCGACACAGCCGACGTCTACGGCGACGGTCGCTCGGAACGGATCATCCGGGACGTACTGCGGCAACGAGGCGGCGAACGTCCCATTGTCGCCACCAAGCTCGGCCGCCGGCTCGACCCGCATGTGACCAGCGGCTATCTGAACAAGCGCGAGCTCGAAGGTTTCATCGACCGGAGCCGCTCGAACCTCGGCGTCGACACGCTCGATCTCGTGCAACTGCATTGCCCGCCGACGGAAGTTTATTACCGTCCCGAGGTGTTCGACGCAATGGACGACTTTGTCGCCGACGGCAAGATCCGCTACTACGGCGTGTCGGTCGAAAAGGTGGAAGAAGCGCTGAAGGCGATCGAATATCCGAATGTCGTTTCGGTGCAGATTATCTACAACATGTTCCGTCAACGTCCTGCCGATCTGTTCTTCAGGCAGGCGCAAAAGAAAGACGTTGCGGTCATCGCGCGCGTGCCTCTGGCCAGCGGCATGCTCACTGGCAAGATGTCCGCGGATTCGGTTTTCGCGTCCGACGACCATCGTGCATTCAATCGGCATGGCGAGGCGTTCGACGTCGGCGAAACGTTCTCCGGTGTGCCCTACGACATCGCATTGAAGGCGGTCGACGAACTGCGCGGCCTCGTACCTGTGGACGCCTCCATGGCGCAACTGGCTCTGCGCTGGATCCTCATGGAGGATGCCGTCTCCGTCATCATCCCTGGCAGTAAAAACGCGGCCCAGGCGGCGTCAAACGCCTCGGCCGCGAGCCTTGCGCCGCTGTCCGATGGGGTCATGCAACACGTCCGGGAAGTCTATCAACGCCTTATAGCGCCTCACGTCCACCAGCGCTGGTAAAGGCGCGGGCGCGACGCTGACTGACCCGCAGTTGTTAATCTCTCTTCAAAAAGCAGGTCGCCGTCGCCGTCGCGAGCAGCTTTCCATCGGAGGACTTCAACGTGCCCTCCGAGGTCGCGATGTTTCGCGAGATGTGGACCGAACGCGCCTCGGCCACGACATCCTGATCAAGCGGCACGGGTCGCAACATCTTCACCTGAAGGTCGATCGTGCCGTATCCGACACCGGCTTCCAGCTGCGAATGGACCGCACAGCCCGTCGCGGAATCCAGCACGGTCGCCGCGAAGCCGCCGTGAACGCCGCCCAGAGGGTTCAGATGCTGTTTTCCTGCACGGGCCGAGAGCTTCACGTACCCGGCGTCAACGTCCAGAAACGTCATGGGTACGGTCTCCGCCATCGGCGCGCGCGGCAGGTCGCCGGTCACGACTGCACGCAGCAGCTCAAGACCGCTCATTTCAAGTGGGTTCATTCCTACCTCTAACGTTTTTCAGGCGAGGACCGATCGGAAGACGACTTCCTTGAACTCATACAACGGAGCGTCGCTTTGCTCCGCGCGCATTCGCAACAGCGCGCCTTCCCAACTGTTCAAAATGAATTGGGCCAGCAACGGTGCGGGAAGTCGGGTGCCAATGGCCGCCGTCGCCTGAGCTTGGGCAATGCAATTCTCGAAGAGAGCGGCCCATGTCTTGAAATGCGTCGCGAGCCGTTCGCGGATCACCACACTGTGATCGGCGACTTCGAGACTGAGATTTCCCATCAGGCAACCTCGCAGATAGCCGCCCGCCCGATAGCCGCGAATCCGTTCGTCGAAGTACATGTTCAAACGCATTAGCGGCGGGATGCTCTCGTTGCTCAGGAGCGCGCGTAGTTCGCCGACGCCGCGCTCGAAGTAGGCGTCGACCACCTCTCCCCCAAAGTCTTCCTTGCTCTCGAAGTGGTTATAGAAGGACCCCTTAGGTACCTCGGCAGCATCGACGATGTCCTGGATACCGGTCGCCGTATAGCCGGAATCGTGCAGCAGTCGAACCCCTGCTCGAAGCAGATCGTCGCGCGTGCGCACGTTGGGCTTGGGGCCACGGCGGGCTCCCGTCGTCTTCGATTTCATTGACGTAAATCTCAAATAATTTAAATGACCGGTCGTCTCTAATTGTAGCGGGTGCGGGTCGCCTGTCAAGAGCATCGGCGCCGGCAGGTCGCGTGTCTTCTCCCTCCTTGCGGCCGGTTCATCTCCAGAAAACCCCTGCTGAATATGCCCTTTAGCGTTGCACGCTAGCACCGCCAGCGTTGGACCAAATTCCGCAACTCAGGCGATCGTCCAGCCGTACTTGACTAATTCAAGACGACCGGTCAGAATAAATTTACTGCTCGACAACCGCCTCACCGCGGTTCCTGTCCTGCAATTCCCGTATCGAGGGTTCACTACCTGTTGCCGCACCCACGTGCAAAGGATCTTCTGATGTCCTTCTCATCGCTCTTTACACCGCTTCGAGTCGGTCGCTACAAGCTGGCCCACCGTGTCGTCATGCCTCCACTGACGCGCATGCGTGCCGGCGCCGGGACGGTTCCGAACCAACTCGCCCCCGAGTACTACGGTCAACGTGCTACCGAAGGCGGCCTGATCATTGCCGAAGCCACCCAGGTCACCGCCTCCGGACAGGGTTATCCGGCAACCCCCGGCATTCATTCCCAGGAGCAAGTGGACGGCTGGCGGAAAGTGACCGACGCGGTACATGCAAAGGGGGGAATCATCTTCCTGCAACTGTGGCATACCGGCCGATCGTCGCATTCGAGCTTCCAGCCGAGTGGCGAACTTCCCGTTGCACCGTCGGCGATCGCGATCACAGGCCAGACCGCGCTGACGCCGGAGTGGCAGCCGGTGCCTTACGAGACGCCGCGTGCACTGGATCTGGACGAGATCCCCGCGATCATCGACGCCTATCGCGAAGGCGCACTCAATGCCATGGCCGCCGGATTCGATGGCGTCGAGATTCACGGCGCGAATGGCTATCTGCTGCAGCAGTTTCTGGACGACAGCTCGAACAAGCGCACTGACATTTACGGCGGATCGGTCGAGAACCGCGCCCGCCTGCTCATCGAGGTGGCGCAAGCGCTGCTCGAAATCTGGGGCGCCGATCGCGTCGGCGTTCGCCTGTCGCCGTTCGGCACTTACAACGATGTCGGTGATTCGGATCCGGTCGGCCTTTACGGCTACGTGCTGACACGTCTGAGCGAACTCGGTATCGCCTACGTCAGCCTGATCGAGGCGCGCACGAGTGCCGGAATGGAGATCGATACCCCGCAGGAAGTCAGCCAACTTCGCCCGTTCTGGCCGGGGACCCTGATCCTCGCCGGCGGGTTCACCGCCGAGTCGGCGGACGAGGCCATCCGCTCGGGGCAAGCGGACGCCGTGGCGTTCGGCAGGCAGTTCATCGCCAATCCCGACCTGCCCGCTCGGCTCAAGCTGGGTGCGCCGCTCAACCACCACGACCGCGCGACCTTCTATGGCGGCGGCGCAACTGGCTATGTCGATTACCCCGTGCTGGAGACGGCGGGCCACACAGAGTGACCTCGAGGTTCACGGCGCGACTGGCGTCGTGAGTCTCCCAGCCATTCAACCAACGAAGTGCCAATCCTTAGGAATATTGACTATGAAAGTCGTCGTTCTCGCCGCCACCGGTCAGGTTGGCCGCACGGTCCTCAGCGAACTGATCAGCCGCGGGCATCAAGTCACGGCGGTCGCGCGCAATCCGGACAAGCTTCCCGAGAGCATCAATAGCGTTCGCGACGATCTGAGCAGTACCGATCGAATTGCGGAGATCATCGCTGGAGCGGATGCCGTCGTCAGCGCCTTCGGGCCTCCGAAGGAGGACGCACGCTTCTTCAGCGACGTGAACTACACGGATCAACTGGCCCACGTGATCGAGCGGGCGATTGCCGCTGTTCGCAAGGCCGGCGTTGCGCGCCTCGTCATGGCAGGCGGATGCGGATCGCTCTGGTTTTCGCCAGGCGTGACGGTGCTCGAATCAGGTCGCTGGCCGGAGAAGCTGGTTCCGATCGCGACTTCCCATGTCAAGGCTTTCGCGGCATTGAGAGCGTCGGATATCAACTGGACATATTTCAGCCCACCGATGCAGATTGATCCGGGCGTGCGCACGGGTAAGTTCCGCCTCGGCGGCGATGACCTCATCGTCGACGAAAAAGGCAGGAGTTGGGTCTCCTTCGAGGACTACGCGGTTGCGCTAGTCGACGAGTTGGAGAAGCCTGCGCACGAGCGAGCACGCTTCACGATCGGCTACTAGCAAGTCCGCATTCGGGTGCAGCGCGCGGCACCCGAGCATTGCCGCGCCTGCGACGACGCAACCTCGTCACGACAGGTCTTTCCTGGCATGCGCCGACGTGCATTGGAGCGAAGCGAAGCGCAGCCCATGCCATCACCACGTGTACCGGATCCCGATGTCGCCCCAGCCCCACACGGCCTCCACTTCTTAAAGACGCAATTTAGTATGCCGACACCACGCCTAAGTGTTTCATCGCAAACGCGCACCTCGAATGGCGCATACTCGGACGGCCGACGAAACCGCAGCGAGGAGACAAATGGCCCGACGTCGCGAAGTACTCCGGTGGTTTGGTGCGTTTCCTTTGCTGCCCTCGCTATGGCCCGTTGAGTCACATGCGACATCGGTCGGCACCACAACGCTGCGACGGGTCAGGCCCGGTGATGCACAGTGGCCGACGAAAGCCGAGTGGATGCGCCTTGGCACCACGGTTGACGGTCAACTGTTCAGCCCCGAAACCCCGCTGAGAGTCTGCACTGAACCGGTGGACCTTCAGCAATGCAATGCGCTCTTCCATGAACTCAAGAACCCGTATTTCATCGGCGACACACCGGCACTGACACAAACCAGTGGCTGGGTGGGTGCGTGGAAGTCGCAGGCCAGCGCCAACGTCGTGGCTGCACAGGAAACACGGGACGTGGTGGCCGCGGTCAATTTTGCCCGCGCCCGTAAGCTGCGTCTCGTCGTGCGCGGTGGCGGGCATTCCTATCTCGGCACATCAACCGCGACGGATTCGCTGATGATCTGGACGCGCGGCATGCGCGATATCGTGGTTCATGATGCATTTGTGCCAACCGGCTGCGGGCCTGATGTCTCTCCCGTGCAGGCCGTCAGTGTCGGCTCGGGTGCGATCTGGATGCACACCTACGAGGCCGTCACTGGCACAGCCGGGCGCTATGTCCAGGGAGGCGGATGCGGGACCGTGGGGGTCGCGGGCCTGATTCAGGGAGGCGGGTTCGGGACGTTTTCGAAGCAGTTTGGCATCGCGGCGGCCTCGCTGCTCGAGGCCGAGGTGGTGACTGCGGATGGCGTCGTCAGGACCGTCAACGCATGTAGCGACCCTGAGCTTTTTTGGGCTCTGAAAGGCGGTGGAGGCGGCACCTTCGGCGTGGTCACCCGGCTGACGCTGCGCACGCACAATCTACCGGCCGTCATCGGGTATGTGTCGTCAACGGTCAGCGCGAATTCGGATGCGGCATACAGGCGGCTGGTCACGCGTTTCGTTAGTTTTTACGCCGCCAGCCTGTGCAACCCTCATTGGGGAGAACTCGTCTCTTTGCTGCCGGGCAACCGACTGCAGATCGGGATGAATTTCCAGGGCATCACGCGCGACGAAGTCGCGCAGTTGTGGGAACCGTTCTGGAGTTGGATCAAGCTTCAAGACGACATGACCATGACTGCTCCTACCATTGTTTCAGGCCCAGGGCAGGCCCGCTGGAACGGAAGGGCTATCGAAAAGGTAGCGCCGGGACTCGTGCTTTTCGACGATCGCCCAGGCGCGCCCGATGCCAATTTCTTCTGGCAGGCCAATCTCGCGGAAACCGGTCATGTGATTCACGCGTTCGAGTCGCTATGGCTTCCCGCAGCACTGCTGGAAGGCAGTCAGCAGCCGGCGCTGGTCGACGCGCTCGTGGGTGCGAGCCGTCACTGGACAGTTGAGCTGCATGTCCAGAAAGGCCTCGCCGGTGCGCCGCCGGACGTCATAGCGGCCGCAGCGGATACCCCGATGAATGCGGCGGTCATGCGCTCCTTTGCGCTGGCGATCGTTGCGAGCGAGGGGCCACCCGCTTTCGACGGCCTGCAGGGACATGAGCCCAACCTGGCCAAGGCGAGGCAGGATGTCGCGCGCATCGCCCTGGCGATGGAGCAGCTCAGAACTGTCGTGCCTGACGATGGCGCCTACGTGGCTGAAAGCAGCTACTTTCAGCAGGATTGGCAGCGCGCTTACTGGGGCGACCATTACCCGCGATTGCTACGCATCAAACAGAAATACGATCCCGACGGACTGTTTTTCGTGCGTCACGGAGTCGGCTCTGAAATATGGAGCGACGATGGCTTTGTGCGTCGTGACAACCCTTTGCCGACTATGTAGTCGAGATGAACCTGGCGAAACGCCCCCACATTTCGACGGGGTTCGAGTACATCGGGAAGTGGCCGCTGTGCGGGATCTCTTCCACCTGCACGCCGTTTTCCCTGAGGTGGGGCAGATAGGATAGGGACGCGTTCTGCTCTCCGTACATGAACATCCGCGGAAAGGGAAGCGACAAGAACTTCGTCATCAGATCCCCATGGTCGGATAGCTGGACCATCGATGTAAAGATGCCCCGTACCGCCTCTGTACGCACCTTGTGTTTCAGACTTGCCGCGTAAAGCGGGCATGAATAGAACGGTGAGCTCCAGATTCGCTCGATGAAGTCCTCGAAGAAGGCTTCCGCGGTATCGGCCGGATAGTCGATGACTTGCCGGCTCAGGAAGCAGTCTTCGGGCGCCACGTTGCCTTCGATGTCGGTGAAGCTGAGCACGCGCTCCGGTGCCGAGTGGGCCAGCATGAGCGCGGTGAGACCTCCCATCGAATGACCGACCAGATGGAATTGCCCGATTTCGAAGTGCTCAAGAACGGCTTTCGCCGTTGCGACGAGGAACGGAATCGATATCGCGGACAGGTCTGCGCATCGCGTCGCGCCGCAACCCGGCGCATCGTAGGCGAGCAGAGGACGTCCAGCGAATGCGGGATAGTGAACCATGTCCGCATAGTCCTCCTTCGTCGAGCCGAAGCCGTGCAGGAAGACGATCGGCGCGAGTGGGCCCTTGCGATGCATCGTGGCGACGTCCAGTTCGACACCCTCAACGGACAGGGCCACGGTTTCCTTCGCCATTTCACGCTGCATTGACATTGCCTTCTCCGGTAAGCGATCGGCAGAAGCGCTGGATCGCGCGGCATGCGTTGATCAACGCCTCGTCATCCAGCGCATACGCGATGCGGATATACGCGCCGAGGCCGAACGCGCTGCCCGGCACGACCGCTACGCCCGCCTCGTCGAGCAAGGCAGCGGCAACGTCCTCGTCGTCGTTGAGCCGCGTGCCGCCCGCCGTGCTTTTCCCGATCAGCTCCTTGCAGGACGCGAAGGCATAGAAGGCTCCGCCGGGTTTGGCACAAACAAGACCGGGGGCCTGGTTGAGCAGTTCCACCATCAGGTCGCGCCGCTGCTCGAACACGGAACAGGCTTCCTTGATGAACTGTTGCGGGCCGTTCAGCGCGGCTAGCGCCGCATGCTGCGAGATCGAACTCGCCCCCGAAGTCTGCTGCCCCTGAAGCGCCTCCATCGCATGCAGCAGCCAGCGGGGTCCGGTGCCGAAGCCGATGCGCCACCCTGTCATCGCATAGGCCTTCGACACGCCGTTCATAGTCAGCGTGCGCGGCATCAGGCGAGGCTCGACCTCGGTGATGGTGTGAAACGGCACGCCGTCGAAGATCAGATGCTCGTAAATGTCGTCCGACAGCACGAGCACGTGCGGATGGCCCAGCAGCACCTCGGCAAGGGCCGCCAGTTCCTCGCGGGTATAGACGGCGCCAGTCGGGTTCGACGGCGAGTTCGGGATCAGCCAGCGCGTGCGCGGACTGATCGCGCTCGCCAGAGCCTCGGGCGTCAGCTTGAAGCTGTGTTCGCCGCCGCATGCCACGATCACAGCCTTCGCGCCGCACAGCTGAACCATCTCCGGATAGCTGACCCAGTACGGCGCGGGCACGATCACTTCATCGCCTTCATCGAGCGTTGCCGCGAGCGCGTTGTAGATAACCTGCTTGCCGCCATTGCAAACGATCGTGTCTTCCCAGCCGACTTCGAGACCATTCTCCCGCCGGAATTTCGCGGCGACTGCCTCACGCAGCGGTCGCATCCCGGCGACCTGGGTGTAACGTGTATGGCCCGCGCGAATCGCGTCGATCGCCGCGTCGCAGATGTGCGCGGGCGTGTCGAAGTCAGGCTCGCCGGCACTGAGCGAGATGACGCTCGCGCCGGATGCGCGGCGTGCCGCAACCCGGTCCATCATGCGGTAGGTGGCCGACGGCCTCGTCTTCGCCAGATGCGTGCTCAGTCTGCGCAGATCCGTATCGATGCTCATGCGCTTTGTCTCCATTGCGTCAACCCCATCAGCTCGAGCGTACTTGCGCCTTGCGCGAGCTGCTCCATCATCGCGGCCTCCTTCGCGGCGCGCGCTTCGCCGGCCACCAGCGTGCGCTCGGCCTCGGCCGCGGGAATGACGACGACGCCGTCGTCGTCCGCGACAACCAGATCGCCCGGGGAAACCGCTACGCCGGTCAACATCATCGGTCGCCCGACCGAAGGCGCACTGGCTTTCACGGTGCCGCGCACCGAGATGCCGCGGGCGAAAATCGGAAAACCGCGGGCCGTGATCGCGGCAACGTCCCTCACGCCACCGTCGATCACGAGGCCGGCGACGCCGGCAGCTTCGGCTGCGACCGTGAGCACTTCACCCCAGTAGCCGGCCACGAAATTGCTCGTGCTGACCACCAGCACGCTGCCGCGAGGCACGCGCTCCATCGCGATATGTATTGCCAGGTTATCGCCGGGCGAGCAGACGAGCGGATAGGCGGGAGCGGCGATGAAAGCTCCGCTCCAGATGCTGCGCACGAGCGGCTCGACGGCGACTGGCAGACCCGACGCTTCATAGAGCGTCGAGCTGCCCAGCGCTCGCGCACGCGAGGCGAAGTCGGGCGGCAACGCCAGCGGTGTGCACGGGCCGCTCATGACGCCCTCCGCTGCAGTGTGTGATAGCCGAGCGCGTCGCGTGCCTCGCGAAGCGTCTTGCCTTGAGTGATCTGGGCGCGAATGTCGGCTTCCACGGTTTCGATCTGGCGTGCTGCCGCAGCCACTTCACGCGCGCGGTCGCGCGGAACGGCAACGACGCCGTTCGCATCGGCCACGATGATGTCGCGAGCGCAAACGCGCGCGGTGCCGATGGAAACGGGCACATTGACCGCGTCGACCTGCACCCGGTCTTTGCCGGTGCGCATGAATCGTCCTTTCGTGAAGAGCGGATAGCCGTCGCCGAGCGCTTTCGCCACGTCGCGGCATACACCGTCGATGACGGTCCCCGCAATCTTTCGGACCCCGGCATATTGAGTCATGATGTCGCCCCACACCGTGCAATCCGTGCGCCCGCCGTTGTCGATCACCACCACATCGCCGGCCGCGACGTCATCGATGAAATCGCCGACCGTGCCCGGCGGCGTGCTGGCCGTGACGTACCTGACCGTGAAAGCCGCCCCGACGACGACGCCCTGATAGTTCGTGAGCGGCATGATGCCGAGGCATTGGCCGTCCAGGCCGAGCTTGTCCATCGCATCCGAAACAGCGGGCGTGTCGAGCCCCGCGAACAATGCAACCAGTTCCCGATCCTCGTGATTCATCGCGCGGCTCCTTCCTGGATGGCGTCGAATTCCTTGTCGTGCATGACGTCGGCGACCGAGCGACCGGCGCGCACGGCCCGCACCATGCCGTCCTGGCGCCGCGCGATCCGCTGACCCAACTCGATCACCTCCTCGATGCGCGCAGCCGGGACGAACACGGTTCCGCAGCGGTCGGCAATGACGAAGTCATCTTCGTGCACGACCACGCCCGCCACCGTAATCGGCTGTCCCGACGAAACTTGCACCACCCGGTTGCGCGCGCTGATCATCGTGACACCGCGGCCGTAGACCGGGTAGCCGATCGCTTCGCTGCCTTCGATGTCGCGGCTCATGCCGTCGATCACCGAGCCGCGAACGCCCTTGATATGCGCCGCGTTGGCGAGGATGTCGCCCCAGCAGGAAACACCGTCGATCCCGCCGGCGATCACGAGAACGCGATCGTGCGATTCGATCCCGGCCACGACGGGGGTGATCAGATGGACGGTTGGCTTCGCGTCCGACTTCGGGCCGAGCTGGATCGTGCTCGCGCGGCCGACGATTTTCGGGCAGTCCCACAGCGGCCGCAGCCCGAACGTTGCGCCGGGCTGGCCGAGGAAATCAAGCGCATCCGACACCGTATTGGTGTCGAGCGCGGCAAGGCGTTCAAGCAGGGAAGCAGATGGCATGGCAGTTCGGCATTGAGTTGCGATGCCGTACTTTCGAGCCTACAGTTCGATATGTAAATTCCGAAGAATGGAATCGTCTGATACGCTCAACCTATCAATCGATCATGATCAACTTCCGGCTCATCCGCCACCTCTGGCTCTTCCTTGCGGTCGCCGAAGAGCAGCATTTCGGGCGCGCGGCGCGCCGCCTCGACATGTCCCAACCGCCGCTGACAGAGCAGATCCAGGCGCTCGAGCAGGCCCTCAAGGTGAAACTGTTCGAGCGCTCGCGGCGCGGCGCGCAGCTCACGCCCGTGGGCGCGGCCATCCTGCCCGCGGTGCGCAAGTTCGCCGACCAGCTCGAACGGTTGGAGCTCGCCGTGCGCGAAGCGGTTGCCGGCAGGAGCGGAGTCCTGACCATCGGCGCGATATCGTCCGCCATGGTGGATGTCCTGCCGCCTTTGATCGAGCGCCTCAAGGCCGAGTATCCGCAACTCACCGTGTCCGTCAGGGAAATCGACAGCGTCGAGGCGGTTCCCGCGCTCGAAGCGGGTGATATCGACCTCGCCTTTGCGAGACTCGAGGGTGAGTTGGGTGCAACGATCGAATCGCTGCCGCTGAAGCAGGACCGCCTGATGGTGGCGATGCCTGCCATGCACGCTCTCGCCGCTAGCCCGCGCGTGCGACTGGCGGCACTGGCGGACGAGGAATTCGTGATGTTCTCGCGCCAGGTCAGCCCGGTGTATTTCGACAGCCTCGTCGCATCTTGCCGATCGAACGGTTTTTCTCCGCGTATCGTTCACGAGGTCCGGTCGGTCGCGTCTCAAGTCGCGTTTGTCGGATGCGGCCAGGGTATTGCGCTCGTGCCCGCGTCGCTCAAGAAGCTCGCGCCGGAGAACGTGGTGTTTCGTCCGCTGAAGGAGAACCTGAGCGTCGTGACCACCGCGATAGCATGGAGCACGGCTCGCGAAAATCCGCTGATCGAAGCCGTTGCCGCGATGGTCGGCAACACAGGATCCAAGCAGAAGACTTGAGCGAGACTAAAGCGGCTGGTCGAAACGCTTCAACCAACGTGCCGCCAGCCCGAGCAGCGTGCCACTAATCATTAGCGTCAACACCCCCATCGCCATGCCGTCACCGACTGATCCCTGGTCGAACGCCTGCCACGCGAACGTCGCCGCCGTCTGCACGCCGCTCGGTGCAAGCAGCAAGGACGTAACAAGTTCACGGGAAGCAATGGCGAAAACGATCATCATCGACGAAATCAGTGAAGGCGCAACGAGCGGCATCACGATGCGCGCGACAACACGCCCGGCACTGGCGCCATGCACGCGAGCCGCGGCCTCGATACTCGGACCGATTTGGCGCAGCGCAGCGCTGACGTATCGAATGGGATACGGCAGCAGCAGGCAACTGTACGAAAGCAGCAGGATGCCGCGGGTGTTGTACGGCGTGATCGGCCAGACCGGCAAGTTCCAGGCGAGGATCAGCCCCACGCCGACAACGATACTGGGCAACGCGTGCGGCATCATCGAGAGCGCGTCGAGTGCTGAACGTCCGGGAAGCCCGGACTTCACGACGCACCACGAACACAGAAAACCCAGCGCGCCGGTCAGTACGGCCGTGGCACCGGCGAGCGCAAGACTGGTCCCCAACGCTTGTGCGCCGTCGCCGCCGGTCCATAGCACTTCGAAATGGGCGAGAGTCAGATTGGTCAGCGAGAGTCCGCCGGACAACGTTCTAATACAAGCACTGGCGACAATCGAGAACAAAGGCGCAATCGTCGAGAAGCATGCTGCCACGCAGAAAACACCGACGACGATCCAGCGCCATCGCCCGAGTTCGTGCGGCACCGACGCGGCGGGCTTGCCTTTATTCGAATCGAAGTCACGACCTGCGAGAAGCGCGCGCTGCAAAACAAAAGCGACCAATGCGAGTGCTGCCAGCAAGACGGAAAGCACCGCCGCCCCCGACAGGTCGATCGGCCAATCGGAAAAGCGGGACTCTATTGACGCGACCAGAACGGAGAAACCTGCCTGAGGGCCCAGGGCCGCGGGTATGCCGAATTCCTCGATCGCCATGGTGAAGGTGAGCAGCGCGCTAGCGGCGATCGCCGGCAAAGCCAGCGGCACCGCGATACGAACGAAGCTGCGCCAAGGCCCGGCACCGAAAACATGGGCGACGTCGACAAGACGCCACCCCATGGCGGTCAACGTGCGAGACACGGAAAAATAGACGACCGGAAACACGCTCAGCGCCATGACGCCCGCCACGCCGCCGAACGAAAACAGCAGATGCCCGAGGCTGAGCCCCGTGAGCTGCTCCAGGTACCCGTGAGGCTGAAGCAGGAAGCGCCAGCCGAACGCGGCGAGGTAAGGGGGAATCAGGAACGGCACGAGAAACACCAGATCCCACACGCCCGCCAGCGGCACGCGGTACAGCGCGCGCAGGGTGCCCAGCGGCACACCGAGCAACAGGCTGACCGCCGCAACGGTGATGCCGAAGCGCAGTGTGTTACCGAGCAGCGACCACGTTTGATGATCGCCGAGCGTACTGCCGACCGCGCTCATCGGATGAGCAAGCGAGCCCTCGTTGAAAGCCGGGAAGATCGCCTGCAGCACCACGAAGCCGACAGGCAAGGCGACCAGCACGGCGAGGGCCGCAAATAGCGGGACGACGAGGGTCCATGGCGCCGACTGAACAGCGCTGCGCCCCGCGCGAGCGGGGACGGTCGTTCGTGCCATCACTGGTCACCGAACAGCGTGGCGAATTTCTTGAGGACTTCGGCTCGCGATTTCGTGTCCGAAGCGTGTCCTTGCGGCAGCAGTTTCAGCGCCGAAAGTCCAGGGCGGGTGGTGGCGATGTCGTCGCGGGCAGGAATGAGCCAGGCATCAGCGACGAGCTTCTGACCTTCGGGCGACAGCACATAGTCGATGAACGCCTGCGCGTCCTTTTGCTGGTGCGACGACTTGAGGATCATCATTGGACGCGGCGCGATCACCGTTCCGCTGGCCGGGAAAATGACTTTGATCGATTCGCCATTGGCCGCGGCGTTGTAGGCGACATAGTCGACAGCGCCAAAGACCGCGGATTTTGCACCCTGCAATACCGGATCGAGCGCTTGCGCATTGGGGCCGAGCACGATCATGCCGTTACGGTGCAGGCTGTCGAAAAGCGCCCACGCGCGGCCACCCAGACGCTCCTGCAGGCCGATCAGAAGATCGAGTGATGCACCGGACTGCGAAGGATTGGGCATGGTCACCTGATCGCGATAAACAGGTGTGGCCAGATCGTTCCAGTCGTGCGGTTCAGGCCTGCCCGAGCGGCTATTCCAGACGACGCCCAGCGCCGAAACACCCTGTGCAACGTACGAAGGTGCTTTCAACATGGCAGGAACGTGTGCGGCATTCGGGCTTTCGTAGTCGAGCAGCCAGCCGCGCTTGTCCAGATCCTGCGCTGTTTCCCACGACGCGGAGATCAATACGTCCGCGTGCGGATTCGAGGCTTCAGCTTCGAGGCGCGCGAGGACTTTACCGGTCGTCGCCTGAAACAGGTCCACCTTCACGCCGGTCTTGCGCTCAAAACCGATCGCGAGTTTCTTGCTGAGGTTGCCTGGGCCGGCGGTATAGACGGTAAGAGCGTTTGCGGACAAGGAACTGAATCCGATGGACATTGAAACAGCCAAGGTTGCGAAAATTTTTAGTGAGAACATTGTAGCGATTTCGTTAGCGGTCGATGCACTTCTGCACCCGCCCTTGAGAGAGCGTCACGATCCGATGGGCCAGCATCTCGGCTTCTGACTGATCGTGCGTCACGTAGACAGCGGTCGTGCCGAGTTGCACCAGAAGCTTGCCAATCTCCGCGCACAACGAGGTGCGCAATTGACTGTCGAGATTCGAGAGCGGCTCGTCAAATAGCAGCACGCGCGGTTCCGCGACGATTGCGCGAGCCAGTGCAACGCGCTGCTGCTGGCCACCCGACAGTGCCGACGGACGGCGCTTGCCGATACCATCGAGTCCGACGCGAGCGAGAGCTGCTTCGACGCGACGCTCTCGTTCCGTGCGCCCGATACCGAGCATTTCGAGCGGGAAGGCCACATTGCCGGCGACCGTCATGTGCGGCCACAGCGCATAGTCCTGGAAGACCATGCCAAGCGAGCGGTGCTCGGGCGGCACGCTGCTGCGCGCGTTCGCGACCACCTGGCCGCCGAACGCGATGTGCCCGTCCGCGGGCTTGATCAAGCCCGCAAGCAACTTGAGCACCGTGCTCTTACCGCAACCCGATGGACCGAGCAGCGCGAGCGTCGTCCCCGCGGGGACGTCGAGGTCTACCCCGTCGAGCACGGTATGTGTGCCGAACGAACACCGAAGTTCTCGGACTTCGATTGAAACGCCTGCGCTGCTCATACTACGTACCTCAGAACGTGTGGCGAATGCCCGCCTGGACACCGAACTGGTTCGCGCCGGCCACGACGCTGCTGCCGAAACCGTTCAGGCCGAGATTGGAGCCATTGCGATTGACGACGTAGCCGAGGTTGGCATACAGGTCGGTACGCTTCGACAGGAAATAGTCGGAAGAGACCTGGAACGAGAGCGGATCACGCGAACTGCCGTAGAAGTTCTGGTACATCGCGGTGCCGGAGAACTGGAGCGCGTAGGTGGCGTGGTACGTCGTGCCAAACCAGTAAAGGCTGGTGGCTTCCACAGGACCCGTGTCCAGCGCGCTCAGGTGGATAGCCTGCGAATTGAGGTAACGATAGCCTGCGAACAGATCCGTCGGGCCCACGTTGTACTTCACACCGACGCCGATGCGGCGATCCATGTTGCCGTAGTAGCCGCCTGCCGCCGTGGTATGTGCCGCAGTGGGGCTGGTGCTGCCACCGTTCTTCTGGTCGTAGACCACGGCAGCGCTCAGATTGCCCTGGGTGTACCGCAGGCCGGCTTCGATCACGCGTGCCAGCAGCGTGTTACCCGCAGGCTGCGAGCCATACGTGACGGTGTCGTACCCGGCGCTGTACTGCACGAGCGCGGTGAACGCGCCGAACTGCTTTTGATAGCGGACGGTGTTGTCGAGCCGGTCGGAGAACGCCGGATCTTGCATCTTGATTGCGTAGACCGCGTTGTCGAGCGGGTTGTACTTGCTCATCCAGTCGAGGAACAGACCGCCCTGGCGACCCAGCGACAACGCGCCGTAGTCTTTGTTTTCCAGACCGAGATAAGCGAGCCGGCCGAACATACGGTTGCCCTGCAGAAAAGCGCCGTTCGTGACATTGAAGCCGTTTTCGAGGCGGAAGAACGTCCTGGTGCCGCCGCCCAGGTCCTCCGTACCCGTAATGCCCCAGCGCGAGCCGGACATATTGCCCGACGTGGCGCGCAACAGGTCCTGGTTACCTTGACCTTTGACGGCTGCAGCGTTGTTGATGAATTCGAAACCCGAGTCGATCAGGCCGTACAGCGTAACGGACGACGACGATGAGGTATCAGCGAAGCTGGTGGAGGGCAGGCAGAGAGAAGCGAGCAGGCAGCAGCTAGCCGCCGCGATGCGGTGCGAGTGGTTCACGAATTGGGTCCTCTTTGGGATTTAGAACTTACAGCGGGCTGTATGGTGGCGTGCAACCAGGTCAGCTATATGACAAAACGTGAAGTTGCATGTGCAACGGCGGAAGTACTTTCTCCGGGTATCGGTATCTGGCGACTCAGGCTATACCTGCGATCTTTTGCGTGCTAACTGATCCGATCGTGCGCGTACGTGCGCTCAAACACACTTGAGAAGTCGTAGCGAGAATACGCTGGGAGTCCAAAATTGGGGGTCGTCTGGCTTACCACGCGAAACGGATGGACGAAATGTCATACTTGCCCTGGCTTTCGCAATATCCCGCTGGCGTTTCTGCTGACATCGACCTCGATGACTGCCCCTCGATGGCGTGGTCGGCGGCCTCAACACGCTATTTACGGCGCTGATGAACAACGAGGACTTCGGCGCGCTCGATTTCTCGGCGTTGCACAGCACCTTCGCGGGCGGTACCGCGACCCAGCCGGCAGTTGCCGAGCGCTGGCAGAAACTGACTGGCAGCCCGGTGCTGGAAGTGTACGGACTGTCGGAAGCCGCCGGCGCGGTGACGGCCAATCCCGTCACGCTGACTGCCTTCGAAGGTACGATCGGCGTGCCGCTGCCTTCCATGCGCATTGAAATCCGCGATGAAAGCGGCGCCGCCGTACGCGCCGGTATGCCGGGCGAAATCTGTGTCGCCGGGCCTGTCGTCATGCAAGGCTATTTCAACCGGCCGGAGGACACCGCGCATGTGATCGGCACTGACGGATTTTTCGCGACCGGTGATATTGGAATCATGGACGAGCGCGGCCTGATCAGGATTGTTGACCGCAAGAAGGACATGATTCTGGTCTCCGGTTTCAACGTGTACCCGAACGAGGTGGAGGGCGTGCTATTCCGGCATCCCGGCATTCTGGAGGTCGCCGTGGTTGGTGCGGCGGATTCACAATCCGGCGAGACGCCCGTCGCCTTCGTGGTGAAAAAGGAACCGGGGCTAACCGAATCGCAGGTGATCGACTTTGCGCGGACGAGCCTGGCCGCTTACAAAGTGCCGAAGCAGGTGGTCTTCGTGAACGATCTGCCGAAAACGCCGGTCGGCAAGGTGCTGCGGCGACAGTTGCGGGACCGGCTGGCGAATCGAATTTGAGGCCGTGTGCCTGGAGGCTACGGCTTGCTCGCCGCACGCAGTGCCGCTCTCATGCTCATTTCTATGTCGTGAAGTCTCGCGCCGAGCTCCTCGAAGCTGCTGCGCCCCTCGCCGAATACCTCGCCGTTCATGTAGATCGTCGGCACAACGCTAATATCACGCGCCGCCACCTCACCCTGAAAAATTCCGCCGTCGATCGTAATGTTCTGAATTCGTGGATTGATCACCGTCATCATGTTCAGCGCTTGCACAACGTCCACACAGCTTCCGCAGGATAACGAAATATAGGTTTCGAAATAGTAGTCACGTTCGAGCGTTCGAATCTGTTCAATGGTCGTACGGTCGGCAATTACGGGATGTCCTCCTACCTGGAGTATTGCCAGGATAAGGGACGAAAATTCAGGCCCTGTTGGAGTGGCGGCAAACTGAATGCCGGGTTTTGCTCCCGCCTGCCTGATTGAAAATGATGGCTTGCGTTCGTCGCCGTGCTGCTCCTCGATTACGGTTACCAGATCTGTCAAGGAGGCAATTTCGTTCAACATAGTCAGCATTTCGGGCGATCTTTGACTACCGCCCTGCGACACGATCAATTCGACTGGTCTGCGGATGTTTCGCAGATACGTCTGCAGTTGTGACCTGAGATTGATGTCTAACATTTGATTTTCGATCCCGTAACAAGCTGCACAAGGTTATGTTAAGGAGCGGCGGCATATTTCCCAGGCGCTATGTCGCCGATTCACCACTCCCGCTCACCTGGACAGGATCTCCGACCCGTATGGCAAGCTGCGTCGCCGCGCCGCCGCGATTCACGGCGATCTCGACGAGCCCGATCGAGTTCTCGTACCAGAAAGCTTGACCGGCCATTGCATCGGAAAAGACCCGGGCATATTCGACATCGGCACCTGCGATGCTCAGCCGTGCAGTCCTCGGCACGGTGCCAGCCCGCAGCCCCGTCAGCGCATTGCCGTAGTGATCGACGTAAATGATCTCGGCGAAATCGCCCGCATCGAGTTGCACGTGCAACCCTGTCCTCTCAACAAGTTTGTCGGGAGGCAACTCGCCGCGGCTGACCCATGCTGCCATCGGGGCGAACAGATCGCGACCATGAAATGAGGCGGAGAGCGCGGCGGGACGCCATGTAATCCGCCAGGTCCGGGTACGCGCCGCGCGCGCCGCCACGACCGAGAGCAGCCCGTTGTCCGGCCCGACGAACCGCTGCCCGTCGGCTTGCAGCACGACGGCATCCCGCTCGCTACCCACGCCGGGATCGACCACGGCCAGGAAGACACAATCCGGCGGATACCACTGCGCCAGCGCCGCGAGTAGATGCGCGCCTGCCTGCGAGTCGTAGTTCGGGGCAGTATGCAGCACATCGATAATCGGGGTGCCGCCTGCCGCGTGTCGCAGCAAGGCGGCCTTTACCTGTCCGACATAAATGTCGTCGGCTCCGAAATCAGTAAAGAGTGCGAGCATCGCCTAGCCTCCTTGCAGTCCTGCGCGGCCTCGCCGGTCAGCGTTCTTCGCATCGCATTCATCGGTGTGACGGCCGCACCCAGGCCATTCCATCTCGCATCATCCGTCCTTAGCGGATCCCGCGCTTGATCAGCGGAATGAGCGAGTCGATCGTCGCGGGTGTCTGGACACCTGCACCGGTGTTGATGGTCAGTCCCGCGAAATGATAAGCAGCCGAGAGCACGCACTGCGTGACCGGCAGAAAGCCCTGCAGATAAAGTTGCTGGTCGAGCGTCGCGGTGATGTATTTGTTCTGCAGCCCGGAAATCGTGGCGGGCGCCAGATCGATACCACCCACGATGATTTGCCCCGCCTTCTTGCCAGCCTGCTGGAGGGCCTGCGGAACGAACCCGGTCACGCCACCGTGCTGAGTGCCAATCGCCTTCAGATCGGGGTGCGCCTGGATAAAGGCAACCAGGATCGGCACGGCGAGAGATGAATCGGCATCCACCTGGGGTGAGATATTGAGCCTCGTCACCTTAACGCCGGCCTTTTCCAGCGTCTCGGAAAGGCCACGGTCGGACTGGCTGCGCACACTCTCGTTGAAGACACCGTATTCGAGCGCCTCGTCGCCCTTCTTGAGCCCGGCGTTGAGCATCGCCTGAGCGGTGATCTGCCCGCCGACGTAGAGTTCGACGCCGGCGTAGCCGAAGCCCTTCGCGTCGTAGAGCTTCTGGTTTTCGGGTAGCGGCGTATTGCCGACCGTAACGATGATGCCCTGGTCTACCGCCTGCTTGATCAGTGGTGCGAAAGCTGGATCGCCCGGATGGCCCATGATGCCAATGCATGTCGGATGCGCCGCCATCGCCTGGCGAAACTGCGCAAGCATCGTCTCTGGGCTCCAGGCCGAGAACTGCTCGATCACCTTGATGCCGAGGGCATGCCCCGCGTCCGCGGCTCCGGTCTGACGTGGCAGCGTCGCGCCGTCACCGGGGTTTCCGCCCATCTGCATATACATCGTCATACCTGTGCCAAGCTGCCCTGTCGTGGTCGGCTCAGTGGCACCGGCGTTTTGCGCGAGGCCGAACGCAAGAACGCTCGTCCCCAGGAGGAATCCCGTCATGATCTTGATCATTTCTGCTCCTATCTCCTGATTTAACGGCTTTATTTCCCGCCAAGACTGAACTTTTCGCGCAACATGCGCAGCCTGGCGGGGTTCTCGACCAACAGATGCAGAATCACTGCGACGATGAACACCACCCCTTCGATCGCCTGTACCCAGAAGCCGGCGATACCTGTCGCAACGATTCCAGCCTCCAGCATGCCAATCACGAAAGTGCCAAAGAAAGTACCCACGATCGTCGCCGTGCCACCAAACACCGAGGTTCCGCCGATGAACACACCGGCCAGCGCCGGCAGCAGGTAGCCTTGCCCTTGGGTCGAGAAATAGTTCAGATTCTCGAGCGTGAGCAGAACCGTGGCGAAACCGGCCAGCACCCCCATCAGCGTGAACAATTTCACCGTCTCACGCGGCACATTGATGCCCACGACCTTCGCCACGTTGCGGTTGTCTCCGATGAACAGCACGTGCTCGCCAAAACGGTGGCGATTGAGGATGAACCACATGAACACTGCGAGCCCGAGCGCCCAGAGCGCTTGCATCGGGATCACACCGAACAGCGTGCCCGCGAATACTGCATAGGCTGAACCGCTGGCGAGTTCCTGCAGCGCATTGGAGAGCCCGCCGGAAAGAATCGAAGCAACACCTGCCCAGAGGAACTGCGTGCCAATCGTCACGATGATCGACGGCACACCGACCAGCGCGACCAACACCCCGTTCACCACGCCGACCAGCGCGCCGCCAGCCAACGCAGCAACAATGGCTAGCCAGGCTGATCCGGTGGTGTTCACGCACCAGGCGAACAGAAAGCCCGAGAATGCCATCACCGAGGGGAAAGACAGATCGATCTCCCCCGCCGCAATCACCAGAGTCAGCCCGATCGCCAACACCGCCAGCGGCGGCACGGTGGTCAGAAAGGAGAAGTAGATTGGCCAGCCTAAAAAGACGCGCGGGGCGGTTGCCATGAACAGGCCGACCACCAGCGCAAACACGACCAGGCTAGGCAATCCCTCCACGCGACCAAAAGCCGGCAGGCGAAAACGCATTAACCGCGCCGGCCGTTTTTCTTTTATCGGATCACTCACGTCCTTGTCCCCGCAACCGGCGCCGGCCCGTGCCCGCTCTGCTGTAGCGAGATCAAGAACCGAGTGAGTTCCTCGAGGCTCATCTGGCCGGACTTGATATCCGCGACTATCCGGCCACGATCGAGCACGACCATTCGATCGGCAAGCTCGTGCACATGGGCGAGGTTATGTTCGATGTAAATGCAAGCGCGACCGGACTCCTTAATCGAGCGCACAAAATCGAGAACCTTGCGCACCTCGCTGATGGCAAGCGCCACCGTTGGTTCATCGAGAATGATCAGATCGCTATCGAAATACATCGCCCGTCCGATCGCGATGCCCTGGCGCTCGCCACCGGAGAGTTTCGCAATCAACGAATCCGCATCGATCCCCACGCCGCGGAAACCGAGCTGGCGCTTCAAAATATCGTTGGCAATGCGCCGTTGTTCGGCAACGTTGATGAAACCGAATCGGTTGGTGATCTGCCGGCCGACAAAGAAATTGCGCCACAGCGGCTGCTTCTCGCCCAGCGATTTCTCCTGATATACCGTCTCGAAGCGCAATCGGTGCGCCTCGCGCACGGAAAAGCGGCTCCAGTCGACCTCCTGGTCCCGGATGAACAGCTTGCCCGTGCTCGGCCGCACGACACCGGTCAGCACCTTGATCAGCGTCGATTTACCCGCGCCGTTGTCGCCGATCAGGCCGACGATCTCGTTGCGCCCAATGGCGAGATCGATTCCGGAAAGCGCGCGTATCTTGCCGTAGGACAGGCTGATGCTCTGCGCGCGCACGATATGGCGCCAGTCGCTCGTAGCGGGAGCGGCATCGCTCGCTGTCACGCTACGCTCCGGCTCAAATGACCCGCAGTGATGTTGTGTACGACGATAGCCATATAACTTTCCCCTTTGCTTATCGATCGCCGCATCAACTTACATTGGAAAGTCTCTGAAACTTAGCAAGACTTAGAGTCTAGTTCAAGAATCGCCTGACAAGACCGCTTATTTCATCGGGAAACCACTAACCCTGGGCGTCTGAAAAACGGAACGTAAGGGAATCGAAGCACCGGTTATTAATGACGAATTGTGGACGCCGATCGAACCGCTATTTGAGACGCTCACGCAATGCAGCAAGAATTCGCGCCACGAAAATCGGATCGACCGGCGCTCAATGGCATAAAGCCCAGTAGTAAATATTCTGGATCAGCCCGGCGTCAGGTATGTGAGGTGCCCGAACTGTTCGAAGAGAGCGCGACAATCGACGCGATTTTGGGTGATGAGCAGGGCTTGCCGGTGCACTTCATTCCGGCTTCTGCGCTGCGCAGGCGAGCATGGCATCGCTAATCTGGACATTCCCGCGCGCCCTTAGCGCTTCGCCAGCACCGCGAATATCGCGCGCCTCCTTGTTTTGCCCCAGCTTCCGTTTCCCAACCAGTCGCGTGATGTCGATTTCGAGTCCCACAATCGCCTTGAGCATCCCGTCCAGATAGTCGGATGGGGCATCCCCCATCTTCCACGGCGTTTCCTCGTTCGCCTCGTGCGTGCGTGTGAGCCGGGCCACGACGCCGCGCACGAACTTCTCGTCGTCGCGGATGCGAATGCGCCCGTGTGCATGCACGACCACGTAATTCCATGTGGGCACCTGTCGATGCTGCTCGTGCTTGCTGGGATACCAGGTGGGAGAGATATAAGCATCGCCGGCCCTGAATATCACTAGCACCTCATCGCCATCGGCGATGTCTTGCAAGAGCGGATTGGCGCGCGCCACGTGTGCCTGCAGCGTGCCAGGCGTGCGTTCGCCGGGGAGCAGCTCGAACGGAATGTGATTGGCGTCCAGCCCGCTTTTGCCATGCGTCACCAGCGTGCCGAACGGATGCTGGGTAATGAGCGCGTGCAGGACCTCTGGGTCGGATTCGTTGAAGTGGGCGGGCACGTACATGTCGGGGTCACTCGCTGGGAACGATTGCAGGATTGGCAGGCGGATCGATGTCCACACCCAGTCATTTTTGCTGGAAACTGGTTTATTCTGAAGGTCCACATTGTGTAAATTTCATAGGACCAGAATCATGGCGAGAACAGCCCGTGTCGCGGAGATTCCGTCGATAGGCGCATTGGATCGCGCGGCCGGAAACCTGAGCCGGCAGCTCGCACAGGCGCTGCGCGAGGCAGTTCGCGACGGCGCCATCCATGCGGGCGATGCTTTGCCGTCTACCAGATCGCTCGCCAGCTCGTTGCAGATTGGCCGCGGGACCGTGGTTGATGCGTACGAGCAGTTGATCGCCGAAGGTTTTCTGGAATCGAAAGGTGGAGCCGGGACGAGTGTTGCGCAGGCGCTCGCCGAGACGCCAGCGGTACGCGCGCGACACCCGGACGACCGGGAGCGGGTCCGGACCGAACTACCGGAACCGGCCAGGACGTTTGCACGGATCGCGAGAGAGTTTCGGCCACTGCCGCCGGTGCCATTCGCGGTCTCCGTGCCCATCGGCATGACGGCGCCCGCCGATATCTGGCGCCGGCTCGGCAACCGGCTGCGCGCCAGAGGCCCGGGCTCGCCCGCGGGCTACGCCGACCCGTTTGGGGCGTGGCCCCTGCGGCAAGCGATTGCCGACTATGTGCGCAAGTCGCGTTCGGTGTTCTGCGAGCCGCAGCAGGTGATTGTGACCAGCGGCACGCAGCAGGGACTTTTCCTCGCCTGCCAGGTCCTGCTGGCCGAGCGCGACCAGGCCTGGGTGGAAAACCCGGCCTATCGAGGTGTGACGGCGATACTGGAAAGCACCGGTAATCGCGAGCGTACGGTTCGTGTGCCGGTCGACACAGAGGGCATCGACGTCGATGCAGGTATCCGTATGGCACCTCGCGCGCGGGCGGCGTTCGTCACGCCGTCGCACCAGTACCCGATGGGCATGCCGTTGAGCATGGCCCGCCGCAACGCGCTACTCGCGTGGGCTCGCTCAAGTGGTGCGTGGGTCGTCGAAGACGACTACGACAGCGAGTTGCGTTACGAGGGCTACCCGTTCCCTTCTCTTCAGGGGCTGGATCCGGAACGGGTGGTCTATCTCGGCACCTTCAGCAAGGTCCTGTTTCCGTCATTGCGTCTGGGCTACGTGATTGCGCCCAGCGCGCTCGTCGATGCCTTCTGCGGGGCGCGTGTGCTGATGGATCGTCATCCGCCCAACGCGGATCAGCATGTTCTCGCGGCGTTCATGGCCGAAGGTCACCTGGAGCGCCACATCCGCAAGGTCCGCAAGGTCTACGCCGAGCAACGCGACCAGTTGATCGCCACGCTGCAATCGTTGCTGTCGAGAGAGCTTGCATGGATCGAACCCGGCGACCAGGGCATGCATCTTGTCGTTTGGCTGGCGAAAGCCCTCGATGACCGCACCGTCGTCGAGCAGGCCGCGAAGGCCGGGGTCGCTGTACGAGCCGTCTCGCCGATGTATGCAGCCGGAACGGAGCGACCAGGCCTCGTATTGGGATTCGGCGGATTCACTGAGGCTCAAATGCGCCTCGCCGCAGAGCGCCTTGCCGGCGTTATCCACGAAGCGGGAAAATCGGTTGGCCGGAAACACACCTCGGCAAGGCGAGCGTCCATGCCAACCGACTAATCCGCTCGCAGCGGCCTGGCTATTGCCGCCGATCATGTCGCCGCTCGCCGCCGCTACGCATCTTCAGGTGGCTCCGTTCGCCCTCGCGTGCCTGCCTGGCGTGAGCAAGCGGCGAACCACCGCCCTACTGCCTCCTCACAAGAAGGCTCAAAGCCACGTGCCCCCCTGCCGCTCGCTCGGCTCCTGCGCGAGCGCGTCGAAATCGTGAATCCAGTCGAGGTGATGCAGCATGCTGTCGCGCGCACCAAGCCGCGCGTTGCGTTCCTGCGCGGCCGGCCCGTCCGGCAGATGCAGCACATCCGCGGTGGAAATGGACGCGTACTGCACCTTGCGCGTGCGGCCCCGGCGCAGACGCTCGTAGGCTTCCTGCGCCTCGCGCCAATTGCCCGGGCCGGCCTTGGCCAGCTGTGCGGCCAGCACCACGGCATCCTCGATCGACTGGTTGGCACCCTGGCCGTGATGCGGCACGAGCGCATGCGCGGCATCGCCGATCAGCGTCACGCGCCCCTTGCTCCAGCGGCCAAGCGGAGGACGGTGGAACAGGCCCCAACGCTGACTGATCGGCACGGCCGTGATCATCTGCACGACGGCCGGATGCCAGTCCTTGAACAGGCGCAGTTGCTCGCCCTCGGTGGACGGCATGACCCAGTCGCGCGACGGCCACGGCGACGGATGACGCTCGACCAGCAGGAAGTTCTGATCGCCCTTGTCGCCGATCGGATAATGCAGCAGATGGCCGCCGGGTCCGACCCAGAACTGGATCGTCTCCGGATCAGGCAGCAGGTCCATGCGCTCGGCCGGTACGATGCCGCGAAAGCCCGAGCAACCTGAATACAGCACGTCGTCATAGCCGAGCATCCAGCGTCGCGTGATCGAGCGTGCGCCGTCGGCGCCGATTACGAGATCGGCATCGACGCGCTGACCGTTGTCGAACGCGAGACTCACGCGATCGGGATGCTGCACGAGATCGACCAGCCGATGGCTGAGCTTGATACGCTCGAGACCGACCGCCTTCGACAGCACCGCCTGCAGATCGGCGCGATGAACGCCCCAGTACGAACCTCCGAACTGCTCGCGATAGCTGGGCATGCCGCGATGATGTCCAATGACGGCGCCGCTGCGTCCGTCGCGATAGATGAGCCCCGGTACTTCAGCGCACGCGTTCTCAAACGCGGAGCGCAGTCCCATGCGGTCGTAAAAGCGCGTCGCGTTGGCCGACAGCGCGACGGCCGCGCCCACCTCGCGCAACTCCTCGGTCTGCTCGTAGAGCTGCGCGTCGATGCCATGTTCGCGCAGTGCGAGCGCGAGCGTCAGGCCGCCGATGCCGGCGCCGACGATCGCGATCCTCAGATCCATCCCACTCATGATTGTGTCTCCGAAAGGCAGGTTTATTGATTCAACGTATCGGTATTTTCTGCACTGGACGTTCATTGCTCAATAAGATGAAATGAATCTCCATCATCACTGAATTGAATGACCATAGGTCATGCCAAAGTTATGGAACTGAACGATCTCGACCTCAATCTGCTGTTGCTCTTCCAGCGGTTGATGCAGGAGCGGCGCGTGGCAAGCGTCGCCGAGCAGATGAACATGAGCCAGCCGGGCGTCAGCAATGCGCTCGCGAAGCTGCGCCGCCGGCTCGGTGATCCTCTTTTTGTGCGCGCGCCGGGCGGCGTCGTTCCGACACCGTTCGCGCTGCGTCTTGCGGAGCCTGTCTCGCAGGCGCTCGCCACCTTGCACGCCGCGCTCAATCCGGTGACAGGCTTCGATCCGCTACGCGCGATGCGAACGATGACGATCGGTATGACCGATATCGGCGAAGTCGTGTTTTTGCCCGCACTGATCGAACGCTTGTCGCGTATCGCGCCTGGTGTTGCATTGAATACAGTCCGCAATACGAGCGTCAATCTGAGCAACGAGATGGCCGACGGCCGCGTCGATCTGGCGATCGGTTTGCTGCCGCAGTTAAAGGGTGGGTTCTATCAACGGCGCTTGTTCGATCAGCGTTACGTCTGTCTGTTCAGACGCGGCCACCCACTCGAGGACGCAGCGTTGACGCTTCCCGCATGGCGCGAGGCCGAGCATCTGGTGGTGGTGTCGGCCGGCACCGGTCACGGTCAGGTGGATGAGTGGCTGAAACGGCGCGGCGTGCGCCGCCAGGTGCGACTGACGGTGCCGCACTTCATGAGCGTGGGCTACATCCTCCAACGTACCGATCTGATCGCTACAGTGCCGGAGCGCCTCGCCCTCGAATTGGCCACGCCGTTCTCGCTCAGCCTGCGCGCGTTACCGATGACGCTGCCCGCCGCACCGATCAATCTGTTGTGGCACGAGCGGGTCCAGCACGATGAAGGCAATCGCTGGCTGCGCGAGGTGGTGATCGATCTGTTCGCGGACACGGTGACGAGTGGTCGGCGGACGAAGGACGTGCGCAAGAAATAGTCCTTGCTCGCAAACGTCGATTCGAAGAGTCGCGCGCATCATCCGCATCGTGTGTTATTTGACTTTCTCGAACGCTCCAGTGCGCACCTCGCCGGCACGCGTATAGCGGGTGATCAGCACGCCGCCGGGTGTGCTCGTCACGTGTTCCAGCGTGAAGGCCGACGCTAGTGCGTCGTCGCCGAACAGGCGTCTTCCGTGCCCAAGTATGACGGGGTAAATCAGAAGCCGGAGTTCATCCACGAGGCCCGCCGCCAGCAGTTGACGCACCATGTCGCTGCTGCCGAACGTCACCAGATCGGCACCGTCCTGATGTTTCAACGCACGTATCGCATCGGCTAGCTCACCCTTCAGCGCATGACTGTTGTGCCAATCAAGCGTATCGGATCGATGCGTGGCCACGTGTTTGGCGACGGGGTTCAAGCGGTCAGCGAAGCCGCGGCTGCGCGAATCAGCCGGCACATGCGGCCAATAGGACGCGAATATGTCGTATGTGCGACGCCCTAGCAGCAACTCGAACGGCTGCGCGAGCAGGTCGCGCACATTTTCGGTGATGGCTTCGTCGGAGTAAGGGACGGTCCAGCCGCCCAGCCGAAAATCGTCACTGGGATCTTCCGTAGGCGCGCCCGGGGATTGAGTGACGCCATCCAGACTGAGGAACATGGAAACGATGTGCTTGCGCATGATGAGCTCCAGGTCGATGAACCCAATCGGTCCATCCATACGACGAACGGGTCGCATGCGGATCGACAATCGGTGCAGCTAGCCGAGCGGGTACTGCCGTTCGAGAGAAGAGAAACGGCGTCGGCGATATACTGGCCACCCTTCCCCCACGCACGCGTCGCCGTTTCCCGTCTATGGCCGAGTCTGTCCAGTTCCAGCAAGTGTCCGGCATGCCCGGCCTCGTGCTGAGTAGCGCGCGCCTGGCGGGATTCAGCTTTGACCGCCATTTTCACCTCGATTTCCACATCGGGATCATGGCGCATGGCGCTCAGCATCAGAGGTTCAACGGCAGGTCCGAACTGCACGTGCCCGGCACAATCGCGCTGATGCCCGCGGGCGAGATTCACGATGGCCTTGCGGTGGACGGCGGCGGATGCACGCTCAAGACGTTCCGCCTTGCGCCGGAACTCCTCTCGACTATCACGCAGGACATCAGCGGCCGTTACCGCGAGCCGGCATTCGGCGCGACGTTGCTGGCGGACGCCGGGCTGGCCAGCGATCTGCTGCGCCTGCATACCGCGATGCAGCAGTGCGATGGCGGCAGCGCCCTCGACGTGCAGACGGAATGGCTGATGTTGCTGGAACGTCTGCTCGGACAATCACATTCGATCGTGCCCGAAGCGGGCCACAGCGGCCTTTCGCGCGTCCAATGGGAACGTGTGAGGGAGTATTGCTTCACTCATCTCGCCGACAAGATCACCCTCGACGAACTGGCCGGCTTGTGCTCGCTCGGCAGGTTCCAGTTCATCAAGCAATTCAAGCAGACGGTCGGCATGACCCCGCACGCCTGGTTGCTGCGCCTGCGTCTGGAGCATGCGTGCGCGTTGCTGTCGCAAAGCTCGCAGGCGATCTCAATGGTCGCGCAGGAAGTCGGGTTCTACGATCAAAGCCATTTCAATCGCGCTTTTCGGCAGGCATTCGGCGTCGCACCGTCGCGCTACAAATCCTGAGCGGCGCGGCCAGTCAATTTTTTACAAGCGCCACGGCCACCATCGACCTACGATGCGCGGAGCCGGAGGAAAGTTCTTCCTCCGCCGCAGAGAGGATACGAAGATGGACATTGATCGACCGCACGGCGCCAGCGCGCCGGCACGGGGCTTTACGAGCGATAACATTGCTGGCGCCTCGCCCGAGGTGCTCCAGGCGCTGATGGCAAGCAGCGCGGGGCAGGCGAGCCCCTACGGTACGGATGAGCTGACCGCTCGCGTCGAACGCAAACTGGCGGATATCTTCGAGCGCGAAGTCGACGTGTTTCTCGTGCCGACCGGGACCGCCGCCAACGCGCTGTGCCTCGCCACGATGACGCCGCCCTGGGGCAACATCTATTGCCATGCGGCGAGCCACATCAATAACGACGAATGCGGCGCGCCAGCGTTCTACACGAACGGCGCGAAGCTCGTCACCGTCGACGGCGCAGCCGCGAAGACGGACCCCGCCGCGCTTCGCGCCGCGGCGACTGCGAAAGTGGGTGACGTGCATTCGACACAGCCATCATGCGCGAGCGTCACGCAAGCGACCGAAGTCGGCAGCGTCTACACGCTCGATGAAATCGAAGCGCTGGGCCATGTGTGCAAAGCGGCGTCGATCAGGCTTCACATGGACGGCTCACGATTTGCCAATGCGCTGGTGTCGCTCGGCTGCTCGCCGGCGGAGATGACGTGGAAGGCCGGCGTTCATGCGCTGTCGTTCGGCGCGACCAAAAATGGCGTTCTCGCCGCGGAAGCGATCGTGCTATTCGACCGCTCCCTTGCCGCCGAGATGGCTTACCGTCGCAAGCGTGCGGGCCATCTTTTCTCGAAGATGCGCTTTCTGTCGGCCCAGATCGACGCGTACCTGACCGACGATCTGTGGCTGCGCAACGCACGCCAGGCCAATCATGCCGCGCAACGCCTGACCCGGGGACTCGCCGAACTCACCGGCGTGGAGGTGCTCGGCGCGACCCGCGCGAACATCGTGTTTTGCAAAATGCCTTCCGCACTGATCGAATCGCTGCTGGAGGCGGGATTCAGCTTCTATCATGACCGTTGGGAACCCAACGTCGTGCGCTTCGTGACGGCCTTTTCAACGACGACAGAGGATGTCGATAACCTGCTCGCGCACGCGGGCATGGCGCAATTGGCGCACAATGATTGAACCCACGGGTGCCTGCGCCGCAGGTGTGAAGGTGCGCACCACTCGCCAGCGCATGGTCGGAAGATCGCCCGACACAGTGATGCGGACATAGCAGCCGGCGTAACGTCCGGTCGCCCGTGGCATTACATTTTCATTCGCGTATAATTTCGCGAAGCCTTCATGAGGCAAGAAGAAAGCACTCGTATGTCCTGCCCATACAGTGCACAAAGACAACATCACTCGAAAAATCTCCGTGCCCTCAGCATCAATCGGATCGCGCGATTCCGCGCGATTTTTCACCCAACCGAAAGTGCTCGTCATTGTGGCGACCGTATGCTGCCTGCTCTGGGGCAGTTCGTTTCCGGCGATTAAAATTGGCTACGCTCTACTCGGAATCACGCAAATCGATATTCCTTCAAAGCTGATCTTCGCAGGCTACCGGTTTGTGCTCGCGGGACTGTTGTTGTTGATACTCGCGGCCTTGTCGAAGAAGCCTGTTTTCGATTTGAATCGCCGCAATGGCGCTCAACTGATGCTATTGGGCCTCACGCAAACGGCTATTCAATACGTATTCTTCTATATCGGTCTCGCCTACACTAGCGGCGTTCGCGGTTCAATCCTGAACTCGACGACGACCTTCTTCAGCGTGCTGCTCGCCCATTTCATCTATAAGAACGATAAGGTCTCGCCCCGCAAGGCGCTTGGGTGCCTGCTGGGCTTCGCCGGCGTCATGGTCGTGAATTTCGGCGACGGCCTGTTTGAATTTGCGTTCACCTTGCTCGGCGAAGGCTTTATCGTGATTGCCGCGTTCGTGCTTTCTGCCGCGTCGATTTACGGAAAACGCATTTCGCAGAGCATGGACGTCATGGTCATGACCGGTTATCAACTTGGGTTTGGCGGCGCCGTTCTGCTTGCGTCGGGTTACGCCACCGGTGGTTCGCTGCACACGTTCACGCCCGCATCGATGGTCTTGCTCGCCTATCTGGCATCGCTGTCCGCCGTGGCTTTTACGTTGTGGAGTCTTCTGCTGAAATATAACCAGGTTGGCCGGGTCACCGTGTTCAATTTCCTGGTGCCAGTGTTCGGTACTGTGCTCTCGGCCATATGTCTGAATGAGAACATCATGGAGTTGAAGAATCTCGTCGCGCTGGTGCTCGTTTGCGCGGGGATCTGGCTGGTTGCGCGCTCGGCTCAACGGGGCGCGGGCTATGCGAAAGCGGATGCCGGATTGGGTCGCGGTCGGGCCTGAGCTTGCGTGGAGTTCCGCAGCATCGACTCCCCCTCAAACACTATCCGACGCGACCGGCAACCCCTCCGTCCTCCACCGCAGCATCCCACCGGCGAGATTCGCGACCTTGCCGAACCCCGCCTTCGTCAGCAGCACGCTCGCCTGCGCGGAGCGCACGCCGGACCGGCACACCGCGACCACTGGCTGCTCCCGATCCAGTTCATCGAGCCGCCCTGTCAACTCGGACAGCGGCACCAGCTTCGCACCCGGCAAATGACCCAAACGATCGATGAACTCGGGCGCCTCCCGCACATCGACGATCTGAAACGCCGCGCCATACTCGAGCAGCGCCATCGGCTCGATTTCCCACACGCCGCTAAAGCGTAGCGTCAACGGCGCCCAATCCGGCGTTTCCGTCGCGACTTCGGCGCCGCCTTCCGGCTGCCCGCAACGCAGGTTCGCGGGCACCGCCACCGCCATCAGCTTCGGATGCGGCAAATTCAGGTTATTCATATACCCGGCGAAATCGCCGATGTCGACGTCACCTCCGAGGCGCGGATTGAAGCGCCGCTCCTCGCTCACGCTCGTCACCGTGATGCCGCGATAGTCGTGCGCGGGATAAAGCAGGCAGTTGTCCGGCAGCGACAGGATCTGCTCGCGCACGGACGCGAACAACTGCTGCGGACTGCCTTGCTGGAAGTCGGTGCGGCCACAGCCGCGAATCAATAGGCTGTCGCCGGTGAAGGCCATGCTCTGATCGTCGAGCACGTAGGTCAGGCAGCCGTTCGTGTGGCCAGGTGTTGCGCGCACGGTCAGATGCCGCGTGCCGAAGTCGATCCGGTCCCCATGCCGCAACGGTCGCGTCACACCTTTTGCCTCGGCGACCGCTGCAAGCCCGATCTCGCTGCCGCAGCGCAGACGCATGCGCCACGCGCCGGTCACGTGGTCGGCGTGCACGTGGGTATCGAGCGTCGTCAGCAGCCACAGGCCCAGCTCGCGCAGCAGCGCCTGGTCGCGCGGCACCTGCTCGTAGACGGGGTCGATCAGCAGCGCCTCGCCGCTGTCGCCCAGCAAGTACGTATACGTCGACGAAACAGAATCGAACAGCTGGCGAAAAATCATCTGCAACCCTTAAGAATAAAAAGCACGACGGCCCGGAAGCGGCCGCCGTGCCCTGATTTCAGCCCGGTTGCTTGGTGGTGCGCAGATACGGCTTGATAGTCTTGAAGCCGGGGAAAACCTTCTGCGCCTCTTCGTTGCTGACCGCGGATGTGATGATCACGTCCTCGCCCTGCTTCCAGTTGACCGGCGTCGCGACCTTGTATTTCGCGGTCAATTGGATTGAATCGAGCACGCGCAGGATTTCGTCGAAGTTGCGGCCCGTGCTCATCGGGTACGTCAACGTCAGCTTGATCTGCTTGTCGGGACCGATGATGAAAACCGAGCGCACAGTCGCGTTGGTCGCCGCGGTACGGCCCTGGCTGGTATCGCCCGCATCGGCCGGTAGCATGTTGTACAGCTTGGCGACCGCGAGGTCAGTGTCGCCGATCATCGGGTATTTGACGGCGGCACCCTGGGTTTCCTCGATGTCCGCGGCCCATTTTTCATGGTCTTCGACCGGATCGACCGACAGCCCGATCAACTTCGCGTTGCGCTTGGCGAACTCCGGCTCGATCTTCGCCATGTAGCCCAGTTCGGTCGTGCAAACCGGCGTGAAGTCTTTCGGATGAGAAAACAGGATCGCCCATTGGTCGCCGATCCAGTCGTGGAAATCGATGGTGCCTTGCGTGGTCCGCGCAGTGAAGTTGGGCGCGACGTCATTGATACGAAGTGACATATAGCCGTCCTGTGAAGTCGTGGTTGAGCGGAAGACCCGAGCGAGGCCTGTCTGCAACGGTCCAACACGGGCCCGGAAAATCTCGGGGATTGGAAATCACCAGCACAGTGAGACTTCAAATATAGCGCGTTACGCGCGACCCGATGTTGACACCCGTCGAATTCGCTCCGGGCTCGCCACACGCGGATAACGGCTTCGGGAAAAGCGACTATCGGTAAAACATGGACATACAACGCGACGGTATGTGTTCGATAGCACACAGATTTACCGGATCCGGATTTGATCTGAAGCGCTTGCAACAAACGCGGCTTCCGCCCGCTCGAAAACATCTGCTGAATCGCATAGCCTCAGCGTGTATCGCCTGCGGCAGGTGTCGGGTAGAACAGGAGCAGCGCGACAGTCACGACACTGAACGCTGCGCCCGCGTAAAACGTCGTGGCAGCGCCCAACCGCTCCCACAACTGCCCCGCGATGACGCTCGAAGCCAACGTCACGATGCCGCTCAGCAAATTGAAGAAACCAAACCCGGAGCCGCGCAGATGTGGAGGTGCAGTGTGTGCGACCATCGTGGCAAGTAGTCCTTGGGTCATCCCCATGTGCAGCCCCCAAAGCGCGACTCCCGCGAGCACGATGCTCCAGTGGGTGCCATGTGCGAGGACGATGTCGGAGCCGATCAACACGATCAGACCCGCTACCAATAGCCGGGTATGACTCATGGTGTCCGCGAGTTTGCCGAACGGATAAGCGGACGCCGCGTACACGACATTCATGGTGACCATGACAAGCGGCACCAGCGCAATCGGCACGCCGCTGCCCATGGCACGAAGAACCAGAAACGCCTCGCTGAACCGCGCCAGCGAGAAAACGGCGCCTATTCCGACCACCCACCAATACTTCAAATCGAGGTCTCTGAGGCTCGCCCAGCGGACAGGATTGATCCCCTTGGCTTGACGCTCATGCACGGGCTCCTTGACACCAAACGTCAACAGACCAACGGCGAGCAGCCCTGGAATGACCGCAAACCAGAAGGCGAGCCGGAAGTTGTCCGCCCCCAACTGCATGATGAGAACCGCCGCCAGCGGTCCGAGGAATGCACCCACTGTGTCGAGCGCCTGGCGAAGCCCGAAGGCCGCACCGCGCAGGTGCTGCGGCGTGACATCGGCGACCAGCGCGTCTCGCGGCGCGCCCCGGATGCCCTTGCCTACACGGTCCATGATGCGCGCCATCACCACGATGCCAAGTGTCGGCGCAATGGCAAAAAGCGGCTTGCTCACTGCGCCCAGAGAGTACCCGGCTACAGCCAGCCATTTACGATTGCCCAGATAGTCACTGAGCGTGCCCGAAAATACTTTGACGATCGGTGCAGTGGCCTCCGCGATACCCTCGATGAGGCCAATCGCGCCGGCGCTCGCGCCAAGGACTGTCAGCAGAAACATCGGCAGCAGGCTGTGGATGATTTCGGATGAGATGTCCATGAACAGACTGACCCAACCGAGAACCCACACGCTGCGCGGAATCTGCCGGACAACACTGACTTGCGGTTCGCTTTGCATTCGATTCGTGCCGTCGACAAGGCCGGCAACGCCGGCGACGATCAGGCTTTGCTCAAATTGCAATCATTATCGTGACAAAACCGCTCGGGGACAAAGTACTGCTCCGATGGGCATCGTTGGGATCACTGCGTTCGATGCGGAACATCGTCAGGGAAGGGATACGGTGCGTGTGGCCCCGGCCATTCTGCCGCTGGCGGCCCGCTCAACGCGTCGCAACCACCGAGGCCAAAGAAAACCATTCCTGCGAGCAAAACGGTCGCAACCCCGCGCAGCATCGCTCGAGTGTCCATTTCGCACCTCCTTGCGCACCACTCTCTGCTCCGCTTGGACCTTCAATCGCCGCACAGGTTGCGCTGCCATGGCTTTGCGGGTCGTAGGCCGCATCAAGGTCGCGTGCATCGTCATGCGCAAGCGGTCGAAAGTCCGGACACTGCCACAGCCCGCTTCCCGGTTTGCTCGCTGGGCGAATCGAGAGGTTCGGTCATTCGGAACACCGCAACCGCGCCGTCGAGCGCAGCCGCCTGCTCCTCCAGCGACGCCGCCGCAGCCGCGGCCTGCTCGACCAGCGCGGCATTCTGCTGGGTCGCCTCGTCCATCTGCGTCACCGCCCGGTTGATCTGCTCGATGCCTTGCGACTGTTCTTCCGAAGCCACGCTGATTTCGCTCACGATCCGGGTCACGTTGTGCGCAGCACTGACGATTTCCGCCATGGTGGCACCGGCGCGAGTGGCGAGTTCGGAGCCATTCTCGACCTTCGCCACCGAACTCACGATCAGTTCCCTGATCTCTTTCGCCGCGGACGCCGAGCGCTGCGCCAAAGCACGTACTTCACCTGCCACCACGGCGAATCCGCGTCCCTCCTCGCCGGCACGCGCAGCTTCCACGGCTGCATTCAGTGCGAGTATGTTGGTCTGAAAAGCGATACCTTCGATCGCGCCGATGATGTCGACGATCCGGTTCGACCCCAACGACATGTCCGCGATGAGATCGATGACCTGATCGACCACTTCGCCGCCACGCGCCGCCGTTTGCGAGGCGTTTTCAGCGAGCGTGCTGGCCTGCTGCGCGTTGTCGGCGTTCTGCCTGACCGTCGCCGTCAATTCCTCCATGCTCGATGCGGTCTCCTGCAGCGTCGCCGCCTGCTGTTCGGTGCGCGCCGACAGATCGGCATTGCCGCTTGCGATCTCGCGCACGCCGTGCGCGATTGCCGCCGTGCCGAACCGAACCTGACTCACGGCGGCAACGAGACTCTCCTGCATGCGGGCAAGCGCGCCCATCAGGCGGCCCATTTCGTTGCCGCTCACGCCGGCGATCCGCCCGGTGAGGTCGCCCGCCGCGATCCGCTCGAAGTGCTGAATCACCGCGTTGATCGGCCGCACGATCGATGCCGTCACCATAGAGCGCGTGAACAGGCCAAGCACGAGCGCGACCAGTCCGATTGCTGCGAATACCCAGCACAACAGACGAAAATGCTGCTGGGCCGATGTGAACCGTGCTTCCTGGTGCCGCACCAGAAAGTTCTCCAGTGCAAGTTCGGCGTGCTTATAGTCGCTGAATACCGCGTCGGGTGCCTGGCGCTCCGTCGTCCGGAACGTGATGAAATCGTTCTGGTCGAGCGCCGCGACCTCGGGCGAAAGCACCTGTTTCATCAACTGCCCGCGCTTTGCGCGCAGCGTGTCGGCCAGTTCCTTCTCGTCGTCGCTCGACACAGGCTGCGTCAGATAGGCGGCCAGTTCACGATCGCTGTCTGTCAACCCGGCATGGACGCGGGCAAGCACCGCGTCGGTGGGCTTTCCTTGCGCAACGAGCGTTTCATAGGCACCGAGATCGACACGCACCGTCAAAAGCGCTTCGCCGCTCGCGGCGATGTGGCGAAGCGCAACGGTCTCTTCGCTGTACATCTTTTCGAGCGCCGCGTTGGTGGTCTTCAAACCAGCGACGGATATTGCGATCACGAATATCAACGCGGCTGTGTAGCCGGCGATCGTCACCGTGAGCGCGGTCCGGATAGTCGTATTGCTGAACATGCCTCTCCCTCGCCTGCCGAAAAGAAAAAGCGGCCGCGGAAAGGTCCGCGGCCGCAAGCTGGAGAACATCGATTGAGACGGATGCGCTGCGCGCTATGTCCCGATCAGAAGCGGGTACGCACACCCGTGGTCAGTTCGAGCTGGTTGGTCGCGCCGAACGTGCTGCCGACCGTATAGCCGCCATGCAGCCTCATATAGTCGCCGGCCACATACACTTCGGTGCGCTTGGACAGGTGATAAAACGCGGACCAGTACAGCGTTTCCTTGTAGCCGTTGTGCAAGCTCGAGGTCGGGTCGAACACGCCGATGTTCGCGTTCGGAATATTGCCGTCGGCGTTGTACGCGGCGTTCTTCACGCGCATCTGCTGATAGCCGAGCTGGTAGTCGAGCGGACCCTTCGGCGACAGCTTGAGCGACACGGTCCACGCGTTATCCTGACGCTGACCCAGCGCGCCCTGATTGCCGAGGTAACGGAAGTAGCCAGCGTTGGCGCGCAGAATACCGAACGTATAGTTGCCGCCGACCGAGAACGACTGGTTCGTGTTGCCGTCGCGGTTCACGTGGTTATAGAAGCCCGACACATTGAACGGACCGCCGTTATAGCCGAGCGCAACCTGATAAGTCGCGTTGTTGCCGAAGCTCGTCTGGTTGCCGAACGCGTAACCCGCGCTCGCGAAGATGCCGTTGCTGAACAGCTTGCGCCACGCGACGCCGTTTTCATAGCGCGTGCCGGTCGCGCTGGCCGCGTAGAAAATCATCTGCTTGAAGTTGTTCGCGTTCGTCCAGCCGCCCTCTTCCGTCGTGAGGCGTGCGCTGCCGTACGGGTCGCCGTAGATCGCCGCGGCATCGCGTGCGATGGTGTTCTGGAAGCCCGCCGTGAACTTGCCGAACGTCTCGTTTTCAACGCCGACCCATGCGTCGCGGTCGAAAATCTGACCTGGGTCTTCCATTTGGCCGTTGGCCACCACGAATTCACTTTCGAGGCGGAAGATGATCTTCGTGCCGCCGCCGATGTCCTCCGCGCCCCTCAAGCCCCAGCGGCTGCCGCTGAACCACGGTTCGCCACCGATACCCATGCCGATGACATGATCGCCGTTCTTGTCCGCGTGCGACTGGTACGTCGGCACGCTCAGGTCCATCAGGCCGTAGAGCTGGACGCTCGATTGCGCGTACGCGCCGCTTGCCCCGAATGCAGTGGCTGCAACAGCCATCGCAAGATATCTTGTTTTCAAGTCCGTCTCCTCAAATTGCTGCGTTGAAATCCTAACTTTTCTGATCGCGGCCTTTGCTTCTGGTCGCTTTTGTGACAACCATTTCGTCGTCCCCAATGGCGCAATCCTAGGTACCCGAATCCTTCACGCTCCTTTCCCGTATCTTTTGTACAACTCAGTGAATTCACTGATACGCGATCTGGGGCCTGGATCACGCATGAAGTTCGTTGCACAAGGCGCAACTTCACCGCTGACACTTTGCATCGCTTGCGCAAGAGGCTTGCGCTGACGGGCGCACGGATCCATTTCGCCTGCTCGCGAGAGAACTGCCGCCCGTTGCGCCCTGGAGCCTGGCGCGCCAGTCACCTATTTCGAACTGACAAACTCGTTCGTGTAGGTTCTTGCCAACTCGACATTCTTGCCCTTGACCGACGGGTTGAACGCCGACAGGACCTTGAGTACGGTGGCCGGACCGTCGGCCGGCATCTTTCCGTCTGCCGTGTACATCGGCAAAGAGGCCTTCAGCGCGCTCACGTAGAGCGGCTTGTCCTTCTGATAGTCGTCGGGCATCTTCGCCGCGATTTCCTCGGCGCTGTGCGTGTGGATGAATTGCATCGTGCGCACGAACGCATGGGCGAGCTTCGCGGCTTCGGTCTTGTGCGAATCAGCCCACGCCGCCTGCACGTATAGGCTCGACGCGGGATAGGTGCCGCCCAGTGCGGCTTTCGTGCCTTCCACCGAGCGCATGTCGACTAACACTTTCGCATCGCCGGCTTTCTGCAGCGCCGACACGGTAGGCTCCGTCGTCATGCCAGCGTCGATACGGCCTTGCTTGATTGCGGCAATGAAGCTGGCGTCAGCGCCGACCGGCAGCATCGTGTATTCGGTCGACTGGATGCCGTGCTGGCTGGCAAGGTACTGCGTCAGAAAGCTGGTTGACGAACCGAGGCCCGTCACGCCCAGAGTCTTGCCCTTGACGTCGCCCATGGATTTGATCGTGTCGGCCGCTTTGGTAGAGACCATTTCGACCTCACCCGGCACCTGGCCGAACACGACAATCGCTTTGACATCCTTGCCCTTGGTTTGCAGATCGATCGTGTGATCGTAGAAACCTACGACGGCCTGGACGGCACCCGCCAGCAGTTCGTTTTCAGCGTCGACGCCGGCGGGTTGCGACAGCAATTCGACATCGAGTCCTTCGTCCTTGAAGTAGCCGAGCTGCTCGGTCAGGCGCGCAGGCAGATAGATCAGCTTGGTGATGCCGCCGACCATGATGGTGATCTTCTCGCTACCGGCGGCCATCGCGTGCTGCTGAGCCGCAAGGCCGAACAGCAGGCAGCAAGCGCCGGTGATTTGACGAAACGCCTTGAATCTCTGTCGCATCGATAGTCTCCATTGTTGTTGGCAGCGAAGTGCTGCCGCTCTGCATCGACGGAGCGATTGTGGAAGGATGAATCCTTCCTGGCGCTTTCAAGACGAAGCTTTGCGAACAAGGGATTTCCATGAGAGAAGTGACCGCAAGGCGTGAAAGCACCGCCTTCATCGTGGAAAACCCCCATCAGAAGCCACCACTGCTGAAAGCATTGAGAAGGTTTCACTTTCCTAGAATCACTGCATCGAAGCCTGCCGTGCAGGACGCGTGGCCGGGAGACCGTTGATGCAGATACTCAATGAGATGCGTTACATATACGTATGCGCTGCGTGCGAATACCGCGGCACCGTATTGCGACCGGATGCGTCGCATGCACGAGCGCTCGCCCTCTGCGCCCGATGCGACGGACAGGTGTGGTTGTACGAGGCTGGCTCAGCAGATGAAGGAGAAGCGGCGGATTCCCCGGAGGTCCGGTAAGGTTGGTTTTGTCGCGCTAACGATTGCAGTGCCTCCGGCTCGTCGAAACCGCTCGGTCCCGATCGGCATCACAACTCTTGTTTTTCGCCTCGGTCGATGCCGGTTTCAAACTGGTAGATGGTGTTGTCGACGATGTCCATCAGCTCATTGGCCGCTTTCAGAGAGTCCGACGCGCTGCGGAAATCACCGCGGCGCAATGCATCGGGCACGGAACTCCAATGCGCGCGCGGCTGATCCATCGAGTGAGGATCGAGTAAGGCGATCCGCTTTCTGAACCACCACTTCGACAAGAGGTTCGAGTGTTCCGTCAGCGCCGCTTCGAGTTTTTTCTGCATTTGGTCAATGCGTTCGCCGGTGCGGCGATGCCTGTCGCCCAACTTGTCTTCCAGGCGTTGCCCCAAACTGCAGGACGAATTTTGAGCATTTGGGAGGAGATTGGCGAAAGCCGCGGATTTAGTCGGGGTCGCAAATTTCCGACTATCCAGCAGTCCGGCGCTCTCCATAAATCGAATCGAGTGGAAATCCCATTGCTAAAACGAGCCGGCCTGGCGTTTTTTAATCGCCGCGATCATCGCTAAATCCTGGATTTACACGCCTGCGTGACATTGAGGAACGGCCGTCTGAGCGAGTCGTGAGTGTCCGTTTCAGCTGGCGGCGGAATTTGACTATATAATCCGCTTGAATCGCCCGACTGCCGCTCCTAAAACTAAACGACTGCGATTGCAGGGTCAGTAGCGCGAAATTGCGTTTTATTCATGGCCCCCTTGGACACATCCGGTTTTTGAATGTCCGCCTGAATGGGCTGTTGGGAAGGCAGTATGCGTACGCCACGGCATTCAACCCCAAGCAATGGTATCCCCGTCTCTCAAACAATAGGAGAGGGAGGCGAACCGGACGACGATGCGTCTAAATCCGCACCGCCACAAAATGAGCCCAAAGGTCGGATAGAGCGGTGGGCGAAATGGAGCACAAGCTTGCGCACGTTGGTATTGAATGTGTGCATCTTTGCTCTAGCCGCCATACTGCTCTTCATATTTATATTCCGGTCTCCGTCCACCATTGTGATTGGAAACATCGATGTCAGTGATTTCGGCCTTACTCCGTTCATCAGCAGCGAAGACTTACATTCCCGGATCACGCGCGCCTTTCTCGCTGCATATCGGCTAGGGGGCGACGCTATGCCTCGGGAAGTGGTCGCCAACTCGATCGAAGACGAGGCAAATCAGATAGATTTTGAAATACCGGATATCGGCATTTCTTTCAGCAAGCTAATTAATTATCTCCCTAAAAAACTCGGGTTTGACCGGAACGCAACCGTCACGGGAAAATTGTCGCCTACCGAACAGGGCGACTATTCGTTCCACGCCGAACTCACGGATCACAAAGATACGGTTTCTTTTGACGGAGCGAACCCCAACCTTGACGCGTTATTATTGACAGCAGCGTCAGAACTATTGCGCAAAAGAAATCCGTACGTATATGCATCAGGCCTGTCAGTCCAGGAAAGACAAATCTGTTACGCAGATAACCGGAACTGCGACTTTGCTAAAGCAACACCCGCGTACCAGGCAATATACGATGGCTCTAACTCAGGTCACGGCCGCCATTATCGCCGGTGGGCATTGCTTGCGATTTCAAAAATCCGTGAGGATCAAAACGATTACCCGGGCGAAATTGAATTCGCCAAACTCGCCATCGTCGAGTGGCCGGATTTTTCATGGGGCTACTACAATTGGGGAGTCGCGCTCGCTGAACTCGGTTGCTACGACGGTGCGATCCGTGCGTTCAGTCAAACAATTTTCCTTGACCAACGCTACGCAGCGGCATACAACGCGCGCGGGCGAATTCATCTTATTCGCGCAGAGGCCCTCCAGGAGTCGAGCAACGATGGTTCGAAAAGTGAGCGCAGCAAAGCTCTTCGCGACTTCCAAAGAGCCGTCTCCTTGAACAGTGACTACCCTGAAGCGCAAATCAATATTGGAAAGGCGCACCGGCTCGATCCAACGGAAGAGCGTCTGGCGCGTCTCAGGTTCGACCAGGTCATCGAAACGCCGAACTCGAGTCATGCCGCGCGTGCATATCAGCAGCTTGCCAATCTGGATCTGATGCAAGGCGATGATGCAAAATATCTCGACGATATGGATTCCGCGCGGCGTGCCATGGCAGACAATGCGGTATGCGGATTCGCCTTTTCGAATTCCCTTCGAGAAGCATCAGGATGCATGGAACAGGCAGCCGATAAGCGGCGACTCGACTTGAGTTCAGCCATCGAATGTAAGCGTCATAGCGAAGGTCTGCCAGTGGCCGAAAACGACGATTTCTAACAGCACGATCGACCGCATGCGTTGCACGACAGGGCCAGTCGTGCGTCGGCGGTCGTCGCGTTCCCTGCCGCTATTGCTCGGCGATTCACTGCATTTCCGATCCATACCGGCAGCATGTCGTCGACATGGAAGTAGAGCCGTTCAGGCGCGCTCCGACCATCAGAAACCCTCCCGGAGTATTGCTGTGTCCGAACCAGGGCACCCCGACATCCACCCAGCTATCCCCCGGATTGACCTGGATGAATTTGCCGCCATTTGTGCGGTGGACGGATCCGCTGCAGCCGGACCCGCTTGGGTATTCCTCGACCCAGACTTGCAATCGCGCGGGAGTTTGGGTTCGATAGCCGCTTAGGTGTTTTGATCGCGAAAAATATAGTCGGTCGGGCCCAGGTTTGGCGGGCGACTGCGGGACCCGACCGTTCGTGCCAACGCTTTCAAAGCACCAGCGGACAATGGACGAGCGCGCCGATGCAATCGGCTTCGCGACCCGTGGCATTCCTTGCGACGCGGCTCAAACGAAAACGCGAATGGGCTTCTGACGCAGTACTTCCCCGAAGGCACTGATCTCTCTGTCTATTCACAGGCCAGGCCTAATGCCGTGAAGAGGCGACTCAATGAACGCCCCCCGAAAAACACTAAACTTCGACGCACCGGCTGAGCGATTTCACTAATCCGTTGCATCGACCGGTTGAATTCGCAGAGCCCAACGCTCGGTCGGCTAAGGGTGCGCCTGAATTGCCTGCACGACCTGCGGCACGTGTCTCGGGCGCTTATGCTCACCGACCAAGCCCTGATCAATCCCGCACAGAACGTCATATTTCTGCTACGGCAAACGCGCCCCACCGCACGTATCCCGTTCTGGACGTCCGGGTGCCCTGGCGCTCAAAAAAGTCGCGACCATCCTCAAATCGACACAAGACTCCAACACGTTTCGCTGGTCGCGAGCCAGAAAGCCGCGCATTGCCTACGTAGATTCCGATGAGATCGGCTGGACATCCTGGGCGCTCTGTTTAATTTTCAAAGGGTCATATCGACGAGAAACCCTCATACTCTCTCTGTGCTGCCCCAGACGGCCCCGGCAGCTGCAATTGGAAGGCGTCGCCAGAAGTCAGTTCAGTACACGGGCGTCCGGCCAGGATTTCCGAGGGCAACTTCTGCGCAGCGCCGCGCGCGGTCTATCTGGAGAGCACTTTGTAATGAGTTCTACCCCAGTCATTCCATTCGCCCACGACAAAGCGAATCCCGGCGCATTCATTGGCGCCGCGCCAGCATTTCGCCAACTGGTCCGCATGATCGATCGTGTCGCCCCCACCGATCATGCCCTGCTCATAGTCGGGCCGACCGGTTCGGGTAAGGAACTGGTCGCGCGCCGCGTGCATGCGCGCAGCCTGCATCAGGATCAACCATTCGTCGACGTCAACTGCGGCGCGATCCCGGAGCATCTCGTCGAAGCCGAATTGTTCGGGCATGTGAAAGGCGCATTCACCGGCGCGGGCGAAAACCGCCAGGGACTTTTCCAGCAGGTCGGCAGCGGTACGCTGTTGCTCGACGAAATCGGCGAACTGCCGCTCGCACTACAGCCGAAACTGCTGCGCGTGCTCGAAACGCGCACGTTCCGTCCGATTGGTTCGTCGACCAGTCTGCATTTTGCAGGGCGCATCGTCGCCGCTACCCACCGCGACCTGCGCGAACTCGCGCGCAATGGGCTTTTCCGCGAGGATCTCTTCTACCGGCTTGCGGTCTTCGTGCTCGCAGTGCCCGGGCTCGAGCAGCGCGTCGAGGACATCCCGGCACTGGTCACACACTTCGCGTCGCAGCATGCGCGCCGTCTCGAGTTTTCGCCGGCCGCCATCCGGCGGCTCGGCCAGCACGCGTGGCCCGGTCACATCCGGCAGTTGCGCAACCTGATCAGCCAGTTGAGCGTACTCGCCGAAGACACGCTCATCGACGTCGACACGCTCGAGCCGTTCCTCGCCAACGAAACCGCCGGGCCGGTTTCGCGCGCAAGCCTCGCCGACATGTTGTTGCAGCTCGACGGACGCGACAAACTCGCCGCCGCGGAGGATCTTCTGATCGGCCGAGCGCTCGAACGGACCGGTCGCAACAAAAGTGCCGCCGCCGCGTTGCTGGGCGTGGGCCGCAAGACCATCGAGCGGCGTCTGAAGTCGCGCGAGGAGCACCACCGCGAAGCCCGCAAGTGCCTTGAGCAGGCGCGAGCGCTAATCGAGGAGTCGCGTTTCGCGGAGGCCATTCCGCAGCTGCGCCGCTGCCTCGACGTGCTGCAGATGAACCACGAGCAGGAGCCCGTGCGCCGTCTCCAGTTCGACGCCTATCGGCTGCTCGGCATGAGCTTGCGCAGCGTGCATGGCTGGCTGTACGCGGAAGCCACCGCCTGCTACGCCGCCGCGCTGGCAATCGGCGAAGGCATCTGCGACCCGGCCGAAATCGCCGCGATACAGTTCGGCGTCTGGACCACACAACTGACGACGCTGCAGCTCAAGCAGGCGCGCGCGACCGCGCAGGACATGCTGCAGCGCGCCCAGAACGGCGGTAACCCGGTTTCGCTTGACGAAGCCCACATCGCCATGACCAACACTCTTTTCTGGCTCGGCGACAGCGAGGAAGCCCTTGCCTGCCTCGCGCGTGGCAATCTGCTTGGCGTGGCGCGCCACGACACGCGTACCGGCTCGCAAGGAATCGATCTCGCAAGTCTCGCGTTGACTTTTGAAGGGCTTGCCGCGTACCAGATCGGCGCATTCGAGCAGGCGCGGCGCGCGATGGAGATGTTGATTCTGCGCGCGTCCGAGCCGAGCGCACACGCGTTCGCCCATGCGGTCAACCTGCAGGGCGCCTCCTGGCTCGCCTGTCTATTCGATGACACGGAACGGCTCGGACACCTCGCGAGTGAACTCGAATCGGTGTCGATCGCAAACGGGTTCGCGTTTTATCGGGGCGTCGGCCAGATACTCCGCGCGTGCCACCTCAGCTCGCTCGGCCGCTGCGAGGAAGCGGAGACCGTCATGGTCGACGGTTACGACAACCACGTCGTTTGCAATGGTGGCGCGCTGTTCTATTCCTTCAAGACGTGGAAACACGGCGAACTGCTGCTGCGCGACGGCCGCGCGAAAGCTTGCGAGTCGATTCTCGCCACCGCGCTCGACGAAACCCTCGCCCGCCAGGAACGTGCCTACCTGGGCGAACTGATGGTCACCTTGGCACGCGCGCAGTGGGCGCTGGGCGATCTGACTGCTGCGGAACAGGGTTTGCGCACCGCGCTGTCCACGGCGCTCGCGTTCGGTTCGGTGCCTGCGCGCGCGGACGCCGCGCGCTATCTCGCAGACCTCCTGCGCTCCACCGGCCGCCATGCCGAAGCGATCGATACACTTCAGCGCGGTTTGCGTACGTTGCCGGCAAATCCGACTACTCGCGTCACCGACGCAGTGGCGTTGCTCGCCGAACTCCGGAGCGACGTTTCTCTCGACCCTTACAGTAAAGGAATCTCAAATGGGATATGAATTACGCCGGGAAGATCTGGAACCGCTGCTGCTTGGCGCAGCGTTTTTTGGCAGTGGCGGCGGCGGGACGATCGAATCCGCGCGGAATCTGGCGAGGCATTTTGTCGTCGGCGACTACTACCCGACTGACACCATCAAGGTTGTGTCGGTCGACGAAGCCACCGAAGGCGCAGCAGTCATGGTCGCCTATCTCGGGGCACCTGAAGCGATCAACTCGGCGACCTACCCGATCGGGCCGGTGACGGCCGTGCAAAACGTCCAGACCCGGCTTGCGTCGCAGTCCACCAGACTCGCCTATGTGATGCCTCCGGAAAGCGGCGCACTAGGCTTCACGGTGGCGGCACTCGTCGCCGCGAAGCTCGGCCTTGCGGTAATCGACGCCGACGGCGCCGGCCGCGCCGTGCCCTCGCTGCCGATGCTCACCTTCGCGGCCGCCGAAATCGATCCGCGCCCAGCGTTCCTCGTGAGCCAGGGCGGCCTGTGCGTCGAACTCGACGTGACGCCGCGCAGCGGCGACAACGGTGGTCCGACTCATCAACGCGACGTGTCGGCGATCGTCGAGCAAATGATGCGTCCGGTCGTCGCCGATCCCGAGTTCGGCCAGTTCGGTGGCCTCGCGATGTGGGTCATGAAGCCGGGCGACATTGACCGGGCGACACCGATCCGTGGCACATTGACGCGCGCGCTGGAACTCGGGCGCGCAGTGCAAGCGGGGCAAATCGGCAGTTTCCAGCAGATGATCGGCTATCTCAACGAGCGGTGCGGACTCGCCGCGCGGGCAATCTCGGAGCCCGGCGAAATGGTCTCGGCCGAAGTCGATACGGCCGGCGGCTTCGACGTCGGCAAGATCCGCATTCAGGCGGGGCCGCGTACCTACACGGTGATCTACCAGAACGAGTCGCTTCTTGCATGGGACAGCGAGCGTGCGCATCCCATTGTGCTGTCACCGGACAGCGTCGCGTATTTTGTTGGCGGCGAGGGCCAGTCGATCTTCAGTAATGGCGACCTCGTAAAAGATGACGGTTCGCTGAACCCGGTGATCGGCAAGCGCCCCGTGACGCTGATCGCCTGGCGCGCGGAAGCAGAGCTGCGCAAGCCCGGCCTAAATCTCGACAGCTTCATGCAGTTGCTGAACTCACTCGGCTATCTCGGGCCGTACGTGCCGCTCGAATCGCTCAAGTCAATCCGCCAGGGAGATGCATCTTGAACCCGCCGCTTCGCATCTGTGTGCTTGTGCCGGTCGCCACGTCGCAGTACAACGACCGCATCATGAAGGCAATCGCGCCGGTCGTGCCGCCGGACGTGCAGGTTGAGATCCGTAATATCACTGAGGGGCATCCGGATATCGAGAACCGCACGAACTGGCTGCAGAACGGCATGCCGGTGGTCGAACTCGCGCAGGCGATCGCAAACGACGGTTTCGACGGCATATGGTTGACCGACTTCGACATGTGCGGCGTCGAAGCGGCGCGCGAAGTGATCGATATACCGATCATCGGCGGGTTTCCTGCTGCGGCCTTCGCAGCGCTGATGCTCAGCCAGCGGTTCTCGATCATCACGATCCTGCAAAGCACACTTGCCATGCAGCGCGGTCATCCGCAGACCTATGGCATTCAGGACACGTTCGCGTCGATCCGCGCGATCGATTGCCCCGTTGCTCAGCTCGACAACGTCGATGTGGTGGTTGCTCGCACCTTCGAAGCCGCGCTGAAGGCGATCAAGGACGACGGCGCGCAGGCGATCCTGCTCGGCTGCACGGGTTTTGTAGACGTCGCAAGCCGCGTCTCAACGCTGTTGGGCGAAGCACTGGACGCGTACGTGCCAGTGATCGATCCGAATCAGGCCGGCTTCAGCTTCCTCGTATCGCTGGTGCGCATGCAGGTGCGCCCCAGCCGTCTGACCTACAGTAAGGCCAGCCTCCAGTCGTAGCCGACGCGCGTATGTCCGCATCCATCTGGCGCGCCATCACCGCGCCGGATGTCCCCACCCTGCCCTGTCCGCCATCCACCTGGTCGCCGGAATGGACGGATTCGACGCATTGCTGCCATTAATGTGGTCGATTGGTCGAAATCGTCCAATACTGGGCGAAGCAATGGACGAAAGTGTCCAACGCCACGACTCGAATTTCGCGGAATTCCCGCCGCCACGCGGCCTCAGCATGTGGCGCGGTCTTTGCTTTGTGGGAATTATCTTTCACGACATAAAACGTCAAGCAACTACGACGACAAGATTTCCAGAGCGCCGGTAGCAAATTGAGAGAGGGCTGTGCTGTTGTAGTAGTAATTGAAGTTGACGTGCGTCAACCATTGGCGACTGTTGCTTCCGCAGGGAAGATGGTCGCGAATGCGCGACACTGAAATGGCGGACATCGTCTGGCTATGCACCAGACGAGCCGCTCCGGGGCTGGGGCGCCGCTGCTTACCTTCCGAGGGCAAGCAGCGGAGGCTCGACCTTTCATAAGCCCGCGCCAACGGTTGCAAACCCTGCGATTCGCCGCCGGACATTCAAAGCCAACGTTGCGGGACACAAACGGCTTGCCCTCTCGCGTCTGCAGTGCCGCGAACATGTCAGGTCAGCTATCCACGGGGAACTCCAACGATGCACCACCGTATCTTCGACAGCGAACTCGCTCACCTGGAACGCGTACTTGCACGCGTGCCACAAAAGCCTTTTCCGTCCACGTACTGGCGCGACCGCGTCGAGCACCTGAACAATTATCCGCAAGCTCCTATGTACCGCCACCGTATTGCGAGACTGGCGCGCCTTGCAGCTGAACTGAGCGGATGACCTATCGCACCAAGTATTTGCAGGCGTTAATGGTTAGCCAGATTGCGACGGTCGTCGGTGCGCTCATCAAACATGCTTGCAAGTTGCCGCTGGAACTCTACAAATCACTAACCAGGGATCGGGGCGTTTTGCTGCAAATAGGCTCATTGGACCGACTAAAAGTAGCTTGCCAATCAATCAGGTGGTCCGGTGATGCGATATGAAAAGAAGAACGACGGAACTCATGCTCGAGCGCGACAGCGCAATAGAGCACCTTGTGGGTGCGCTTGAGAACGCACGCATGGGTGCGGGGAGAGCCGTCCTCGTGGCAGGCGAAGCGGGCATCGGCAAAACTGCGCTGGTCGAACGCTTCGTTTGCGATTACGCCCGAGCGGAGCGCGTGTTGCGCGGCGGCGGCGATACACTGTCCACGCCACGCCCGCTAGGGCCGCTCTTCGACATGGCGTCGCAACTCGGAACTGCAGTGAACGACGCGTCGCGCGACCACAGCCAGCCGTTCCGGATCTTCTCCGCGCTGCTGGCTGAATTGACCGCGCAAAGAACTTCCAGTCTGATCGTGATCGAGGACGCGCATTGGGCTGATCACGCCACACTCGATCTCATCAGGTATCTTGGGCGGCGAATTGCGTAAACTGGGATGCTGCTCGTCACGCGGACGTTGGGACGCGTGAGCACTGAAATGAGCTTGCATGTGCTCGCGTATAACTTGAAGCGAGTCATT
>ABYL01000025.1 GCA_000173575.1 Burkholderia sp. H160 | reverse complement strand
TGCGTTCGCCGCGTTGCGGACGAGCCTGCTTGTCGGTCGTTGCCGGCGCGGCAGGTGCCGGAGCCGCCGGCGCCATGCCGAACAGATTCTTCAGCCAGCCGATGAAGCCGCCGCTGGCCGGCGTCACGGCGACCGGAGCTGGCGTGGCCGCCGGGCGGACCGGCGCGCTCGGCGCCGGCTTCTCGGGCGTGATGCCCTTGACCGCCGCTTCCTGCTTCGGCTTCACTTCCTCGGCGCGCTTGCTGTAACCGGTTTCCGATTCGAGCTCGCGGGCCGCTTCTTCGGCCATCTTCCACGATGCGCGCGGGTCGTCGAGACGCGCGTCGTCGTGACGCAGGCGCTCGAGCTTGTAGTGCGGCGTGTCAAGGTGCTTGTTCGGGATCAGCACGACGTTGACCTTGAAACGGGACTCGATCTTGTTGATTTCGGCGCGCTTCTCGTTCAACAGGAAGGCGGTCACTTCGACCGGCACCTGGCAGTGGATCGCCGCGGTGTTTTCCTTCATCGCTTCTTCCTGAATGATCCGCAGCACTTGCAGCGCGGACGATTCGGTATCGCGAATGTGGCCCGTGCCGTTACAGCGCGGGCAGGTCACGTGGCTGCCTTCCGACAGTGCCGGACGCAGACGCTGGCGCGACAGCTCCATCAAGCCGAAGCGCGAGATCTTGCCCATCTGGACGCGGGCGCGGTCGTGCTTGAGCGCGTCTTTCAGGCGCTGCTCGACTTCGCGCTGGCTCTTGGCCGATTCCATGTCGATGAAGTCGATCACGATCAGGCCGCCCAGGTCGCGCAGACGCAGCTGGCGGGCGACTTCGTCGGCGGCTTCGAGGTTCGTGCGCGCGGCCGTTTCCTCGATGTCCGCGCCCTTCGTCGCGCGGGCCGAGTTCACGTCGATCGCGACGAGCGCTTCGGTGTGGTCGATCACGATCGCGCCACCCGACGGCAGCGGCACCGTGCGCGAGTAGGCGGTTTCGATCTGGTGCTCGATCTGGAAACGCGAGAACAGCGGCACGTCGTCGTGGTAGCGCTTGACCTTACCGACGTTGTCCGGCATCACGATGTCCATGAAGGCGCGCGCCTGGTCATGGATTTCGGTGGTGTCGATCAGGATTTCGCCGATATCGGGCTGGAAGTAATCGCGAATAGCGCGGATCACGAGGCTCGATTCGAGATAGATCAGCATCGGCTGACCGCTCGTGCCGCTTTGCGAGGCGGCTTCGATGGCGCGCCACAGCTGCATCAGGTAGTTCAGGTCCCACTGCAGCTCTTCGGCGCTGCGCCCGATGCCGGCCGTGCGCGCGATGATGCTCATGCCGTCCGGCAGTTGCAGCTGCGCCATGGTTTCGCGCAGTTCCTGACGGTCGTCGCCTTCGATCCGGCGCGATACGCCACCGCCACGCGGGTTATTCGGCATCAGCACCAGATAACGGCCGGCGAGCGAGATGAACGTGGTCAGGGCTGCGCCCTTGTTGCCGCGTTCTTCTTTTTCGACCTGGACGATCAGTTCCTGACCTTCCTTCAGCGCGTCCTGGATGCGTGCGGAACGCATGTCGACGCCTTCGCGGAAGTACTGGCGGGCGACTTCCTTGAACGGCAGGAAGCCGTGACGGTCTTCGCCGTAATTGACGAAGCAGGCCTCGAGCGACGGCTCGATGCGCGTGATGATGCCCTTGTAAATATTGCCTTTGCGCTGTTCGCGGCCGGCGGTTTCGATGTCGATATCGATGAGTTTTTGCCCATCGACGATGGCGACGCGCAGCTCTTCCTGCTGCGTCGCGTTGAACAACATTCGTTTCATTGAACGACTCCAGAGCGGCCTCGCCGGCCCAGCTGCGCGGTTGTCAGTCGCGAGAGCGGAAGGGCAGGCGTGCCACGTCTTATTGTGTTTTCACAAGCACGCTGGAGCGGGAAAAATGGCGGGAGAATTGCCTGAGAGGGCCCGACCCGCAACAAAAACGGGCACGGTGCCGTAGGGCACATGCGAACACGGCTTCAAATCATGGCCTGACACGCCTCGTTTTGCCAGCAGACCTTCATAAGCCTTCGGCCGGTGGCGCCGGCGCGCCAAACGGGCGCGCGAGCGAAGGGCCGAAGTCCGCGGTCTTGCCGCAACGGGAAGTTCGCGCAGGCGGCGCGTCTTTTCCTGCTGGGGGTGTCTCGCCTTCTTTTGACGTCGCCATGTCTTGTACTTTCTACAAGACGCCTCGGGCGCACGCCGTATTTTCGCGACTTGCAGCTTCGTCCAGCAGGGCGTCATACCACCCGGATCACGAAGCTGAAAGCTAAATTCTTTTTTACCAAAATTCCGTTACCGTCGAAGCCGACCTTGACCGAATGCGCCTGCGGGCGCCGTCCCTGCCGGGTGCTGACTTCGTGCGTGCAACTTGTTGCATCTCATTTTCAGGGTGAGCAACCAGACCCCGGCGCAAGTAAAATAATGGTTTATCGCTTGCGCTCGCGCAATCCACCCGCATTCCGGACGCTGCGCGGACACTGCGCCGGCCGTCGCGGACTGCTGGGCAAATTATATTCAGAATGAAAGAGTTAGGCAAAATATCCCAGAGATCGGTTGCAGGCGCGGTCGAAGGCTCGGTTTCAAGCGACCAGGTTTCGCTGCTCGAGATCGACGACAGCTCGGCCGGTCAGCGCATCGACAATTTCCTGCTGCGCGTCTGCAAGGGCGTGCCGAAAAGCCATATTTACCGGATCCTGCGCAGCGGTGAAGTGCGCGTGAACAAGGGCCGGATCGATGCGCAATACCGTCTCGAACTGGGCGATCTGGTACGTGTGCCGCCGATCCGCGTCGCGCAGCCGAATGAAGCCGCAGCCCATGTGCCGGTGCCCGCCGGCGGATTTCACATCCTGTTCGAAGATGAGCATCTGCTCGTGATCGACAAGCCGGCTGGCGTCGCGGTGCACGGCGGCAGCGGTGTTGCGTTCGGCGTGATCGAGCAGATGCGCGAGGCGCGGCCGCAGGCGAAATTCCTCGAGCTCGTGCATCGGCTCGATCGAGAGACCTCGGGCATCCTGATGCTCGCGAAGAAGCGCGCGGCGCTCGTGAATCTGCACGAGCAGATTCGCGAGAACCGGATGGACAAGCGCTACTACGCATGCGTGCATGGCGAATGGGCGACCGACTGGGGCCGCCGCCGCGCGGTAAAGGAGCCGCTGCACAAGTACCTGACCGCCGACGGCGAGCGCCGCGTGCGCGTGCAGGCCGATGGCCTCGCTTCCCACACGATCTTCAATCTGGTCGACCGCTGGCCGGATTACGCGCTGCTGGAGGCCGAGCTGAAAACCGGGCGCACGCACCAGATTCGCGTTCATCTGCAACATCTGGCGCTGCCGATCGTCGGCGATGCAAAATACGGAGATTTCGCGCTGAACAAGGCGCTTGCGCGCGCCAACGCGAAGCCGGGCATCAAGCGCATGTTTCTGCACGCTTACCGGCTTAAGCTCACGCATCCGGCCACCGGCGCGCCGCTACAACTGGAAGCGCCGCTGCCGGCCGATTGCCGTGGCTTTATCCAACAACTCAACGAACTACGCGCTGGGTCCAACCCGGAGGCGACCTTGCATGGCTAGAGAGCAATTTGATCTGATCGTGTTTGACTGGGATGGCACGCTGATGGATTCGACCGTGCACATCACCCGTAGCATCCAGGCGGCGTGCCGCGACCTCGGCCTGCCGGTTCCCGCCGATGAAGCCGCGAGCTACGTGATCGGCCTCGGTTTGCGCGACGCACTGCAGCTTGCCGCGCCGACGCTCGATCCTGCCGACTATCCGCGGCTATCGGAGCGCTACCGCTTTCATTATCTGGTAAAAGACCAGACCACTGAGCTGTTCCCTGGTGTGCGCGAGATGCTTCAGGCGTTGCGCGACCTCGGCTATCTGCTCGCGGTCGCGACCGGCAAGAGCCGCGTTGGCCTGAACCGCGCGCTCGACCAGGCGCGCCTGACGAGCCTGTTCGATGGCACGCGCTGCGCTGACGAAACCTTCTCGAAGCCGCATCCTGCGATGCTGCACGAGCTGACTCGCGAATTGGGGCAGGATACGGCGCGCACGGTGATGATCGGCGATACGACACACGACCTGCAGATGGCGCTCAACGCCGGCGTAGCGGGGATTGGTGTGACCTACGGCGCGCATCCGGCGAATTCGCTGAATGCGATGTCGCCGAAGTTCATTGCGTCGAGCGTCAGCGATTTGTCCGGCTGGCTGCTGGAGAACGCATGAGCGTTGACGGCGTGCACACCGCTGCTTCCGTGGCTGCGCAGGTCGTGCGCATCTGCGCGGCTGACGAACTGGTCGATGGCGGCGACGGCATCCGGCGCGACGCGCGGCTCGGCGGGCAGGATGTCGTTGTGTTTTTCGTCCGCTATGATGGCCGCGCATACGGCTATCTGAACCGCTGCGCCCACGTGCCGATGGAGCTTGACTGGCAGGAAGGGCGGTTCTTCGAATCGTCCGGTTTATACTTGATGTGCGCGACACATGGCGCGATTTACGCGCCGGATACCGGCAAATGTGTCGGTGGTCCGTGCCGCGGGGGCAGGTTGCGTCCCGTACTGGTAGAGGAACGCGATACGCCCGAGGGTCGTGCGGTATTCTGGCTGCCTGACGGCGAATTGCTGCCGGTCACGCGCTGATTTCCCTTTCAATCTTTCCACTGTCCGCATGTCCGATAATTTGACCCCCGAGAAGGACCCGAGCTCGGGCGGCCGCTCCCGTGCGCCCGCCGACGAGCCGGGCTGGGAACGGGCCGCGCTCGAGCGCATCGCGCTCGCCGCGATCAGCGAGCAACGCGCCGCGCGGCGCTGGCGGATTTTTTTCCGCTTTGTATTCCTCGCCGTGCTCGCACTGGCCGTGTGGGGCGTGCTGAACTTCTCGGGCGAGCGGGTCGCCACCACTGGCCGTCATACGGCAATGGTTTCGCTTAACGGCGAGATCGCGACGGATACGAGTGCAAACGCCGAAGATATCAACACCGCGCTCGATTCCGCGTTCGAAGATTCCGATACCGCCGGCGTGATCCTTTACTGCAATAGCCCGGGCGGCAGTCCGGTGCAGGCGGGCATCATCAACAGCGAGATCCGGCGGCTGCGCGGCAAATATCCGTCGATCCCGCTGTATGTCGTCGTCGGCGATATGTGCGCCTCGGGCGGCTATTACGCGGCCGCGGCAGCGGAGAAGATCTATGTCGACAAGGCGAGCATCGTCGGTTCGATCGGCGTGCTGATGGACAGCTTCGGTTTCACCGGCCTGATGGACAAGTTGGGGATTCAGCGGCGGCTGCACACAGCGGGCGAGAACAAGGGTTTTTTCGATCCGTTCTCCCCGGAAACGCCGAAGATGGACACAATCGCGCAGGATATGCTCGATCAGATCCACGCACAGTTTATCGACGCGGTGCGTCAGGGACGCGGCAAGCGTCTGCATGAGACGCCGGATATGTTCTCGGGCCTGTTCTGGACGGGGCAGAAGAGCGTCGAACTGGGTCTCGCGGACGGTTTGGGTGATGCGGATTATGTTGCGCGTGAAATCTTCAAGGCGCCGGATATCGTCGATTACACGGTAAAAGAGAGCATTACGGATCGTGTTGCTCGCAAGTTCGGCGCAGCGGTGGGCGCCGGCGCGGTTCGGGCCATGGCGCTTGGCGAGAAGTTGAATCTGCGTTGAGTTCGCAGTTATAAGAAAGCCCGCGCGACTGGCCTGGCCGGTTGCGCGGGCTTTGTCATTGTGCGCGGCGTTTCCTCTCTGGCCGCTTTTCGCTGTCTGACCGGCGCTTGCGCTCAGGTCGCCAGAATCAGAAAAATCGCCGGCCGCTTATGCAGGTCGATATCGGGCTTCTTTTTCCAGTCGGTAACGGTCCGGCTCGCGATCACCTCGGTCGGCAGTGTCAGATCGACCGCCACGCAGACAAGCGTCGACGGCGCGCAGGTCGCAAGCAACGTATCGAGCAAGGCGCGATTCCGGTACGGCGTTTCGATGAAAATCTGCGTCTGCTTGCTCTTGCGCGACTGTTGCTCGAGATCGCGCAGCCGTTTGGCGCGCTCGGCAGCGTCGACGGGCAGGTAGCCGTGAAACGCGAAGCTCTGGCCGTTCAGCCCTGATGCCATCAGCGCAAGCAGAATCGAACTCGGCCCGACCAGCGGCACGACCTTCACGCCGCGCTCGTGCGCGCGTCGCACGAGCAGCGCGCCCGGATCCGCGACCGCCGGGCAGCCGGCTTCGGAGACCAGGCCTGCGTCGGTGCCCGCGAGCAGCGGCGCCAGCAGCTTGTCGATCTCACCGGCCGGTGTGTTGACGTTCAGTTCGCGAATCTCGATTTCCTGAATCGGCCGCTCGGTGCCAACCTTTTTCAGGAACGCGCGCGTGGTCTTGGCGTTTTCACCAATGTAATAGTGCAGCGACGCCGCGCGGGCGCGCACGGGCGCGGGCAGCACCAGATCGAGCGCGCTCGCGTCGCCTTCGCCGAGCGTGTTCGGAATCAGATAGAGCGTGCCTGTCATCGTGCCTCCAGGAGCGGATAGTCGGCCGCGAGCAGCATGCTCGACAGCGCGATCAGCGGCAGGCCGACGAGCGCGGTCGGGTCGTCGGAATGAATGGCGTCCAGCAGCGCGATGCCGAGCCCTTCTGATTTGGCGCTGCCGGCCACGTCGTAGGGCGTTTCGGCGTGCAGGTAGGCGACGAGCGCCGCGTCCGGCAGGTTGCGGAAGCGCACGCGGGTGATCACGTCGACGGTTTGCGCGCGATCCGTCGCGCTGTCGAACAGGCACAGCGCACTATGGAACAGCACGTCGCGGCCGCGCATCGCCTGCAATTGCGCGAGAGCCTTGTCGTGTGTGCCGGGTTTGCCGATCTGCAGGCCGTCATAGGTGGCGACCTGGTCGGAGCCGATCACGAGCGCGCGTTCGGCGGCGGCGAGCCCTTGGGCGACCGCGCGGGCTTTGGCTTCAGCGAGGCGCAGTGCGGTGGCTTCAGGCGTTTCGCCGGCGAGCGGGGTTTCGTCGATCGCGGGCACGACGACGTCGAAAGGCACGCGCAGGCGTTCGAGCAACTCGCGGCGATACCGCGAACTCGACGCCAGAATCAGGCGTGGCGGGCGTTTGGAGGGATCAGACATGGTTTGCGGGCAACGGGAAGGGCGGGTCGTACCGGGTTGCGCGAGGCTCGCACGCGTACGGGCTTAAGTGTTTGACTCGAAAAGACAAAACGGATATGATTTTGGGCTTTTCACGGTATGCTTGCGCTTGAAGGAAGGGTCTCGGCGCGTTCAGTGGCTTTCTGAAGGTTGAGGGGAGCGCAGTAGAGTTGAACGAAACGGCCGCGGGCTCCACTGGCTGCCTCGCACACCGGATTTACCTTCGCGGCGGATCTGATTGTCCTTCGCGAATCACCCCGGCAACATACTTGCCGACGCAGGAGCGCACATGACTCAACATCCTGGCAAACCTGCAGGTCTGTCCGACCCGCATGAACTCGATCTGTTCGAATTTACGCGGAGCGGGCGTCAGGCCGCGGGTGTCGTGCGCGTCTCGCAACTGCCGCGCATGTTAAACGAAGTCCCGGCGGAAGCGCCAGATCGCGACACAGCGTTCACATGGCAGGCTGAAGGGACGACGCAGCCGGAATTGCAAGACGATGGCACTGAAGGTCCCCAGCCTTATCTGCGGCTGGTGATTCACGGTGTCGCGTGGCTCGAATGCCAGCGGTGCTTGACGCCGTATTCGCAGGCGTTCAACGTCGACGCAACTTACCGGATCGTCAATACGGAGGCGGAAGCCGAAGAGTTTCCACTGGACGAGGATGAAGTCGAGGTGATCGTGGGCTCACGCCAGTTCGATCTCATCGACTTGATCGAAGAGGAGTTGCTGCTTTCCTTGCCGCTCGTGCCCAAACACGAGGTCTGCCCTGAAGTGCACGAGAGCCTTGTCTCGGGCGCCGACGGCAGCGAAGGCGAGGGCGACGACGCCGCGCAGGACGAGGCTGGCGATGCCGGCGAGCCGGATCAGTCCAATGAGCGGCGCAATCCGTTCGCGGCGCTCGAAAGTCTGAAGCGCGACGAGCCGGGCGGCAAGAAGCACTAAACAGTTGCAGGGGGCGCGATGCGGGCATATTGGCCATATGGCCAGTAGTTAAGACCGTATCGGGCTGTGTTAGAATTCGGAAAATTTTTTGGAGTTTTAGTCATGGCAGTTCAACAAAACAAGAAGTCGCCGTCGAAGCGCGGCATGCACCGTTCGCACGATTTCCTGACGGCAGCGCCGCTGGCTGTCGAGCCGAGCACGGGCGAAGTGCATCTGCGTCACCACATCAGCCCGAACGGCTACTATCGCGGCAAGAAAGTCGTCAAGACGAAGAACGACTAATCGTTAACTGCGATGCGCCCTGTGGCGTTTCGCGTAGCGATCGGCTCGCTTGACATTTTCCTGGTTCAGCAAAAAGGCGGCATTCAACTGCCGCTTTTTTGTGTCGATCGCAGTTGGCGCTTTGGCGCTTAGCGCGATCCCAAGCAGAGCGTCTGAAATTCGTCGCACTCCATGACAGTAAAGCTCACGATAGATTGCATGGGAGGCGACCACGGCCCGTCCGTGACCGTTCCCGCTGCCGTCAACTTCGTTCGTTCGCATCCCGATGCGCAGTTGCTGCTCGTCGGCCTTGAAAGTGCGATTCGTGCGCAGCTGAAGAAGCTCAAGGCGCAGGATCTGCCGGCGCTGACCGTCGTGCCTGCTACCGAGGTCGTCGCGATGGACGATCCGGTCGAGGTCGCGCTTCGCAAGAAAAAAGATTCGTCGATGCGCGTGGCGCTGAACCGAGTCAAGGAAGGCGAGGCGCAAGCCTGCATTTCCGCCGGCAATACCGGCGCACTGATGGCGGTCTCGCGTTATGTGCTGAAAACGCTGTCGGGCATCGAACGCCCGGCTATCGCGTTTGCCCTGCCCAATCCCACCGGCTATACGATGATGCTCGACCTGGGCGCCAACGTCGACTGCGAGCCGCAGCACCTGCTGCAGTTCGCCGAGATGGGGCACGCGCTCGTGTCCGCGCTCGAGGGCAAGGAGCGGCCCACTATTGGCCTGCTCAACATCGGCGAAGAAGTCATCAAGGGCAACGACATCATCAAGCGCGCCGGCGAACTGCTGCGTGCGAGTACACTGAACTTTCACGGCAACGTAGAAGGCGACGACATCTACAAGGGCACCGTCGACGTGATCGTCTGCGATGGCTTTGTCGGCAATGTCGCGCTGAAGACGTCGGAAGGTCTCGCGCAAATGCTGTCCAACATCATCAAGGAAGAGTTCGGCCGGTCGTGGCTGACCAAGGTGATGGCGGTGCTCGCGCTGCCGGTATTGATGCGCTTCAAGAAACGCGTCGATCATCGGCAATACAACGGCGCCGCGCTGCTCGGCTTGCGCGGCCTCGTGATCAAAAGCCACGGTTCCGCCGATGCCTACGCGTTTGAGTGGGCTATCAAACGCGGGTATGATGCCGTCAAAAACGGCGTGCTGGAGCGCCTTGCGCGAGCGATGGAAGAGAACGCGGGTTCTCTGGAGCAGGCGGCGCGCGACGCAAGCGGTGCGGGCCACGCAAACCCGATCGCAGGCCAGCCCGCCGAGCCCTACGCTGCGCAATCCTCGAAGGCATAATGGCTCAATCCACAATCTACTCCCGCGTGCTGGGCACCGGCAGCTGTCTGCCGCCCAACCGCGTCACCAATCAGGATCTGGCAGAGCGTCTCGCCAGGCAAGGTGTCGAAACGAGCGACGAATGGATCGTCGCGCGCACGGGCATCCATGCGCGTCACTTCGCCGATCCGGACGTCACGACCAGCGACCTCGCGTTGATCGCGTCGCAGCGTGCGATCGAGGCGGCGGACATCGATCCGCAGTCCATCGACCTGATCGTCGTCGCCACCTCCACACCGGACTTCGTGTTCCCGAGCACCGCCTGCCTGCTGCAGAACAAGCTCGGCATCAAGAATCAGGGCGCCGCGTTTGACGTGCAGGCGGTCTGCTCCGGCTTCGCTTACGCGGTCGCGACGGTGGATAGCCTGATTCGCACCGGCCAGCACCGCACGGCCCTCGTGGTCGGCGCGGAAACCTTCTCGCGCATTCTCGATTTCAACGATCGCACCACCTGCGTGCTGTTCGGCGACGGCGCGGGCGCCGTGATCCTGCAGGCATCCGACGAACCGGGTGTGCTGGCAAGCGCGATGCACGCGGACGGCAGCCATTCGAACATTCTCTGCACGCCGGGCAACGTGAACGGCGGCGTGGTCGCCGGCAGCGCGTTCCTGCACATGGACGGCCAGGCGGTGTTCAAGCTCGCCGTCAACGTGCTCGAGAAGGTCGCCGTCGAAGCATTGGAAAAGGCCGACCTGAAGCCCGAACAGATCGACTGGCTGATTCCGCATCAGGCGAATATCCGCATCATGCAAAGCACCTGCCGCAAGCTCGGCCTGCCGCAGGAGCGCATGGTCGTCACGGTGGGCGAGCACGGCAATACGTCGGCGGCATCCATTCCGCTCGCACTCGACGTCGCGGTGCGCGACGGCCGCATCAAGCGCGGCCAGAACGTGCTGATCGAAGGCGTCGGCGGCGGCTTCACGTGGGGCGCGTCGGTCATCCGCTACTGAGCGCGACGACGCATCGCAGGGCGCCGCTGGCGGTGCCCGTGCGGCCGGAGCAACGCGCGCCCCGTGCAGCGCACGCGGCCGGCCGCCACATCCGATTAAACAGAATTTGGGGACGATATGAAATTTGCGTTCGTTTTTCCTGGGCAGGGTTCGCAGGCGGTCGGCATGCTGAACGCATTCGCCGATCATGCACTCGTGCGCGAAACGGTTCAGGAAGCTTCTGACGCACTCAACCAGGACCTCGGCAAGCTGATCGCCGAAGGCCCCGCCGAAGATCTCAATCTCACCACCAACACCCAGCCGGTCATGCTGACCGCAGCCTACGCGGTCTATCGCGCGTGGCAGCAGGCGGGCGGTCCGGCGCCGGCGATCGTCGCCGGCCATAGCCTCGGCGAATACACGGCGCTCGTCGCGGCCGGCGCGCTCGCGTTTCGCGATGCGGTGCCGCTCGTGCGTTTCCGCGCGCAGGCGATGCAAACCGCGGTGCCGGTGGGTGAAGGCGGCATGGCCGCGATTCTTGGCCTCGACGACGACACCGTGCGCGCGGTCTGCGCGGAAGCGTCGGCGGCGGGTGTCGTCGAAGCCGTCAATTTCAACGCGCCGGCGCAAGTCGTGATCGCGGGCCACAAGGCCGCAGTCGAGAAGGCCTGCGAAGTCGCGAAGGCGAAGGGCGCGAAGCGCGCGCTGCCGTTGCCGGTGTCGGCGCCGTTCCACTCGTCGCTGCTCAAGCCCGCGTCGGATCAGTTGCGCGAATACCTCGCGAGCATCGACGTGCGGGTGCCGTCCATCCCCGTCATCAACAACGTCGACGTCGCCGTGGTCAATGAGCCGTCTGGGATCAAGGACGCGCTGGTGCGCCAGGCAGCTGGTCCGGTGCGCTGGGTCGAAAGCGTTCAGGCGATGGCCGCGCAGGGCATCACGCACGTGATCGAATGCGGCCCGGGCAAGGTCCTTGCGGGTTTGACCAAGCGCATCGACGGCAGTCTCGTCGGCGCGTCGGTGTTCGATCCGGCATCGCTCGAAGAGACGCTGAAGCTCGTGACGGCAGAATAAGCGCGCGAGCGCCGCATTTTTCGGCAGAAGAATCAACAAGAATCAATGAGCCCTATTTGAAGGGCATCCGGACTGACAGATGGAAAAGACTCTCGACAAGCAGATCGCAATCGTGACGGGCGCATCGCGCGGCATCGGCCGTGCGATCGCGATGGAACTCGCGCAGCAGGGCGCGACGGTCATCGGCACCGCGACGAGCGAAAGCGGCGCGACGGCGATCACCGAAGCGTTCAAGGCGGCCGGCGTGAACGGTCGCGGTGCGGTGCTCGACGTCAACGACGCGGCCGCGGCCGAAGCGCTGATCGACGGCGCGGTCAAGGAATTCGGCGCGCTCAACGTGCTCGTGAACAACGCCGGCATTACGCAGGACCAACTGGCGATGCGCATGAAGGACGACGATTGGGACGCCGTGATCGACACCAACCTGAAGTCGGTGTTCCGCCTTTCGCGCGCGGTGCTGCGCCCGATGATGAAAGCGAAGGGCGGCCGCATCATCAACATCACGTCGGTGGTCGGCTCGGCCGGCAACCCCGGGCAGATCAACTATGCGGCCGCGAAGGCCGGCGTCGCGGGCATGACGCGCGCGCTCGCGCGTGAGATCGGCAGCCGCGGCATCACGGTCAATTGCGTGGCGCCTGGTTTTATCGATACCGACATGACGAAGGCGCTGCCCGAAGAGCAGCAGGCCGCGCTGAAGACTCAAATTCCGCTGGGCCGTCTCGGCAGCCCGGAAGACATCGCGCATGCGGTCGCGTTCCTCGCGTCGCCGCAAGCGGGCTACATCACCGGCACGACGCTGCACGTGAACGGCGGCATGTATATGCAGTAACCAATTTCGGTTACTATCCGCGCCTTGATGCGTTTGCTGAACCACGAGGCGCATGCATTGACAGGAACCCGATGCGCCGCTTTTTTGCCAGGGCAAACCTGATAAAATGCGCGCACCTGTATTTTTGAACTTCTTTTCCCTTGGAGGGGTAATGGACAATATCGAACAGCGCGTCAAGAAGATCGTCGCGGAACAACTGGGCGTTGCGGAAGCGGAAATCAAGAACGAAGCGTCGTTCGTGAACGATCTCGGCGCCGACTCGCTCGACACCGTTGAGCTCGTGATGGCCCTCGAAGACGAATTCGGCATGGAAATTCCGGATGAAGAAGCCGAGAAGATCACCACCGTTCAGCAAGCGATCGACTACGCTCGCGCGAACGTCAAGGCCTAAGGTCATTCGCACCTGCGTTTCTGCGCGGGCCGCGCATGACGCCCTGCCGTGCCGCTTGCCGGCGCCAGCAGGGTCGACGCTATTGGAAGTGTCTGTTGGCACACCATGCGCCGCGCCACTTGCTACGCAGGAGCCAGCGATGTTGACAGCGCAACTTTCCGCGCGATTGCCGACTTAAACAGCCACAGGGCACACAGGGCGATTCCTGTGGGCGCTGTGGCTTTTGCTTTTGTCATCTATGAAAAAGGGGTTACCGTGAGCCGCCGTCGTGTTGTTGTTACAGGCCTGGGGCTGATTTCGCCTGTTGGCAATAATGTTGCCGATGGCTGGGCCAATCTGGTCGCCGGCAAGTCTGGGATTGCCAATATCACGAAGTTCGATGCGTCGAACTTCTCGACTCGTTTCGCCGGCGAGGTGAAGGGCTTCAATATCGAGGACTACATCCCCGGTAAGGAAGCGCGCCACATGGATACGTTCATCCATTACGGCGTGGCTGCGGGCATCCAGGCGATGCAGGACAGCGGCCTCGAAGTCACCGACGAGAATTCGGAGCGCATTGGCGTGGTGGTCGGTTCGGGCATCGGCGGCCTGCCGATGATCGAGATCACCCAAACCGAATTGCTCAATCGCGGCCCGCGTCGCATTTCGCCGTTCTTCGTGCCGGCTTCGATCATCAACATGATCTCCGGCCACCTGTCGATCAAGTTCGGCATCAAGGGTCCGAATCTGTCGATCGTCACCGCGTGTACGACCGGTCTGCACTGCATCGGCGAGGCTTCGCGCCTGATCGAATACGGCGACGCCGACGTGATGATCGCCGGTGGCGCGGAATCGACGGTGTCGCCGCTCGGTATCGGCGGCTTTGCGGCGGCGCGCGCGCTGTCGCAACGCAATGACGATCCGGCGACCGCGAGCCGTCCGTGGGACAAGGATCGCGACGGCTTCGTGCTCGGCGAAGGCGCGGGCGTGATGGTGCTCGAAGAGTACGAGCACGCAAAGGCGCGCGGCGCGAAGATCTACGCGGAAATCGGCGGCTACGGCATGAGCGGTGATGCGTATCACATGACCGCGCCGCTCGAAGATGGTGACGGCGCACGCCGCTGCATGCTCGCAGCGCTGAAGAACGCGGGTATCAATGGCGATCAGGTGAACTACCTGAACGCGCACGGCACGTCCACGCCGCTCGGCGATCTGGCGGAAACGACCGGCATCAAGCGGGCGTTCGGCGACCACGCGAAGAACATGGTCGTCAACTCGACCAAGTCGATGACGGGTCACCTGCTGGGCGGCGCTGGCGGTCTGGAGTCGGTGTTCACGGTGCTCGCCGTGCATCACCAGGTCTCGCCTCCGACCATCAACATTTTCAACCAGGACCCGGCCTGCGATCTCGATTACTGCGCGAACACCGCGCGGGAAATGAAGATCGACGTCGCGCTGAAGAACTCGTTCGGGTTCGGCGGCACGAACGGCACGCTGGTGTTCAAGCGCGCCTGACCTGATCACGGGTGACCCGTCAATTCACGACGCCGGCTGCGCCGGCGCTTTCTCCTGAACCGGCAACATTGGGCGGGGCGACGCAGCGGATTGCGCTGCGTCGCTCGGTCGCACTGCGTGCCGCGACAGGGGCGTTCGTGCTGATTGTGACGTTAGCCGTCTACACCTGCCTCGCGCCGCGTCTCGGTGCGTTGCAGGCCGCTCCGTTGACGCTTGCCCTCACAGCGCTGCTCGCGCTGTGCGCGGCGAAGCATGACGCGGCGCAGCCCATCGCACTGCATATCGCGATGGACGAGATTTCCGCCTGGAACAGCGCGGGCGCGTTGCTCGCGCGAGGCCGCGTAGTCGGTTGCGCGCAGTGGAGCGACCGTTTGCTCGTGCTCGCGCTCGAGCCGAAGGGTGGTCAAAGGCGCGGCCCCGCGCTCAGGCCCCACCGTCACACACGCACCATGCTGCTCGCGGCCGACGCGCTGCCGCCCACTGTTTTCCGTGAACTTTCCGTGCTAGGCCGGCGTGCGGCCGGCGCCTGACTGTAACGACTGTAACCGCTGTTACCGTAGTAACGTGCCCCCACGAGGGGGACGCTACAATGGTCCCCCGCCATGCGCCCTATAGTTAACGGATTTATCAGGTGAGCGAAAAAGAAATTGATCAGGTGCTGGTCGAACGCGTCCAGAAGGGCGACAAGGCCGCGTTCGAGCTTCTGGTCTCCAAATACCACCGCAAGATTCTCCGGCTGATCTCGCGTCTCGTGCGGGACCCCGCCGAAGTCGAAGACGTTGCGCAGGACGCTTTCATCAAGGCGTATCGCGCGTTGCCGCAGTTTCGCGGCGAGTCGGCGTTTTATACGTGGTTGTACCGGATTGCGGTCAACACCGCGAAGAACTACCTTGCCACCCAGGGCCGGCGCGCACCGACCTCGACCGAAGCGGATGCTGAAGAAGCTGAAACTTTCTCAGACGCCGACCAACTAAGGGATATCAACACGCCTGAGTCGATGTTGATGAGCAAGCAGATCGCCGAGACGGTCAATGCTGCGATGGCGGTTTTACCGGAAGAATTGCGCACCGCCATTACTCTTCGAGAAATTGAGGGTTTGAGCTACGAGGAAATCGCGGAGATGATGGGTTGCCCAATTGGCACAGTCAGATCACGAATTTTCCGCGCTCGCGAAGCCATTGCGGCAAAATTGCGACCGTTGCTTGACACACCCGAGGGTAAGCGCTGGTAGACGTTTCTGAGCGGCCCGGCGGGGCAGCGGTGCAATATCTGGATTAGTGGTGTCACTACGGGGTATTTGGAAAGATGGGGAGCATCATGGGGTCGGTCTCGATGCAATCGCAAGCGGGCTCGCACGGCGAGCGTCTGTCGGCTTTCGTCGACGGTGAGCTGTTCGGCGAAGAGCATCTGAATCTGGACAAGTTTCTTGCGGATCTCGACGGCGACGGTCGTGCCGCGTGGTCGAGCTACCACCTGATCGGCGACGCGCTGCGCTCCGACGATCTGGCGGTCAGCCCTGCAAGGAGCAGCGCATTTCTGAGCGGCTTCGCCGCGCGTCTCGAAAGTGAGCCGCATGTGCTGGCGCCGACCGCGTCCGCGTCGGTCACGAGGCGCCTGCTCGGGCTGCGCCGCCGCGTCGTGCCGGCCTTTGCCGTCGCCGCCGCGGCCGCTACGCTGACCTGGATCGTCGTGCCGCAGTTGCAGGGCGTGCCGGGTGGTCCGGGCGCCCAGCTGGCCTCGCTCCAATCGCATGGCGACGCGGTGCAGCAAGTCGCCATGGCCTCGGTGCCCGCGCCGCAGAACTCCAACATCATTCGCGACGCGAGCCTCGATCAATACCTCGAAGCTCATCAGCAGTTCGCGCAACAACCGGTGATGGCAGGCTCGATGCCGGTGATTCGCGCTGCCTCAGTCTCCACGCAGGGCCAATAGTTTGATGCAGACTCCGCGGGTAAATAAAACGACTATCTGGGGGCGGTTGCCAGCATTTCTGTTCTGCGCAGCCGTGTTGTTGTCCGCTACACCGCGGGTCTTCGCACAAGACGATCCGGTCGTCGCCCGTCGCGCGGCCGCGGAACTGCTCGATCGCATCCATCAGGCCGCCCAGCAGCTGAACTACGAGGGCGCGTTCGTCTATCAGCGCGGCAATTTCGTGCAGACGTCACGCATAACGCACTACTCCACGCATACGGACGGCGAGTTCGAGCAGCTCGAAAGTCTCGACGGCAAACCGCGCAAAATGCTCCGGCATAACGACGACATGTACACGTTCGTGCCGGAGCGGCGTCTCGTCGTCGTCGAGATCCGTCAGAACAAAGACTCGTTCCCCGCGCTGCTGGCCGTGAACGGCTCGCAGGTGCTGTCCGTCTACGAGCCGAAGATGCTTGGCGATGACCGCGTCGCGGGCGTCGACAGCCTCGTGATGGAGCTCGATCCGAAAGACGCGTACCGCTTCGCATACAAGCTGTGGGCCGACAAAAAGACCGGTCTGCTGCTGCGCGCGCAGACGCTCGACCCGAACGGTCAGGTGCTCGAACAACTGTCGTTTTCGCAGGTCCGCATCGGCGTGCCGGTCGACAAGGCGGGTATCGTCAACGGAATTCGCAATCTCGCAGGCTGGACCGTCGTGCGTCCGCCGGTCGAGCCGGTCGACATGGCCGCGCATGGGTGGCAGATCACGCCGTCGGTACCGGGCTTTCACATCATCCGCGAGTTGCGCCGCCCAATGGCGTCGCGCGAGGCGGGGCAGCCGCCGATCCCAGTCGATCAGGCCGTGTTTTCGGACGGCCTCGCGGCGATTTCGGTGTTCGTCGAGCCGGTCGAGAACAATACGCGCAAGGAGGGCACGGGCGACAGCGGCGCGACCCACGTACTGGTCAAGCGTCAGGGCGACTTCTGGATTACCCTGCTCGGTGAGGTGCCTCAAACCACATTGCAGCAGTTCGCGTCTGCCATAGAATACAAAGCTCCAAAGTAATCCTTCTGAATCCTGAAATCCCTCGGCTTGCTACGATATGACGACTTTCTCGGTGCGCAAATTCCTCGCGGCCGCAGTGGTGGCGGCGTGTTTGCCGCTTGTGCCGCATATGGCGTCGGCGGCTCCCGCCGCCAATCTGCCCGACTTCACTGACCTCGTCGACAAAGTCGGCCCGGCGGTCGTCAACATTCGCACTACAACGCATGTGTCGAATGGCAGTTCCCGCGGCGGCCTGCCGCCGGGTATGGACGACGGTGACATGTCGGAGTTCTTCCGTCGCTTCTTCGGGATTCCGTTGCCGCAGTCGCCGCAATCGCCGCGCGGCGGAGATAACGGTGGTGGGGGCGGTGGCAATGGCGGCGGTAGCGGCGGCAGCGCGGATACCCCGGACAACACCGAGCCCGAACAGAACAGTGGCGTCGGCTCGGGCTTCATCATGTCGGCGGACGGTTACGTGATGACCAATGCGCATGTCGTCGACGATGCGGACACGATCTACGTGACGCTGACAGACAAGCGCGAATTCAAGGCGAAGCTGATCGGCGTCGACGACCGTACCGACGTCGCCGTCGTGAAGATCAACGCGTCGAACCTGCCGACCATCACGATCGGCGATTCGAACAAGGTGCGCGTCGGCGAATGGGTCGTCGCGATCGGTTCGCCGTTCGGTCTCGAAAATACGGTGACAGCCGGTATCGTCAGCGCGAAGGGGCGCGACACGGGCGATTACCTGCCGTTCATCCAGACCGACGTGGCCGTCAATCCGGGCAACTCGGGCGGTCCGCTGATCAACATGCAGGGTGAAGTGATCGGCATCAATTCGCAGATCTATAGCCGCACTGGCGGATTCATGGGCATTTCATTCGCGATTCCGATCGACGAAGCGATGCGTGTGGCCGATCAGCTGAAGAGTTCGGGCAAGGTGGTGCGCGGCCGCATCGCGGTGGCAATCGGTGAAGTGACCAAGGACGTTGCGGACTCACTCGGTCTGCCGAAGGCGCAGGGCGCGCTCGTCAGCAGCGTCGAGCCGGGCGGTCCGGCCGACAAGGCCGGCGTGCAGCCGGGCGACATCATCCTGAAGTTCAACGGCCATCCGGTCGAGACCGCGACGGATCTGCCGCGCATGGTTGGCGATACGAAGCCGGGCACGAAGACGTCGATCACGGTCTGGCGCAAGGGTCAAACGCACGAGCTGCCGATCACGATCACCGAAATGCAGTCGGACAAGGTCGCGAAGGCGGATCAGAAGAAACCGCCGGCGCCGAAGCAGCGCGCGACGAACGCGCTCGGCATCGCCGTCAGCGACATTCCCGCCGACCAACAGAAAGCGCTGAAGATTCAGAATGGCGTGCAGATCGACGCGGTCGACGGTCCGGCCGCGCGTGTCGGGCTCCAGAAGGGCGACATCATCCTGCGGGTCGGCGATACGGACGTGACGAGCGCGAAGCAGTTCGACGAAGTGACCTCGCACCTCGATTCGCAGAAGATGGTTGCGCTGCTGGTTCGTCGTGGCGACAACACGCAGTTTGTACCGATTCGCCCGCGCACCGCGCAGAAATGAAGACGACGGCATCGCTGACGCTTTACGGGCGCGCGTGGTGCCATCTGTGTGAGGAGATGCGCGCCGCGCTCGAGCCCTTGCTGGCCGAGTTCGGCGCGCAGCTGACGGTGATCGACGTCGACACCGATCCGCTGCTCGAAGCGCGTTACAACGAGTGGGTGCCGGTGCTGGTCTGCGATGGCGTCGAGCTGTGCCACCACCATCTCGACGAAGGGCGCGTGCGGGCAGCATTGGCCGCGCATGCGTCGCGTGTCGCTGCGGCACCCTCGGCGGCATTCTGATTCGCGCGATCCATGCGCGTTTTGCCGAGGTTCACCGTGATTCACCGCGATACCCACGGTAAATTTCTCGCATCTTCTTCGCTGTCTTTCGGCGCGCGCTTAGCAAGATGCGCCGGCCGAAGGGCTTTTCGGCTAAAATAGATAGGATTTTCACCTACTTACAAGGCGTGCTCCGCTATTGTCCGGGCGCGCCTTTTCGCTTGATCGGCACTGAATGGATCATATTCGTAACTTCTCGATCATTGCGCACATCGACCATGGCAAGTCGACGCTCGCCGATCGCATCATCCAGATTTGTGGCGGTCTGTCCGACCGCGAGATGGAAGCTCAGGTGCTCGATTCGATGGATCTCGAGCGCGAGCGCGGTATCACCATCAAGGCGCAAACCGCCGCGTTGACGTATCGCGCGCGCGACGGGCAGGTCTATAACCTGAACATGATCGACACGCCGGGGCACGTCGACTTCTCGTACGAAGTCAGCCGCTCGCTGTCCGCCTGCGAAGGCGCGCTGCTCGTCGTCGATGCGAGCCAGGGCGTGGAGGCGCAAACCGTCGCCAACTGCTACACGGCCATCGAACTCGGCGTCGAAGTGGTCCCGGTGTTGAACAAGATCGACTTGCCGGCGGCGAACCCCGAAAACGCGATCGCCGAAATCGAGGACGTAATCGGTATCGACGCGACTGACGCCACGCGTTGCAGCGCCAAGACCGGCCTCGGCGTCGAAGACGTGCTCGAAGCGCTCATTGCGAAAGTGCCGCCGCCGAAGGGTGATCCGGAAGCGCCGCTGCAGGCGCTGATCATCGACTCGTGGTTCGACAACTACGTCGGTGTCGTGATGCTCGTGCGCATCGTCAACGGCACGCTCCGTCCGAAGGACAAGATCCGACTGATGGCAACCGGCGCGCAGTACCCGGTCGAACATATCGGCGTGTTCACCCCGAAGTCGAAGAATCTCGAGTCGCTTTCGGCGGGGCAGGTGGGCTTCATCATTGCCGGCATCAAGGAACTCGCGGCGGCGAAGGTCGGTGACACGGTCACGCTCGTGAACCAGCCGGCGGCCGAGCCGCTGCCGGGCTTCAAGGAAGTGAAGCCGCAGGTGTTCGCGGGTCTTTACCCGGTCGAAGCGAACCAGTACGACGCGCTGCGCGACTCGCTCGAAAAGCTGAAGCTGAACGACGCATCGTTGCAGTACGAGCCGGAGGTGTCGCAGGCGCTCGGGTTCGGTTTTCGCTGCGGCTTCCTCGGTCTGTTGCACATGGAAATCGTGCAGGAACGTCTCGAGCGCGAGTTCGACATGGACCTGATCACGACGGCGCCGACCGTGGTTTACGAAGTCCTGCAGCGCGACGGCACGACCCTCATGGTCGAGAACCCGGCCAAGATGCCGGAGCCGTCGAAGATCGAGGAAGTGCGCGAGCCGATCGTTACCGTGAACCTGTACATGCCGCAAGACTACGTCGGCGCGGTGATCACGCTGTGTACGCAGAAGCGCGGCAACCAGATCAACATGCAGTATCACGGCCGTCAGGTCCAGCTCACGTACGAAATCCCGATGGGCGAAGTCGTGCTCGATTTCTTCGACCGTCTGAAGTCGATTTCGCGCGGTTATGCGTCGATGGACTACGAGTTCAAGGAATACCGCGCGTCGGACGTCGTGAAGGTCGACATGCTGATCAACGGCGATAAGGTCGATGCGCTGTCGGTTATCGTGCACCGTTCGCAAAGCCAGTACCGCGGCCGCGAAGTGGCAGCGAAAATGCGCGAGCTGATTCCGCGTCAGATGTACGACGTGGCCGTGCAGGCCACGATCGGTTCGAACATTATTGCGCGCGAAAACATTAAAGCGTTGCGTAAGAACGTGCTGGCAAAATGCTACGGCGGCGATATTACGCGTAAGAAGAAGCTGCTCGAAAAGCAGAAGGCAGGCAAGAAGCGAATGAAGCAGGTGGGCTCGGTTGAAATCCCGCAAGAGGCTTTCCTCGCTATCCTGCGTGTCGAAGACAAATAAGTTGAATAACGGAACCCTATGAATTTTGCGCTGATTCTTTTTGTGCTCGTCGTTTTGACGGGTGTCGCATGGGTCGCGGACAAACTGGTTTTTCTGCCGAAACGGCGCCGCGAGGCGGAAGCCGCAGTCGCCGAATTCGATCGTCAGCAGGCACGCATCGGCGAGCGTTTCGCCGATGAAAATGCCGCACAAACGCGCGCGCGCCTGCGCGACGACAAGCTGCGTCAGCCGTGGTGGCTCGAATATACAGCGAGCTTTTTCCCGGTGATTCTGGTGGTGTTCGTCGTGCGCTCCTTTGTGGTCGAGCCGTTCAAGATTCCTTCGGGGTCAATGGTGCCGACGCTGCTGGTGGGCGACTTCATTCTCGTCAATAAATTCGAATACGGTCTGCGTTTGCCGATCACCAACACGAGGATCACGCAGGGCCGTCCGGTCCAGCGCGGCGACGTGGTGGTGTTCCGTTATCCGAAAGACGAATCGGTCGACTACATCAAGCGCGTGATTGGCCTGCCGGGCGATGTGATCGAGTATCAGGACAAGAAGCTGACCGTCAACGGCAAACCTGTGCCCGAAACGCCGCTGCCCGATTATCTCGACGAAGAGCGCCTCGGTTATGCGAAGCAGTTCGAAGAAGATATCGACGGCCGCAAGAATGCGATTCTGAATAATCCGGCGGTGCCTCCGTTCATCGTTGGCGCGGAAGATTATCCGTTTCGCGACAACTGCCAGTACAACGCGCGTGGCGTGATCTGCAAAGTGCCGCCGGGCAATTTCTTCATGATGGGCGACAACCGCGACAACAGCGCGGATAGCCGGTACTGGGGTTTTGCGCCGGAACGCAATATCGTTGGTCGTGCGTTTTTCATCTGGATGAACTTCAGCGATCTGCGGCGCATCGGCTCGTTTCAGTGAGTCGCTTGCATTGATCGCTTCGCGATCGCCTCATGAGCGCTTCTCACACGCCGCGCGAATAGCCGGTATCCGGTTATCTCCGTCGCGGCGTGTTGTCACGTCACTTTAAGAACTCGCGGTAACGTCGCTTCACCACGCTTTTTCCGCTGGCGCCCCGCGTTTCCGCCGGGTCAGGCGCCCGCGTTATACTCTGCCCATGCCCTTATCTCCGTTGGAAAGCCGTTTGCGCTACGAATTTCGCAATGCGGAATTGCTGCGCCAGGCTTTAACACACCGCAGTCATAGCTCCACGCATAACGAACGGCTCGAATTTCTCGGCGACTCCGTTCTGAATTGCGCGGTGGCTGCGCTTTTGTTCCAACGTTTCGGCAAACTCGACGAAGGCGACCTGTCGCGCGTGCGCGCCAATCTGGTCAAACAGCAGTCCCTCTACGAGATTGCTCAGGCGCTCAATATTTCCGAAGGCCTGCGGCTCGGCGAAGGCGAATTGCGCAGCGGCGGCTTCCGCCGGCCCTCGATCCTCGCGGATACGCTCGAGGCGGTGCTCGGTGCGATATTCCTCGACGGCGGCTTCGATGCCGCCCAGACGGTCATCAAGCGCCTTTACGTGCCGATTCTCGACCATATCGACCCGCGCACGCTCGGCAAGGACGCGAAGACGCTGCTGCAGGAGTATTTGCAGGGTCACAAGATCGCGCTGCCGACCTATACGGTCGTCGCCACGCATGGTGCGGCGCACAATCAGCAGTTCGAAGTCGAATGCACGGTGCCGAAGCTGGACGTCAAGGTCTCCGGCTCAGGGGCGAGCCGTCGCGCGGCGGAGCAGGCGGCTGCAAAGAAGGCGCTCGACGAGGTGATGGCCGCCGCGCCCGCCGTGGTCGCGAAGCCGAAGCGCTCGAAGGGCGCGCGCTCTGCGAAAAGTGCCGAGCAGGAAATCGTGCCCGGCGTGACTGGCGTGCAGGCCGCACTGGATTTGCGTACACCCGATCGCAAGGGCGAGCGCGGCACGGCGCGCGGCGAAGGACGCGCGACTGCCGCGATGGAAGCCCATGCAGACAAGCTTGTTGCGGAAAAATCAGCCGCTGAAAAGCCTTCAGCCGAGCGCTCCGCGCCGGCCGTGATCCGGGCCGCGCACGTGGAATACAGCGGGCAGGACAAGCCGGAGCGCACCGAGAAGTCCGACAAGGCGGAGAAAGCCGACAAGGTTTCGGTCCACACGGGCGAGAAACCTGTCGACAAGCCAGCCGAAAGAACTGCCGCGGACAAAACCACCGACCTCAAACCCGACACACTGTCACACGCTCGCGGCGCAGACCGTCAGCGCAGCCGCGACGCCGCGCCGGGCACTGCCGCATCGAGCGCCACCGCCGCGCCCGTGCCGGTCACCTCGGCTGCCCCGGCATCTGCCGAACACGAACCCGGCGTTGCCGACGCGGTGCAAACGCGCGTCGCCGATGCGGGCCATTGATTGCCATCGGGGTGCGCCGCGCGCGCCCCGAACCGAACCTGCCGTAGTCCGAATATGAACGCTCCCACTCCCACTGGTTTTCGCTGCGGCATGGTCGCGATCGTCGGCCGTCCGAATGTCGGCAAGTCCACGCTGATGAACGCGCTGGTCGGCCAGAAAGTCAGCATCACGTCGCGCAAGGCGCAGACCACGCGCCATCGCATCACCGGCATCAACACGCTCGAAGACGCGCAGTACATCTTTGTAGACACGCCGGGTTTCCAGACCAAGCACAGCGGCGCGCTGAACCGCTCGCTCAATCGCGCGGTCACCTCGACACTGACCTCGGTCGACGCGATCCTGTTCGTGATCGAGGCGGGCCGCTTCGGCCCCGACGACCAGAAGGTGCTCGACCTCATCCCGGCGAAGGTGCCGACGCTGCTGATCGCAAACAAGCTCGATCGCGTGTCGGATAAAGACTCGCTGTTTCCGTTCATGCAGCAGATGAGCACACTGCGCGAGTTCAACGAGATCGTCCCGCTGTCGGCGAAAAATACCGACGACATCAAGCGTCTGATGGCGACCATCAAGCCGTTCCTGCCGGAAGGCGAGCCGATCTACGGCGAGGACGACCTCACCGATCGCAGCGAGCGCTTCCTCGCCGCCGAAATCCTGCGCGAAAAAGTCTTCCGCTGGACCGGTGACGAACTGCCCTACACGAGCACCGTGCTGATCGACAAGTTCGAAACCGAAGGCCGGCTGCGCCGTATCTTCGCGACGATCCTCGTCGATCGCGACACGCACAAGGCAATGATCATCGGCCAGAAGGGCGCGAAGCTGAAGCAGATCAGCACCGAGGCGCGCCTCGACATGGCGAAGCTGTTCGACGGGCCGGTGTATCTCGAGACCTTCGTCAAGGTGAAGAGCGGCTGGGCCGACAACGAAGCCGGGCTTCGTGCGTATGGGTACGAATGACGCGTCGATGACGCTGAATTCAGATGCGGCTCCGGACGAACCGGAGCACGAACCGTCGCGACCCGCGCGTAGCGCGAGGAAATCCTCGGCCCTAGCAAAAACCGCGAAAAGCGCCCCCACGGCCGACGGCGAGCCGCGCAAAACACCGCCGCGCCGCCCGCCGCGCACCTCCGCTTCCGACTACCGGATCACCGAGCAGCCCGCGTTCGTGCTGCATAGCTACCCGTATCGCGAGACCAGTCTGATCATCGACGTACTGTCGCGCGATCACGGCCGTCTCGCGCTCGTCGCGAAGGGCGCGAAGCGCCCGCACTCCGCGCTGCGCGGTGTGCTGCAAACCTTCCAGCCGCTATCGCTCGCGTGGTCGGGCAAATCCGAAATGCGCACGCTGACCGGCGCCGAATGGGTCGGCGGCATGCTGCCGCTGACCGGCGACGCGCTGCTGTGCGGCTTCTACGTCAACGAACTGCTGGTGCGCTTCTGCGCGCGCGAAGACCCGCATCCGCAGCTGTTTCATCACTACGTCGTCACGCTGACGCGGCTCGCGCACGACGAGCCGCCGGTGCAGGTGCTGCGCTCGTTCGAACGCGTGCTGTTGCGCGAAACCGGTTACGCGATGGCGCTCGATCGCACGGTCGCGCGCAAAGCGGTGCTCGCCGACGGGCGCTACGTCTTCGATCCCGAGCGCGGCGTGCGCGAGGCATCGGACGAATGGCCCGCGCAGTGGCCGGTGGTGTCGGGACAAACCTTGCTCGATATGGAAAAGGACGATTACCATCGAGCGCAGACCGTCGCGCAAAGCAAAACGCTGATGCGCTTCCTGCTCAACACCTATCTCGGCGGCGCGCCGCTTGCGACCCGCCAGATCCTGATCGACCTGCAGAACTTATGAGCTTCTTCCTGACTTCGCCGACCGTGATCGACCTCGGCGTGAACATCGACCACGTCGCTACGCTGCGCAACGCGCGCGGCACGTCCTATCCCGATCCGATCCGCGCCGCACTGATGGCCGAGGAGGCCGGCGCCGACGCGATCACGCTGCATCTGCGTGAAGACCGCCGGCATATCGTCGACGCCGACGTGCGCAAGCTGCGCCCGCTCCTGAAAACGCGCATGAATCTCGAATGCGCGGTCACGCCGGAAATGCTCGACATCGCGTGCGAAGTGCAGCCGCACGACGTGTGCCTGGTACCGGAAAAGCGTGAGGAGCTTACGACCGAAGGGGGGCTCGACGTCGCCGGCCAATTCGAGGCGGTGCGCGCCGCGTGCAAGCAACTGGCGGACGCGAACTCGCGCGTGTCGCTCTTCATCGACCCCGAAGAAACGCAGATCCGCGCCGCGCACGAAGCCGGCGCGCCGGTGATCGAGCTGCACACCGGCCGTTACGCGGAGGCGCACGATGCTGCGGAACAGCAACGCGAATACGATCGCATCGTGCGCGCGGTCGAATTCGGCGCGACGCTCGGCCTCAAAGTGAACGCGGGCCACGGCCTGCACTACACGAACGTGCAGCAGATCGCGGCGATCGACGGCATCGTCGAACTCAACATCGGCCATGCGATCGTCGCGCACGCGATCTTCGCGGGCTGGGACAACGCAGTGCGCGAGATGAAGGCGATCATGGTCGCCGCGCGTCTCGGCGCGCGCGCGTAACGCGATCTGACGACGGACGCACGCATGGCGATCTACGGCATCGGCACCGACATCGTTCAGGTGAGCCGCATAGCTGCGGTGATGACTCGCACCAATGGCCGCTTCGCGGAGAAGGTGCTTGGTCCCGACGAACTGCGCGTCTACCACGCGCGCCACGCCCGTTCGGCGGCGCGCGGTCTCGCGTTTTTGGCGACGCGCTTCTCGGCGAAAGAGGCGTTCTCCAAGGCGATCGGCCTCGGCATGCACTGGCCGATGACCTGGCGCGCGCTGCAGACGCTGAACCGGCCGAGTGGCGAGCCGATGGTGGTGGCTTCCGGCGAGTTGGCCGAATGGCTCGACGCGCGGGGCATCACGGCGCGCGTGACGATCAGTGACGAGCGCGACTACGCGGTGTCGTTCGTGATCGCCGAGACGCAGCGGGAGGGCGGGGCGCAGGCCTCGTCCGCGCAATCCGCCACCGAATAAAAACCTTGAACGCGACCGTTGCCGGTCGCGTTTGTCTTTGCCTCAGGCTCCTTTCCAGCGGAATTCGATGAAAACCACACCCGGACCGGTGATGCTCGACGTGGTCGGCAAAACGCTGAACCACGATGACAAAAGGCGTCTCGCTCACCCGATGACCGGCGGCGTGATCCTGTTCGCGCGCCACTTCGAGAGCCGCGCGCAGCTGGTGGCGTTGACCGATGCAATCCGCGCGATTCGCCCGGATCTGCTGATCGCCGTCGATCACGAAGGCGGCCGCGTGCAGCGTTTTCGCACCGACGGCTTCACGGTGCTGCCGTCGATGGGCAAGCTCGGCGCGCTGTGGGACCACGACGTGCTGCACGCGACCAAGGTGACGACCGCGGTCGGCTATATCCTCGCCGCGGAACTGCGCGCGTGCGGCATCGACATGAGTTTCACGCCGGTGCTCGACCTCGATTACGGGCACTCGCAGGTGATCGGTGATCGCGCGTTCCATCGCGATCCGCGCGTGGTCGCGCTGCTCGCGAAGAGCCTGAATCACGGCCTCGCGCTCGCCGGCATGAGCAATTGCGGCAAGCATTTTCCGGGGCACGGCTTCGCCCAGGCGGACTCGCACGTCGCGATGCCGGTCGACGAACGCCCGCTCGACGAGATCCTCGGCAACGACGTCGCGCCGTACGACTGGCTCGGTTTGTCGCTAGGCGCGGTGCTACCCGCGCACGTCGTCTATCCGCGGGTCGATGAGAAGCCGGCCGGTTTTTCGCGCATCTGGCTGCAGGACATCCTGCGCGGCAAGCTTGGCTTCGAAGGCGCGATCTTCAGCGACGATCTGTCGATGGAAGCCGCGCGCCAGGGCGGCACGCTGACGGAAGCGGCGAGCGCCGCCTTGCAGGCCGGCTGCGATATGGTGCTGATCTGCAATCAGCCCGACGAAGCGGAGAAGGTGCTCGACGCGCTGCGCGTCACGCCGTCGCAGGAATCGCGGCAGCGTCTGGAGCGCATGCGGCCGCGCGGCGAGGCGCTCGCGTGGAGCAAGCTGATGGCCGAGCCGCGCTATGCCGAAGCGCAGAAGTTGGTGCGCGGTGCGTTTGCGTAAACGGAAATGGCGCCTTGAAGCAATTCAAGGCGCCATTTTTTTTTGCGGGCTTCGAACGGTGCGAACCGCCGTCGAGCCTTTCGATTACTCAGTTCAAGCGCATGCGCTGCAACTTGTTGTAGAGCGTCTTTGGGCTGATGCCCAGCAGCGATGCCGCGCGATGCCGCGTGCCGCCGACCGCGTCGAGCGTCGCGCGAATCAGCATTTCCTCGACGTCCGCGAGCGGCGTGCCGACCGTCACCTGCACGCGGCTGCCGTTCAGGTCCCGGCCAATCGCCGTGCCTGCCTCGTCGGCGCGCAACGTTTCGATCACGTCGCCCGATGCCAGATACGCGCGCCGCACGCGCTCCTCCAATTCGCGCACATTGCCCGGCCAGTTGTACGCGAGGCATTCGCGCAGGAAGTTCGGCGCCGCCTGCTTCGCGACCTCGGACGTGCCGTGAGCGCTCGCTGCAAGATTCAGTTCGTCGACGACCGCCTGAGCGATCAGCACCGGATCTTCGCCGCGCTCGCGCAGCGGCGGCAACATGACCGCGGCGGCTTCGAGGCGCAGCGCGAGGTCCTGATGCAGAGAGCCGTCCGCGACCGCCGCGCGCGGCGGCTTACGCGTCGATGCAATGAGCCGGAAGTCGGTCACGATCTGGTTGGTGCCGCCCACGCGCATGAACGCCTGCGAATCGAGCGCGCGCAACAGCGCTTCCTGCTGCGCGCGCGGCAGCTCGGTGATTTCGTTGATGAACAGCGTGCCGCCGCCCGCCTGTTCGAAGAGGCCCGGCTCGCGCTGTTCGGCGCCGCCGAACGCGCCTCGTTCGTGGCCGAACAGCACACTGTCGAGTGAGCGATTGAGGCTGTCGGCCGCCGCGCTGCGGCAGTCGAACGTGACGAACGGCCCTTTGCGGCGACGGCTCATGTCGTGCAACGTGCGCGCGGCAATCTGCTTGCCGGTGCCGACCTCGCCCGCGATCAGCACTGCGGCTTCGGTCGGCGCGAGACGCTCGATCGTGTCATACACATGCTGGATCGTGCTGCTGCGGCCGAGCATCGAGCCGAAGCGCCCAAGCTGACGCAGCGACGCGCGCAGCGCCTGCACTTCCTCGGTCAGCTCGTAGGGCCGCGGGATGCGCGCGAGCAGGCTGCGCAGACGCGGGATGTTGACGGGCTTCAGCAGATAGTCCCAGATGCCGTGCCGCAAGCCCTCGATCGCGCTCTCGACCGTCGCATTGCCGGTCATCACGATCACCGGAAGCGCGCCGCCCGGCGGATGCGCGGGCAGGTGCTGCAACAGATCGAGGCCGCTGCCGTCCGGCAGATTCAGGTCGACGAGCACGACGTCGGGAATGAAACGCGTCAGTGCGGCACGGGCCTCGGCGAGCGTAGTCGCGGTGTCGACGGAAAAGCCGTCGGCACCGAGGATCGCCGACAGACCCGACAGGCTATTGGGATCGTCTTCAACAATCAGGGCGTGTGGCATGGCGAGCGCAATTTTATGAATGGGTTAAATCCCCGGTGCACCGCCAACACGGATGGCGCGCACTGCGGGCTCTGGCGGGCTCGATGACAGGGCTAAACGATTGGTCCTTGGGGGGCGAAGAAACGACAGCTGACCGACGCTGCGCCATGAGTCGCGCGGGCCGGCGCCTGTAGTTCCTGCACAGGTCCTGTCAGAAATCCCGGTGGCTATCGAAAAACCGGTTCGCCTTGCCGACGATCTGTCTCCATTCGCCTTCGGCGATGTCGTTATTCATGGTCCATCTCCCAGGTCGGAAAAATCAGCGGTACTCGCGTAACTCTCCACCTAGCAGAGACCGTGCCTAAGGTCTTTTTCGACATGGATCAAGGACTTGCCGCGCGCGCGACGCGAAATCGGGATGTCGCGATGGCAATTTTGAGAAACTTGCCGGTAAAGTTTTCCTAAACCATACACTGCACGACAGAAAAGAAAAAGCGCCCAAAATTGAGCGCTTTTTGTGCAGGCCGGCAGGGTGCCGGCGCTGGCGGGTGACGCAGACAGGCGCTTAGGCGCGGCTGCGGTATTCGTGCGTACGCGTGTCGATTTCGATCTTGTCGCCGATGTTGCAGAAGAGCGGCACTTGCAGTTCGAAACCGGTGTTCAGCTTGGCATTCTTCAGCACCTTGCCCGACGACGTGTCGCCCTTGACAGCCGGTTCCGTGTAGATGATTTCACGAACCAGCGTGGTCGGCAGTTCGACCGAGATCGCCTTCTCGTTGTAGAACACGACTTCGCATGCCATGCCGTCTTCGAGGTAGTGCATCGCGTCGCCCATCATTTCGGCTTCGACTTCGTACTGGTTGTAGTCGGCGTCCATGAACACGTACATCGGGTCGGCGAAGTACGAGTAGGTCACTTCCTTGCGCTCGAGCACGACGACGTCGAACTTGTCGTCTGCCTTGTACACGGTTTCCATGCCGGCGCCGGTCAGCAGGTTCTTGAACTTCATCTTGACGACGGCGGAGTTACGGCCCGATTTGTTGTATTCGGCCTTTTGCACGACCATTGCGTCTGCGCCGATCATCACGACGTTGCCGGTGCGGAGTTCCTGTGCGGTCTTCATAAAACTGTCCTGTACGAGATAAATAGCTTAACTGTTGCTCAACGGCATAGGCGCCAAGCGGCTTCGGCGTTTCGCCCACCACCTGGCGCGCGCCGCGTAACGCGGCGGCACTGCCCGGATGCGTGAAACGGGACCGGTGCGCGGCGGAGGCCCGCGGCGAGATGCCACGGCGCTTCCACCTGTCCGTTACCTGATTTTTACCCTTTCGGGCGTGTACACGAGTGGCGCCGATCTGCAACACGCCCAAACATACGTCCCTTTTTTGACATTCGCGTGCCCAGCCTGAAGACTGGGGCGCGTACTGTGTTTTTCCACGGGGACCGGTCAGACGGGCTGACCACGGGGTTGTGTCTCGAATCGGGCCGCGCTTGCGTCGTCGGCCGTTGGATAACCGCTTATTTTAACTGAGTTTTTGCGAACGAGGTCAGATTTCCGGCGAGATCGCCGACTTGCGCGAGTTCGACTGCCCAGGCGGCGGCGCGTCGCTTCAGCGCCGGACAGTGGCGCTTGAATTCCGCCCAGTCCGGCTGTCCCGCGCCGTTCCACGCGTGCCAGAAATGCTGGAGCGCGAAGCGCGCGTTTGCGGGCAGCCTGCGCGTGTAGTGCGCGAGTGCGGCGTCGAGCTTGGGCAGATGGGCGTCGTCGGCCTGCGGATAGATGTGCCAGACGAACGGCTTTGCGGCCCACTGCGCGCGCACGAACGAATCCTCGCCGCGCACGAAATTGACGTCGCTTGCCCATAGCAGCGCGTCGTAGCCGGGCTGCTCGGTGAACGCCAGCGAATGGGCGCTGAGGTTGCCACGTGTCGCATGGGTGCCCGCGGCAAACGACGGCAGCCCGAAAAAGCGCGCGAGTGCACCGGAAATGCGTCCCTCGGGCGCGAGCAGCACGATCGGGCTCACGCTGTCGCGCCATTGTTCGAGCAGGCTGTCGACCGCCGGATTTTCGTATGAGAACAGCGACACGACGGTCGCGTCGGCGGGCGGCGGCGCGTGACCGGTGGCATTGCGCCACCAGTCGGCGCGGGCGGCCGACGAGCTCTCGAACGCGGCGCGCGCTGCATCGAGATCGCGCTCCTTCAGCACGCCTCCGGTGCCGGGGCCGAGTCCAGGGAAAAAGAATGTCTTGCTGAGCCCGTAGCGCGGGTGCGGCGACGGCCGCAAATGAAAATCGGCGACCCAGTCCTCGGCGCTCAGATATTCGAGGTTGAACCACAGCGGCGCCCGCGCGCGTTCGGCCATCGCGGCGATATAGACGGGCGGCAGCTCGCAGGCGAACGCCTCGATCACGACGTCGGCGACTTCGAGCGTATCGCCCGCGTGGGCCGGTTGGTGCCAGTGCTCGATGATGATGCCCTCGACCGTTTGCCGCGCGCGATCGAGCGCGAGCGACGGGCACAGCTTCTGGAAAGCATGCAGATCGTCGACGAACACACGCACCAGCCAGCCATGCTCGCGTGCGAGTTGGCGCGCGAGGCGCCAGCACACGCCGATGTCGCCGAAGTTGTCGATCACCGCGCAAAAGATATCGCAGGCGATCGGGTTGGCAGGTGCAGCGGGTGATCCGGAAACGGGCGCGACGGAGGACATGGCGGCTCGGATGGCTCGGTGACTCCGGCTACGCGGAGCGGGTTCGTACGAACGCGGAATGTTCTAAACTGGCGATTCTAAAGCCTCGCTCACGATCGCGCGCGCCCTCTGTCCGACACGCGGGCCGCATGGCGCGACGCGCGACACGGCCTTCGGTGCACGATGCCGCGCACCCGGCGGAACAAACAGCGAGGCAGCGCGAGACCGTCCCAGCCAATCGACCCCGCATGACCGAACCCGAAGCAACCGACACTCCCGACGCTTTCGAGCCGAAAAAAGTGCTCGCCCAACTGCCGCATCTGCCCGGTGTCTACCGCTATTACGACACGAGCGGCACGGTGCTCTATGTGGGCAAGGCGCGCGACCTGAAGAAGCGCGTATCGAGCTACTTCACGAAGACGCAGCTGTCGCCGCGCATCGCGATGATGGTTACGCGCATCGCGCGCATCGAGACCACGGTCACGCGTTCCGAGGCCGAAGCGCTGCTGCTCGAAAACAATCTGATCAAGGCGCTCACGCCGCGTTACAACATCCTGTTTCGCGACGACAAGTCGTATCCGTATCTGAAGCTGACCGGCCACAAATTCCCACGCATGGCTTACTACCGCGGCTCGGTCGATCGCAAGAACCAGTACTTTGGTCCGTTCCCGAGCGCGTGGGCGGTGCGCGAGAGCATCCAGATCCTGCAGCGCGTGTTCCAGTTGCGCACCTGCGAAGATTCGGTGTTCAACAACCGCACGCGGCCGTGTCTGCTGCATCAGATCGGCCGCTGCACGGCGCCGTGCGTCGCGAACATCAGCGAAGAGGATTACGCGCGCGACGTCGCCAACGCGTCGCGCTTTCTGCTCGGCCGCCAGGGCGAGGTGATGAAGGAGCTCGAGCAGAAGATGCATGCGTTCGCGAGCGAGCTGAAGTTCGAGCAGGCCGCGGCGGTGCGCAACCAGATGAGTTCGCTGTCGACGGTGCTGCATCAGCAGGCGATCGAAGTCGGCAGCGATAGCGACGTCGACATTCTCGCGGTGGTCGCGCTGGGCGGCCGCGTGTGCGTGAATCTCGCGATGGTACGCGGCGGGCGGCACCTTGGCGACAAGGCGTACTTTCCCACGCACGTGGAGAGCGCGTTGACCGCGGAGGAGGGCGGGCTGGAAGACGAAGCCGGGCAGGACGACGCCTCGGCGGATGCGGGAGCGGCCGCGCCGTCAGCCGAAGCGGCGGGCGCCACGGCCGATGCGCTCGCGATCGCGCAGGACATGCCATCGGAAGACGACGACGCCGACGGTGGCGACGAAGAAGCGATCGAGGCGATCGCGGACGAGACGAACGAAGAAGCCAGCGAACCCACTTCCGCTAGCCGGCGACGCAAAGGCCGCGCGACCGGCGGCGTCGAAGCCGAAGTGCTCGAAGCGTTCATCGCACAGCATTACCTCGGCAATCGCGTGCCGCCGGTGCTGGTGGTTAGCCATGCGCCGGCGCGCGAGCTCGTCGACGTGTTGACCGAGCAGGCGGGCCACAAAGTCACCGTGCTGCGTCAGCCGCAAGGGCAGCGACGCGCCTGGCTCACGATGGCCGAGCAGAACGCGCGGCTCGCACTCGCGCGGCTGCTGTCGGAGCAGGGCTCGCAGCAGGCGCGCACGCGCGCGCTGACCGACACGCTCGGCATGGAGTGCGACGACCTCGCGCATCTGCGCGTCGAATGCTTCGACATCAGTCACACGATGGGCGAGGCGACGCAGGCGTCGTGCGTCGTCTATCACCACCACAAGATGCAGTCGTCCGAGTATCGCCGCTACAACATCACCGGCATCACGCCCGGCGACGACTACGCGGCGATGCGCCAGGTGCTGACGCGCCGCTACGAGAAGATGGTCGCGCAGGCTGCCGCGAATGCGAGCGACGAAGCCGCCGCGTCGCAAAGCGACGCGGCCGCCGACCCGTCGCTTGCCGCCGATGCCGCCGAGCCGGCCGCGGCCGGCGGCGTGCTGCCGACCATCGTGCTGATCGACGGCGGCAAGGGGCAGGTGGAAATCGCGCGCCAGGTGTTCACGGAGCTGGGGCTCGATACGGGCATGCTGGTCGGCGTCGCGAAGGGCGAAGGGCGCAAGGTCGGTCTCGAGACGCTGATTTTCGCGGACGGCCGCACGCCGCTCGAACTCGGCAAGGAAAGCGCCGCGCTGATGCTGGTCGCGCAGATCCGCGACGAAGCGCACCGCTTCGCGATCACCGGCATGCGCGCCAAACGCGGCAAGACGCGCCAGACCTCGCGGCTCGAAGAACTCGAAGGCGTGGGGGCGAAGCGGCGTCAGCGCCTGCTCGCGCGTTTTGGCGGCTTGCGCGGCGTGGTGGCTGCGAGCGTCGAGGATCTTGCGAGCGTCGAAGGTATTTCGCAGGCGCTCGCCGAGCAGATCTACCGGCAATTGCATTGAATTTTCGGTCGAGTCGCTGAGCCGCGCGCAGCGCGCGGCGCGCGTGCCGCCCCTGGACGGCCATGCCCGCTTGCTTGTGGCAGGCCTTGTGACACGGCACAATTGCAACTCACTCGTCAGACGCTGCGCCTGCCCCATGCCGTTTAATTTCCCGATATTCCTGACCTGGCTGCGGATCGTGCTGATTCCGCTCGTCGTCGGTGTGTTCTATTTGCCCGACATGATGATGAGCCTCGCGCATCGCAATCTCGCGGCCGCGACGATCTTCATCCTGGCGGCGCTTACCGACTGGTTCGACGGCTTTCTGGCCCGCAAATGGAATCAGACCTCGGCATTCGGCGCGTTTCTCGATCCGGTCGCCGACAAGCTGATGGTGACCGCGGCGCTGCTGGTGCTGGTGCAACTCACGCGGATCGATTCGGCGATCGCGCTCGTGATCGTTGGCCGCGAAATCGCGATCTCGGCGCTGCGCGAATGGATGGCGCAAATCGGCGCGTCGAAGAGCGTCGCCGTGAACTCGCTTGGCAAGTTCAAGACCGCCTGCCAGATGGTCGCGATTCCGATGCTGCTGTTCTACGGCCCGCTGTCGCTCGGCGCCGGCGTGACGGTCGACACGCGCGTGTGGGGCCTGTGGCTGATCTATCTCGCCGCGTTCCTGACGATCTGGTCGATGCTGTACTACATGAAGCTCGCGTGGCCGCAGATTCGCGAGCGTGGTGGCGTCGCGTGACGGCGTGAAAGAAGGGCCGGGTGGGGGCGCAAAAGTGTGTTCGAACCCCGCGCATCTACGAGCGAAATATTTTCTTTAAAACAGATGGGCAAAAGGGGTTGACACGTTTCGGTCGTTTCTCCATAATCTCGTTTCTCCGATGCACGCAACGCGAAACACCGGAAACGCAGTAAAGCAGTTGCAGTGAATGCAGTACGACGCGGGAATAGCTCAGTTGGTAGAGCGCAACCTTGCCAAGGTTGAGGTCGCGAGTTCGAGCCTCGTTTCCCGCTCCAGTTTTCGAAGCATCGCGTTGTTTGGCGAAGTAAAAAACGCAGCGCGGTGTGAAGCAGTTCAATGCGGGAGTAGCTCAGTTGGTAGAGCGCAACCTTGCCAAGGTTGAGGTCGCGAGTTCGAGCCTCGTCTCCCGCTCCATACATCAGGGGAAGCAACGCTTCCCTTTTTGTTTGGAAGGCCGGTCGTTCTGAACTTCCAGAGCTTCGGTTCTTCTGGTGACCACCAGATAAATCTGCGAACTCGTGTCTAGGTTCCAGTCCGCTTGCGGCGCGATAGCAAAGCGGTTATGCAGCGGCCTGCAAAGCCGTTTAGGCCGGTTCGACTCCGGCTCGCGCCTCCAGTCTTAGATGTAATACAAAAGCCCTGACTTGTCGGGGCTTTTGTATTTTCTGTTCCTCTTTTGGCAAGCCTTCGTTGAACATCGTCATCAATGCGATCGGACCGGTCGATCCGATCGCGAGTGTTGCAGACGGGCTTCCAAACGAATCAGAAGTTGAGCGCGGATTTGATCGACTGCACGGCAGCGTTGTTCAGGAAGTAGTAGTTCGCTTGCGGCGTACCGCCGCCGAGCGGCCGAATCTGTATTGTCGTGCCGCTCCTGACCATGTAACCCGCGTAGATGCCGCCGTTGTACTGGTAGTACATGCGATAGTCGGTCGTGCTACCACCGAGCACGCTATTGGCCACCCATGCGCGAACGCCCTGCAACGTCACGATCTGGCCATCGGAGAGCTTGTAGCTCTTGCCGTCCGTGGTGCTCGCGTAGGGGAAGAAACTTTCCAGCGTCGATATCGTTGTCGAGCAGGGCGTCGGACTAGCGCCTGTCGTGGCTGGTGAGACGCAGTCGTAGGTAAACAACTCGTCTCCGACCGTTTGCCGTACCACCTTGATGTAAGCCGCACCTGCTTGCCAGTTTGCCTGGGCGCTGTACAGCGATTGCCCGTTGATCGTATTCGTGAGCAGGCCCAAGGCGCTATTCGTTAAGAGTTCCGACGGAGACGCGGAAATCAGGCCGCTCAGCGAAACGACGGTGTAACTGGTGCCGAGCAAGGTGCGGATCACGGTACTGCCGTCCGTCGCCAGATAGTCTGCCTGCACGTTGGGTCCCACGTAGCTGAACCGCGCTAGCTCTGGATACGCGCCGACATACACGGCGCCATTGACGACCTGGCGTCCATTGGTCAACGTTGGGATCTTGAGCGCCGATGAGAGCGAAGTAGCCCCGGAAATCTGCGACTGAGTGCCCGCGGAGGGGCTCTGAGCGACGCTGGAGTCGATGGTGAAGAACGTGCTGTTCGATCCGACCGACAGCGCACCCGCCGAATTCGTGCTGAACGAGAGGCTGCCATCCACATAATGCAGTCCACCATTTGACGTGAGCGCAAAGCTCTCAAAGTTCTTCTGCGCATCGCTCAGACTCGAGGTGCTGGTCGTCGATCCCGAATCGCTGGACGAACCTCCGCCGCATGCGGACAATACCAACGCGCTCGATGCCGCCAGAATGGCTGGCCGCAGTACCATTCGCTTTTTGTAGTCTTTCATTTGTATTTTTGTTTTCTTTCCGAGTTGTATCGTGATTATTGGTGCCGTCAATTTAGCGTGTGGCGGCGCCATTCTAGCCACATTCATGTAAATGTGCTCACTGGCTTTGTGCTTTTCAAAGTTCGTTTCGAGGATTTGCCGGATTGCCGGGGCCACTTATTTATTGCGTAGAGACCTATATTCGAACTATGAAGAAAATCAGAACCGCCGCGATGCTCTTGAGTCTAGCTTTGCCGTTGTCGGCGATCGCGCAATCGGCGCCGGCCCCCGACGTCCAGCCCGGCGATACGTGGACCTACACGTCGACGGTTGAAAAAGGACCGTCGGGCTGGAACCAGACGCACGAGCAGGTGACGGTGATGCGCAGGACGTCGTCGCATATCTACGTCGAATCGAAGATCGCGGGCTCGACCCAGGCGCCACGCGAGTTGATCTCCGGGGCGGACTGGAGCCGCGAGCGCAGCGTGAACGGCACGGATACGGTCGTGAACCGGCCGTTCGCGTTCCCGTTGTCGACGGGCAAATCCTGGAACGTCGATTACACCGAGCAGCATCCCAATCGGATGTTCGCTTCGCAGAAGTGGAGCTCGCAGTATCGGGTGGTCGGAACGGAAACCGTCGAACTGGCCGCCGGCAAATTCCAGGCGATCAAGATCGAATCCGAAGGTGACTGGCTCGCGCAGCTCGAGCCGCGGCAGACCGTCACGCAAGCCACGCAGGTCGAGCACGACGATACCGCGATGATCACGCATGCGCAGAAAATCGGTCCTGTTCAGATGACGGGGCGAACTTATAAAGCGTTCTGGTATGTGCCGGAAGTCGGCCGTTGGGTGAAATCGGTGGAAGAGTATTACAGCAGCAATGGCGTGAGAAACGAGCGCTATACGACTGAACTCGAGTCGTTTAAAAAGGGCGGCCAATAATCGGCATTTAAGAATCTAGTATGTCGGCGCATTATTGCGGCATCGCTATTTATCGCGCGGGATTTTTGACTCGCGCGTGAGTGGTGCATTCCGATTAATGGCGCGTCTGGCGCAAACAGATGAGACGCGCATCGCACGCCGGCGCCGCGCCGCATTCACATCGGGCGATAGAATCGCAGCATTGTCATCGCCCGTATTCATCAAGTCCGCATGTATTTCCGGCTCACCGACACCCACTTGCGCCTGCTCGGCTCGATGCATCTGTTCCCCGCGACGAGCCGTCGAACGCCGCCGTGGATCGCCGAGGCCTATGATTGGGCCGACGCGTTCGTATTCGAGTCCGATCCGGCAACGATTCTGCCATTTCTCAAAGCCGACACGCCCCCCGACGCCGCGCAACTACGGCCCCTCATGCGCGACGAAGCCTGGATGCAACTGCAGGCGCTCTGGCCAACCGATTGCCTGCTCGCGCCGCTTGAAACACTGCGTCCGTGGGCCGCGCTGATCGTCGCGCCGACTCTGCTGCAGCAGGTGGTCGAGGGTGTCGAGCCGCGCATGCTGCGCTCGGCGATCGCGCAGGCCAAGCCGTATCGCTATCTCGAGTCGGCGCAGGACGTGGCAGCCGCGCTCGAATCGATACCGCTCGAAGCCATCGCCGCCGCGCTCGACATGCTGATGGCCGACCGCGGCGAGCCGCAGCGCACACTCGAACGGATGCACGCGGCGTGGCTGGAAGGCGATCTGGATGCGATACAGCAGATCGCTGTCGAATCGCCGATGTTCAATCTGCCCGGCATCCGTCACGGGATACTCGACGTGCGCAACCGCGCGTGGGCTGCGCGCCTGAACGAATTGCTGGACACGCACGAGCGCACGCTGGTGCTCGTCGGCGCGCTGCATCTGTGCGGCCCCGGCAATCTGACCGAGTGTCTCGCGCGACCCGTGCAAGCGGTTTTTTGAGCAGTGCGCGGATTTCCCGAATGAACACGGCCAGTCGGCCGGCCGAGCGAGGCGACGCACGACGTGCCGTTCCGCGCACATGCACGGCATAATTGCGGATCGTTGCCCGCGCTGACGCGCATTGACCCTGAAAGCTACCGATGACTGATATGCAGCACGCCGCCGCCGCGCGGCTCGCCCAACTCGAATGGCGCTGGAAGGCGTTCGTGGACCTGACGAGCGTCGAGGTCTATGAGATGCTGGCCGCACGCAGCGCGGTGTTCGTCCTCGAACAGAACTGCGTGTATGGCGATATCGATGGGCTCGACGCCGAAGCCTGGCATCTGCTCGCGTATGGCCCTCGCGACGCTGCCGCATTGCCACCGCTAGCCGGCTATCTGCGCGTGTTGTTGCCCGATGCGGCGGATGCCGACGTGCGCATCGGCCGGGTGTTGACGACCGCGCCGTTTCGCGGCATCGGTCTCGGCAATGCGATGCTCGAACGCTCGCTCGCGCATATCCGTGCCCAGTGGTCCGATACGCCGATTCGTCTGCACGCGCAGGCGCATCTGCAAGGCTTTTACGGCGCGTTCGGCTTCAAGCCGGTCTCGGAGATCCACGACGAAGACGGCATCCCGCACGTGTGGATGCGCTCGGTCTGAGCGCGGACGTGTCAGCGCTGCCCGCTCGCCGTCGTCGACGTCGCATGGGCGAACTCGCGTGCCGCTTTCGGACGCCGCTCGGTGCGCAGGCGTCCGCGCGCTGACAGTCGCATCCAGTGACGCAGCGCGATCAGCGCGCCGATCACGCTCATCATCGACCCCGGAATCCATAGCAGGAGCCCGCCGATCTGCTGATCGCGCATCGGACTCAGCCACGTGAACGCGCGGCCGCAGATCGAATAGATCGGATAGAGCTCGTGCGGCGTAAAGAAGATGAACGCGCCGAGGATGATCTGCGGCGGAATCGCCGCGATCACGACGAGCACGCGCTTGCCCGGCGATAGACGCGCGGGCGGCGCCGGACGCGGGTCGAGCACGAGCCACCAGAACAGCAGGCCGTCGATCGCCATGCTCCAGTTCATGACCCGATAGAGCCGCCAGTCGAGCATCGCGACGAAATGGATCGGCGACAGCAGCCAGAAATAGATCAGCCCGACGAATAGCGTGACCGCGACGACCGGGTGCATGACCACGTCGAGCACCTTGCGCACGAGCGGTGTTTGCAGCGCTGGCCGCACGAAGCGTTGTCGCCAGCGCAACGGAATTCCCGCGCGCAACGCCGTGCCCGGATACGACAGCGCAATGAAGAACGGCCCGAGATGATGCAGCACCAGATGCTGCAAGCGATGCATGAAGAACTCATGCTCGAAGAAATAATCGAGCCGCGTATGCAGGACGACATACAGCGCGACCAGCCCGAACCAGAACGACAGACGCCGCGCGAACGACAGCCGCGCCTTGCGCGCGCCGCGTACGAACAGGATCGCGGGGATCAGCAACGTGATCACGACGGTCGGCGAAAACTCCCAGGGATCGAGCCAGTAGAGCAGGTTCATGGCGATGTCGTTTGCGGTGGCGGTGGCCCGTGGTGCCGCTTACTTGGTCTGGCCCGGCGACTTGACCGCGAACGGCGCGCTCACCGTTTCGCCATCGGAGAACTTCAGCGTCAAATGCACGGTGTCGCCGGGCGCGATCTTGTGCTTCGCCTCCTCGAGCATCACGTGATAGCCGCCGGGCGCAATCGCGACCGTGCCATGCGCGGGCACAGTCAGCTTGTCGACCATCACCATCTTCTGCGACGAACCGTTCGATACCGTTTGATGCAGCATCGCGTCGCCGTAGTCGTCGCTCGAAATATCGACGAGGTCGATCGGCTTGTCGCTTGCGTTGACGAGCGTCGCGTAGCCGGCCGCGGGCAGGTTATTCGGCAGCCAGCGCACCCACGCGTCCTTGACGCTGATCGCGTGAGCATCGGCCGCCTGCGCGGTCGACAAGACGCCGAACGACAGCGCGAGTGAGCAGGCGAGGGAAGCGAACGGTTTGAGCTTGATCGTCATGTTGGATTGGGATCGGGTAAAAATCAGGATTGGTCATCGATGACGCGGCGCAGGTCCTGCGCGATCGCATCGGGTGTGTCGTGATCGGTGGCGAGCAGGCGCGCGTGGCCCTGGCTGTCGAACACATAGACGGCGGAACTGTGCGTGACCTCGTAGCTGCCGTTCGGGTCGCGCTTTTCCATCTGATACGCGACCCGGTAGCGCTTCGCCAGCGACTCGATCTGCGAGTCGGTGCCCGTCAGCCCTTCGGCGTGCTGGGCGTCGAACGCGCCGACATAGTCGTGCAAGGCTTGCGGCGTGTCGCGCGCGGGATCGACGGTGATGAACAGGATGCGCACTTTCTGCGCATCAGGGCCAAGCTTGCCGAGCACCTGCATCAGTCGACCCATCGTTTCGGGGCAGACGTCCGGGCAATGTGTGTAGCCGAAGTAGACGAGCGATGCCCGGCCTTTGAACGCAGCGGCGCTGACGGGACGACCGGCGTCGTCGGTCAATGTGAAGTCCAGATCCGGCAGATGGCCGGTCACGTTGGTCAACTGCCACGGCTCGGCGCGCTGCGTGCAACCGGTCAGTGCGGCGAGCGCGATCAGCGTACCCAGCGTCGCTCCCGCGGCGAAACGGCGTGCCGACCCGTGCGTCAGTCGCCCGGGTCGTGAGCGGAACGGGTTCGGTTGCGGGGGCTGGAGTGGGAGGGGCGGGAACAAAGCAGGGTTCAATGACTCGATTGAAGAGCAGGCAACACGAATCGATGGAGCAAGAGCGTGCAACGATGTTCACCACGCCGACTGACCGCGTGGCAGCGACTGTAGCGCAAAATCGCCGCCAGCGTCGCGCGGCGCGCCGGGCGCACGATTTGCGAGGCAATATGACGCAGGTGGCTAAAAGGCGCGTGAATTCCGATCGTTGCGCTTTTGAACGCAATGGACCCATCCAGGCGGACAGACCGCCCGCCGGGCTTGAGTCCCAGCTCACTTTCTCGAAAAATTGACCGATGCGCGGTAAGATGCGCACACTTTTCCGGCCCCAGATGGCTGAAAGGCGAACCCAGGCAATGCAAGCACTTCCGGCTGTTCTGTCTCCGAGCGAGACGGCATTTTTCTTCGATTTCGACGGCACGCTCGTCGAACTCGCCCCCACGCCGGACGGCGTGCTGGTCCAGCCGCGCGTGATCGACCTGCTGCGCGAACTGCGCAGTCTCACGAATGGCGCGGTCGCAGTGGTGTCGGGGCGCGGCATCGACAGCATCGACAGTTTTCTCGGCATGCCCGATCTGCCGGTCGCTGGCCTGCACGGCGCCGAGCGGCGCGACGCGAATGGCGACACGCAGCGCATCGGCTTTCACGACCAGCGCCTGTTGCGCATGGAGCAGGTGCTCGCGCAGGTCGTCAACGAACATCCGGGCATGCTGCTCGAGATCAAGGGCGCGGCGCTCGCGCTGCACTACCGCAATGCGCCGGACCGCGAGCCGGTCGCGCGCGAGGCGACTGAGCGGCTCGTCGCCGATTACCCCACGTCGTATGTGCTGCAGCCCGGCAAGATGGTCTATGAGATCAAGCCGAAAGATGTCGACAAGGGCCGCGCGACGCGTGCCTTTCTCGACGAGCTGCCGTTCACCGGCCGCACGCCGGTATTCGCCGGCGACGATCTGACGGACGAAAAGGGCTTCGCGGTCGTCAACGAGCGCGGCGGTCTGTCGATCAAGGTCGGGGCGGGCGAAACGATGGCGCGCACGCGCGTCGAATCGGTGTCGTCACTGCTCGACTGGCTCGAAACGATTGTCGCGGCGGCGCGCGGCGCCTGACGCCGGCGCCCCGTTCAACGAAAACTACATACTGCATCGGGAATCGCGCTTCATGAGCCGACTGATCATTGTTTCGAACCGTGTGGCGCCCATTTCGGAGGGCGGCCCGGCGGCGGGCGGTCTGGCGGTCGGCGTGTACGACGCGCTGAAGGAGACCGGCGGCATGTGGTTCGGCTGGAGCGGCGACGTGCTCACCTCCGGCCAGCCGCAGATCAAGCTCGAGGAGCGCGGTCCGGTGACCTTCGCAACCGTGCCGCTGATGCGCCGCGATTACGACCAGTACTACCGCGGTTTCTCGAACGCGACGCTGTGGCCCGCGTTCCACTATCGATCCGACCTGCTGCACTACGACCGGCACGACTTCGAAGGCTACTGCCGCGTCAATGCGTGGCTCGCGCAGCAACTCGTGCCGCTCCTGCGCGAAGACGACGTGATCTGGGTGCACGACTATCACCTGATCCCGTTCGCGCAGGCGCTGCGCTCGGCAGGCGTGAAGAACCGCATCGGTTTTTTTCTGCACATTCCGTTTCCGGCCTCGCAGGTGCTGCTGACGGTGCCGCCGCATCGCGAGCTCGTCGAGGCGCTGTGTTCGTTCGACCTGCTCGGCTTCCAGACCGGCCCCGATCTGCGCGCGTTCTGCGACTACGTGATCAACGAGGCGGGCGGCTCGATCGAGGCATCGGCGAAAGGTCCGCTCACCGTGCATGCGTTTGGTCGCACGCTGCGCGCATCGGCGTATCCGATCGGCGTCTATCCGGACGAGATCGCCGAGCTCGCGAAGGCGGGCGAACGCGGCAAGCCGGTACGCACGATGAAGGCGACGCTGCATTCGCGCAAGCTCATCATGAGCGTCGACCGGCTCGATTATTCGAAAGGGCTCGTTGAGCGCTTCCGTGCGTTCGAGCGCCTGCTCGAGCACGCGGCCGCGCAGCGCAACAAGGTGTCGTTCCTGCAGATCGCGCCGCCGACGCGCGCCGACTTGCACGCGTATCAGGACATCCGGCTGCAGCTCGAAGGCGAGTCGGGACGGATCAATGGACGTTTCGCCGAGCTCGACTGGACGCCGATCCTTTACATCCACAAGCAGTACGAGCGCTCGGTGCTGGCGGCGCTGTTCCGTACCGCGCACGTCGGCTATGTGACGCCGTTACGCGACGGCATGAACCTCGTCGCAAAGGAATACGTATCGGCGCAGGATCCGGAGAATCCCGGCGTGCTGGTGCTGTCGCGCTTCGCTGGCGCGGCGCAGGAGCTCGATGGCGCGCTGATCGTCAATCCGGTCGATATCGACGGCATGGCCGAAGCGCTCGCGCAGGCGCTCGGCATGCCGCTCGCCGAGCGCCAGGCGCGCTATCGCGACATGATGGCGCAGCTGCGCGAGAACAACGTGTCGGTGTGGCGCGATAACTTCATGCGCGATCTGCAGAACGTCGACGGCGCGAAGCGAGGTAGAAGCGGGAAGGCGCGCGCTGCTACGGGTGCGGCCGGCGCCGCGAGGAAGAGGGCGGCGCGCGAGAGCGTGACCGGTTAAGCCGCAAGCCACACAGCAAAAAGCCGCTCCAGGGAGCGGCTTTTTTCATGCGACGCGCAGGGCGCGGACCCTGCGGGCCTCATTCTTCAGGCCACGTGCTGTTCGTCGACCTTCTTGCCGCCGATATGCAGCGTCTGGCCCTTGCCATACTGCTTCGAGAGCAGGTCGCGATAGAGGCCCGGACGCTGGCGCAGTTCTTCCGGCGAGCCGTCGTCGATGACCTTGCCGGCGCTCATCACGATGATCCTGTCGAAGTTGTTCAGCGTCGACAGACGGTGCGCGATTGCAATCACGGTGCGCCCGACCATCAGCCGGTCGAGCGCCTTCTGGATCGATTCTTCGGACGCGCTGTCGAGTGCGGACGTGGCTTCGTCGAGTAGCAGGATCGGCGCGTTCTTCAGAATCGCGCGCGCGATCGCGATACGCTGGCGCTGGCCGCCCGACAGCTTCACGCCGCGGTCGCCGACGATCGTGTCATAGCCTTCCGGCATCGCTTCGATAAAGTCCGCGCAACGGGCCTCGCGCGCGGCGGCGAGCACTTCCTCGCGGCTCGCTTCCGGGCGGCCATACGCGATGTTCTCGTACACCGAGCGATGAAACAGGGAGATGTCCTGGGGCACCAGCGCGATCGCGTGGCGCAGGCTGTCCTGGGTGATCGCCGCGATGTCCTGACCGTCGATCCTGATCGCGCCACCCTGGGTTTCGTAGAAACGCTGCAAAAGCGCGAGCACCGTCGATTTGCCGGCGCCCGATTTGCCGATCAGGCCGACGCGCTGACCCGGTTCGATTTTGAGGTCGAAGTGATCGAGAATTGCCCGGCGGCGCGGATAGGCGAACGTGACGTTGTCGAACGTGACGCGGCCGCCCTGCGGCACGAGTTCCGTCGCGTCGTCGCGATCGGGCATGCCGTGCGGTTCGAGCAGTGTACGCACGGCTTCCGCGAGTCGCGCGACGTGCTGTGTGACGTCGACGAGCGCGACGGCCAGGTCGCGCGTGCCGTGCAGGATCGTGAAGCCGAGCGAGCTGACGAGGACGATGTCGCCCGAGGTCGCGCGGCCCTGGTCCCACAGCCACAGCGCCCAGCCGAGCAGGCCGGCCGACAGCAGCGCGGTGATCACGGCGTGCAGCAGACGCAGCTTTTCCAGATACAGCAGGCTTTGTTGGCGCGCGTCCATTTCCGACTTGACCGTCGAGGCAAACCGGCGCTGCTCGCGAAACGTCATGCCGAACGCGCGCACGAGGGCCATATTGCTGATCACGTCGACGAGTTCGCCGTCGACCGATGCCGCTTTGGTCGCGAAATTATGGTGGCGCGCGGAGCCGCGGCCCGCGAGCTTGTACAGCACCACTGACAGGATCGCCGAGCACAGCATCAGGCCGGCGGCCATCAGCGGGTTCACCAAAATGATCATCACGATCGCGCCGAGCACCGCGATGCACGGCGGCAGCACGTTCCAGGCGGTGGTGTTTTCGGCGGTGTAGACGGCGTTCGAGGTCGCGGTGATCCGGCTTGCCAGCATGCCGGGCTGCTTCTCGGCGTAGTAGGTCGGCGAGTGGCCACTGAGGTACTGGAACAGATCGCGCCGCAGATCGCCCGTCACGGCGACGAACGTGTGCGCGGCGAACCAGCCGCCGACCCGCCACAAGAGGTTGTCGGCGGCGATCAGGCCGACGAGGATCGCGAACGCGCTCCACAGCGGGCCCGGATGATGCCGGCCGCCGGCGAGTACGTCGATCAGATGCTTGATCGCGTATTGCGAAGCGAGCGCACAGCCCACGGCCGCAAACACGCTGCACAACACGATCGCATGCGCGACTGGATGGCGGCGGATAAAGCGGAAGAGAAACGCAAGCGGCCGGTGCGCATAGCTCGCGAGCTTTGCGTTCTGGGCGTTACGCTGGGCGATGGTCAAGTGTTCCAATTGAGCTGAGATCGATGTGTTGCGGGTTGTGCAAGCAAAGCGCGGACCACACGGAAAAGCAGGGCTCTCCGTGCAGCCGATGCTTCGCATTGTAAACATCCAAAAGCGATTGCGCCCTGTGTATCCGGGCTTTTGGCGCGATTGATTTCGCGATGGACCGCCGCGATCTGCGTCGTCGCGACGCACCAGCCGCCGGGCGATCCACGCAAATTGCGGACAATTTCGAGATACAATTACAAATTGCATTCAACCGCGGCGCGGCAATTTTTCAAATGTGCCGGCAAGGTTGGTGCGACAGAGTTCACAGACACAGTACCGCCGTGCGTCGCCAAAACCCCTAGAGACTGTAGAAGTCTCTTATAGAACAAGGGTTTGCAAAGTGTTTCACGTTTGTAACAACGTAAAGACTTTGAAATGCTGTGGTGCGGCAAGAATGCGCGCATCGATAATGCGTGCTCATTAGCCCGGCAAATTTTCTGACAGTTTGTCAACGTAGGTTTCCCATGCGCGTTTACTCGCACATGCGCAGACGCTGACTAACTGGTCTGGGCTCGTTATCGAAGCGATCCATCGCAGGATTTCTCAAAAGAATCAGGCCCGCGCCGGCATCTCCGGCCAGACTGCCCTGGCGAGCAAGCGAGTCGCTTTTTCCAAATGCAGTACTTTTGCCTGATTTTTTACTAGGAGTTCGTCAATATGCGAATCGCTCAAATCGCTCCGCTGCACGAGGCGGTTCCTCCCAAGCTGTACGGTGGTACGGAACGCGTGGTGTCCAATCTGACCGAGGCGCTGGTCGAGCAGGGCCACGACGTCACGCTGTTTGCAAGCGGCGATTCGCAAACCTCGGCGAAGCTCGAAGCTTTCTGGCCGCAGGCGCTGCGCCTCGACCCGACGATCCGCGACGTAATGGCGCCGCACATGCTGCTGCTCGAAGAAGTGCGCCGCCGCGCGGACGAATTCGACGTGCTGCATTTCCACATCGACTACTACCCGTTCTCGCTGTTTGCGCGTCAGCCGGTGCCGTTCGTGACCACGATGCACGGCCGTCTCGATCTGCCGGAATTGCAGCCGATCTTCAATACGTTCAATGACGTGCCGGTCGTGTCGATTTCCGACAACCAGCGCATCCCGCTGCAACAGGCGAACTGGCTGCAAACCGTCTACCACGGTCTGCCGGAAAACGTGCTCACGCCGATCCCCGACGTCGAACCAGGCTACCTCGCATTCCTCGGCCGCGTCTCGCCGGAGAAGGGTCTCGACCGCGCGATCCGCATCGCCGGCCAGGCAGGCATGAAGCTCAAGGTCGCCGCCAAGATCGACAAGGCCGACCGTGCCTATTACGAAGAAGTGATCAAGCCGCTGATGGCGCTCCCGCACGTCGAGTACATCGGCGAAATCGGCGAAGCCGAAAAGCGTGAGTTCCTCGGCAACGCGCATGCGCTGGTGTTCCCGATCGACTGGCCGGAGCCGTTCGGCCTGGTGATGATCGAAGCAATGGCTTGCGGTACGCCGGTGATCGCGTTCAATCGCGGTTCGGTGCCGGAAGTGATCGAAAACGGCGTGTCGGGTTTCGTCGTGGAAGACGAAATCAGCGCGGTCGCGGCTCTGAAGCGTCTGCACACGCTGCCCCGCGCTGGCGTGCGCAAGGCGTTCGAAGCACGTTTCACGTCGAAGGTGATGGCGCAGAACTACGTCGCCGTGTATGAAGAGCTGCTGCGCCGCAAGCATCGCACGGTGCTGCGCGAAGTCAACGCGGGCTGATTGGCGGTTGAATCGCCGCAGTTGATTCGCAGTAGATAAAGTAGCAGGAGCACGTTGCACGCTTTCCTCGCTGCTTTCAACGCCCCGCCGGCATGTTGCCGGCGGGGCGTTGTTGCATGCGCGCCGCGTTTTTCTTCGGCGCGCATCCGAAAATTCGGGATTCCGCGCGGCGCGAACGGGCCAGTCTCGGTAATATCCCTATAATGGCCGTGCCGCAAAATGGGCTGCGGCGCCGCCGACGACAGGAGGATGCCTTGGCGAGTACGAAAGAGACGCGTGCGAACGCCGCGCCCGGCGCCGGAACGATTTTTACGTTGCGCGCCATCGGTCTCGTGCTCGCCGCCCGCTGGTTTTTCTCGATGGCGCAGATGAGCCTGACCACCGCGCTGACCGCGATGGCGTCTTCGCCGTGGGCGTGCATCAACCTCGTCTTTCTGTTCCTGCTGATCTTCCTGCCGGGCGCGCGCGCCGTCGCCGAGCGTCCGTTTCATCCGCTGCCGCAATGGCTGCGTCAGGCGCTGCGCCTGTTCGCGTTCCTCGGGTTGCTGTTTGCGCTGTGGACGGTCGGCGCGTTCGTCGCGAGCGCCGGCTGGCGTCGCGCGGTGCAGGCGGTCGCGGCCACCAACGGCTGGCTGCTCGCGGCGCCGGTGCTGTATGCGAGTGTCGTGTGGATCTGTCGGCCGCTGCCCTTGTGGCGCACCAACGTCGCGGCGCGGCGTTTCGCGATCGGTCGTTATGCAGTGTCGCTCGATCCGCTGACGCGCACCGTCGTCGTGTGGGCCGAGCGGCGCAAGGTCGGGCAATACGATGCGCGCGAATTGTCGGTGCGTTGGGCAAGCGGCCCTCAAGTGCGTTCGACGCCGGCCCCCACGCCCGCGGTCGTGTTCGGCGCGGCGGGCAAGGCCGGCGCGTCAGCGGCGCCCTCGCTTGCGCGCAGCACGTTCGGCGTGCGTCCGAAGATCGAGTTGCTGTGGGATTCGCCCGCTGCCGCGGGTCATAACCGGCAGACCGTTTTCCGCGCCGCGCTGACGACCGAGGGCGATCGCGTCGCCGCCCGCGCGCTCGACACAACGTTGCGCCAGGTCTGACACTGCACGTTTTGTGCTATCGGCCACATCGCGTGGCCGATGCACACATCCGGAAGCGAAGCTTCGCCGATAATGCAATCAAGGCGCCCGGCCAGCAGGCGGGCGAGTGGGACACTCATCGATCGTATCGCGTCTTTCGCAGGAGTCGCCATGCTGGTTCGCTGGTTGCTTGCCGCCGTTCATCTGCTCGCTTATGGCTTTGCGCTCGCGTCGATTCTCAGACGCACGTGGTCGCTGCGTCGCGCGTCGGTGCCCGCCGCGTTGCGGTCGGTGTTTCGTGCCGATACGCGCTGGGGCATCGCCGGGCTGGTGCTGGTCGTAACCGGCCTGATGCGCGTGTTCGGCGGCTATGAGAAGGGCGCGGACTACTACGTGCACGAGCCGCTCTTTCACGTGAAGATGGCGTTTCTGGTGCTGATCCTGATCCTCGAAGTGCCCACCATGCTTGGCCTGATGCGCTGGCGCGCGTCGATTCGCAGCGGTGCGCCACCGAATCTGAAGAAGGCGCGTTCCTACGCGCATTTCAACGTGATCCAGACCGTGCTGCTGGTTCTGATGGTGTTTGCCGCGACGGCAATGGCACGCGGCATCGGGCTGTCCGCCGGCGTGGTTTAGCGCGGCGGCGAGTGACTCCCTTCGTCGCGCTAGCTGACCAGCAAGCCAGAATCATCGACCCGGTCGGCCTTGACGTCCGCCGGCTCGCCGAGACCCTTGATCAACTCCAGCGCCTGACGCTCGAACAGGCGCCGGTACAAGCCGTTGTCGCGTTTGATCAGCGCGTCGTGGCTGCCTTCCTCGACTACCTTGCCCTTGTCCAGCACGAGGAGCCGGTCCAGTGCGCGCACCGTCGACAGCCGATGCGCGACCACCAGCGTCGTGCGGCCTTGCATCAGTCGCTCCATCGCGCGCTGGATCAGCACTTCGCTTTCGCTGTCGAGACTCGAGGTGGCTTCGTCGAGAATCAGGATCGGCGCGTCGGCGAGAAAAGCCCGCGCGATCGCGACGCGTTGACGCTCGCCGCCCGATAGCTTGATCCCGCGTTCGCCGACCAGCGTGTCGTAGCCGTTCGGCAGCGCGGCGATGAAGTCGTGCGCGCTTGCCAGCCGCGCGGCCCGCTCGATGTCGGCGCGGCTCGCGCCGGGCCGTCCATACGCGATGTTCTCGGCAAGCGAACGGTGAAACAGCACCGGCTCCTGCTGGACGATCGCGATCTGGCTGCGCAGCGACGCCTGCTGGACCTGCGCAATGTCCTGACCGTCGATCGTGATCCGTCCGCCCGAAATGTCGTGCAGGCGCTGAATCAGCTTGATGAAAGTCGTCTTGCCCGAGCCCGAATGGCCGACCAGCCCAACGCGCTCGCCCGGCGCGATGCGCACGGAGAAGTCGTCGTAGAGCGGCCGGCTGTGCGCGCCATAGTGAAACGACACGTGCTCGAAGCGGATCTCGCCGTTGCGGATCGCGATCGGGCCGGCGTCGGGCCGATCCTCGATGCCGAGCGGCTGGCTTTCGAGCGACACGAGTTCCTCCATGTCATTGACCGAGCGCTGCAGGTTGCGGATGTGCATGCCGATGTCGCGCAGATAGCCCTGAAGCATGAAAAACATGGTCAGCGCGAACGTGATGTCGCCGACGCTCGCTTCGCCGCGCGCCCACAGCAGCAGCGCCACGCCGAGAATCGCGGCCTGGATCGCTGCCAGCATGCCGCCCTGGAGGCCGCCGTTGAGCGTGCCGCGCACCCACGTGCGGCGCGTGCGCTGCCGCCATTTGCCGATCACGTGCGCAAGGCGCGCTTCTTCGCGCGCTTCCGCGCCGAACGCCTTGACGACGCCGTTGCAGCTGACCGCGTCGGCGAGCGCCCCGCCCATGCGCGTGTCCCATGCGTTCGCGAGACGCGCCGACGGCGCGACGAAGCCGAGCGACACCGTCACGGTCACGCCGATGTACAGCGCCGACCCGATGCCGACGACGATGCCCATCATCGGCCAGCGCCAGCCGAGCAGCGCGGTCGCACCGACCAGCATCACGACCGACGGCAGCAGCGCGATCAGCAGCGTGTCGTTCAGCAGATCGAGCGCCCACATGCCGCGCGTGATCTTGCGCACGGTCGAACCGGCGAAGCTGTTCGCGTGCCAGTCGGTCGAAAAGCGCTGCACGCGATGAAACGCGCGCACGGCGATCTCGCTCATCATCTTCAGCGTGAAGCGGATGATGTTGAAGTACACGCCCTGGCGCAGCAGCGTTGCGGTGAGGCCGAGCGCGGCGAGCACGCCGAAGGCCTCGAGCGCGTGATGCCAAATTGGCGCCGACGAAGCCGGGCCGGCCGCGATCGCGTCGACGAGGCGTCCGGCGAAGACCGGCGTCAGGATGTCCGCGCCCGCCGTGAGCAGCGCGAGCGCCGCAATTACGACGATGCGCCACGGTTGTTGGGTCCAATGGCGGAAGGTGAAGCCGAGGACATCCTTGAAGGCTTGTCCGCGAAAGTCGAGTTTTCTGTTGGCCATTTGCTTTCGACCCGGCGTCGCGCGAGCGCGCCGAGGTTTCAATCAGAAGCGAAAAGGGCAGACAGCCAGCGGATGCCGGAATCCGCACGGGAAACGCGCGGAACAAAACGACGGCAGACAACGGCAACGGAACAACGGACTGTCTGGAATGAACGCGGCGCGCCTGTCGAGGCGCACCGCATCGGCGACGACTGTGCGGCTTTTAAGGTCGCATCGGTCGTGTCGGTTGGGCCGACGGTCGCGAGACCATGCGAGGGAGCGCGCGATGCACTGCGAACATGTGGCGCCTCCCTGTGATGGTTCAAGATGGAGAAACCGGACGGAGCCGGACCGGGCGAGTGCCCGAATGCTGAATATATCAGCCGTGCGCGGCGCTCGCCAACATACGGAACGACGTGGTTCTGCCGCCAGCGGTACCCCGGGTGACACACGCGACGTATTGCCGGCAAATAGAAAAAGGGCTTACGCATTGCTGCGTAAGCCCTTTTGTCTTCGGTGATCGACACACCAAGAATCTGGTGGGTAGTACTGGGATCGAACCAGTGACCCCTGCCGTGTGAAGGCAGTGCTCTACCGCTGAGCTAACCACCCGAAGAGATTGAAATTATGTCAGGGAAATTCGGGTTCGTCCAGTCTTTTTTAAGTAGTTTGCTCATCGGCAGCCGGCGCGGGTTCAAGACGCCATACGCTCGTTCCTTTGACTGCCTTGTCGAGATCATCGAGCACGGCTTCGTGCGCGGCGCTTTCGTCGTCGCTCGCGGCGACCACGACCAGCTCCAGCGACTCGAGCGCGACGCGCGGCGCATGCGTATCGCCGCCGGTCTGCGCTTCACCGAGCATGTCGATGACGAGACTTTCCTGGCCGCGCGTCATAGCCAGATAGACTTCGGCGAGCAGTTCCGAGTCGAGCAGCGCGCCATGCAGCGTGCGGTGCGCGTTGCTGATGCCGAAGCGGTCGCACAGCGCATCGAGCGAATTGCGCTTGCCGGGGAACATCTGCTTGGCTTGCGCGAGCGTGTCGATGATCTCGCCGCAATACGTGCTCACCGGCGGTAGGCCGAGCAGCGCGAACTCGGTGTCGAGAAAGCCGATGTCGAACGGCGCGTTGTGGATGATCAGGTCCGCGTCCTGGATGAAGTCGCGGAACTGGTCGATGATCTCGGCGAACTTCGGCTTGTCACTCAAAAACTCTGTGGTCAGGCCGTGCACCGCGAGCGCACCCGGATCGCTGTCGCGCTCGGGGTTGATATAGAAGTGCAGGTTGTTGCCGGTCAGCCGGCGGTTCACCAGCTCGACGCAACCGAGTTCGAGAATCCGGTCGCCGCCGCGGGGGTTCAGGCCGGTAGTTTCGGTATCGAGGATCAGTTGACGCATGTCGGATTAGCCTGCTTCAAAAAAATTGCAGAAAAAAGCGGAGAGGGCGGCGGTGGCGTTGCCGGCGCGCGCAGCCTCGTTAGATCTCGGCGAGCGACGCCACGCCGCGATTGGCCAGCTGATCGGCGCGCTCGTTTTCGGGGTGTCCGTTGTGCCCGCGCACCCAGCGCCATTCAATCTCGTGTTGCGCGACGAGCGCATCGAGCCGCTTCCACAGGTCGGCGTTCTTGACGGGCTGCTTCGCCGCGGTGACCCAGCCTTTCTTCTTCCAGCCGTGAATCCACTCGCTAATGCCTTTCTGCACGTACTGCGAATCGGTGTGGACGATCGCCTTGCACGGGCGTTTCAACGCCTCGAGCGCGGAAATCACGCCCATCAGCTCCATGCGGTTGTTAGTCGTGTTGGCTTCGCCGCCGAACAGTTCTTTTTCCTGGCTGCCGAAGCGCAGCAGCGCGCCCCAGCCGCCTGGGCCGGGATTGCCCTTGCAGGCGCCGTCGGTATAGATATCGATGTGATCAGGAGTCATTCTGTGTGGTTACGTGTGTTCGGGGTGGCGGCTGGCGCGAGGCCAGTCGCAAGCACGGGCTTTTTCACTTTGAGCGGCCCGACGAGGCGCATGCCACGCACGCGCTTGATCGCCTTGATCATGTAGGTCGCGCCGAAAATCGGCCACCAGCGGTCGCCGGCGGCTTCCATGAAGCCGTAGCGCGCGAGCCATTGATCGCTCGCGAGCGGCGGACGATAGCAGCCGAAGCGCCCGCGTTCAAGGTCGAAGCCGAGCAGCTTGATCCAGTCCTTCAGGCGCGTGAACGCGATCAGGTCGACCGCGGCGGGCACGAACGGGCGGCCTGTCATCTTGCCGACCGACTGGCGCACGCCCCACAGCGACAACGAGTTGAAGCCGAGAATGATCAGCTGGCCTTCTGGCATCAGCACGCGTTCGGCTTCGCGCAGCAGCCGGTGCGGGTCGCTGGTGAATTCGAGCGTGTGCGGCATGACGATCAGGTCGACGCTTTGCGCTTCGAACGGCAGATCGAGCAGGTCGCACCAGACCGCGCTGCGTCCGGCCGGCGCGTGCAGGCCAGGGGATTCTGGCGCCGCATTGCCGGGATTGTCGCCGCCGACATTGCCCTCGCCGCTAGTGCCGCTCACGCCGCCGTGGCGCGCTGCCCGCGGATACGTGAACGGCGCGCTCGCGCCGCTCGCCGCGTCGAGCACGAGGCCGCGGCATGGCATGCGGTTTTCGCGCAACGCGTCGAGCTGAGGCAGGCCGAGTTGCAGCGCATGATAGCCGAACACGTCCGACACCACGCGATCGAGTTGGGTTTGCTCCCAGTCGAGCACGTAGCGGCCGGGCGGCGAATCGGTCCAGGCGGGCCAGTCTATAATTGCTCGGTCAGTCATATCAAGAAATGCGTCGCCTATGAATGCGCTCGAGTACGTACCGGTCCCGGCGTTTGAAGACAATTACATCTGGGTCATTGCCGACGGACACCACGCGGTCGTCGTCGATCCGGGCGCAGCCGCCCCTGTGCGTGCCTGTCTGGCCCAACGAGGCTGGCGGCTGAGCGCTATTTTACTCACGCACCATCATCAAGACCACGTCGGTGGGGTGGCCGATCTGCTGAACGGCCAGGATGTGCCGGTCTACGGCCCCGCCGGCGAAGCGATCGCGCACTTGACGCGTCGTCTCAAAAGCGGCGATCACGTGACGATCGCGGCACCCGCGCTCGAATTCAGCGTGCTTGACGTGCCCGGTCACACGAGCGGACACATCGCCTATTTCCAGACGGCCGATTCGCGCGGCACGCCGCACGTGTTTTGCGGCGACACGCTGTTCGCGTGCGGCTGCGGGCGCCTTTTCGAAGGCACGCCGCAGCAGATGCTGACCTCGCTCGACGCGCTCGCCGCGCTGCCGGGTGCGACCGAAGTGCATTGCGCGCACGAGTACACGCTGTCGAACATCCGCTTCGCGCTCGCCTGCGAGCCGCACAACGCTGAATTGCAGGCGTGGCGCGACAAGGCGAACGAGTTGCGCGCCCGCCATCAGCCGACGCTGCCGACCACGATCGCGCACGAGCGCGCGGTGAATCCGTTCCTGCGCGCCGGCGAGCCGTCGGTCCAGTCGAACCTCGAAGCACAATTGCACGAAACGGTGTCTGATCGGCTGACTGCCTTCACATTGATGCGCGAATGGAAGAACCGCTTCCGTTGATCCGGAGCGCATTCGGCGGTTCTTCACACGATGAATCGGAAAAATTCGCCAAGCCCCCGATTTGGTTGATTTTTTTCTCAATTTTCCAATTGACGGAAACGTTGCCGTTTCGTACCATCGGCTGCAAATTCCAGCCCTTTTGGAAGCCGAGACGTTCATGCGATTTATCTTAAGTGCGTTCTTGGTCCTGACGCTCGCCGCCTGCGCGAGTCAGGGATCAATGACGAATACCGCCAATACCCCCGCCAGCCAGCAAGCCGTAGCCGACGCACTTCGCAAGAACGCCACCGCTAAAGAAACCATCAATGTCGACCAGGGCTCCGTCGATCAGTTGACGAGCCAGGACGCCGATCTGTGGGGCCGCATTCGCCGCGGCTTCCAGCTGCCGGACCTGCAGAGCGACCTCGTCGACATGCAGCTCAACTGGTATCTGCAGCGTCCCGACTACGTGCAGCGCATGACCGAGCGCTCGCAAAAATACCTGTATCACATCGTCGAAGAGCTCGAGGCGCGCCATATGCCGACCGAGCTCGCACTCCTGCCGTTCATCGAGTCCGCGTATAGCCCGCAGGCGTTGTCGGTCGCCAAGGCGGCGGGTATGTGGCAGTTCATGCCGGGCACGGGCCGCACCTACAACCTGAAGCAGAACATGTGGCAGGACGAGCGCCGCGACGTGCTCGCGTCGACCAGCGCCGCGCTCGACTATCTGTCGAACCTGCATGACATGTTCGGCGACTGGCAGCTCGCGCTCGCCGCATATAACTGGGGCGAGGGCAACGTGCAGCGCGCGATCGCGCGCAATGAGGCGGCGGGTCTGCCGACCGACTACATGAGCCTGCGCATGCCGAGCGAAACGCGCAACTATGTGCCGAAGCTGCAGGCGGTCAAAAACATCGTGATGAACCCGCAGATGTATGGGCTCTCGCTTCCGTCGATTCCGAACCACCCGTATTTCGTGACCTTGACGACCTCGCACGACATCGACGTCGACGTCGCCGCGCGGCTCGCCAATATGTCGACGGACGAGTTCCGTTCGCTGAATCCGTCGTTCAGGAAGCCGGTGATTCTCGGCGCGACGCAGCCGCAAATCCTGTTGCCGTTCGACAACGCGTCCGCGTTCGAGCGCAATCTGAAAACGTACTCGGGCTCGCTGTCGTCGTGGACTACGTACACGGTCGACGAGCGCGCGACGCCTGCGGCGATCGCGCAGAAAATCGGCGTCGACGCCGACACGCTCATGGAAGTGAACAAGATTCCAGTCGGCATGCGCCTGAAGCCGGGCTCGACGATCGTCGTGCCGCGCGGCTCGGACGACGACGAGGACATCAGCGCTGACGTTGCCGAAAGCGCTGTGCTCGCCATGGAGCCCGACGTCCCCGACACGCGCAAGATGCTGATCCGCGTGCGCCGCAATCAGTCGATGGCCGCGATCGCGCTGCGCTACGGCGTATCGGTCGGTCAGCTGAAGGCGTGGAACAAGACGCATCGCGATCAGGTTTCGCGTGGCCAGGTGATCGTGCTGCACGTGCCGGTCGGCAAGCTGGTGCCGAGCGAGCCGGGTCCGGAGAAGATCGCCACCGACGTGCAGGGCGGCAGTGTGCAGAAGATTGGCGTCCGTGTCGCAGACTCGCATAGCGCTTCGCGCTACGATAAGAAGAAAGGGCGCGGCCACTCCGCCATCGTCAAGGTGTCCGAGCCGGGCGGCAAGGGTGACAAGCCGGCGGCACCCGCTGCCAGCAAGGGCAAGGTCGAGAAAGTGTCGGCCTCGGTGCCCGGCAAGTCGTCGAAGGCCGCGGCAGAGAGCCGCCCGAAGACCGTGGCCAACGCGAAGAAGGGTAAATAGACCAATAGCGGCTCCCACGGTAGTGACCACATGCGTTGCGGGGGCAGCGCATGGATTGCGCTCCGATCACGCACCGTGTTCATCCAACGCCGTCACCTTCGGGTGACGGCGTTTTTCATTGTGCCGACGATTCCTGCGGGTTTGTCGCATTTACTTTATTGTTCGTGCTTTGGCCGTGTTGGCCGTGTTGGCCGTTGGGTGCCGTTTTATCCCGATTCGTCCGAACCTCAGGTCAGGTTTTTGAGGATATTTGCAGGCTTACTTCCTGATTTATGTCGTCGACCCAACTGCGCGTCTTTCTGCTGTTTTCCGCCGGCTACTTCGTCTCCTACGTGTTTCGCGGCGTCAATCTCGGTTTCGCGCCGTTCATCACGCGTGATCTCGGGCTGTCCGCCGCCGATCTGGGCGTGCTGACGAGCCTGTATTTCCTCGGCTTCGCGGGCGCACAGATTCCCGCCGGCGTGCTGCTCGATCACTTTGGCGCGCGTCGCGTGACGGCCGCCACGCTGCTCTTTGCCGCGCTCGGCATCTGGGTGTTCGGCGCCGCGCACAGTCTCGGCATGATGATGGTCGGACGGCTGCTGATCGGCGTCGGCGTGTCCGTATGCCTCGGCGCCGCGTTCAAGGCACTCGCGCAGCATTTTCCGACGGCGCGTCTGCCGCTGATGAACGGGCTCGTGATGGCAATCGGCGGCTTCGGCGGCGTGATGGTCGGCTCGCCGCTTACATGGGTGCTCGGTTTCTCCAATTGGCGCGCGGTCTGCGTCGGGCTCGGCGTGCTGACGGTAGTGGTCGCGCTCGCGCAATGGACGCTCGCGCCGGACGCACGCGAAACGCATCGCCAGACGAGCCTCGTCGCGCAGTTCAAAGGCACGTGGCACATTCTGCGCAGCGCCGCGTTCTGGAAAATCGCGTCGTTCTCGGTCGTGACTCAAGGCGTTTTTTACGCGATGCAGTCGTTGTGGGTCGGAGCATGGTTGCGCGACGTGCAGGGCTTCGAGCCGCATCAGGCTGCGGCGCTCGTGTCGATTCTCGGCTTCGCGATGATGGCCGGCTGCGTCGGTTTCGGCGCGGCGGCGCGCAGCCTCGAGCGACGCGGTATCTCGCTCTATGCGTTCTGCGGCGCCGGCATGGCGCTGTACGTGCTGACCCAACTGCTGATCATGTTCAAGGCACCGCTGCCGGCGAGCCTGTTGTGGGCCGCCTACGGGATCTTCGGCGGCACCGGCATTCTGAGCTACGCGGTGATGGCGCGACATTTCCCGCCGCAGATGATCGGCCGGGTCAATACGACATTGACGCTGATTATCTTTCTGCTGATCTTCGGTTTTCAGATCGGCGTCGGTGCGGTGCTGTCGCGCTGGCCGGCAAGCGGTGGCCACTATCCGGCTGCCGCGCATCTGACGGCGTGGGAACTCCTCGTCGCGCTGCAAGTGCTGAGCGCGATCTGGTACATGCTGCCGGGCCGCCAGTTCGCCCGGTCGCCCGATACGCGCGCCGAGCAGGAGGCCTGAGGGCGCGCGCGGCAGGTCTTGGACGTGAGCGGGTCGTCACGGCTGTTCCGTCCCCGCCAACATCGTTTCGTCGCGCTGCCTTAAGTCCGCGTCCTATCTCGGATTTGGAGGGAAGGGCTGTTTCAGGCTATAATTTCAAGGTTTGAGCTTATCAACCCGCACCCTAGCGCCTACCTCCCCCATACCGTTCATCCGCCGCGCGCCATTGGCGTAGCAAGAAGGGCCCGCACCCAGCAGAGTCGTCCACACAATGGACCCATCGCGCCCCTTGCAGCGTCACCGGCAGCTCGCGAGCGAGTCTGCGCGCGCATCCAGGATGTGTTTCGCTGCGGCTCGCAATCGGATAGACAGGTGGCAACAGGGTGTTCCCCCAAGGAGTCTCCCGTGTTGCCGTCATTTTCTCCCGCTCTACTCGCGCTCGCCGACGGCACGGTCTTTCGTGGTTATTCGATCGGCGCCCCCGGGCATACCATCGGTGAAGTCGTGTTCAACACCGCCATCACCGGCTATCAGGAAATCCTGACTGACCCGAGCTACGCACGCCAGATCGTGACCCTCACGTATCCGCATATCGGCAACGTCGGCGTCAACGCCGAAGACGTCGAAGCGACGAAAGTCCATGCCGCCGGCCTGATCATTCGTGATCTGCCGGTTCTCGCGTCGAACTTCCGCATGGAGCGCTCGCTCCCGCAATACCTGCAGGACGAAGGCGTGGTCGCCATCGCCGGCATCGACACCCGCAAGCTGACCCGCGTGCTGCGCGACAAGGGCGCGCAGAACGGCGCGATCCTCGCCGGTTCGGACGACGAAGCCAAGGCCATCGAGTTCGCGCGCTCGTTCCCGGGCCTCGCCGGCATGGACCTCGCGAAGGTCGTGTCGACGAAGGAAACCTACGAGTGGACCAAAACCGAGTGGCGTCTGGGCACCGGCTACGGCGAGCAGAAGGCGCCGAAGTACCGCGTGGTCGCGTTCGACTACGGCGTCAAGCAGAACATCCTGCGCATGCTTGCCGAGCGCGGCTGCCACGTCACCGTGCTGCCGGCGCAGTCGAGCGCCGCTGACGCGCTCGCACTCAACCCGGACGGCGTGTTCCTGTCGAACGGCCCCGGCGATCCGGAACCATGCGACTACGCGATCGCGGCGACGAAGGAGTTCATCGAGCGCGGCATCCCGACCTTCGGCATTTGCCTCGGCCACCAGATCATGGGCCTCGCGGTCGGCGCGAAGACGATGAAGATGAAGACCGGCCACCACGGCGCGAATCATCCGGTCAAGGATCTCGAAGACGGCCGAGTGGTGATCACGTCACAGAACCACGGCTTCGCGGTCGATGCCGACACGCTGCCCGCCAACACGCGCGTGACCCACGTGTCGCTGTTCGACGGCACGCTGCAGGGCTTCGCGCTGACCGACAAGCCGGCCTTCTGCTTCCAGGGCCACCCGGAAGCATCGCCCGGTCCGAACGATATCGCGTACCTGTTCGACCGCTTCACCGCGTTGATGGACGCGCAGAAGAACGGCAAGAGCGCAGCGGCTTGAAGTAGTAAAGGCCGGCCGCACAAGCCAGCCGCAGACGGAAACGAAAGCGGCTCGCGGCGGCCGCGGCGCCCCGCAGCACGATGCGGCGGGTGTGCTGCGAAACAGCGCGCGCAACGTGAAAGCGGCGCGCGCCGACGGAAAGAATTCAGGAATACATTAGCGAGAGCGTTATGCCCAAGCGGACAGACATCAAGAGCATCCTCATCATCGGCGCGGGTCCGATCATCATCGGCCAGGCGTGCGAGTTCGATTATTCGGGCGCGCAGGCATGCAAGGCGCTGCGTGAGGAAGGCTACAAGGTCATTCTCGTCAACAGCAATCCGGCGACGATCATGACCGACCCGAACACGGCCGACGTGACCTACATCGAGCCGATCACGTGGGAAGTAGTCGAGCGCATCATCGCGAAGGAGCGCCCGGACGCGATCCTGCCGACGATGGGCGGCCAGACCGCGCTGAACTGCGCGCTCGATCTCCACGCGCACGGCGTGCTGGCGAAATACAACGTCGAGCTGATCGGCGCATCGCCGGAAGCGATCGACAAGGCGGAAGACCGCCAGAAGTTCAAGGACGCGATGACCAAAATCGGCCTCGGTTCGGCCAAGTCGGGCACCGCGCATTCGATGGAAGAAGCACTCGCAGTGCAGGCGAAGATCGCCGCTGAAACCGGCTCGGGCGGCTATCCGGTCGTGATCCGTCCGTCGTTCACGCTGGGCGGCTCGGGCGGCGGTATCGCGTACAACCGCGACGAGTTCGAGGAGATCTGCAAGCGCGGTCTCGACCTGTCGCCGACGCGCGAGCTGCTGATCGAAGAGTCGCTGCTCGGCTGGAAAGAGTACGAGATGGAAGTGGTCCGCGACAAGGCGGACAACTGCATCATCGTCTGCTCGATCGAAAACCTCGACCCGATGGGTATCCATACCGGCGACTCGATCACGGTCGCGCCGGCGCAGACGCTGACCGACAAGGAATACCAGATCCTGCGTAATGCGTCGCTCGCGGTGCTGCGCGAGATCGGCGTCGACACCGGCGGCTCGAACGTGCAGTTCTCGATCAATCCGAAAGACGGCCGGATGATCGTGATCGAAATGAATCCGCGCGTGTCGCGTTCGTCGGCACTAGCGTCGAAGGCAACCGGCTTCCCGATCGCGAAGGTCGCGGCGAAGCTCGCGGTCGGCTACACGCTCGATGAACTCAAGAACGAAATCACCGGCGGCCAGACCCCGGCGTCGTTCGAACCGACGATCGACTACGTCGTCACGAAGATTCCGCGTTTCGCGTTCGAGAAATTCCGCGAAGCCGATTCACGCCTGACCACGCAGATGAAGTCGGTCGGCGAAGTGATGGCGATCGGCCGCACGTTCCAGGAGTCGTTCCAGAAGGCGCTGCGCGGCCTCGAAGTCGGCGTCGACGGCCTCGACGAAAAGACCAGCAATCGCGACGAGATCATCCGCCAGATCGGCGAAGCCGGTCCGGATCGCATCTGGTATGTCGGCGACGCGTTCCGCGTCGGCATGAGCGCGCAGGAAATCTTCGAAGAGACCGCGATCGACCCGTGGTTCCTGGCGCAGATCGAGCAGATCGTGCTGAAGGAAAAGGCGTTGGCGGGCCGCACGCTCGCGAGCCTGTCGAAGGAAGAGCTGAAGTATCTGAAGCAGAGCGGTTTCTCGGATCGTCGTCTTGCGAATCTGCTCGGCGCGAAGCCGGCGGATGTGCGCGCACGGCGTATCGAGCTGAACGTGCGTCCGGTGTACAAGCGCGTCGATACCTGCGCGGCCGAGTTCGCAACGAAGACCGCTTACATGTACTCGACCTACGAGGAAGAGTGCGAAGCGAATCCGACGAACAACAAGAAGATCATGGTGCTGGGCGGCGGCCCGAACCGGATCGGCCAGGGTATCGAGTTCGACTACTGCTGCGTGCACGCCGCGCTCGCGATGCGCGAGGACGGCTATGAAACGATCATGGTCAACTGCAACCCGGAAACCGTGTCGACCGACTACGACACGTCCGACCGTCTGTACTTCGAATCGCTGACGCTCGAAGACGTCCTCGAAATCGTCGACAAGGAAAAGCCGGTCGGCGTAATCGTTCAGTACGGCGGCCAAACGCCGTTGAAGCTCGCGCTCGATCTCGAGGCGAATGGTGTGCCGATCATTGGCACGTCGCCGGACATGATCGACGCGGCCGAAGACCGCGAGCGTTTCCAGAAGCTGCTGCATGACCTCGGTCTGCGTCAGCCGCCGAACCGCACCGCGCGTGCCGAAGACGAGGCGCTGAAGCTCGCCGAGGAAATCGGCTATCCGCTCGTCGTGCGTCCGTCGTACGTGCTGGGCGGTCGCGCGATGGAAATCGTCCACGAGCCGCGCGATCTCGAGCGCTATATGCGCGAGGCCGTCAAGGTGTCGAACGACTCGCCGGTGCTGCTCGACCGCTTCCTGAACGACGCGATCGAATGCGACGTGGATTGCATTTCGGATGGCGACGCCGTGTTTATTGGCGGCGTGATGGAGCACATCGAACAGGCGGGCGTGCACTCGGGCGACTCGGCCTGCTCGCTGCCGCCGTATTCGCTGTCGAAGGCGACCGTTGCCGAACTGAAGCGCCAGACCGCCGCGATGGCGAAGGCGCTGAACGTGGTCGGCCTGATGAACGTGCAGTTCGCGATCCAGCAGGTTCCGCAGGCTGACGGCTCGAAGGACGACATCATCTACGTGCTCGAAGTGAACCCGCGCGCGTCGCGCACGGTGCCTTACGTGTCGAAGGCGACCAGCCTGCCGCTCGCGAAAATCGCGGCGCGCGCGATGGTCGGCCAGAAGCTCGCCGCGCAAGGCGTGACGAAGGAAGTCGAGCCGCCGTACTTCAGCGTGAAGGAAGCGGTGTTCCCGTTCGTCAAATTCCCGACGGTCGACCCGGTGCTCGGACCTGAAATGCGCTCGACCGGCGAAGTGATGGGCGTCGGTCAGACGTTCGGCGAGGCGCTGTTCAAGTCGCAGCTCGCAGCGGGTTCGCGTTTGCCGGAGTCGGGCACGGTGCTGCTGACCGTCATGGACGCCGACAAGCCGAAGGCGGTCGAAGTCGCGCGCATGCTGCACGAACTCGGCTATCCGATCGTCGCGACCAAGGGCACGGCTGCTGCGATCGAAGCGGCCGGCGTGCCGGTCAAGGTCGTCAACAAGGTCAAGGACGGCCGTCCGCACATCGTCGACATGATCAAGAACGGCGAGATCGCACTCGTCTTCACGACCGTCGACGAAACGCGCGCGGCGATCGCCGATTCGCGTTCGATCCGCATGAGCGCGCAGGCGAACAAGGTCACCTACTACACGACGATGTCGGGCGCACGCGCGGCGGTGGAGGGTCTTCGTTATCTGAAGAACCTGGAAGTCTATGATTTACAAGGACTCCATGCTCGCCTAAACTAAGGCTTCGATACCTGTCCAAGATGTAAGTGCCGCGGTTAAGCGGCGTTCCGCAGGTGCTGCGGCCCGGGTCTGTCCTCGGGCGGCGGCTTTCGCGGAATGCACTTAACCGCGGTGATTTTTTTTATGGCCGTTTTTTGCCTCCAGAGTTGTTTATGAGCACTATTCCATTGACGAAGCGCGGCGCAGACATGCTGCGCGATGAATTGCAGCGCCTGAAATCGGTTGAACGACCGGCCGTGATCAACTCGATCGCGGAAGCGCGCGCCCAGGGCGATCTGTCGGAAAACGCGGAATACGACGCTGCGAAGGAAAAGCAGGGCTTTATCGAAGGCCGCATCGCAGAAATCGAATCGAAACTCGCGGGTGCGCAGGTGATCGATCCGTCGCAAGTGGAAGCGGACGGCCGCGTGGTGTTCGGCGCGACGCTCGAACTCGAAGACCTCGAGTCGGGTGCGTCGGTCAAGTACCAGATCGTCGGTGACGATGAAGCCGATATCGATCACGGCCTGATCTCGATCAGCTCGCCGATCGCGCGTGCGCTGATCGGCAAGTCGGAAGGCGACGTCGCGTCGGTGCAGGCACCGGGCGGCATTCGCGAATACGAAATCATCGCGGTCAGCTACGTCTGAGGATGGCGCCGGTGTCTCTGATGCCGCATCGTTTTTTCCGCCTGTTGACGGTGGTGTGGGTTGGTAGCCTGCTGACTATCGGCTATGCGGTGGCGCCCGTGCTGTTCACGACGCTCGACCGGACGACGGCGGGTTCCGTCGCGGCACAGCTGTTTCGTATCCAGGGCGTGATTGGCGTCGTGTGCGGCATTTTGCTGCTTGGTCTCGCCAATCTGCTGGTGCGGCGCGGTAATGGCGCGTATTGCCGCTTGCGCTGGCTGCTCGCCGGCATGCTGGTATGCGTGTTGGTCGGGTATTTCGCGTTGCAGCCGTTCATGAACGCAATGCGCGTGGCCGCGCTCGAGGCGGGCAGCGACGTCGGGCATTCCGTTTATGCGACGCGATTTGGCATCCTTCACGGCGTGTCGAGTCTGTTCTATCTGATCGAGAGCCTGCTGGGTCTTGCGCTCGTGTGGTTGCTGCCGGCGCGTGTCGGCGTGGCGGCTGAGGAAGAGGGCGCGCGCAGTGAGGTGGGGAATGTGACGGGCTGAAGCTCGGGGTGGCCGATGGCGTTTCGCGGCGGCCAACTTCGGCTCATTCACGCAATGATTCGAGCCATTCACTCAAGGCCGCCGATGGATGGTGCGGACCCGGTCCGCACCCTGGCTGCGTCTTCGCTTACTTCGACGACTGATGCGAGCGCTTCGCGCTGGTTTGGCGCTTCTTCGCCCGCTTGATGTTTCCGCCCTGAGTCACGCGTTCATTGCCGCGCACCAGCACCGCTTTGGCCCGCGGCTTGCGCATCGGCACGTCGGTCGGCTTGACGACCTTGACGATGCGCGGTGCGCGCCCCTTGGCCGGCCGGGTTTCTTCTGCCGCCGCCTCGCGGGCGCTCGGCAACGCGCCGCGCTTCGACTTCGCCGCCGGCTGTGCCGATTCGGGCTTCCAGATCACGAGCAGCTTGCCGATATGCTGGATCGGCGCGGCATTCAGGGTGTCGCAGATTGCTTCGTAGATGGCGACGCGCTCCTCGCGCTCGTCGCCGAACACGCGGATCTTGATCAGTTGGTGCGCGGCGAGGTGCACCTTGATTTCAGCGAGCACAGCGTCGGTCAAGCCTTCGGCGCCGACGAGCACGACCGGTTTGAGCGCATGTGCCTGGGAGCGCAACTCGGCGCGTTGGTCGGGAGAGACTTTGAGGGCTGGCATGGAAAGTGGAAGACTCGACTAAAATAGCGGCTCCTGCGTTTTTCGTCCGAGCGATTCGGGCGGTTTGATTCGGCAGGGTGCGCGTCAGAACAACAGAATCGCGGATGGCCGCCAGTCTGGCGGGGCCGCGCGAATTAACCGCGTATTATCCCCTAAAGCGCGACCCGACGCAGCAACAGTTCAATCTTTAATGGCAAAAAACAAGTTCAATACCGCGTGGCTGCATGACCACATCAACGACCCGTACGTCAAAATGGCGCAGCGGGAGGGTTATCGCGCCCGCGCGGCCTACAAGCTCAAGGAAATCGACGAGCAGGACAAGCTCATCCGTCCGGGGCAGGTGATCGTCGATCTCGGTTCCTCGCCGGGTAGTTGGAGCCAGTACGCGCGCAACAAGCTCGCGAGCGGCGCGCAGCGCAATGCGGAGCGCGAAGGCGGCATCGACGGCACGATCATCGCGCTCGATATCCTGCCGATGGAGCCCGTGGCCGACGTTCACTTCATCCAGGGCGATTTCCGCGAAGACTCGGTGCTGGTTCAGCTCGAAGAATTGGTCGGTGCGCGCCAGGTAGACCTTGTAATTTCGGATATGGCACCCAACCTGTCCGGCGTGGCGATCGCGGATGCGGCGCGGATCGAGCATTTATGCGATCTCGCGCTCGAATTCGCGCAAAATCACCTGAAACCGGATGGCGCCCTTTTAGTTAAATGCTTTCACGGCAGCGGTTACAGTCAGATTGTCGAAAAGTTCAAGCGCCAATTCAAGGTGGTGGGAGCCCGCAAGCCGAAGGCGTCGCGGGATAAATCGTCAGAAACATTTATTTTGGGTAAGCATCTGAAGCGTCCCGCGTAGGGGCGCGGCGAGCCGGTTCCACCTCCGCCAATAGTTAGCCCGATGCGTCGGAGGCCGGCGTCAAGCTGGCCCGCTACCTTATTTTCGTGGTAGCGAAACGTTATGGCAGGGGTCTGCGGACTGGATTAGAATGCTTTCGTGGTGCCGCAAGGCAAATGTAGGCGCCCGTCTAAGTGAAGGAGTGGTGCTTTGAACAACAATATGTTTTCGAAAGCAGCAGTGTGGCTGGTGATCGCACTGGTGCTGTTTACGGTGTTCAAGCAGTTCGACAAGCCCCGTGTCCAGGAAGGCGTTTCCTATTCGCAGTTCATGGACGACGCGAAGAACGGCAAAGTCAAGAACGTCATTGTCCAGGGGCGGAACCTCACGGTCACTCCAGCAGACGGCCAGAAGTACCAGATCGTGTCGCCCGGCGACATCTGGATGGTCGGCGATCTGATGAAGTATGGCGTACAGGTGAGCGGCAAGGCGGACGACGAACCCAATGCGCTGATGTCAGTGCTGTATTACCTCGGACCGACGATCCTGATCATCGGTTTCTGGTTCTACATGATGCGACAGATGCAGGGGGGCGGCAAAGGCGGGGCCTTCTCGTTTGGCAAGTCGCGCGCGCGCCTCATCGACGAAAACAACAACGCAATCAATTTCACCGACGTCGCCGGCTGCGACGAAGCCAAGGAAGAAGTGTCGGAGCTCGTCGACTTTCTGCGTGATCCGCAGAAATTCCAGAAGCTCGGTGGCCGTATTCCTCGCGGCGTGCTGCTCGTTGGCCCACCGGGAACCGGTAAGACGCTGCTTGCGCGCGCTATCGCCGGCGAGGCGAAGGTGCCGTTCTTCAGCATCTCGGGTTCGGACTTTGTGGAAATGTTCGTCGGTGTCGGCGCGGCTCGCGTGCGCGACATGTTCGAACAGGCCAAGAAGCACGCACCGTGTATCGTGTTCATCGACGAAATCGATGCGGTCGGTCGTCATCGCGGCGCCGGCATGGGCGGCGGTAACGACGAGCGCGAACAGACACTGAACCAGATGCTCGTCGAAATGGACGGCTTCGAGGCGAATTCGGGCGTCATCGTGATCGCCGCGACGAACCGTTCGGACGTGCTCGACAAGGCGCTGCTGCGTCCGGGCCGCTTCGACCGTCAGGTGTATGTCGGTCTGCCCGATATCCGCGGCCGCGAGCACATCATGAAGGTGCACCTGCGCAAGGTGCCGATCTCGAACGACGTCGATGCGGCAGTGATCGCGCGCGGCACGCCGGGTTTCTCGGGCGCCGATCTCGCGAACCTCGTCAACGAAGCAGCACTATTCGCGGCGCGCCGCGGCAAGCGCATCGTCGAAATGACGGACTTCGAGGATGCGAAGGACAAGATCTTCATGGGTCCGGAGCGCAAGTCGGCCGTGATCCGCGAAGAATCGAAGCGTGCTACTGCGTATCACGAATCGGGTCACGCGGTGATCGCGAAGCTGCTGCCGAAGGCCGATCCGGTGCACAAGGTCACGATCATTCCGCGCGGCCGTGCGCTGGGCGTCACGTGGCAGTTGCCGGAGCATGACAACGAAACGTACTCGAAGGACTACCTGCTCGATCGTCTCGCGATCCTGTTCGGTGGCCGCGTCGCGGAAGAGCTGTTCCTGAACCTGATCAGCACGGGCGCGTCGGACGACTTCAACAAGGCCACGCAGACGGCTCGCGCGATGGTCGCCCGCTTCGGCATGACGGACGCGCTCGGACCGATGGTCTATGTCGACGACGAGAACGACGCTTCGCCGTTCGGTCGCGGCTTTACACGGACCATTTCGGAAGCGACGCAGCAGAAGGTCGACGCGGAAATCCGCCGTGTGCTGGACGAGCAGTACACGCTCGCGCGGCGCCTGCTCGAAGAGAACCGCGACAAGGTCGAAGCGATGACCGCCGCGCTGATGGAGTGGGAGACGATCGACGCCGATCAGATCAACGACATCATGGCAGGTCGGCCGCCACGGTCGCCGAAGAGCTCGCCGCCGTCAGCAAGCGACGCCTCCTCGGGCGGCAGCCCGGGCACCGAAGTCAAGCCGGGCAGCGCCACGGCGCCGGCCTGATCGGTAATCAGTAGAAAGTGCGGGCCGGTGTGCTACACACCGGCCCGTTTTGCATTCATCCGTTCCAAGTGAAGCACTGCTACGTGTCGAAAGTCGATTCTTCTTCCGTTTCCATTCCAGAGCCGCTGCAATGCGGCCGCTTCAAGCTGACGTTTGAACGCCCGTTGGTCATGGGCATCCTGAACGTCACACCCGATTCCTTCTCTGACGGCGGCAAGTTCGCGATGCGCGGCGATGCGCTGCGCCAGGCTGAGCGCATGATGCTCGAGGGAGCGGACATCATCGATATCGGCGGCGAATCGACGCGTCCTGGCGCGCCACCCGTGCCGCTCGACGAAGAGCTGGAGCGCGTGCTGCCGCTCGTCGAGCAACTGCGCGGTGCGAACGTGCCGTTGTCGGTCGATACGTACAAGCCGGAAGTGATGCGTCAAGCGTTGAACTCGGGCGCCGACATGATCAACGACATCTGGGGCTTTCGCATGCCCGGCGCCATCGACGTGGTGCGCGACAGCGACTGCGGCCTTTGTGTGATGCATATGCTTGGCGAGCCGCAAACCATGCAGCTCGGCGAGCCGCACTATGACGACGTGGTCAGTGACGTGCGCCACTTTCTGGAAGAGCGTGTCGCGACGTTGCAGCAGGCGGGGGTTGCGCGCGAGCGCATCAGCGTCGATCCGGGGTTCGGCTTCGGCAAGACCGTCGTCGAGCACAACTACGCGTTGCTCGCGCATCTGCGGGACACGGCGCCGCGCGCCACGTCGCCGTATCCGATCCTTGCGGGCATGTCGCGCAAGTCGATGCTCGGCGCGGTGACGGGGCGGCCGGCGCCGGAGCGCCTGGCCGGCA
>ABYL01000026.1 GCA_000173575.1 Burkholderia sp. H160 | reverse complement strand
CCCAGCAGCGCACGCTGTTCCGCGACCAGCGTGGTCAGCGCCGCGACTTCCGCGGCCGCGCGCAGGCGTGCGTCGCGTTCCGCCGCGAGGTCGCCCAGCAGGCGGTCGCGGAGCGCTTCGAGCGCCGCCACCCGCTCCTGCTCCCCGGCAACCTGTCCCGTCAGCCGTTCACGCTCGATCTGCAGCGCGTGGCGCTGGTGCCCGGTTTCCTGCAGCAGCTGCCGGGATAGCCCTTCATAGCGGGTGTGGACGGCGCCGATCGCAGTCGTATGGTCGGTACGCGCACTTTCGATGGCAGCATTGGCTGAGGCCAGCGTTTCCCGCAATCCGAGGGCGGTCGCCTCTGCCATCTTCATCTGTTCCGACGCCGCGCGCCACTCCGTCCTGACGGTGGCCAGCTCGCTATCGCGCTCGGAGATCTGGTCGCGTAGCGCAGCGAGTTCGACGCGGAGCAGTTCGACCCGCAGGCCGGCGTCATGGGTGGCCGCTGCCGCCTCCTCCTTCGCCTCGGCCGCCTCGTCTTTCAGTGCGACCACCTCGGTGAGCTGCACCGTCACGGCCGCCTGCCAGAGGGCGCGCATGTGCGTTGCGATTTCATCGGGCAGCTCCGGAATCGCCACATCGGCGAGGCCCGCGCGGACCACTTCGGCCTCGATGTCGTTGAGGATGCGTGACAGGGTGGCGGGGTCGCCGGCGCCCAGCCGTGCGCGCAGCTTGCGGACTGACACGATCCGGCGGAAGCGCGCGCCGGAGGGCGGTTCGGGGTCGCCCGCCTCGGCGAGCATCGCGAGGACGGTGGCGCGGATGTCGTCGCGGGTGGCGGCAGTGGGACGCGGCATGGCGGTCTCCAGCGCGCCGGGCAGAAGTGCCTGGAAGGCAGGCAGTAGGCAGGCGGAAGCGGCGCAGGCACGTGAATCCAGTCTAGATCACGCATAGAGCTGACGCCAGACAACCCGATTTCGCGCGATAAAAAAGGCTGGTGCCATGATAACTGTGGTTATCAGATGTGTGCTTTTTTCCCGGATCGATTGTGTTCGTTCGCCAACACGCGGTCGGTATGCGGGCGCCCGTAGGCGGGCGTCGGCGTCCTATGCTGTGTGAATAACTAACCGCATCTGGCTGGGCTGGGTCGAAACGAACGACCTAGGTGTAGCGACTTGCATTTGAAACCGGCCGTGCTTGCAATCGACGCGCTTTCCTGCTCGAAATAACTGCAACTGACCGAACGCGCGTGCTCGGATTATCTGCAATTGTGCTTGCATTCAACCGGGCGTGCTTGCATTCCATGCCCGTCTGCTCACATTATCTGCAACGCAGCCGGGCAGCATACGAATTCCAGTTTGTGCGAAAAACGGCCGGTATAGTCGGACGTTGAAAGATGGAAGCTGTTATCGGATGCCCGCCATGCGGGTTCCCGTGATGTCGGCTTGACTGCGGAGTAGCATCCAGCAAACCATCGTTTCCTGGACAGATCATGTGGCGGCGCATATGCAGATAGCCGATCTATTGATTTTCATAGTGCTGGTCATCAGCGCACTGGGCCTTCTGCTCGGCCATGACATCAAGTCGGGGGACGCCATTGCGACCTTGGTCGGCGCGCTCTTCGGCGCGGCCGCGTTGCTGCTCGGCAATTACATCAACAGGCGCAATGAACGACGCAAGGCTCGTGAGGACTTGGAAGAACGTGCGCGCAAGCTGAAAGCCCTTATTGCTGCGGAGCTCGTGAGCGTCTCGACCGGCCTCATTGGGGCGAAGCGGACAATGGATGCGGCTGTAGCGACAGCTACGAGTGGAGGCACCTTGTCGAATCATGCGGACCTGACGCAGGACAGTCCTCGCCCAATGCCGTTCACGGACAATCTTGGCCCGGAACTCCTCGTCTTGGACCAGCGCGACATCGACGTTCTGACGACACTGCGCGGAAATCTGGCCGTCACCAAAATGGTCATGGACGAGGTGACTTCAGGCAGACGACAGTTCGGTCTCTTGGCGGCGCAGCAGATCTTGACGAGCGTCCAGCATGCGATGGGGCAATTGGCCGAGGCCTTTGAGCGTTTGGCGCCAGCACGCAAATTTGCGCTGCCGGACAAAGATCCTGACCTCGCCTCAACAATTCTTCGCCAATTGGCGGGCGATGAACAGTGCCAACAAGCCCATCCCGAAACCGTCGCGCAGGGGGCATCAATGACATCCTCCAAGAATCGCAAGCGACTTTGGGTTGCTTCAGCTGTCGTGCTTTGCGTAATAGGCATAGCGTCAGCCCCTAGTCTTTACGAAATCTTGTCTATCAGTAATGCAAGTGCGAAATACCGTTTGGATCAGTCAATACGTTCTCAGGAAATCGACCTAGCAACAGAAGCGCACGATCAAAAAAATCTTCCGTCTGCGTCCGAACTCTTTAACGGCATCGACGGCAGCTTATCAACGGTTGCGCCGCTAGTAAAAAAATATCGCCTCGATGTTGGCGCTCAATCTGACAGCTACCACGATTATTCGCCCACTGGATATCACTGGAAGCGTTGGAACATATCGGCGAGAACCGTTGCCATTATGATGCTGCATGGCAAGGATAATTTGGGGACGTGGAAAATGTGGCGGGTAAGTCGATGTATTGACCATTACTATGCTGAGAACAAAGATACTGAACCGGTCTCATTCGTGCTCAATGGATGCGTAACTCTGCTCAATTAGGAATTTAAAAAAATGCCCCAGCAGGGCGAGCGGTAACGAACACTTGTCCTCGGGCTGACTTGGCACCGAACAGCAACTCGCCATGCGATCTCACAGCCGGCGCCGAGCACACCGTTGGCTAGCTTCGGGCCCTCGCTGACGAGCATTCGCATCGTGATTGCCGCGGTATGCCAGCCGCTCGCGGCGAGGCCGCCAAACGTCGTGTGGCGGGCGGCTTTGTCGTCGAGATGGAATGGCTGCGGATCGAACTCACCGGCGAACCGCGTGATAGCGGCCGCGCTGACTTCGTACGTGCCGGTGGTGAAGGTGTCGCCGACCTTGAGGTCGTCGAAATAAAGCGTCTGCCGATTCATGAGCGTCTCCTCGCGAACCAGGGAGGCGGATCGACCGGCTGGTCGCGTCGTTATCCCGTGGGCCGTGCAGCTACTGTAGGGAAGGGTTCGAGGAGGAGTAAGAGGGCGCCGCTGAATGCATTATTTCAGCCAATAATCGAACGGGCCGCGGGCGCCCCGGGTTGCCGCAAGGTCGGCGCAGGCTATTTCTCGCAAACAACGGCCGAGAGGATAGACGGAATGACCATCTTCACTGTTGCAGGGCTGCCGGTTTGACGAAGGCGTTCCCGAACTGCTTCTTCCCCTGCCATTACGACAACACCATAGACTTGACGGGGCGCTCCGTTGCCGCCGCTGGTCTGGTTGAACGAACCATCGTCAGGGAAGGAGCCAAATACAGCCTGGACCTTGAATCCGAGTGAAGTCAAGCTCTGCTTGTGACGGGGCCGATACGCATTGACTGAATTGTCCGACACCTTCAACGGTTGCGGTCCGATTTCCTTGTTGGCAAGCAGTTGTTGAATGAATTGTTGGGGTTCAACATGGCAATCGAGGTCAGCACTAATCTCATGCCCGTAGATTGCATTCGAGGCGAGGGTCGTGCCAATCACGGCACGGCGAAGCAAGTGAGAGAGTTTCACGGCAAATATGTCCTTTGGCGCTTCAGCGGCGCCGAGGCTGTGCCACAGGAAGAAATCACTCGCTGTTTGCCGGGCAACGGCAGGCCGGCCCGGTTGTGGCCGGCCGAAATGGCGTTCAAGCCAGTGCTTCTGAGGGACCAAAGAACTCATATCGACTTCTATCGTCGGGTACGCCTAGTTCGTGCAGTGACCGCTTGATGAAAGCCGTAAACGGCTTCGGTCCTAGGAAGTAGGCGTCGAAGTCGTCGTTCGTCGCATGCCACCGTCGCAACTGCTCCAGAGTCGGCCGGCCCACCTCGTCCGGTACATGCTCGACCAGCCCGCTCGCTCCCTGCGGTTCGGCCTCTTCATAGACGACATAGGATCGAAGCCGTGGAAAGCGGGCATGCCACGCCTTGAGCACGTCACCGAAGGCATGCACCAGCGCATTGCGCGCATAGTGAATAAAAATGACATCCCGTTTGTTGTCGTCTAACGCCGTTTGCGCCATGGCCAGCGTTGGCGTGATACCCACACCTCCACTGATGAGTACGAGGGGCTTGTCACTCTCGCGGAGGGTGAACTCGCCTGCAGGCGGAAATAACTCCAGCACTCTTTCTTCGCGAACTTCGTCGTGGAGGAAGTTCGAAGCAACGCCACTGGGCTCGCGCTTGACGCTGATCCGGTAACTACGTCCGTTGGGCGCGGCTGACAGCGAGTAGTTGCGGCGGATTTCTTCGCCGTTCACGTTCAGACGAAGCCCAATGTACTGGCCCGGGGAGAACTCGAGTAGGGGCCCGCCATCGACCGGCTCCAGATAGAACGAAGAACTCTCTTCGCTTTCCTTGACTTTGCGGACCACGCGAAATGCCCGCACACCTCGCCATCCTCCCGGCGCGCTGGACAGCGCGTCGTATGCTTTGCGCTCGGCGCTCATCAGCGTATCGGCAAGCTGCTGGTAGGCCACGCCCCACGCCTCGATGACTGCGTCGGTCGCGACGTCCGGACCCAGCACCTCCCGAATGGCACGCAGCAGACAGGCGCCCACGATCGGGTAGTGCTCGGGCTGGATTTGCAGCGCAACGTGCTTGCTCACGATCCGTGTTGCGAGCGGACCAAGTGCTTCGAGGTGGTCGATGTTGCGAGCGTAGGTGAGTACGGCGTTGGCAAGCGCCCGTTGCTGGGAGCCGCTGGCCTGGTGGGTCTGGTTGAACAGCGGACGCACTTGCGGATACCCGTCGAGCATGAGCTTGTAAAAGTATCTTGTCAGTGCTTCGCCGCCCGTTTCCAGCAACGGAACGGTGGCCTTGATGATGTAGCGTTGGTTGCTAGTCAACATAAGAATCTCGCTCGAATGCGTGATCGATGGACAGACGTCACGTCCAACTTCAACGTAACGCTGTCGGGTTCGTGACTGGTTTCGCAAGCGTGCAGCAGCTGCTGCGAACCCGGACTATTCGGCCGCGGCTTGCGTCGGGATCTTCGTGAAATTCGGCGGCCGTTTCTCGAGGAAAGCCGAGAGTGCTTCCCTGGCCTCTGCCGAGCTCACCCGGACCATGAACTCCTGGCTCTCGCTCGTCGCGGCCTCTTTGAGCGGATCGATCGAAGCGTGCTTGATGAGTCGCTTGCTCGCCAGCAGCGCGCCGCCCGGTTTTGCCGCGAGCTTCTGGGCCGTTGCGGTGGCCGTCGCAAGCAGATCGCCGTCGGGCACCACGCGAGTCGCGAGGCCCAGTTCCACCGCTCGCTGGGCAGTGAAAGGTTCTCCTAGCAGGAACAATTCCGCTGCCCTGAGATGGCCCACGCGCGCCGGAATCGAATAGCTCGATCCGAATTCCGGCACCAGCCCAAGATTGATGAACGGCATCAGAAACTTCGCGCTCTCGCCCGCATAGACGAAATCGCAGTGGGTCAGCATCGTGGTCCCGCTGCCCACCGCGGCGCCTTGCACAGCCACGACGATCGGCTTGTCGAATGTGATGAGCGCCTCGATCAGCCGGCCCTGCGGAAAATCGCCCGGCTTCGGCGGATGATTGAGAAAATCCACGACGTCGTTGCCCGCGCAGAACGACTGGCCGACGCCATGCCAGAGCACGACGCGGACTTCCTCGTCTGCCGCGGCCTCGTTGAAGATATCCGCGAGGCGCGTATACATGTCCCCCGTCATGGCGTTCTTCTTCTCGGGACGATTGAACGCGACGCGCAGGATGCCGTCGGTACGCTCGGTGATGATGTCACTCATGGTTTGCTCCTAAATCCCTGTCATGCCTGTGTCAGGCAGCGTGCGCCTTGAGGTTCGGCACCGTGCCGCTCGCACGCAGGCTGTCGATGTCCTTCGCGTCGAATCCCAGCTCGCGGAGGATGTCTTCGCTGTGCTCGCCAAGATCGGGCGCGCGTCGCGCCGGCACTTTTTCGACGCCATGAACCCGAATCGGATTGCTGATCGTTGAGGTCAGCTTGCCACCGGCGCCTTCGAGCGGAACGATGACATCGTTGGCACGCAACTGCGGGTCATCGATTACCTCTTGTGGTCCGCGCACGGCACCATACGTGACGTGGACACTGCTGAACGCCTCGTGCCAGTGCGCCATCGGCTGCGCGCCGAAGACCTCGTCGAGGATGGCCGTGAGTTGAGGCATGTTTGCCGTCAGCTTCGCCGGATCTGAAAACCGTGGGTCAGTCAGCAGATCCGGGCGGCCGATGGCTTTCGCGACCGCCGCCAACTTGTCGGGAAAGACCACCAGCACGAACCAGGTGCCGTCCGAAGCGCGGTACACATTGAGCGCCGCATTCGCTGGATGCTTGCGATCGTGCGGCGCCGGAAACGTCGCACCGGCCAGGGCGGCCTGGATCGCAACGCTTGCTGACCAGACGCCCGAGGCAAGGAGCGAAGTCGTCACATAAGAGCCCTTGCCGGTGCGCTCGCGGCGGTAAAGCGCCGTGACGATCGCCGAATAGATGCCAACGGCCGTCGCATTGTCGCCGCTTCCGGCCACCGGCCAGGTCGGCGGTGCGCCGGCGTCGCGCGTCATCGACAACAGGCCGCTGCGCGCCCAGAACGCCGTGAGATCGAAGCCGGGCAGATCGGCATCCGGGCCGCTTTCGCCAAAGCCGGTGAGGTCCGCGTAGATCAGGCGCGGGTTCCAGCGCGCCAGATCGTCGTATTCGAGCTTCAACTTCTTGCGCGCCGGATGTGGCGTATTGACGGTGAACACGTCGGCCCACGTGACGAGCCGCTGGAGAATTTGTTGGGCGCTGGGCGACTTCAGGTCGAGCGCAATGCTGCGTTTATTACGGTTCGCGAGATGCCACTGATACGGCTCATCCGCCATCGGTTGCGACGGGATCTTGTGCGCGTGTCGCCACGGGTCGCCGCTCGGGGGTTCGACTTTGATAACGTCGGCGCCGAAGTCCGACAGGATGACGGCGGCGCCGGGAGCCGCGATAAAGCTCGAAAAGTCGACCACCTTCAATCCGGAAAAAATGTTGTCGCTTGCCATTGGGTTTCTCCTGAATCGCGTTTGCCTGCTTCACCGACCCACAAACTGCGGGGCGCGCTTTTCGAGGAAGGCGGAAGTGCCTTCCTTTTTGTCCTCCGTCCCGGCGCACAGTCCGAAGTAGGAGGCTTCGAGGGCGAGGCCTTCGCTCTGGTCCGCGTCCAGGCCCTTGTTCACCGCTTCGAGCGATAGCTTCACCGCGACAGGAGCGTTCGAGCCGATCGTCTTTAGAATGGCTTCGGCACGTCCGATCAGATCGGCTGCCGGGACGACCTCGTTGACTAAGCCGATGCGCCAGGCTTCCTGCGCGCTGATGAGCTGCGCCGACAGAATGAGCTGCAGCGCGCGGCCCTTTCCGACGAGGCGCGGCAGCCGCTGCGTGCCGCCGCCGCCGGGCAGCAATCCCAGCTTCACCTCGGGCTGGCCGAGTTGGGCGTGCTCGACGGCGATACGCAAGGTGCACGCCATTGCCGTCTCGCAGCCGCCGCCGAGTGCGAAGCCGTTGATTGCCGCGATCACGGGTTTGCCAAGGTTCTCGATCAGATCGAGCACTGCTTGCCCGAAGCGGCTCGACTGCTCGGCTTCGATCGCGCTCGCGTGCGCAAGCTCGCTGATGTCCGCGCCGGCGATGAACGCCTTGCCGCCCGCGCCGGTGAGAATGACGCCGCGTACGGCGGCGTCCTCGCGCGCATCCTCGAAAGCCGTTCGCAGATCCTTCCAGGTCTGCGTGCTCAGGGCATTAAGGACCTTGGGACGGTTCACGGTCACATACGCGATCGCGTTGCGCTTTTCGTACAGGACGTTCGCGAGCGTGACGACCTGTTCCGAGGACTTATCAGGCGGTGCTAATGGTGAAGATGCGACTGTCACGGTTGTCGATGACATGTTTAGATTTCCTTCCAATGGGGTGACGGCGCGAATCTCGTCGTCACGCTTGCAGTCTTAGATAAACGCGCTGAACCCGGTGATCGCCTTTCCGACGATCAGGTTCTGCATCTGGAAAGTGCCCTCGTAGGAATAGAGCGCCTCGGCGTCGGCAAAGAAACGCCCGACGTTGTAGTCCGCGAGAATGCCGTTGCCACCGAGCAGCTCTCGCGCCCACGAAAAGGTCTCACGCGTCCTCGCGGTCGTGAGCGCCTTCGAGAGCGAGCTATCTGGTCTGTTTCGCATCGCCAACCTTGCGGCGTAGCTCGAGCAGACCGAGCAGAACTTCATCGCGCTCCGCCGCCAGTTCTTCGATGGAGCGCGATCCGGCCTCGGCGTGTACGCTGTCGACGAGCTTTTTTTGGACCTCAGGGCTCAGAACTGGCGCGCCGAGCGTCTTCCACCAGGCCGACATCGGGCCGCTGAACTGTTGGAAGAAGTGCTCGATGCCGCCAGGGCCGCCGCCAAGATGGTTGAGCGTCATGTTGCCCATCACGCCCCAGCGCAGGCCCGGGCCCCAGCACAGAGCGGTGTCGACATCGGCGGCGCTCACGACGCCCTCGGCGACGAGGTAATACACCTCGCGCGCCAATGCGGCCTGCAGCCGGTTCGCGACGTGGCCCGGCATCTCCTTGTTGACTCGCACCGTACGCTGCCCGATCGACGCATAGAAATCCGTAGCGCGCTGGATCGTTGCTTCGGAGGTGTTCGCACCGCCGACGATCTCGACGAGCGGGATCAAGTGGGGCGGATTGAACGGATGGGCGATGACGCAGCGCTCGGGATGCGCCGCGGCTCCCTTCTGGATTTCGCTCATGGTGAGCCCCGACGAACTCGAAGCAATGATCACGTCGGCAGGCAATAGCTCGTCGAGTTGCCCATAGAGCTTCTGCTTGAAGTCGATCCGCTCGGGTCCGTTTTCCTGTACCAGGTCCGCGCCAACGAGCGCTTGCTCGAGCACGGGCGTGAACGTGAGGTTGGTGAGCGACGCGCCGGGCGAAAGCCCCAATCTCGTGAGCGCCGGCCATGCGGACTCCACGAATTTATTCAATGACGCTTCCGAGTTCGGTGCGATGTCCGTCGCTACGACATGCAATCCGCGGGCGAGAAACAGCGCGGCCCAGCTCGCGCCGATCACGCCCGTGCCGATGATGGCGACGCGGCGAATGGACTTGGTGTCAGTCATGTCATTTCTCCAATGTATGGGTCAGACTTCGGCGTAGGCGACGCCGGTGAGGTTGCCTTGGGCGTAGAGGAAGTTGCGCAGGTTGCTGCCATCGAGTTCCGCGGAATAGACCGAGCCGCCCAGGTCCGTGACGAACATTCGGTTACCGGCAACGTCGAGCGTGATGCCGATCCCTTCCAGCAGATGCGTGATCACGATCTCGGGCGTTGCCGCTGTGTCGACGGGGGCGCGATTGACGGTGTTGCCGCGCGGGGGATCGCCGCGGTCCGTCCAGTAGAGGACGCGGTTTGCCCGGTCGAACTCGAGGTCGATCGGTTCCGGCAGATGGTCGAACAGCACTTCGATGTCGGAGCGGGTGGCCGGAGCTTCGCCATTCGGGATCTCCAGATTCGCGCGGAAGATGCGGCCCTGGTCGCGGTTGTCAGGACCCTTTTGCGTCCAGTAGAGCTTCCCGCGCGTGCGATCGACGGCGACGCCGACACACCATCGGGACTGGTCGTGCCGGTCGTCATCGCCGTGCCCGGTCTCGACCAGTGTTTCGACTTGAGAGCCATCGCAGTTGGCGCGCATCACACGCATGCCTTCGCGGTCGCACCAATAAAGTTTTCCGCCATCCTTATCGAGCTGGAGCTGCTTCGGCGTGTGCGTGATGCCTTGCGGGACGATGACCACGCGGTTGTTGCCGTCGAGGTCGGCGCGCTCGATCGAGCCGTCATTGGCGCTCAGAGCGGCTCCCATGTTGGTCCAGTAGATATGACCCGCGTGCGCATCCACTGCAATGCCGTCGGGGAGGCGGCAGTCTGTGACGATCGTCTTGCGGTCGGATCCGTCCGGGTTCATCGAGTGAATCGAGTTGCTGCTCAATTCAAGGACAAACAATCGTCCCGAGCAAACGGTGCTCTGAGAAACGCTGCTTGAGTTGGTGCGGGTCGTAGTCATTGGGCATCCTTAACTTTTGTCGAAGTTGACGAGAACGCAGAACATCGGGCTGAGGGCGAGTACCGCCGGGATATTAGAGTGTTTGCTCCCGGCGGTAAGCGATGCGCCCATAGCGTTGTGCGACTGGCCAGGGTCTGAGCGACGCCGGTGTTGGAAGACGTTGCTCATGGACACCAATTTATGCGGTGATCGGCGTGCGACTCAATTGCACGATGGTGTAACGACACCTTCGTACAGGTGGGAGAACGTGTCGCTCGATCCTGCACCAAAGGTCAATTGCAGCTGCCTCCTGCATGACCTAATTTGACAAAGTACCGATGGGTCTCATTGGCGCGGCCGCTATTGCCAAGCAGTGCATTGCCATCGGCGCACGTTATTGGAAACCGTCCATCATTCAATGAGTGACAGCCATGAAAGATCCAACTCGTATCGTTATCGTAGGCGGGGGAATCGCAGGGATTCTGCTTGCAACCAGGCTCGGCGACCGGCTGGGCCGGGCGGGTGAGGCCAGCGTCACCCTGATCGACCGAAGCCCGACCCATATCTGGAAGCCGATGCTGCACACGATTGCGGCGGGTACGCGCGATGTGAATCAGCAGCGCGTGATCTATCTGTCGCATGCGCGTGAACACAGCTTCACGTATCAGCCGGGAGAGATGTGCGGACTGGATCGACAACGGCGGGAGGTCCAGCTTGCCGCAATCGAGGCGCATGAGGGCGGGTTGATGCTCGAACCGCGAACGGTTCCGTACGATGTGCTGGTGCTGTCCATAGGCAGTCGCGCGAACGACTTCGGCGTGCCGGGAGTCATGGAGCATTGCCATCTTATTGACAGCCAACAGCAGGCGGAGACATTCAACGTCGCGTTGCGCGAGCATTCTCTTCGTTCCGTGGTCAAGGATGAGGAGCTCAGGGTTGCGATCGTGGGCGCTGGTGCTACCGGAGTCGAGTTATCGGCCGAGCTCAGTCATCTTTTCGAGCTCGCGGCCAGCTACGGCGATCCGGCGATCAGAGAAAGGCTGCGCTTGACGCTTCTGGAGGCGGGACCACGCGTGCTTCCTGCCTTCCCGCCGGAAATCTCCTCAGAAAGCCAGCAACGACTCGAGAAAATCGGCCTTCGCGTAATGACCTCGACAGGCGTCTCGGCTGTGGAACCGGGAGGCTTTCGGTATGGAGACGGGAAGCTTGTCGACGCGGACTTGATGGTATGGGCGGCTGGCGTGAAGGCTCCTGATTTCATGAACCGGTTAGCTGGTCTCGAGACCAACCGGTCGAACCAGATCGTCGTGTCGGTCACGTTGCAGGCCCTGAACGAGGAGAACATTTTTGCGCTCGGCGATTGCGCTTCACTCACGCCAGAAGGTGCGCAGCGAGCGCTGCCTCCTACCGCGCAGGTAGCCGCTCAACAGGCGGAGCATCTGGCGCGCCATTTGCCGGAATGGGTTCGTCACAGCAAGCCTCTTCCTCGCTTTGCATTCCGGGATTTCGGATCGCTCGTGTCATTGAGCAAGTACGACTCGTTCGGCACGCTGGGTCGCTTTGGATTGTTTCCAGGGGGACTCATTCGGGGCAAACTCGCGCAGCTTAGCCATGCGATGTTGTACCGACGCCATCAGCAGGCGCTGCACGGTTTTCGCCGCGCCACGCTGCTCTGGACGGCGGAGCAGATCAATGGGCTGGCTCAACCGGGCATCCGACTCGCTTGACGGGCTTGCGTGGGTCAGCAGCTTTTCCTGTGCCGCTCGGTCGAGCGGCATTTTATTTTCGGCTGCCAGTTGTCTGGGAACGACGCCGCGATGCGGCGTCGCTGATGAGGACCAGAATCCGGTTACACGCGACGTCCAGATTCAGCCGGGTTGAAGCCAACGCCGCGGCCTGAATCGCCAAACGCTTCCACAGAGATCATCGCCGATGCGTTCGCTCGGGCGGGGCGTTCGTTGGGGCAATAGACGACATCGCCGCGGCGAATTGCACGCTGCGACACCACGCACACCCCCGACGCTCTCGCACGACGACGACGCCAGCGCTGCTCGGCATAGTGACATCGGCCGGGTTCCACCCAGCGGATGATGAGCGTGGTTTCGGATTGTTCGAGAATTTGGACCTGGACTCGTGCGTCGTCCACCGCGGCGTACTCTTTCGCTTTCATTGGCTGCTCCTGGAATTGAGCGGTTTTAATGAATTCGCGTACCGTCACGCGCCGGTCGTGTCGATGACCTTGCCACGGAAAATCGCGTACTGGTACAGGTTGTAGCCGATCATCACCGGGAATACGAGGCCGATCCCGATCAACATGAACGCGAGGGTCAGAGTGTCTGACGCGGCTTGCAAGATCGTGAGGCGGCCCGGAATGAAGTCGGGGTAGAGGCTGATCGCAAGGCCCGCGAACGACACGATGAACAGCGTTATCGCGGCGCGGAACGGAGCGCGGTCGCGTCCCCGATAGAGCGACGCGACGAGCCAGCCGTACGAAAGGACGGCGAGTGCGCCGAGTACTGCAAGCGGGGCGAACACGCCAGGCTGGAACCAGCGGGCATGGACGGCCACGCTGTCGAACCACGTTGCCCCGGTCAGCACGATCGCGGCAGCCACGGTGAACTGCGCGCTCAGCAGCGCCAACCGTCGGGCCCAACGTTCGAGCGGGCCGACCGACTTCTTCACCAGCCACGTCGCGCCGAGCAGGGCATAACCACTCACGACCCCAATGGCTGTCACCGTGGTGAACGCCGCGCTGGACCCGTCAGGCACGAACCCCGTTATCACTTTGCCGAGCACGACGCCTTGCGAGATGGCCGCGACGAAGCTGCCCACGCCGAACACGATGTCCCATAGCCGTCCATGCTGCTCGCTATGGCGGAATTCGATGGCTGCACCCCGCATGATCAGCCCGGCTATCATCGCCATGACTGGCAGATAAAGCGCTTGCATCAAGGCCGCGTAGGCAGCCGGGAACGCGCCGAACAGGGCGCCGCCGACCACGACCAGCCATGTCTCATTCGCATCCCACACGTGACCGATGGTTTGAACCATCACGTCGCGGTCTTTGCGATTTCTGCTCAGCAGAGTGAGCATACCGACACCGAGGTCGAATCCATCGGTCACGACGTAGAAGGCCAGCATCAGGCCGATCAGGCCGAACCACGTGAGGGCCAGCAGGGAATGAGTGGTGCTTTCCATCGAACGATCTCCCTTGAGTTGGAGAAAGAGGTTTCAGGATTCGGTCGCGACTGTCCGGGGTGCGGCGATCGCGGTCGTGGGCGGTGTGGCCGTGAGATCGGGGCCGTTCTTCAGCCAACGGCGCGCGAGAAGAAAGAAGGTGATCAGCAACACGACGTCGAACACGAAGAACATCGCCATGCTGGCCGTTACCGAGGACGCGGGCACCGCGGACACGGCTTGACTCGTTCGCAGCAGTCCGTAGACGACCCACGGCTGACGTCCCACCTCGCGGACGATCCATCCGGCCTCGACAGCCACGTAAGGCAGTGGGATGCACAGCACCCATGCGAGCAGGAGCTTGCGCTGCGCGAGGAGTCGGTCGAGACTACCACGCGCTTTATGCAGCGCATACGCGGTCCAGAACGCGAGCAGCATGAAGGCGAAGCCGATGCCGGCCATCACGCGGAACGCGTAGTAAAGGAGCGGCACCATAGGCGGCTGGTCGGCGCGCGGGAAGTCGGTCAGACCCGAAACCCGTCCGTGCAGCGAGTGCGTGCCGAGAATGCTCAGGAGTCCCGGCACTTCGATCGACCAGTCATTACGCTGCTTTTGCTGATCGGGCCACGCAACCAGCGACCATGAGGCGCCTGTGCCGGGCTTGTTGGTCTGCCAGTGCCCTTCGATGGCGGCACCCTTCGCGGGTTGAGTCGCGAACACGCTGGTGCCGCTAGAGTCCCCGAGCCAGACCTGAAGCGGTGCAACGACGACGAGCACGCCCAGTGCGATCTTGAAGGAACGCACAAAGAACTCCGGGTGCCTCCGGCGGAACAGGTGGTACGCCGAGATGCCTGCGATCACAAACATCCCTGTTTCGATCGCGGCCGTCCACATGTGAGAGACGGCCCACACCATGTCGGGGTTGAAGATGGCCGCTGCATAGTCTGTGATCACGAGCTTGCCGTTGACGACGGTGATACCGGCGGGCGTCTGCATCCACGAATTGGCGACCATGATCCAGAATACGGAAATGCTGGATCCGAGCGCTACCATCGCCGTGGCAAAGATGTGGACGCCACGTGACACACGTCCCCAGCCGAGCATCATCACGCCGATGAATCCGGCTTCGAGCATGAACGCCATTGCGCCTTCGAAGCCGAGAATATTGCCGGCGAACTGGCCACAGAACTGTACGAAGCCGGACCAGTTGGTGCCGAACTGAAATTCCAGGGGAATGCCTGTAACCACGCCAACCGCGAAATTGAGCGCGAGCAGCTTGCTCCAGTAGCGGGCGTGGCGGTAGTACATCACGTCGCCGGTGCGAATCCACAGTACTTCGATCAGCAGCAGGTATGCCGACAGACTGACGGTGAGGATAGGCCACAGGATGTGGAAGATCGTGGTCATCGCGAACTGCGCGCGAGAGAGGTGGAGTACGTCAGTGAGCATGATGAGAATCCCATTGCGGTGTGCGTTTGGCTGCGTTCGAGCCACGCCCGCGTTGGGAGACGTTGCCCGCGTAGAGCCACTTTAGGCCGGTGGAGGTGCGCGGCTCAATTGCACGATGGTGTAACTACGCCGCGGTATCGAAGGGACAGGGTGTCGAGGAAACCTGCTCCCAAAGTGTAATTGCGGCGGTGGCCGGCTCGACCTAAATTGGTTCGCAGACTAAAGTATTTGTCGCGAATGCCAGCGAGATGGCGGCCAGATCGGATCGCCTCTACCACGCCTCTGTCGTTGGGGGCTGTCTTGATGGTGCTTGCGGCGACCCATCATGATGAAAAGCGAAATCTTCACTGCCATTGCGTCGCGTTGCCACTGGGCTTGCATCGCCGGCCAGCTGCGACGCACCATCCAGATTGCGACGGGCTTCAGACAGTGGGGCGCCTTTGTCGGCGGACCTCTGACACCGAGCGGTTGCGCGATTCTCGCGGTCATGCTCGCCGCTATCCTTCTGGCCGCGATACTGTCGACCTTTTGGGCGCGTGTCGGCGTTGGCAGCGTATTCAGGGTGGGCTGCTGGTTTTCGTGAACCCGGACCGGCTTCATCATTCTCGCCAGTGTCGGACTGACCGCCGCCGCATAGGACCTAGGCTTCACCTTGCGCGCCGGCGCGGCGCGCTACCTCCTGAATCGCGTGAACAAACGCGGCGGTGACCATACTCGTCACCAGCACACCTTGCGCTCCGATCAGCACTGCATCGATCCGACCCAGAACCGTGGTGGGCACGATGTCGCCATAGCCGATCGTGAGTGCGGTGATCGTGCAGAAGTAGAGCGCTTTCCCAAACGAGGATGGCGTCCTGCCCCCCGCGTCGATCAAGCCGCCGGCGTAATACATGAACGCCGAAAGCAGAAGAAACAGCACAAATAGCGCTACGAGCGGCGCACGCAGGTACCAGAGGGTCCGCGCAAATTCTTCGAATACGTCGCCGGCCTTCAGTGGGGCGGGCGTGGAATGCCTGTCTTTCTTCTCCATGGATCAACTCCAAACGGTTTTCGTCCACAAGGCGAGGTTAGGACCACGGCGGCGCAGAGAGCCATTGCACGATGGTGTTAGTCACACCCGCGCATCCCTGCAAATGCGTGTGCTGAACCCAAGGTGTAATTGCGGCTGCGTTGGCTACGCCCTAGATTGGTTCGCAGGCGGCCACTATAAATGAGGCCGCTTCTTCATGCACCGACACGGCTTTTCCCTATGTCACGGGCGTATTGAAGATGCGGGTGGGTCGCCGCCCGTTTGCAACGTCAACCGTTCGCCCCTTGGACCCGGAGCAGAGCCATGAACCGTAACCGCCAACAATCACGCGCTGAACAACGCGCACAACGCGCAGCCGCCTATGCATCGGCGGAAGTCGCGCCTGGCGGCTCGAACGAAGAACCCGCTCTCGGTGCTCATCTGATCACGAAACGCCACGGCTACGAACATCACGGCATTTATGTCGGTAGCGGAATGGTCATTCACTACGCGGGTTTCGCGACCTCCGTGCGTCGCGGGCCCATTGAAGAAGTCTCCCTCGAGCAGTTCGCCGATGGCCACACCGTTACCGTGTGTGCGCATCCGTTCCCGAAGTATTGCGGCGCGGAAACCGTGCTGCGCGCCCGCTCGCGGCTCGGCGAAAACCGCTATCGCCTGCTGACGAACAACTGCGAGCATTTTTGCGCATGGTGTCTGGTCGGCGAAAGCCGCAGCGAGCAGGTCCAGGCAGGCCTCAAACATCCGCGCGCAGGCGTCTACGCGTTGCTGTGTCTCGTGAGCACCTTCATCGGCTTTCGGATCAAAACCGATCACGCAGTGGTCAGCGTAGCTTGAATTCCGTCACTTAAGTTTAGAGCCGCCGCAGGCGCGAAGGAGGCACCATGAACCGGACCGAAATGACTCTGCACTGGGCCGTCGAGAAATGGCTCGCACCCACGCTTGCGATGCACGCGCCTGTCGTGCGGGTCCGCCGCACCGCCGTGCATCGGCGCTGCGTGTGCATCGAGGCGGTGCGTCCCGGCGGTCTGCTGTCGATTTTCTTCTTCCGTCACGACGACGGATCGTGGAATGTCTATCCACCCGCGCAAACGCGGCCGGCCATGTCCGCATGGAGGACTGCACGATGAACTACAGCGTTGGCAATCTGACGAAGCGCGTGCCCGACAGGCACGACGTGTCGGAAGTCTCGGTGAATGCCGACTATTTGACGTCGCGATGGGAGCACCGGTTCAAGGTATCTGTGATTGGGGTCTGTTGCTGGACGCTGATCGAGGCACCGCTGGAACTGAGCGGGTCGATCAATTCAACCTCACTGCCCGCTATGTTGGTGTCGAAGCTGCTGATTTGCCTCATCGGTTTCGCCGCCATAGCCGACCTGCGCTTGACCCGTCACGTGTTCGCTTTCATTTGCGCGGCGAGTGTATTGGCCGTAGCACCAGCGTTACCTCTGGAGTACACGCACAGCATTGCCTTTGCGATCGTCTCGACGGTCGAATGCCTCGGTAAGGCCGCATGCGTTGTAGCGTTCGCCAAGGCTTCGTGGAAGCGAGACAGTGTCGGCGATGGTCTGAACGTAGGCGGCCGTACGGCCAGCGACCCAAAATGAGCCGGTCGCGCGTCTCGAGTCTGGCAGTGCTGTCAATGTCCACCGTGCTGCTCGACGGTTGCGCATTTTCGCCATCGATTCCGCTGTTGGGCGCAGCCTTTCCGGACTGGTTGTTCTGCATCGTGTGCGGCGTCGCGGGGGCGATTCTTGTTCACCTGGCGTTGAGCCGACGCGGAGCGAACTCGGCGCTCGCACCGCTCGCCATCAGCTATCCGGCGCTGAGCGCGCTGCTTGCGATGGCCGCCTGGTTAGCATTTTTTCATCGTTGATGTGGTCCGAAAATGATTGATAACGCTCGCGCCGCGCGCCACCTGAAGAAGCTTCCTGCCGCTGCGATCGTGCTGATGGCGATCGGCTTGCAGATCGTGGTTCTGTGGCGGCTCGATCGCGCGCCGTCCACTGACGACGCGTATGTATACGCGGACACGGTCAACGTCGTTCCGGAAATCAGCGGCCGGATCATCGAGCTTCCGGTTCGCGACAATCAGGCCGTCAGGCAAGGCGATCTGCTGCTGCGGATCGACCCGCGGCCGTATCAGGCTGCACTGGATCAGGCTCGCGCACGGCTCGACACGCTCGACCACCAGATCGTTTTGACGCAACGTTCGGTCAATGCGCAGCAATACAACGCGGATTCCATGCAGGCTGCCGTCGAGCGGGCCCGCGCAGTGGCAAACCAGGCCGCGGACACACTGCGCCGCACTGAACCCTTGCTCGCGCAGGGCTACGTATCCGCCGAGGAAGTCGATCGCGCGCGTACCGCGCAGCGCTCCGCGCAGGCGGAACTGATCGCCGCGATGCACGAGGCGCAGCAGGCTAGCGCGGCAGTCAGCGGCGTCGATGCGCTGGTCGCGCAGCGCGCGGAAGTCAACGCGCAGATCGCCATTGCCGAACTGAATCTCGAGTTCACGGAGGTGCGCGCGCCGTTCGACGGTCGGGCGGTGTCGCTGCGCACGACGGTTGGGCAGTTCGCATCGGCGTTGAAGCCCGTTTTTACGTTGATCGATACCCGGCATTGGTACGTCGTCGCCAATTTCCGGGAAACGGAGTTGAAGGGCGTCCATGCCTGCACGCCGTCCACCGTATACCTGATGAGCGACACCGCCAGGCGCTTCACCGGCGTCGTCGATTCGGTCGGCTATGGGGTGCTGCCAGACGATGGCGGCGTGGTGGAACAGGGTCTTCCGAGCGTGCAGCGCACGATCAACTGGGTGCATGTGTCGCAGCGCTTTCCCGTGAAGATTGCCGTGCTCAATCCCGATCCAGAGCTATTTCGCGTCGGTACGTCTGCGGTCGCAACCCTCAAGCGTGGCGACGCGGTGGCATCGTCGCGATGAGGACAATCATGGAGGCAACCGGATATTTCCCGCAGTGTTTGCAGCGATTCGCCCGCTTTTTCGTTGACGAGATTCGCGCCCAGCCGGGTCGTGCGAACGTGATGCTGCGCTGCCTGTTGGCAAGTGCGATCGTCATCACGGTCTCCATGGCATTGCAGGTCCCCTTTCTCGCGCTGTCGTTGCTCGCGGTGTCCTATGTTACGCAGTCAAATGTGGTGAAGACGCGTCTCATCGGCGTTGTGTTCATGGTCGGCGTGACGTTGGCCGTCGGCGTTGCGATTCTTGTGCTCGAGCTGACGTACGATTATCCGATCCTGAGAATCCTGCTGTCAGCAGCGCTGTTCCTTCTCAGCGTCTACATGATGCGGGTTGCGAAAATCGGTGCGGCTTTCTTCGTCGTCGGCATCGTCGTCATCTATTTCCAGTCCTTCGTCGACCTGACCGATCAGGCGGAAGCACTCGTACGTATCGCGCTGTGGCTGTGGGTCGCCGTGAATTACCCGATTGCGATCACGCTGTTGATCAACACGGTATGTCTGCCGGCCGAGCCGGTACGGCAACTCAAAGACGCCATGCTCGGACAACTTGCGGAGGTCGACGCGGGTCTCGCGTACATCGAGGGTGGCGCGCGGGGCGTTGGCAGCCCCGACGCGCGGGACGTTGAAAACGGAACACTGACGCTGCAAAGACTGCTGCAGTTCTCGACGATGCGGGACGCCAATTACCGGCGCCGGCAGGCGTTTCATCTGGCGCGTGTCGCAACGGTGTCGCGGTTGTATGCGGCGGCGGCTCATTTGCCCGAAAGCACGGCGAATATCCCGGCTGGCGTCCCGCCTGCACTGGGCGGCGCATGCGAGCGTTTCGCCCACGCCATTCGCACGGGGGAGCGCTTCACCGTGCCGGAGCGGCTCACGAACATTGTGGACCTCGGCATGCCAGGTGCGGTTGAGGAGACGCGGGAAGCGCTTCTCGCATTTGCCAGCAGATCGGCGGCGCCCGATTCGACGGAAACGGAACAGGAAAAAACAGCGTTTTCTTGTCCCTGATGCGTTCTCGAACCCGGTCTATCTGCAGTTCGCGTTGAAAACACTACTAGCAGCGATGGTCGGCTACCTCTTTTACCTGGCGACTGGTTGGCAGGGCATACACACGATCATGCTGTCGTCGCTGATCGTCGCGCAACCGAGTCTCGGCGCGACGAGTCAGCGCGGGATCCTGCGGATTGGCGGTGCGGCGCTCGGCAGCGCGATCGCGCTCGCGATGGTGGTATGGGTGGTGCCGCGCCTCGACGGCATTGTCGGCCTGCTCCTGATGTCGTTGCCGGTGATTGCGCTGGGTGCATGGATCAGCGCGGGATCGGAGCGGATCAGCTATGCGGGCACCCAACTCATGTTCACGTTCGGGCTGGCCTTGCTCGGTCAGTTCGCACCGACGACGAATCTCACCGAGATCAGGGACCGGATAGTCGGCATTCTGCTGGGGGTGTCGATCTCGACCGTCGTGCATGCATCGATATCGCCCGAAGCGGAAGGCGAGGCGCTGCGTCAACGTGTCGGCGCTCTGCTCCGCAAGCTTGCTGCCAGTTTGCGACAGCAGGAAGACGCAATCTCGGCGCCCAATGCGCTTTGGTCTGAACTTGCAGATTGTGAGGCGATGGCCGCTCGCGTCGCGCTGGAGCCTGGCTGGCAAATGGGCGAAGGGCAGCGGGAAGGTTTTCAGCACCATATCCAGACGGTGCTTGCGCAGACCCGCGAAATCCTGCTTGCGGCGGGCGCTTTCGAAGCGGAACGCCGGTCGCAGCCGAATGGGGAGGGTAGTGCGCAGCGCGCCGCAGCGATCTGGGCAACGACGGTCGGGGTATCGCTGGAAGGGTACGCAAGCAACTTGACCGGGGGCCAGCAGTCAGTGCACGCACCGGCTCCCGTTTTCTCCGATGAGGAAGCATTGTTGTTCACGGATGCAGCGAAGGGTGCATACGATCGGTTGACTACACGGGCGACGCGTCTGATGGGACTGGTGTCGACCCTGCCGGCATGGCGCTATCATCAGTTCGACAACGGGATCGTGAGATGAACACCGCAATCCCGACCGGCTCTTCTGATCCGCCAGCGTATCGTTGGCTGCGTAAAGGCGTAGTGGCCGTATTGGCGTGCACATTGTCGGCCTGCGCGCTGATCCGGCACGATACAAAACCTTATGCCGTAATCGCCCCGGAAGAAATCCGCATTAGCGGCGACATTCATCTCGAACCGGGCGATTGGCCAGCCAGGCAATGGTGGAGCGCTTACGGCGATCCGCAACTCGATTCGCTGATCGCGCGGGCACTTACCAGCTCGCCGACGATCGTGATCGCGCATACGCGCGTCGCGCAGGCGAAATCGGATATCGATCTGGTGCGCGCGGGGACGAATCTGCAGGTTACGGCGCTCGCCGCGCTCGACCGTCAGCGCGTGTCGTCGAACGGCTTCCTCGGGGCGTACTCGACGAACGAACCTGCGATCGGTGCGACGGGGCCGTGGTACACGGAGGGCATCGTTGGGCTCGGCGCGAGCCTGGACATCGATATCTGGGGCGAGCAGCGCGCGCAAGTTGAAGCTGCGATCGGCGTGCACAACACGCGGCTGGCGGAAGTCGCCGGCATTGAACTCGAAATGTCCACGGACGTCGCGCAGATTCACTACGGTATCCAGACGACGTATCAACTGATCGATCTGCTCTCGCAGCTGCGGGATGTCGCGGCGTTCGACGTGGATGCACACGCGACACGTGCCGCACGAGGCCTGGAGCCCGTCACCCAGACCGAGCTGGCGCGTGCGCAACTGTTGGCGACGCAAAGGCAGCTTGTGGCGGCGCGCGCCAGCGTCACGCAATTTCGTGAATCGCTGCGTGCGTTGCTTGGCGCAGGTCCGGACGATCTTTCCGACATCAGGCCCGTCGCGTTGCCGCTGCAGCAGTCCGCATTGCCGCCGACACTGTCATACGAACTGCTTGCTCGTCGTCCGGACCTGCAAGCGCTGCGTTGGTATGTGCAGTCTTCGTTCGACCGTATCGACGCCGCGAAGGCCGCGTTTTATCCGAGCTTCGACATCAACGCGTTTTTTGGCCTCAACGCGCTGCACCTTGCGGACCTCTTTACACATGCCAGTAAGCAGATCAATCTGATTCCCGGTCTGTATCTGCCGATCTTCGACGGCGGCCGGCTCAACGCCAACCTGAGCGGTGCGCGCACGGCGAGCAACACACTCATCGCGCAGTACAACGAGGCCGTGCTGAACGCCGTGCGCGACGTGGCGGTAACGGGTAGCAGACTTCAGGACCTCGACCAGGAAGCCGTGCTGCAGGCAGAGAAAATCGACGCGGTGTCGTTCGCCGAGGCCAGTGCGCAGGCTCACTATGAAAGGGGCGTTGCGAGCCGACTGACGGCAATGGACGCTCGCCAGGCAGTGTTGCTCGAACGCATCTCCATGCTGGAACTCGACGGGCAGCGCCTGAGTCACGCGATCGCGCTGTCGAAAGCGCTCGGAGGAGGCTATCGCGACGAGGCACCTGTTGAATTGCGGGTAAGGTGACCTAGCCTTCACGCCCGTGCGTGCTCTGGGTTAGTCGTCCCGCGATGTTGACGAGCTCGGGGAGCGAGCGCGCGTCCATCTTTCGCATCACGTGTCGGCGGTGCACCTTCACTGTGATCTCGCTGATGCCCAGTTCGGCTCCGACCTGCTTGTTCAGCAGGCCGGATACCACCAGCGCCATGACCTCCCGCTCGCGTCGACTGAGCGAGGCGTAGCGATCACGGATCGACTGCATCCCGGCTTCTTCGCTCAACGCCGCGCGGCTGCGCTCGAGCGCGTGCCGGATGGCGTCGAGCAGCACCTGGTCGTCGAAGGGTTTGGTGAGAAATTCGGCTGCTCCCGCTTTCATGGCCCGCACCGTCATCGGCACGTCGCCGTAGCCGGTAATGAAGATGATCGGCATGTCGGTACGTTCCGACGCAATCAGATTTTGCAGGTCGAGGCCGCTGAGATCGGGCAGGCTGACATCCAGCACCAGACAGTTCGGGACCATCGCGCGCGTGCGTCCGAGAAAGTCCTGGGCGCAGGCAAAGGTCTCTGCCCTTAGACCAGCAAAGCGAATCATGGCTTCGAGCGACTCACGCACCGAGACATCGTCATCGACGACGAAGACGACCGGCGTGGCTTGCGCCGACGACGATTTCGAGGCGGCTTCAACTGCACGAGCGGGTATCATTTCGAACTCCATTCACAGGCCCCGGGGTGAATCATTCGACCTTGAGCGCGGCCTGGATCGCCCCCAGAAGGGCGGTGTCGCTGAAGGGTTTGAGCAGACAATCGACGGCACCTTGTTCGAGCATGCGCGGGCGCAGCACCTCGTCCCCATGCGCCGTGATGAAGACGATCGGAATGGCTTGCCGGCGCCGCTTGAGCTCGTGCTGCAGCTCGTCGCCGGACATGCCGGGCATGGCGACGTCGAGGATCAGGCAGCGCACTTCGCCGGCGCATCCGGAGGCCAGAAATTCTTCTGCCGACCCAAATGCCCGGGTTGCGAAGCCGAACATATGCAGCAGGTCGGGCAGCGATTCGCGCACCGACTCGTCATCGTCGACCACCGCGATAAGCGGGCGCTCTGTCATCACAGATTCCTTTAGGGTCGCTCCGCGTCCGCGCGCGCGGACTGTCCTGTGGGCGCGGACCGCTCGGCGGCGGCCACGCTGTCCGCCCGACACGGAATGGAGAAAGTAAATGTGGCGCCGCGGTCTTTGTTCGGGGACGCCCACAACCGGCCGTCGAGGCTTTCGATGATGCAACGGCTCACGAACAGGCCGATGCCCATGCCTTCCCGCTTGGTCGTAAAAAGCGGATCGAAAAGCTTACCGGCAAGCTGCGGGTCGATGCCCACGCCCGAATCGGTCACAGAGAGCCGCACGTGGTCGCCATCGTCGGGCTCGATGCTCACCAATATCTGCCGTGGCCGGTCGTCGACGCCATTCATCCCCTCCACGGCGTTGACAAGCAGGTTCAGCACCACCTGCTGGAGCTGGATCTTGTCCCCGGTGACAGGCGGCAGATCGTCGGCCGTCTTCAGATGCAGCACGATCCGCTTGTTGCGAATCTCGCCTTGCAGCAGATCAATCACCTCCCGAGTCGCTTCGACCAGATCGACTGTATCGATCGTGATGGTTTTGTTGCTGAACAGCGCGCGCAGGCGTTTCATCACCTCGGATGCGCGGTGCCCGTCGCGGATCGTGCGCCGTACCGTCTCGAGCGCGCCTTCCACATTGGGCGGTTCCGCACTCAGCATGCGCAGGCCGGTGCTTGCGTTGGTCACGATGCCAGTCAGCGGCTGGTTGATCTCGTGCGCGATCGAGGCCGTCAACGCGCTTTGACTGTTGACCCGGCTCAGATGGGCCAATTCGGCGCGCAACGCGAGAAGCGCATCTTCGGACGCCCGACGCTCCGTCATGTCCTGCGCGGCGCCGATATAGTCCAGCGAACCTTGCGCGTCACGCGTGGCGTGCGCCTGTATGTGGATGTGCCTGACCGGGCCGTCGGGCAGCAGCAGGCGGATTTCGAACTCCAGATCTTTGCCTTCTCGCGCCCGCTCGATCATTTCGTCAAGTAGGTGGCGGTCGCCAGGGTGGAAGCGGGAGGCGATCATGTCTATCGTAATCGGCACCCCCGGTTGGATTCCGAAGATGCGATAAAGCTGATCTGACCACGTGAACGCGCCGGTTTCAAGGTGCCAGCAGAAGCTTCCGCTCGAACTGAGCTGCTCCACTTTGGCCATCAGCGCCGCGCTTTGGCGTAAGCGCTCATCCGCCTCCTGACGCGCAGCGATGCTATGTGCCCGCTCGATGGCGATGCTCGCGATGTGCGTGAACTGTGCGATCAGTTCGCGCTGGATAGGCGTGGGATCGCCGGGAGCGGACCGAAACAGCGTGAACGTTCCCAGCACTTCGTCGGTACGTGACAGGATCGGCGTCGCCCAGCAGGAACGCAATCCATGCGCGAGGCTGCGCTCGCGCCACGCCTTGGTCCAGCGGGCGTCCGACGCGACATCGGGCACGATCACCTGCGCCTTGAGGGACACCGCCATGCCCAGCGGGCCGGAGTCATAGGAGGTGGCACGCGCACCGGCACGAGGGAGGAAACGCTTCGGGAGACCGGGAGACCCCAGATGAATGCACCCGGTGTCGTGTGTCTCCCGAAAGGTGACCATGCAGACGCAGTCGGTCGCGATCTCTTCGACCAGTCGGCATAGGTCGTAGAGAACGTTCGGCAAAGGCTGCCCTGTCGCGACCATCTCCAGCAGGCGATTCTCGCCCTCGAGCAGCGCCTCGGCACGCTTGCGATCATCGATATCCGTCTGAAGGAAATACCAGAGAGCGATTCGGCCCTCGTTATCGCGCAACGGAAAGCCTTGCACGCGGAACCATCGGTAGACGCCATCGGCACGGCGATGGCGCGACTCCGAATCATAGGGCTCGCCGGTGCTGATCGACGCCCGGAACCGGGCGATCACCGCCGCCCGGTCATCGGGGTAGGTCAGGCCGTTGGTTTTCCATCCCCGCAACTCCTCGAGCGTCGAGCCGGAAAATTCGAGCGTATGACGGTTGGCATGCAAGACGTCCCCGTCGGGCGAGAAAAGGATGACCCGGGTGGGGAGGCCATCGACGATCAGTTCGAAGCGCTGTTCTTGCGCGCGCAGCGCAGCTTCGGTCTGCTTGCGGTCCTCGATGTCCGAGTTGATCCCACACCACTTTACGGCTTGACCGGTAGCATCGGTAATCGGACTGGCTCGGCATGTGAACCAGCGATACACGCCATCGAAGCGACGCATGCGCGCTTCCGCCTCGCCCCGCTCGCCGGAGGCGAGGACGGTTCGCCAGGCTTCGATCAGCCCCGGCTGATCATCGGGATGGAACGCCGTCTGCCAGCCTTCGCCCGACGCTTGCTCGACGGAAAGCCCCGTATATTCGCACCAGCGTCGATTGACGAACTCGATGTGGCCGTCAGGAAAGGCTGTCCAGACCAACCCGGGGAGCGCATCCACAGTACGACTGAGTTCGTTTTCCATCGCGACCCCGTTCTACAGCGTGCCTCACAATACAACGATCGGTTATTGGGAACCGGGAGTCAATATACCTTGGTGTCGGTTTGGGCCGGCTTACGCTGAAACGGCCGGATTGATGGGCAACGTGAATTGAAAGATCGCACCGCGGTCGGGGTCGTTGCTCGCCCACAGGCGGCCGCCATGTGCCTCGACGATCGAATTGCAGATCGGCAGTCCCATGCCCATTCCGCTGGCCTTGGTCGTATAAAACGGCTCGAAGAGGCGCTCGATGTTCTCCGGGGCGATACCCGGGCCGGAGTCGCGCACGGCCACGCGGACGACGCCTGGCTCGATCACCGCGGTGTCGATCGTCAATTCGCGCGGCCTATCGTCAACCGCACTCATTGCATCGATGGCGTTGATAATGAGGTTCAGAATCACCTGCTGGATTTGGACCCGATCGCCCTTGATCGGCGGTAAATCCTCCGCAAGCCGCGGCCGCACGGAAACGCCGTTCCGGTTCGCCTCGCCGGACGTGAGCGCCATCACCTCGCGAATCGCCTCGTTGATCTGCAAGATCTCGTTGCTCATCGGGGCCTTGATGACGAGGCCATGAATACGCTTTATTACCTCGCCTGCACGCCTCGCGTCACGGACGATACGTTCAAACGCCCGGCGGGCCTCCTCGACATTGGGTGGGTCTAGACCCAAGCTGCGCAGACCTGTCGACGCATTGACGGTCGTCGCAGCGATCGGCTGCTTCATTTCGTGGCTGATCGACGCCGCGAGTTGCCCAATGGCAGTGACGCGGTTCGCATGCGCGAGCTCGAGCTGCATCTGGCGCGCCTCCGCTTCCACGCGTTTGAGCTCGCTCAGATCGAGCACAAACCCGATAGCTTGAGTCGCGTTCTCGCCAAGCATTGCAACGCCGATCAGCACCGGCACGCGGCTGCCATCCTTTCTGAAATACTCTTTTTCGTACGGCTGCAAGATCCCGGTCTTTTCCAGCTTCTCCCACTCCGTATTGGTGCGCTCGATCCACTCGGGTGGCGTCAGATCCCTCCAGCTAAGACGCCCGACCAGCAGATCGTCAGGGCCGTATCCCAACATACGAAGGAACGCGTCATTGGCTTCGAGGATCCGGCCTTCGAGATCCGCGATCAGGATCCCGACGATGTTGGAATCGACGAGGCGCCGGATTTTCGCTTCACGCTCTGCAAGGTCGCGGTACAGGCGCGCGTTTTCCAAGGCGATCGCTGCCTGCGAGGCGAGCAGCTTCAAGAGGGCGATGCGCTTCGGAGCAAAGACGCCGGGCGCGAGGTTGTTCTCGAGGTAGAGCACACCGATCAGCCCGGCCTGCTTGAGCAACGGCAGACAAAGGACGGAGCGTGCGCATTTCTGGCGGATATAGGGATCGCCGGAGAATCGGTTCTCCGCTGAAGCATCGTCAATGACGACGGGTTCGTGCGTGCTTGCGACATAGCGCAGGAGCGAGTCCGGCAACGCCACCGGTATCGGTGGCTGTTGCGGCAATTGCACGATGACCCGGCCACCTTGAATGATGGCTTCGGCCTCGACGCGCTGCAGGGTGCCCTGCGGAAGGATCAACAGACCGCGTTCGGCGCCAGCATGCTCGATTGCAGTCGTCACTAAGGACTTCATCAGGTTTTCGAGCACCATTTCGCCTGAGATCGCCTGAGCCGTCTTCACGATGGTCGCGAGATCCAGCTGCTCGCCGCGTTCCTCGATGGTCACGCGTGAGATAGGCGCAGCTTCGGGTTTGCTCATAGGGTAGAGCCGATCCAGTTGTTCGACCTTGCCGTGCGCACCCCATTGCGAATAGCACTCCCGCGCCTCACGCAAATAAGCGTACGCGGCGCGTTCGAGGCCAGCGGCGAGGCAGCATTGCGCAGCGAGCTCGTTGGCCAGTGCCTGATCCTGCACGAATCCTTGCTCGCCTGCCGAGCGGGCGGCATGCTCATAGAACCGCATGGCCCGCATTGCGTGTCCGTTCAGACGGTCCAGTTCGGCGCGCAGCAGCAGATGCTTGTGGGCAAACGTGATCGGACAGCTTTTTGCCCATCTTGCGAACGCCTCGATATTTGCTGTGATGTCGGCCTTGATCTCGGCTTGTCGATCAGCTGATGCGGAGCCGTGAACCGCGGCGAGCGCGAGCGAATGATAGAGGCAGTAGTTCGCGAACTGGATGTGGCAGCGTCCGGACCAAAGCAGTGGGCTGGCCTTGGCGGCGCACGCGAGCGCCTTCTCAGGGTCGCCCATCAGGTAGTGGCGCTGGATCTGCAAAATCCAGTGGAAGCAGTTGACCACGGCAATGCCGCCTTCCGTGATCTGAGCATCGATCGCGGCGTCCTCCATCACCGTCGGGTCGCGGGTGCGCCCGCGAAGCCTCTGGATGAAATGTTGGATGCTGGACAGAATATCGTGCACGTGACGGAAATGGATTCGTTTCGCGAACTCGATTGCGTTGATCGAATCGAGCCACGCCTCATCGAGGCGATAGCCGCGTGCCAGAAGGTCCGTCAGCCGATGTTCGAGGCTGAAGCTGGCATAGATGACTTCGCCTGTTTCTTGCGCATATCGCATGGCAGTATCGACGCACCCTAATGCGACCTCGATCGGTTGCGTCCAGAGAACCGCCATTTGCAAGAAAAAGTGCGCGGCCACTTGTTGAGCCGCGAAACTATGTTTCTCCGCCACGGCGACCGACAACCGGGCGAACGCCTCGCCGTCCCGGTATCGGTGGAAGAATGGACCTAGAAGAATGGAGATGAACGCATAGGCGATGACAGCCGATTCGGTCGTGCCGTATTGCAGCGTCACGACGACCATTCGGCAGGCAATCGTCTGGGCGAGGTTCATATCGGTGAAATAGGCGGTCTGCCCTAGCATATGGAAGATCTGCATGACCTCTCGCATCTCGGGGTCTTCCATCATCGGGAGGTCAAGGAGGCTTTCAATCGGGCGCGCGCCGAGGTGCATGAAGACGGTATCGTACTCTGCGGATAATTCGTCATCCGTAGGATGATCTGGCAAGTCGATGCCGAACATTTCCAGACATTCGCGAGCGGTTCTGACTGCGGACGCATTGTCGGCATTCACCAGCTGCAGGACCATCCTGAGCCGGTAGGCCTCGGCGCGGTGGATTTTCGATCGCGCTCGAAGCAATATGTCATCGATCCATCGGGTGGCTTCGCTGAAATGGGAGAGTAGAAACTCGCATTCGGCCCGTTCGAACCAGACGCTGAAGGTCAACTCGTAACAGTCGTCCCACCCTTGCTGCGAAAGCAGCGACGCAGCGGCCGCGAGATAATTGCAAGCCGAACCATACGCGGTCGAGGCCTTCGCCTTCTTCGCGGCATTGAGGTTGAGGGTCGCTGCGAGATGTTGTTCGGACCGTTCGATCATCAGCTCGGATCCATGATTCAACTGGTTCACGAGATCGAATATCCTGGTCGCAATGTCCGCGTCATCGAGCTTCGACAAAAGCAGGCGGCCAATGCGCAAGTGATGCTCTGCGCGCGATTCGGCAGGGATCAGTGCATATGCGGCCTCTTGCACGCGGTCATGGAGAAACTTGAAGCTGCGGTCCATGGAAACGATCGCGCCGGCCCGGACAGCATCGAGGAAATCCGCATGGACTGTGGCCTCGGAGCCGCCCCAGACGTTCGCCAGGGTGCTGAAGTCGGCCTGGCTGCCGAGGCACGCCAGCATCTTCAACGCGTCCTGTGCACGAGGCGAGAGCCTCTGCAGTCTGCGGATCATCAGCTCTACGACGTTTTCGGTGAAGCCCTTCGCGTCGATGTGTTCGAGATTCCACCGCCACGAGGCTGAATCCGGATCGAACTCGAGAAGACCTTCCTCAACGAGATTCGTCAATAACTGGCCCGCGAAGAATGGATTGCCGCCGGTTTTCCGGTGTACCAGTCTGGCTAGAGGCAAAGCTTGCTCGCGCGTGCATCGGAAAGCGTCGCAAAGCAGTTCGCGGAAGTCCTCCGGCGAGAGCGGGCCGAGTACGATCTCATGCACCATCGTCCCGGCCTCGCGAATCGAACGGAGCATATCCATCAGCGGATGCCCGGGCGCGACTTCGTTGTCGCGATAGGCGCCGATCAATAGCAAGTGATGCGTGTCACTATGCGTGATCAGATATTCGACCACCGTTAATGTCGCCGGATCGAGCCACTGTAGATCGTCCAGGAAAATCACAAGCGGATGCTCGGCGCGCGCGAACACGCCAACAAACTTTTGAAAGACGGATTGAAATCTTAACTGGGTTTCCAGTGGCGAGAGTACGGGAACGGGAGGCTGGAGCCCGATCAAGCTCGCGAGTTCGGGAATCAGATCGGTCAGCAATCGCCCGTGCTGGCCAATGGCTTCTGCGATCGCGTCGCGCCAGCGAGCAATTTCGGCATCCTGGCCGTTGAGGATTTGTCGGATCAGTTCGGCAAATGCCTGGGCCAATGTGGAGTATGGGATGTCTTTCAGGCGCAGGTCGAATTTTCCTGAGATGAAGATACCCCGGGGCAGGACGATCACCTTGTGCAGCTCATTGACGACGGAGGATTTTCCAATTCCCGAGTAGCCGGATACGAGGACCAGCTCCCGCGTGCCTTGCCCCGCGACGCGCTCGAACGCATCCAGAAGCGTCGCGATTTCACTGCGGCGCCCATAGAGCTTCTCGGGGATCAAAAGCTGTCGCGTCGTATCGTGCGTTCCGAGCGGGAAAGGATCGATCCGGTGAGCGGCTTGCCATTCAGTCAGGCATTTTCTGAGATCCCACTCCAGGCCGGCTGCGGTTTGATAGCGATCCTCGGCGGGTTTCGACAGCAGTTTCATCACGATGGCCGAGAGCGGGGCAGGGATGCCTGAGACGCGCTCATCCGGCGCAGCGGGCTGCCGCGCGATGTGGCAGTGCACCCATTCCAGGGGATCCAGCGCAGTGAAAGGAAGGGTTCCGGTCAACATCTCGTACAACGTGACCCCGAGCGCGTAGAGATCGCTGCGCGAATCGATCGACCGGTTCATCCGGCCGGTCTGCTCGGGCGCCATGTACGCGAGGGTTCCCGCGATCAATTCAGGATGTTCCGGGCTCTGGCGTTCGCGCGGAAGACGCGAGGCGATGCCGAAGCCGGTGAGCCTAACCTCGCCCGTTGCGTCGTTCACGAGGATATGCGCCGGCTTGATGTCCTTGTGGATGAGGCCGCGCTGATGGGCCTTCCCCAAAGCAGTGACAATGTCAATGGCGAGTTGCAGGAAGCGTTCCAGTCGAATGGGAGTGCCTATCAACCGGTCGAGCGGAACGGCGCCCGAATCCTCCAGCACCAGCACGGTCTGACTGCCCTCGGACACGAGTTCGAGCGGCCGTACGGCCCAATCGCCGGAAAGCTCTTCCTTCAGATGGTATTCGTGCGCCAGGCGTTCGAGGCTCGCGGGTGTGCAGCCTGTAGCTAAAGGCCGCAACTCCATGACCGAAGTCGGCGCGCCATCCGGGCTCAGGCGCGATGCGCGCGAAAAGATTCGCTCGCCATCCTCCCATAAGACCTGGCTGCTATCTGCAATCGAGTGGGACCGAGGCTCAGATGACATGCTCTGGAGGAATCGCTTTCATGACGGAGGCGAAAGTCATGGCTTCCGTGTTGTGCAGCGCGGGTACCGCAATACGAGGGCGATAGACGGCATCGCCTGCGCGAGTGACTTGCCCGCTCAGTGTTCGAATAGATTCCGCTTTTGTGCGTAGCGCAACGTCGCCAGAACGGTTCGCCTTAGCGGCACGCTGCCGCATCGTTCCATGCGACGGTGGCGGGCAAGCGGCTTTAGCAGTGCAACCAGCTTGTTCACATGACCGAGCGCCTTACCGATGATGTCATGGTCCGCAGACATTTTTTCGGGTTATGCCGTATGACCGTTGATTCGAATGGTAGCAGAAGCATAAAGGCACTTCCGCGCGAGAGAACACGTGGCGTAGAGCTTCTCCGTCTCGCGACTTCTGCAGTCACTGCAAAGATTCATCGATTGCATGAGAGGTGAGCTATTTCGGGCAGTGGACGCTCGGTCAGAGAGGGAGACTGGGATTGCTTGCAACGCGGCGAAAAACTTGCCAAGTCGGAGCGCGGTTTCTTTGGCGCGGGGCGCCACGTGCTTTCACTGCATACATAATTGCATTTGGCCATATGAACTAATAAAGTACCTAATTGTTGATTAAAAATTTCTATATGAATGGCCGCACCCGGCCGCAGGTGTGGCGCGATCAGGTCGGCCGGCTTGAGCGCTCCCACGATCTGCTCGACCGAATACTGTTTGCGTTTCATCGCCACGCGCTCATTTCGCCTCTACGGCCAGGATGTGTCTGGCAAAGTTGCATTCGAAAGAAGGTATGCATCAGCAGCTAATCGAGTGAGCATTGGTCGCTTGGGCGCCTACAACCGGCGATAGCCTATCCTGCCATCCCTCGTTGTTATTCTTCTTCTTTTGTCCTTCGCAAATCCTGTGAGTGTGGTCGTCGGTGGTCGCGCAGAAAGATGAACACCTGCTGCAAAAAAATGTACTCGTCCGCGCAGCAAGATGAATTGGTCCGGTTGAAAAAAATGGCGTATCGCGTGAGTGGGTCTTTCCCCCACACGCAAATAGATGATTGAAAATGGGGCGCGAAGATATGACCGATTGCGCAACATGGATGAGCATGGGCGGCCGTGCTCCGCACAGAATAAAACTAAGGCCGTCTTGAATCCGTGCGCGAGGATGAAAACGCTCGCGCAAATGGAACAAGGACATTTCTGAGACCGGTACCGCAGGCCGCGCACCAGTCCGACATGTCACATCAAATCCCACGATCATCCGACGCAAATTGGCGCGCGACGAATTTCATGTCCTGCCCGTTGTCAATACACAGCCTCGGATCATTCGACTCCAAGGCTGATGCACTCGTGTGGCCGACGCGTAAATAACGGTACGTTGCGTGCACGCGACGGCACAAAAAAAGTTTGTTATTCCAGAGAAGTCCTGCTCAATCCGGCACGTTCCACCACACCGATTCGAGCCTCGTTCCGGCTATTGACGAGTGCAAATCCCGTTTGCAAGATGGCATGAAGGCAGTGTGCTGGAGTCAATCATGCCGGTGGTGAAAAGCTTTACCCGGGCGCAATGGGACGCGGCAGCGCGCCGTCTCGAGGCTCTGCCGGAGAAGGCCGCGCATGAGCACCGTGTCAATGTACGGGATGCAATGAAGTCCATCCAGCCTCAAATCATCGATGCGCAGAGAAAGGGCTACACGCAGGAAGAAATCGTCGAGCAGATCGCCCAGGACGGTGTGGAGATCAGTGCCAGCACATTGCGATACGCGATGCAGCGTGCCACCAAAGAAGAAAAGGCAGTGCAGGCGGAGCGGCATGTCGCTACGAATACCGCCGTGACATCGTCTCGAGTAAAAAATGGCAATCAGGCGAAGCCATCACATTCTGGCCATGCGCGCGCCGGATCACAACAGAACGCGAATGGGGGAATCACCAGACCGGAACGCACAGAGGTTCAAGGCTTCCTCGGATTTCCGATCCGGCCGGATACCGAAAATTTGTAGAGGTATGAAATGGCAATGGAAAATCCTCCTATCTATATGGTCGGTGGCAGCAAGGGTGGCGTTGGCAAGAGTTTCGTTACGCTGGCGTTGGTTGAATATCTCCGGCGTACGGATGTCCACGTTGTCCTGGTGGAGACGGACACGTCCAATCCCGATGTCATGAAAGCCGTCCATGACGAAATCGAATGCGCTTCGTGTGATCTGGATGAGGCGGGGGGCTGGATCGATTTCGTCAATTTCTGCGACGTGCATCGGGATGCGACGGTCATCGTCAATACGGCGGCGCGAAGTCAGGCAGGCGTTGCCCGATACGGAGGGACGCTCGCCAGCACCCTGGATGACCTGGCCCGGCGTCTCGTCGTGCTATGGGTCATCAACCGACAGCGTGACAGTCTCGAACTGCTGCTTGAGTTTGGCGAGACTTTCCCGCGTGCGCTCACCCATGTCGTGCGCAATGGTTACTTCGGCACTCCGGACAAGTTCATGCTGTACCGTGAGTCGAAGCTCCGCAAGGCCGTCGAGGCCCAGGGCCAGTCGCTGGATTTCCCCGACCTTGCGGATCGTGTCGCGGACGAACTGCGTAGTCAGCGTGTCTCGATCCGCAGGGCGGCGGAGTCCATGCATATCGGGCAACGTGCGGAACTCTTTCGCTGGCGGGCGCTGTGCGACGCGATGTTCTCGAAGGTCATCGGTGTCGACCGGACGGTTCATGAGTAATAGGCATCAGAGTTCAGTCGACCCGCTCATCCGCCTGTTTCACGAAGTCTCCGGCGATGTTCCCGACGAGGTCAGCCTCGCCCGCATGCGCCGGGTGTCGGGCGCACTGAGCCTGCATGACAATGACGCGCTATGGTCGGTGATTGCGGTGCTCGAATACTACGCGCGTCTTTATGAAGCCATGCCAGAACGCATCAGGTGGGCGGGGGAGGGTAGCGTCGAAGCCGCGCGCCGGGAAACTGGCGGCGCAAAAGATGCCCTGATGCAGCAGCATCGCGAAGCGCTTGAGCGGTGCAAGGCGACGATCCAGTTGGCGGAAAACCTGATTCAGGAACATGAGGCCCGCTACCGGACCGCACTGGCAAGCCTCAATGAGGCTGCGGTGACGGGTCTGATCGGGCGCCTGTCGAATCAGGTCGCGCGTTCGGCAGGTAACCGGCTGATCGGCGCGGCGACAGTGTCAGCGCGTGAGCAGCGCGAGCGGCTGGGCGTCACGCTTGACGCATTCGAGCGGGCGGTTGATACAACGGCGGCGCGCGTGGAGGGGATGGCGACCCGCATGGAAAAGCGGTTCGCGCGTTCGATGCGTTGCATGTTGCTGGTGGGCGGTGCCGTTCTTTGTCTCCTATTGGTCGCCGGTGGCGTTACAGACTGGCAGATGGGACGTCATCTGGCCAGCTCGGACTGTCATGCGTCGCGGTTCTCGCAGGCAGACGGCAGGCCCTGAGGGCACTGTCGTCTGCTGCCGCGCGTCCGCGGCTATGGACGAAACTCACTCTGCGCTTGGGTCAGCTTGCGCCGCGTTCAGCGTCTCGCCGGTCGGGAAGGGCCACGGCGGCTGCGCGGTGTGGGTAGCGTTTGGCATTTCCGCGTCACGAGAGGCGTTGTCGAATTCCTTGTCGCCATTGCCGGGATTCGATCCTGCAATGGGGGCCTCGTCCTCTGGTGCTTCCTCACCGTTTTCTCCCGCATCGGCGTCGTCCGCGTCATCCTGGCCGACAGCCCACGAGGGTGTGGCCGGAATCTCGCGGTCGGTGAGGATTTCAGGAACCCACGGGATTCTGGCGAGGCGGAGTTCGGCGGCGGCAGCGGCGTCGGCTTTTTTCATCTTTGCGATATCGGCGGCGACCTTCGGAGACACAGCAGCGGACACGACTTCCGCGATGCGCGCCTTGCTGACGTGATCAAAATACGTGGCACGGGTCGGCGTCCAGTACCGGGCCATGTCGAGGTTCAGCGCATCTGTGAGCGCGTTGATCGCATGCGGCGTTTCCTCGCCTTCGATGCCGTCGAGCAGCGTGCCGGTGCAGAACGCGAGCAGGTCAAGCAACGTCGTGCGGGGGTCCTGGCGGATCAGCCACGGGAGCAGATCAGGGCGTTTCGCCGGCAGTTCTGCGATCCATCGCGCGCGTTGGGTTTCGATGGCGTTCCATGCGGGGCTGGTTGGCAGGTCGTCGGCTGCGTGCAGCAGACTGTCGTGATTGTTCCTGCCGGACAGCGTCAGATAGTCAAGCGTGGTCGTAAAGGCAAAGTGCCCGGGCAGCGCGTGCGGGATCAGGTGTTGCAGCAGGGCCGCCAGCGCGACGGTGGGTTGCGTGACCAGTTCAGCGTGGATGGCGGCGGTGCGGTGCGCGGTCAGCCGCTGGCAGAGCTTCGCGCTGTGGACGGGCTTCATCTTCGAAGCCGACGAGCCCGCTCTGTCGGGGGCGTCGGCTTCCGGCGTACCGGACATGGTCGCGCCTAACGTGTCGAGTGCCGCCGTGTTGTCCCGTCGCACGAGGCCGCGCTCGATGACCAGTTCGCCCTTTGGTCCGGCGATCACGCACGCGCCAGCCTCAGCCATCTGTGATGCCTCCCAGACCATGGTGCGGTCTTCGAACGCCATGATTGCGGTGTTGACGCGCCCGATTTCAGCGTCGAGGCGTTCGGCTTCCTCGTAGGCGTTTTCATCGTCCTCCGACAATGCTTCGAGGTTTTTGGCCAGCCCGTCGTACTGCGCCGAGAGCGCGTCGATGTCGCGTTGCTCGTCCTCCGTGTATGGGCGCTGGACTGGTTTCAATTTGCCGAAGCGGTTCAGTTCCAGCACGTCGCGCTCGATACGCGTTTCGACCCAACCCCAGCCTTCGGCGCGGACTTCCTCGGCGGCTGCGTCGAGCTTCGCTGCGACGAGGCGTTGCAGCAGATCAGCGTCGGCAATGTAGCCCGCGTTTTCCTCGTCACTGAACAGATCCCGACGGACGTACCCGCCAGCATCTTCGTAGGCGGTGAGGCCGACGAAACGCACAAGACGGTTGCGGCTCGCGTCGATCTCGGCGCGCGTGATCGCCTGCCGCAGATAGTGCGGCTGACGCTGCCACTCGTTTGCCTCAAACCAGAGGCGCTCCTGGGTGTCGTGGTCGTCCGCTAGGGCGAGCGCGGCAAGCTGGTCGAGCGTGATCGCATCCTCGCGCAGCAGCGCGAGCAGCCTGGGCGACAAGTTGGCGAGCTTCATGCGCCGTTTGACCGTGATGGGCGAGGCGGAAAAAAGCGCGGCGATGTAATTGACGCTGCGGCCTTCCTCAGCCAGCATCCGGTATGCGCGGAGCACGTCGAAAGGATCGAGCCCTTCGCGTTCGCTGTTCTCGATCAGTGAAACGGCGAGCGCTTCGCCCTCGCTGACGACCCGCACAGGCACGGGGTAGTCGGCACTGATGTGCTTCTGCTCGAACAGCAGATCGAGCGCAGCTTCCCGGCGCTGACCCGCGCAAACGCCATATTTGCGGTGTTTCCCGCGAGACCTCTTGATCTCGTGGACGACGAGGTTTTGCAGCAGCCCTTTTGCGCGAATGTTGGCGGCAAGTCCAGGGATACCTGCCAGTGATTTCGTGCGGGCGTTCAGTGGCGACCGCTGCAGACTGGAATACGGCACGGTCACGACCGGTTGCTCGTTGCCGAAATTGGTTTCGAGTGCGGTGGTGGATTCGTCTGCGTCAACGGAGACGGTGACAGTTTCGACAGTTTGGGCTTGCATGATGGACTCCAGAGTCGGAAACAAGGTGCCGGGCCAGTGCTATGGGAACGCGCCGGAACGTGACCCGGAGGGCGTCGTGGCGCAAGGGCTGGCAACGGGGCGGCGTGGGTGCGCCGCCGCCAGGTCGTTACGCCTTCAGTTGGCGCATGGCTTCCGCGAGCATCCAGAGGGCGCGGTTGAGCTTCACGTTCTGGTCGATGCCGGTGATGGGTCGCGTGGACATCGCGCGGCCTGACCGCGAGCGACCGTGCAGTCCACCCTTCGTCAGGTTTTCCTGCACCCGGTTAAACACGGTCCAGAGGTCATCGCGGCGATCCTCGAAGCGACGCGGGGAAAGCAACTGGCTTCCGGTAATGGGTGTGGGCGCTTCGGCATCGGTCGGGTCGTAACGCAACGCGAGTGCGGATCGGGCGAACGCCTGTTGTTCGTCGCGATCGAGCGTCATGGCGCGCATGCCTTCCTTCTGCTCGCGGATCAGGTCGAAGCCCTCAAGGACGTCGAAAGCGCCATTGATCACGTTCTGGATGACGTTGCCTTTGTGTGGCACGCGGATATCGGCGATGTTCTCGCCCGCGACCATGCCGTTCTGGCAGACAAACCGGAATGTGCCCGCCAGCATCTGGTAAGTGCTGGTGCCGTCGTGCGAGTTCAGCAGCACGATTTCGTCGGCTTCCTCGCCGGAGATCTGGTCGGCGTGGCGAAGCCGCAGCATGTGTTTGGTGAATTCGCGCTTGCCCTGATCGCGTACGCGGGTCTGGCAGATCATGAACGGCTGAAACCCTTCGTTGCGCAGGCCGCGGAGCACATCGATGGTGGGAATGTAGGTGTAGCGCTCGGAGCGGCTTTCGTGCTTGCCGTCCGCGAAGATGGAAGGGGCAACGTGGCGAATCTGGTCGTCCGAAAGCGGCGAGTCAGCGCGAAGCATCGGGGACCCGTAATGGAAAGAGGAAGCGAGTTGCATGGCAATCTCCACAGTCAAGGTTGAGGACCTGAACCGGGCGAGGGGAGGTGCTTTGCTATTGCGGCTGGACACTTCCCGGTGGAACTCGGGGTTGGCGTTGCTACCGCCTGGCTCCCGGGTTCCCGCCCGTGCGACTGGAGGAGCAGATAGCGGGCGTGTGTCAAGGAAAAAGGCGAGGGAGGGGTGCGGGCAACACGGTCCCTCGCCCCTTGATGCGCGCCCGCTATGGGCTACTGTCGCGGGTCAAGGGCGGGAAGCTGGGAGCCGGGTGCATGCCATGCCTCGGGTTGACCGGGCCTGCAGGTGTGGTCCTACGGGCGCGGCCGCGTAGACCACCCCTCGCTAAAAAGCGACGGGGTTGACTGCTGCGCCTGGAGTTGATGACCGACAACCGGCGCCATCAGGTGATTTACAACCGTGCGCGGCGGCAGGCTAGGATGGCACCTCGAGCAGCCGGATCGATGGCGGTCGTGCGGCCCGCGACTCCACGGCCGCGCGGCCGCCGGCCTCTTATAGCGAAGGGATTGGGAACTTGCCGACACCGCGACGCGGGGCCGGTTTTCGGCCAAAGCCGACATTGGTGCGCACTCGGTTTCACGTCAGCAATGTGGCGGATTGCCGACGGTGGAGGCATCGAGCGGCCACGCGGCAGCTTGCCGGATCAGCAAACGCACACTCCCGATCGACAACGGCCGACCCGCAGCGAACCCGACGACAGCTGGCGAGTAGTGCAGCCAATCCAGCGGGGATTGCCGGCGGCCTGGAAGTCATATCCCGTTCAAAATCCCGCAAAACAACAAGCAAGAAAGGTGATTACTGGCCTCGAGGTGACGCATGCACGACCATCGTGCCGATTCCGCTGATCGCGATTACAGCCATCCCTACGATGGTCCACAAGTCTGGAATCTTACCGAACAGCAGCCAGCCAAAGAATGTGGCGAAGGCAAGCTGCGCATAGCCGAACGGAGTCAGCCTCCTTGAACGCCTTGCCCGCAGTGAACTTGACCGTCTTCGCCGCAGCGATCTGGCGCAAGTCCGAGGTATGCGGGCACAGTTGATGTGTGCACTGGACATGTCCCGATAATCAACGATGCTCTGAAAATGAGTTAAGCCGCGTTTTCTTACCAATGTGGTGTTGGCGAGCAGTTCCAAGATTCTGTGTCTCAGCGTCTGTCCAACGCGTCCGCGATCTTGCCCCTGTTTTCGTGAGCGGCCTACTTGCTGCCGCGAATGCAACCGTGAAAGCGATGTTGACGTGCACGAACGGCATGCCGAGTCCGATACCCCTGGCCCACACGAGATCAATCCAACGCGATCCACTCAGGCACGTTGCAGGTGACCTGTTTGACCATCTTCGTCACGACGTAAGTAAAGTAGCGCTCAATGCCGAGATCATCCAAAAGCATTGCGTCGATGAAGCGCTGATAATCATCTATGTTTCGTGTGACCGTGTGCACGATGTAGTCGATGCCACCCCCCGTCGCATAGCACTGCACAACTTCCGGCGCGGAACACATGCGTGTCTCGAAGCGATGCAGGTCGTAGGCGGTATGCCGCGAGAGTGTCACCTCGACGATGATATGGCTGATATCAACTGCGCCAACCCAATCGAACTCTGCCCGGTAGCCGCGGATAATTCCACCTTCTTCGAGCCGACGGACGCGTTCCCAGGCAGGCGAAATAGAGAGATGGATCGCTTCGGCCAATCGCGATTTGGTTATGCGCCCTTCGCGGGCGAGGATCTGCAAGATTGCGATATCGTAGCGATCAAGCTTCAGCATGTGCGGCCTTCGGTCGACAAAACGGAAATACGCGATGTCATGGCAAGGAGCGGAGGTGGAGACGCTGCATGCCAGGTCAGTAACCGCGAGTTAAGTCGACATTGGCGGGGATGCGCCCGCCACTCCGATACGCGCGAACATTGTCGGCGAACACGGTGGCGGCTGTTTCGTTGTCCGTCGGCGCTGAAATGTGCGGCAGCACAGTGACCGATGAATGGCGCCACAATCCGGATTCTTGCGGCAACGGTTCGACACTGAAGACGTCCAGCACTGCGTGCGAGATATGTTCACGCTCGAGCATCGTGAGCAGATCGTTCTCGACAAGAATTGGCCCGCGCGAGAAGTTGATAAGCGCAGCGCCTCGCTTCATTTGAGTCAGTCGCTCGATATTTAGCAAGCCCTGCGTCTGCGGTGTGAGAGGTAACAGGCACACGACGATGTCGCTCTCGCGCAGTATGAGATCGAGCCCGCTCTCGCCGGAACAGGTCTCGATGCCAGGCAGGCGCTTTGTCGAGCGACTCCAGCCGCGCACCTTAAACCCTGCGTCCGCCAGCCGGACTGCCGCAGCGGTTCCAAGTTCACCCATACCCAGTAGACCGACGCTGACTTGAGATGGTTTGCGGTATGGCAACTGCCTCCAGAGCAATCTCGCTTGCTGGCGGGCGTACGCAGACATGTCCCGTTGAAGGAAGTACGTCCATGCGAGTACGGCTTCGGACATCGTTCGCGACATTTCCGGGTCGATCAATCTCACGACTGGCGGCGCTTTGCTCCCAAGCGCGGGCAGGAGTTGGTCGACGCCTGCCCACATGCTCTGGATCCATGCGAGCTTGGGCAGGGCGGCGACTTTGACAGGATCGGGTCTCGCGACCACCGCGATGTCGACCCGTTGACGCTGCGCGTCCGTGAGCAGATCAAAGGGAACGATGTTCTCACCCGGCATGGCCGCGCGGAGCGATGCGAGGTAGCTGTCCTGTACCTCGGACGGCATGCTGCTAATAAACGCAATCGGGCCTGTCATGGTTGATCTCTTTCGCGTGGGCGTTGCGATGCGACGTAAGCTCAGGTGGACGCCTGTTCGTTGGCCATCTCTTCCATATCCTGGAAGCGGTCTGCGATTCGGGGATGGACCCGTCCGCCGTCGGAGGCGCCGATCGCGATCACGATTTCGTCTGGGCCGGGCGCATCTGCAATCTGGAAGGTGCTCGTAATGAAGTGGGAGCGCTTACCGGTTTCCGATTTGTGGATCATCGGCACTGAAATCAGGGCGCCTGGTCCGACACGCGTATTGGTGAAGCTCAGAAAGGCGGTGCCTTCGACGGCGTGGCGAAACACGTTGCCGAAGCGCAGTGTATGGATCAACGCCGAGGCGTGCTCGATTTCGCCGTTCACGCCGACCACGGCCGCTTTCCCATACGCCTGTACTCCTTCGGCGGGCATGAGGTCTGTCAGTTGTCGCGTCAGGGTTTCCCCGAGAGAGGGTGCCGACGCGAGAATTTCGGCCCGCAGGTCTTCAACGAAACCCTGTCCTGCCCACGGGTTGCGAATCACTGCCGCCACGATGACCGTCGTGACGGGCTTTCCCGCCGCCTTACCCCCTTCGATGTAGGTTGTCTCGATGAAGGTCGCGATTTTTCGAAGTTCGGCGCTCACTGGAAGTCTCCTGGTGCATTGGGCTTGAGATCGGCTCGGGAACGAGCACGCATCAATGCTATGCATCGTGGCGCGACGTGTCTTCCTCGCTTCGCAGGAAGATTCTTTTTTTCTTTCCTACGGTTTCGTGTAATTTCCTCGGAAACACAGGAGGGGACGATGTCCGATCAGCAGAAACAGGTCATGGCGCTGAGCCGGGTTGCCAGCCAGATCAGTGCGGACGAGAACATCGACGAGCTATTGGCCGGTTTGATCCGCTCGGCCTGCGAGCAGGGCGCATGGCATCTTGGCTCGATCATGTCTGTCGACCTCGCTCACGGCTATGCGCTTGTTCTGACCCGGTATGAGTCGAGCATGCTGCCGCAGCAGACCGAGGATCGCTGGGAGTTGGCGACGAGTCCTTGTCTGATCGCATTGCAGACGCGCGAGCCCGTCTATATTCGCGACGCACTCGAAACGACACAATTCCCGGGTTATCGACGCGAAGCCAAGGTACGCGGTTACCGCACCGTTCTGGTCCTGCCGATGACCAGCAGCGATACGGCAGGTCGGCCAATGGTACTGACGGTTGCGTCGCGAGCCGTACGCGAAGTAGGCGAGGAGGACCTCGCGTTCATGTCGGCGGTTGTGCAACTCGGCGCGATCGCGGTCGAGCGGGCGCATCGTCATCGGGCGCAAACGCAGGCCAATGAGCAGCTTCAGCGCATCATCGAATCGCAACGCACGTTGCTCAGAGAGGTTCTGGCGGGCGAGTCATTGGCGACCTTGACCGTGTCGCTCGGCGACCTGCTTGACGGGCCTGTGGTGGTCGTGGATTTCTTCTCGAACTACCTCCTCGGATCGGGATCGCCTCTTCCCTCCATCTACGACGACGCAGCGTGGGCCAAATGGCTGACGGGTGCCAGAGGCCGGGAATTCGTTCCGATCGTGCGTGATGCGATCGAGTTTCAGCGCAAGTCATCCGTGGTGCTGCCGATCGGACAGGGAAGCTCTGTCGAAGCCACGATCCAGCCGCTCACCATCGACGATGAAGTGGTGGGAGCCCTGCTGACGTTCGGCGAGGGCAAACCCTCGGACCTGCAGAAGCTGATGCTCGAGAGCGTCAGCTTCGCCCTGAGCGTTCAACTGATGCGCAGCGTGATCCGCTTCCGCATAGAGACGCGCACGCTCACCGAACTGTTCTTCGAAATCGTGGAGCGTCGCTGGCGCAGTGAGGACGACGTATGGGGGCGAGCACGGCATCTTGGTCTCGCCCTCACCGCGCCGCTTCGGATGATCGTGATCGACTTTCCGGGCCCGGCTGGTCAAGGCACCAATCTTACCGTCGAGGGCCATAGAACGGTCACCATGCTCGCAAGGCAGCAGAACATCACGATGCACGTCGTGATGGTTGGTAGTGGACTTGTCTGCCTGCTCCCCGACGAAGAAGATTCCGACGCTACCGCATTGACGAGGCTCGGGGAGCAAATCTCGGCTGCGGTCTCCGGGACCTTTGGACGTGCGCCAATCGTCGTACTTGGCGAACGCTTCGAGGGAATGGAACCTCTGGCGCAGGAATGGGAGCGATGCTGGCGGATGATCCGGGTTGCCCGCAACTATGGAAAAACCGGCTTCCTGCGGATGCCCGATCTCGGCCCTGTTCCCATCCTGATGGGTGCAGCGGATTCTGCAGACGTTCGGATTTTCGTCGACGGTGCGATCGGCAAGCTGATCGAATACGACAAACGCACCCGGTCGGATTATCTGCAAACACTCTCGGCTTATCTGCGCTCGGGATGTCGCAGTCAACTCTGCGCCAACGAGATGGGCTTGCACGTCACGACGCTGCGTTACCGCCTGTCACGTATCAACGAGCTTTTTCACATCGACGTCGAGTCACCTGAACGGCGGTTCGCCGTCGAGCTGGCGATTCACCTTCATCAACTGACGGGAACCCACTGAGTCGATCGTGCCCTATGCGTCCGTGAAAACCCTGCCTACAAAACGATACTAATTAATTGCGGTTTTCCTCCGGGACAGAGGAAGAAGCCCGGATTTTCATCACATATCGTTCACCTCAAGACAAACACGTTTTGAGGTGACGGGAATGCAAAAGGACGCCGGAGAACAGGTCAAACCAATCGATCCCGTGGCGTTGCGCCGTGCTTTCGGCACCTTCGTCACAGGGGTGACGGTCATCACGACGCGTGATGCGCAAGGCCGTCCGCGCGGCATGACGGCCAATTCCTTCACGTCTGTCTCTCTCGACCCGCCGTTGCTGCTGGTGTGTATCGGCAAGGGTGCATCGAGCTACCCCGTGTTCCAGCAGAGCGGGCATTTTGCAGTCAACCTTCTGCACGACGGGCAGGTCGATGTCTCGAATCTTTTCGCGTCCAAATCTGCCGACAAGTTCGCATCGGTTGTCCACGACGCCGTGCACACAGGCGCGCCCGTACTCACCGATTGCCTGACGTGGTTCGACTGCACGGTTCATAGCCTCGTCGATGCCGGTGATCACGCCATCCTGGTGGGTCGCATTCAGGCATTCGGCACGAGCCCCGCGGACCCGCTCGGTTTCTGCCGCGGTCGATACGCGCAGGTCAAGGATCCGCTGCCGCCGGGTTGGCTGTCTTCGCACGACATGATCGTCGGTTACCTGATCGAGGCCGACGGCAGTCTGTTGCTTGCACGGGATGGCAAGGGAGGCTGGGTACTGCCAAGCGCGACGAGCCGCATCAGGGAGGGGCGGCTTCCCCTTGCCGGTGGTGGTGAACTCGCGCTCGAGCCCTATGACACGTTCCTGTACTCGGTGTTCGACGTTGCCGATAACGATCCCGGATACCTGATCTATCGCGCGAGGATTGCCCGTCCCTATGGAAGTTGCGGACTGCCGGAGCAGTTCTGCTTCTTCCCGATGAACCAGCTTCCCTTCGAGAACATCGCGTCGCAAGAGATCCGCGCGATGTTGCGACGCTACGTCCATGAGACCGAACGCGGGAGATTCGGCATCTACATGGATTCACTCGACGGCGGTCGCGTCGCCATGGTCGGCGACACGCAGCCGTGGCTTCAATCTGCTCATTCTTGATACGTGGAGTCAACCGATGCAAACGACCATCGAACGTCTGCAAGGGTCCCGCCTGGGACTGTTCATTGACGGGGAATTCACCGCGGCGCACAGCGGGGAATTCATCGCCAGCTACGACCCATCGACAGGCAAGCCGTGGTACGAGTTCTCGCAGGCGGATTCGGCCGATGTCGATAAGGCGGTTCGCTCGGCGCAGGCTGCATTCGTCAATCCGGCCTGGCGGCGCATGACGCAAACGGAGCGCGGCAAACTGGTGCGGCGCCTCGGAGAACTGGTGCTCGCCCACGCGGACGAGCTTGCGATGATCGAGTGCCGCGACAACGGCAAGCTCCTCAAGGAGATGCGGGCGCAAATGCGCGCGATGCCCGACTCTTATTTCTATTTCGCCGGCATGGCCGACAAGCTGCAGGGCGAGACTATCCCTGTCAACAAGCTCGATACGCTCAACTACAACGTCCGCGAGCCGATCGGCGTCGTCGGCATGATCACGCCCTGGAACTCGCCGCTGATGTTGCTCACGGGCACGCTCGCGCCCTGCCTTGCCATCGGCAACACGGTCGTCGTCAAGCCGTCCGAGCACACGACGGCGTCGACCGTCGCACTGGCCGAACTGGCGATCGAGGCCGGTATTCCACCAGGCGTATTCAACGTCGTCACGGGCGACGGGCAGACCACGGGTGATGCGTTGACCCGTCATCCGGGCATTGCGAAATATGTCTTTACGGGCAGCACCGCCACGGGGCGGAGGATCGCCGGGAATGCCGCGCAAAACCTGGTGCCGTGTCAGATGGAGCTGGGAGGCAAATCTCCACACGTAGTATTCGGTGACGTCGACATCGAGCGTGCTGTGAACGGTGTCGTCTCCGGTGTATTCGCTGCAGCGGGACAGACGTGTGTAGCGGGTTCGCGTTGCTTCGTCGAAGCACAGGCGTACGACGATTTCGTCGAAGCGCTGGTGGAACGCACGCGTCGGATCACGATCGGCCACCCGGTCAGCGAAGGAACCGATATCGGACCGCTCGCGCTGTCGTCGCAACTCGACAAGGTTCAAAAGTACGTGGGCTCGGGTGTACACGAAGGCGCAAAAGTCGCCGTGGGCGGACAACGCCCCAATGATGACGCGCTAGCCGGCGGCTGGTACTTCGAGCCCACGGTCATGACGCATGCACGAAACGACATGCGCTTCATGCAGGAGGAGATCTTCGGCCCCGTAGTCGGCGTGATGCCGTTCTCGAGCGAAGAAGAACTGATTGCACTCGCCAACGGGACCGAATATGGATTGGCTGCTGGCATCTGGACCCAGGATATCAGCCGCGCCATGAGATTTGCGCGTGACGTCGATGCAGGCACCGTCTGGATCAACACGTATCGGTCGGCCGCCTACATGTCCGCAAACGGCGGCATGAAGCATAGCGGCTATGGAAGGCGCGGGGGATTCGAAGTGATGCGCGAATTCTCGCGTCTCAAGAACATCGTCATCGATTACTCCGGCGCGATGCAGGACCCCTTCGTCATTCGCCTGCGCTAAGCGTGACGCGTTCAACACATGTTCTCAGGAGCTTGATATGAAATTCGCGGTTTCGCTCAGCATGGAGCGCTTTTCGCCGAACGATACGATGAATGACGCAGTGACCCATATGCTGGCACTCGCGCGAATCGCCGATGAAGGCGGCTTCGAAACACTCTGGACGGCAGAGCACCACACGATCGAGTGCACGATTTCGCCCAATCCGTTCGTGACCCTGACCTGGCTTGCGCAGCACACGGAAAATATCCGGCTGGGTACCGCTACATTGGTGGCGCCCTATTGGTCACCGATTCGGCTCGCTGGAGAAGCCGCATTGTGCGACCACCTGACCGGCGGCCGACTTGAATTCGGCATCGCACGTGGCGCATACCAGTACGAGTTCGACCGCATGGCGGATGGCATCCCGCAACAGGCAGGCGTGGGTTATATGAAGGAGCTGGTTCCTGCCGTCATCAAGCTCTGGCAGGGCGACTACGCACACGATGGCCAGTACTGGAAATTTCCGCTCGCGACCTCGGTGCCGAAGCCGTTGCAAAGACCGCATCCGCGCATCTGGGTGGCAACCCGTGATCCTGGAAGTTTCGACTGGGCGGTGGGGGTGGGCGCAAATATCCTGTCGACGCCGCTCTCGGCACCGGCTTCAGAGGTCGCCGTTCTCGGTGAGAAATTTCGCAAGGCGGTCGCGGATCATCCGGAGCGCGCGCGTCCGCGGTTCATGATGCAGCGCCGAACCTGCCTCTACGACCGGCCGCAAGACTGGGAGGTAGCCGTGCGGCACAGCGTCGATTACGGACGAACGTTTGAGAATCTCATGCAGAACATCGGCACCGTCACCAACGGCTTTCCGGAAGCCGTTCCATACGAGAGCGTCGTCAATCGTGCCAATTACGATCCCGCGGCGATCCGCGAAAACCTCATGTTCGGCACGCCGGATGAGGTCATCCGCAAGCTCGAGATCTACGAAGCGCAGGGCGTCGACCAGTTTTGCCTCGGACTCACGTTCAACCTTCCGTTTGAACTCCAGGTCAAGACGTTGCGACTGTTCATCGATGAAGTGATGCCCCATTTCGCCGCGCGCACACGCGAGGCGCAGTACGCAACCTGACACTCGCAGGCGGACCAACATGCTGACTCGCAAACCTGTCAATGACGACGTCGTCACGCAAGGTCGCCTGAAAGCCGGCAGTGTCGAACTCAACTACCGGCTGCAGGGACGTGGCGCACGGCAACTGATCTGTATTCATGGTGTCGGCTCCTATCTAGAGGCATGGGAGGGCGTTGCCACGCATCTGTGCGATGACTTCCGCATCCTGACCTTCGACCTGCGTGGCCATGGTGAGTCGTCGCACATCCTGGGCCGCTACGAGATCGATGAGTTTGTCGACGACACGCTGGCGCTCGCCGATCACGTGGGGTTCGAGACGTTCAACCTCGCGGGATTCTCTCTCGGAGGACTGATCGCGCAACGCATGGCGCTCTCGCATCCGCAACGTCTGCGTGGGCTCGCTTTGCTCGCGACGGTGTCGGGCCGTACGCGAGAAGAGCGCAGCCGGGTGCTGGAGCGGCTTGCCGCTTTGCAGAATGGTGAGCGTGGCGCGCACTACGACGCATCGCTATCACGCTGGCTGACGGAAGATTTTCAGGCGAGAAATCCGGAGATGGTCGCCTATCTGCGCAAGCGCAATGCAGAGAACGATCCGCATTGCTATGCGGCCGCATACCGTGTTCTGGCTGAGACGGATTTCGGTGGCCTCATCGACCAGATTCGCGTTCCGACCTTGATTGCCACGGGTGAGGACGACCAGGGCTCGAACCCAAGGATGGCGCGGTACATGCACGAATGCATAGAAGACTCACAACTGGAGATCTTGCCGGGCTTACGTCATTCGATCCTGATTGAAGCGCCAGAGCTCGTTGGAACCTTGCTGCGTCGTTTCTTTGCAGAAGCTATGTCGAGGAGTTGACCATGGTAGTGGAAGAGCGCATTTACAGCATCCGAAGCGGCGCAATGCTGCGCTACCTCGATCTCGTGCGCAACGAGGGGATTGCAATCCAGCAGCGGATACTGGGCCGACTGATCGGATACTTCACGACAGAAATCGGCACGCTGAGCCAGGTTACACACATGTGGGCCTATGCGAGCCTCGAGGACAGAACCCGCCGACGCAGCGAGTTGGCCGAAGACCCTCAGTGGCAGGCGTTTGTGCCGCGACTCGCGCAATACATCGAGCGTGCGGAGAACCGCATTCTCGTGCCGAAAGATTTTTCCCCGCGGCCCGGATTCGCACATCATGCGACGACACTCGAGGAGACGCAGTCATGACCGAGCGCCTGGTAATCGAACATCTCTACAAGATTTTCAGCGACAGGCCCGAACCTGCACTCGCCATGTTGCGCGCCGGAAAATGTCGCGCTGATGTGCTGGAGAAGCTGCGGCACGTCGTCGGTCTCGATGACGTCTCGCTAAGCGTTCCTTCCGGAGCGATCTACATGATCATGGGTCTGTCGGGTTCAGGAAAGTCGACGCTTGCCCGTTGCATCAATCGGCTTCACGAACCGAGCGCGGGCAGGATCCTGCTCGATGGCGAGGATCTCTGCGCGCTGGGAGACAAGGAGTTGCGTGAAGTACGGCGAAACCGGATTTCGATGGTTTTTCAGCATTTCGCGTTGCTTCCGAACAGGCGCGTGATTGAGAACGTCGAGTTTGGTCTCAAGCTTCGGCGGATGCCAGCGGCACAACGTCGAAGACGTGCTGAGGAGGTACTCGCTGTGGTGGGGCTGTCGAAGTGGGCGTACCACATGCCGCATGAGCTAAGTGGCGGTATGCGCCAGCGTGTGGGTCTCGCCCGCGCGCTCGCGACGGAAGCCGACATCCTGATCATGGATGAAGCGTTCAGCGCGCTCGATCCACTGATTCGCACCGAAATGCAGGAGGAACTGCTTCGCCTGCAGCGCACCCTCAACAAAACGATTCTCTTCATTACGCACGACTTCCAGGAGGCGCTCAAGCTCGGTACACGCATCGCCATCATGTCAGAGGGACGCGTGGTGCGTGAAGGTTCACCGCAGTCGATCGTACTGGATCCGGGAAGTGATTACGTCGCCGCATTTACGCGTGAGGTGGACCGTGCGCGACTGTTCGACGCACGCTCCGTCATGACGGCGCTATCACCCGTGTGGCGAGATGCGGGCCGGATCCTCATGGCAGCGAGCCCGCTTGGGCAAGGGCCAGGGTTCGTGCTCGACGCCGAAGAGCGCGTGCTTGGGGTCCTGACAGGCTCCGAAATGGCGCAGGCGCGTGACGGTCGAGCCATCCCTGAACCAGACAGGCGATTTGCATGTGTTTCCGCATCGACGCGCTTGGTGGACGTGGCACACCAGTGCGGTCAGGGGAGTCCGATCGGGGTGACCGACACAGACGGCAAACTCATCGGACTTCTGGACGCGAGCCATGTTCTCGCAAGAATTGGCGCCGGCAGTGGCGCAGAGGTACATCATGCTTAGTGCTGACCAGCTTGCAATTTTCCCGGTGGATCAGTGGATTCAGGAATGCGTCCACTGGATGGCCACTCATTTGCGGCCTTTGTTTCTGACGATTCGATGGCCAGTCGAGCAATTGCTGAACTTCAATGACAGCATTCTCCATGCCGTGCCTTTTCCTGTGCTCGTAGCGCTCACCTTTGCCGTGTTCTGGCGTTTGGCGGGTTTGCGCGTGGCGTTATTTGGTTGTGTGGTCCTTGTTGTCATCGCCATGCTCGGAGTGTGGACCGAGGCGATGACAACACTGTCCCTTATCGCGACGGCCATTCTTTTCTGCGCGTTACTTGGCATTCCGATCGGAGTTTTATGTGCGCGCAGTCCACGCGTGTGGATGGTGGTGCAGCCTGTACTGGACATGATGCAAACCACGCCAACCTTTGTTTATCTCGTGCCAGTCGTGATGCTCTTTGGTGTCGGCACTGTGCCGGGAGAAGTTGCCGTCGTGACAGCGGCCATGCCACCACTGATCCGTTTCACACATCTTGGAATCAAGATGGTTGAAACCGAAATCGTCGAGGCGGGTAAGGCCTTTGGTGCGGACAAGTGGCAGCTCCTATGGGAAGTGCAATTGCCGCTCGCGATGCCGACGATTCTGGGGGGACTCAACCAGACCGTACTGACAGCCATGGTGATGTCGGTCGTTGTATCGATGATCGGCGCGGACGGATTGGGACTCGTGGTGTTGCAAGGTCTGGGGCGGCTGGACGTAGGACGTGCAGCGGTAGGAGGGATTGCAATCGTCCTGCTCGCGATGATGCTCGATCGCTTTTCGCAGAAGATCGCCAAAAAACAACCTGACAAGCAGCGTCATTTTCGCACTGTCCTCAAGCGCTTTTTCCGGGGAGGTCACGACGAGGCACATACGCCCGGCGATGCGCGTGAAGCGCTGTAAGGGCGTGCATCAGTGCAGCAACGGGTTTCCCGGGAGCATGTTGTGTCATTCGACGAATGAACATTTGAACGATGGAGGAGTATCAATGAACGCATTGGCAAAAGTGATCGCTGCGGTTGCGACCGGTTTTTTGTTCGCAGGTACGGTGGGCGCGCAGACACTTCCGGGTAGTGGAAAGACCATACGCTACGCGCAAGATGACAGTCTTGGCGGGAACTACGTAGTCGCTCAGATAACGTCGCAGGCCCTCAAGAAACTCGGCTACGACGTCCGGCTGAGCACCATGGATACGACGTTGTTTTTTCAAGCGGTCGCGCAAGGTGACATGGACCTGGCAACAGACGTGACGTTGCCTCAGCGCGAGCCGGGGTTTCGCGCGATCGCGCAGCAGGCGGCGGTGGTCGGTGACGGCATGATCATCGGTGGAGGAATCAACGGCTATCTCGTCGACAGGAAAACTGCGCTTGCTCACAACATTACGAATCTGGAGCAGATGAAGGATCCGAAAATCGCTGGGCTGTTCGGCCGCGATGGCAAGGCGGAAATGATCAGTTGCGATCCTGCCTGGAGTTGCGGCGTCGTCGTGGACTATCAGCTCGACAAATTCGGCTTGAAGCAGACAGTCAGTCCCGTGCGAGGCAAGTACGAAGCCCTCATGGCAGACGTCATTACGAAGGTGCAAAACGGGAAGCCTGCGTTTTACTACGCATGGAGTCCATCGTGGATGACCAATGCTTTGAAACCCGGCACCGATGTCGTATGGTTGCCCACTCCACAGGACGCGCTTCCGCCCAATATCCCGAACCGCGGTACGGCATTGGTCAATGGAGTGGTCGGCTGCGCTGGCGGAGCCAATCCGTGCCGAATGGCCATGGGCTCGTGGAACTATGACACGGTGGCAAACAAGGCATTTCTGGCGGCGAATCCCGCGGTCAAAGCCCTGATCGAGCAAATCCGGTTTCCACTCGCAACGTGGTCTGAATGGGAAGGCGCGATCAGTAAGGATGGCGGGTCCGTGAGCGTTGTGAAGAAGCTTTCGGATGCGTGGATCGCGAGCAACAAGTCTCAATTCGATCAATGGGTCGCCACAGCAAGCAAGGCTCATTGATTTTACGCATCTCCTCATCAACGATTCGAGAGGATTGGCGCAGATTTCGATAACGGGGCAGGGCATTAGAAGTCGTGAGACTGCCACGCCCTATATCCGAACAGGAGATTCGCATGATTCAGGAATTATTTGAAACCGGTATGAAGATCCGGCGAGAGGTGCTGGGTGACGCGTATGTCGACTCGGCCATTGCGAATGCGGATGACTTCAACATGTCGATGCAGACACTCGTCACCCAGTATTGCTGGGGGGCAGTGTGGAGTAGGCCAGGGCTGGATAGGCGGACACGCAGCCTGCTCAATCTGGCAATGTTGACAGCCCTTAACCGTCCGCATGAGCTGAGGCTTCATATTCGGGGGGCTCTCAACAACGGGGTAACAAAGGAAGAGATCCGTGAAGTCTTCCTACAAACGGGAATCTACGCGGGGATCCCCGCGGCGATCGACAGCTTTCGGGTTGCGCGAGAAGTATTCAAAGACGACTTTGAGAATTCTCAGGTTTCTTGATACGTTTTCCGACGACTCGAAGATCAATTGCAGGTTGGAGCTGGGAGCTGTCGAATCTATCGAAAGTAAGCAATGCCCACCCACCACGAGCAGATCGACGGGAAGCCCGCTTCTTCATGTGTGTGTTCTCGGCAATCATCCTCTGATGCTCTTCGAACTGATCCCACGTGATGTACGCTGGGTGATGGTCGCGCAACAGGACGCTCCAGTCTGGGCGGCGACAATCATTTTGGCCGGTCACGTATAGCGGCGAAGGTTTTGTCCGGTAGGGAGGAGCCGGAGGCGGCGTAGCCGCCGGAGGCTCCTCCCTACCGGCGGCGCCGAGTCGGCTGGGTTCTAGGATGAGTTCCATCAAGCATCCCCGTGCTCAGATGCGGCGAGCTACAGGTCGCGTTCATCCTAAAGCGTCCAATGATCTTCGCTATGAATCCGTCTTGCGAAATACGCAAAAACGGATGTTGACGACTTTCCTTCGCTTCTGGTGACAACTTTACTTCGCTCTAGGGCAAGCGCGGAAGCGGTCCGCCACGATGTGATCACGCACGAGTGCCGACCGCGGAAGCATCCCGGCTTCGTTCCCCTCCGCGCCGATTGGCGGACGCCCGCGGATCGGGTAGTGTGATGGCTTCACTTCCACTTCTGCCTGGGTCCGAGCGCTGCCGGTACCAGCACGAATGTCACGGGCCGTTGATCCCGCGGCGACTGCCATGCTCGACTCGCCGCATCATCCGCTGGCTCTCAATATCGCCGATCTTCAGCGCCACCACCTCCTTGGCGCGCAGGCCGGCGCCATAGGCGACTGACAGCGCGGTCTGGTGCTTTAGGTTGCTGGCTGCCACGATCAGCCCGCCGCACCTCTTCGTAGCTGAGGACCACCGGGAGCTTGCGCGGTACACGAACCGGCTACATCCGGGCCATCAGCTCCGGCTGGCCGAGCGTGACTATGAAGAAGAACTTCAGCCCGCTGATCCGGCGTTGAGCGACACCGGCGAGGTACCGTGATCGACCAGATGCAGCTGGTAGTTCCACAGGTCGTCGACGGCGGCGGTATCCGGTGGACGTCCGAAAAACCTGGCGAACTGGGGTACGGCACGCAGCTATTCGCGAAAGCTTTGACCTTATTCCTCGGCGGCCTTAGCTGATTCCCAGTCGCGATACCCGGCCTGCCTCGTGGCGGCCACCGACTTTTGGCCAATTTGCACTGTATTTTCGTCAACACGCGGAAAAGTAACCTCGTTGCTCACGGCCGTGATCGATGATTCCGACCAGTCGTAACGTGAGTGACGAGGACATATGAAGACCAAAGCAGCAATCGCATGGAAAGCCGGCGCCCCATTGACGATCGAGGAAGTCGATCTCGAAGGTCCGCGCGCCGGTGAAGTCCTGATCGAAGTGAAGGCGACGGGCATCTGCCACACGGATTACTACACGCTCTCGGGCGCCGACCCCGAAGGCATCTTCCCGGCGATTCTCGGCCACGAAGGCGCGGGCGTGATCGTCGATGTCGGGCCGGGCGTCGGCACGCTGAAGAAGGGCGATCACGTGATTCCGCTCTACACGCCCGAATGCCGCCAGTGCAAGTTCTGTCTGTCGCGCAAGACCAACCTCTGTCAGGCGATCCGCTCGACGCAGGGCAAGGGCCTGATGCCCGATGCGACCTCGCGCTTCTCGCTCGACGGCAAGCCGCTGTTTCACTACATGGGGACGTCGACGTTTTCGAACTACATCGTCGTGCCGGAGATCGCCGTCGCAAAAGTGCGTGAAGACGCGCCGTTCGACAAGATCTGCTACATCGGCTGCGGCGTGACGACCGGCGTTGGCGCGGTTGTGTATTCGGCGAAGGTCGAGACAGGTGCGAACGTGGTCGTGTTCGGGCTCGGCGGCATCGGCCTGAACGTCATTCAGGGCGCGAAGATGGTTGGCGCGGACAAGATCATCGGTGTCGACATCAATCCGGGCCGCGTCGAGCTCGCGAAGAAGTTCGGCATGACGCATTTCATCAACCCGAACGAAGTCGAGAACGTCGTCGATCACATTGTGCAGTTGACCGATGGAGGCGCCGACTACTCGTTTGAATGTATCGGTAACGTCAAGCTGATGCGCCAGGCGCTCGAATGCACGCACAAGGGCTGGGGCCAGTCGTTCATCATCGGCGTCGCGGCGGCGGGCGAGGAGATCAGCACGCGGCCGTTCCAGCTGGTGACGGGCCGCGAGTGGAAGGGCTCGGCGTTCGGCGGCGCGCGCGGACGCACCGACGTGCCGAAGATCGTCGACTGGTACATGGAAGGCAAGATCAATATCGACGACCTGATCACACACCATCTGCCGCTCGAGCGCATCAACGAGGGCTTCGACCTGATGAAGAAGGGCGAGTCGATCCGCTCGGTCGTGCTGTACTAAGAGATGGAGCGTCACGATGCTCGAACTACTATCGTCGCACGCCTGCCATGGCGGCGAGCAACGCTTCTACCGGCACGAGTCGCGCACCATCGGTCTGCCGATGCGTTTCTCGGTCTATCTGCCGCCACAGGCCTTGCATGAGAACGCAGGACGTCTGCCGGCGTTGTTCTATCTGGCCGGACTGACCAGCACCGAGGAGACTTTCGCGATCAAGGCCGGCGCGCAGCGCTTCGCGGCCCGGCACGGCATCGTGCTGATCGCGCCGGACACGAGCCCGCGCGGCGCGGGCGTGCCCGGCGAGAGCGATGCGTGGGACTTCGGCTTCGGCGCGGGCTTTTACGTCGACGCGACCGAGGAGCCTTGGTCGAAGCATTACCGGATGTACTCATACGTGCGGGATGAACTGCGCGAAACCGCCGTGAACGAATTGCCGGTCGATGGCGCGCGCCTCGGCATCTTCGGTCATTCGATGTGCGGTCACGGCGCGTTGATGCTCGCGCTGCGCAACCCGGATCTCTATCGGTCGGTGTCGGCGTTCGCGCCGATCGCGGCGCCGATGCGTTGTCCGTGGGGCGAGAAGGCGTTCAGCGGCTATCTCGGCGAGAACCGCGAAACGTGGCGGCAGTACGACGCGAGCGAACTGGTAGGGCGCGCGACGCGCAAGTTTGCGGAAGGGATACTCGTCGATCAGGGGCTCGCGGATCAGTTCCTGCCGACGCAGTTGAATCCCGACCTGTTCGAAGCGGCCTGCGATGCAGCGGGGCAGCCGCTGACGATGCGCCGGCATGCGGATTATGACCACGGCTACTTCTTCATCTCGACGTTCATCAAGGACCATCTCGAGCATCACGCCCGGACCCTATGCGGTGTCGGCTGAGTTAAGCAACGCAATTTAACCGGCATGTCCCGGTCGGGGAAACGGCATCCAGACCGCCAGCCCCGCGGGCAATTTCACGTCATCTACTAACGGAGGCTTCTATGACCGCTTTTACCCACGTTACTGTCGGCACCAACGACCTCGAGAAGGCCCGCGCCTTCTACGACAACATTCTTGGAAAGATCGGCCTGCAGCGTCTTGCGGACCTCGGAGACAACGGCTCGATCTGGGGCAAGGACTCACCGTCGTTCTTCGTGCTGAAGCCCGCCAATGGCCAGCCGGCAACAGTCGGCAATGGCGTCACCGTATCGTTCTCCTCCCCTGATCGCGCGTCGATCCACGCCTTTTACGACTCAGCGCTCGCACAGGGCGCAAAGGATGAGGGATCTGCCGGGCCGCGCGGCTGGGCACCTAACGCGTATGCGGCCTATGTTCGCGATCTCGATGGGAACAAACTGGCCGTGTACTGCTTCGAGTCTGAATGACACGCCAGGCCACGAGCGAGAGGCTGCGTCATCTCCTGAGGGTTTAAGCACGAAGCTTGGATCGTTGAGGTCGGGGCGGCGCTAGCAACATGCCGCCCCGCGACAAAAGCCCTATCAGGCCAGGTGTTCCTGCGCCTGATCGTGACCGTGATCGACACCAAAGCGTTCGCGGTATGTCAGTGGAGTGACGCCAAGCGCTTGCTGGAAAGCCTTTCTCATTGCTTCATACGTTTTGAAGCCACTTCTTGCCGCGATAGTTTTTGCCGGCAAATCTCCCTCCTCCAGCATGCGCCGGGCCGCTTCGACGCGAGCCCGCATGAGGAACGTCGAAGGCGTCGTGCCGGTTTCCCGTTTGAAACAACGATTGAAGCTGCGCACGCTCATCGAGAGACGCTCTGCCATTTCCGACGGACAAAGCTCGTTGCGAATGTTCGCGAGAATCCAGCCCTGTACTTCCCTGATGCCGGGGTGATGCGTTGCCTGACTAACGAGGTGAGCGCTGAACTGTGATTGACCACCTGGTCGCTTGAGGTACACAACGAGATCTCTGGCAACATCGAGCGCAACATCCAGACCAAAATCCTCTTCAACGAGCGCGAGTGCGAGGTCGATTCCGGCCGTGACTCCAGCCGAAGTCCAGATGCTGCCCTCACGTATGAAGATACAGTCGGCATCGACGCGAACGGCGGGATATTTCTCTTTCAGCGCATCAGCGACGGCCCAATGTGTCGTTGCACGTTTTCCGTCCAGAAGTCCCGCAGCGGCGAGAAAGAATGCACCGGAGCATAGCGCGGCAGTTCGCACCATCCGTCCTGCTGAGGCCTCGACCCACTGCACGATCTCAGGGGCGTTGCCGACCGCTTCTTCGATCTGCCAGGCGCCGACGATGATCGCGGTATGAGGCAACGAGAGCGTGCTCAGACTCTTAACGGACGCGAGCGGCACACCCGTGTCGGACATGATTTCGCCGCGACGCGTTGACGCGAGCTTGACGTCGTAACGCCCGGGCAGGCCGCGACGCTGTAGATGGATATTCGCGTAAGTAAATACGCTCAGGGAGCCGATGGCCTCGAGCGCCTTGAAGCCGTCGTAGATAACGATATCGACAGTCAGAAGCATGCTTTCATCCTTCGCTAAGCCGCGCGACTCGCGCGCGGACCGACCGCACATCCGTATTCCCCGGTGATGAGCTATTCAAGGAGCCGTGCGGCAGTTCGGACCACTTCCTCGACGAACACATTGATCGCAGGGTGGTTACGTTCGCCGCGCCGAAATGCCACGTAGATCTTTCGCCGCACTTCCGGCTTCAGCTTGACCCATGCGACGCCGGCTGGCGGCCGCACCAGCCTGAGACCAGGGACGATCGACACGGAGCAACCCGACGCCACCATCGCGCCGACCATCTCGAAGCCGCGGCATTTGGCGTTGATCTGCGGTTCGTATCCGGCGCGCCGGCAGAGGTTGGTGATGAAGTCGCCAAACACGCTCGACGTCGAATCGATCGCCCAGGTCTCATGCCTCAGATCGGCGACGCCCAGCGAAGACTTCCCGGCCAGGGGGTGATCCGTCGGGAGCGCCACCGACAGCACATCTTCGGCGAGCGGTACGACACCAACGCTTTCCTGCTTGTCGCCGACGACGATCGACAGATCGTCGATCAGGGCAATGTCCGCCCGCCAGGAACGCAGCGCCGCGAGTCCATCAACCGGCTCCAGCTCTTCCAGGATGATGTCGAGGCGTGGAAAAACCTGCCGCAATGCCTTGACCGTGTCCGGCAGCACCGCCGATGCAACCGACGGAAACGCGGCGACACGCAGTTCGCCCGCAATTTCGCGGCGCAGCACGGCCAGTTCGGAACGCGCTTCATCGAGCACGACCATGACCCGTTCCGCGTAGCCCACCAGCGCCTGCCCCGCGCCAGTGAGCCGGACACCGCGTCCGACGCGCTCCGTCAGCTTGACGCCTGCCTCCTCTTCGAGCTGGGCGATCTGCTGCGAGACGGCTGATGGCGTCAGGAACATTACCTCCGCGGCAGCCGCAATCGTGCCACATCTCGACAGTTCGAGCAGTGCTCGCAGGCGACCCACTTCCATGGTGTTTACCCTCCGTTCGACAGTGATCAATTCGACAGAACGGCTAATGTATTACACAAAAAAAGATAAGTATACGTGGATATATTCGCGTCCTACGATGGGTTCCATTGCAGCGCATGTGAGCACTGAACCGCAACGACGGCACACGTGCACGCTTGCTCTGCCGCCGCAAGAACCGGTTAGTCGAACCGCCGCCCACAGACCTATCGATAAGGACGTCATCATGCTGGAAGCTCGCCCCTGGGTTCCGCGCGATCCCGAGAACTACATTCAAGCGCTGGTGAGACGCTTTGCTTCCCAGAATCCCGAGCAGAACGAGAGAGATCTGCTCGCATTCGTCGAAGAGAATCGCGTGATCCACGAGCGCGACTGCTTCAACCTCAATCCGGCAACGAACGCCATCAACCCGAAGGCGGAAGCATTGCTGGCGGCTGGCGTCGGTTCGCGCCCGTCGTTGGGTTATCCCGGCGACAAGTACGAAATGGGTCTGGAGGGTGTCGAAAAGATTGAAGTACTCGCCGCTGAGCTCGTTGCCCAGGTATTTGGTGCGCGCTTTGCGGAGATCCGCGTTGCATCTGGTGCGCTTGCGAATCTCTACACCTACATTGCAGCGGCGAAACCGGGCGATACGGTTTTCGTTCCGCCAGCCACGGTCGGCGGGCACTTCAGTCACCACGCCAATGGGGCTGCCGGAATGTACGGCGTCAAGCCGTACCTCATGGCATTTGACGCGAAGCGTTATACGGTCGATCTCAATGCATTGCGCGAGGACGCGCTCCGGCTGCGACCCAAGGTCATCACGCTGGGTCAGAGTCTCAACCTTTTTCCTCATCCGGTCGAGGAGGTGCGTGCGATTGCGGATGAGGTCGGGGCGGTGCTGCTCTATGATGCGGCGCACCTGTGCGGTCTGATCGCGGGTCATGCCTGGCAGCAGCCGCTCACGCAGGGTGCGCATCTCATGACCATGAGCACGTACAAGAGCCTGGCGGGCGCAGCCGGTGGCTTGATCGTGACCAACGACGCGGAGATGGCGCGCAAGCTCGACGCCATTGCCTACCCTGGCCTGACCGCTAATTTCGACGCGGGCAAGTCGGCGTCGATCGCCATGACCATGCTCGACTGGCAGGCGCTTGGTCGTCCGTATGCTGCCGAGATGGTGAAGGCAGCCAAGGCTCTCGGGACCGCGCTCATGGAAGAAGGTCTTCCCGTGTTTGCGCGCGATCGGGGAATGACGACGTCGCACCAGTTCGCGATTGAGGCGCACGAGTTCGGCGGCGGCCAGACGATGGCGAAGCTACTGCGGCGAGCCAACGTTCTCGCGTGCGGCATCGGTTTGCCGCTGCCGGAAATCGACGGCGACGTCAACGGGCTGCGAATGGGCACGCCGGAACTCGTTCGCTGGGGGATGGTTGCGGACGACATGCCGCGGCTCGCCGGCTTCACCGCCGATGTTCTGCTGCGCCGCAAGTCACCGGAAGAGGTGGCGCCCGCTGTGAGCGAGTATCGCCGGCAGTTCTCGCAACTGCACTATCTGCGCTGAAGCGGGGACGTGAAAATGGCCGTCAGTGTCTTCGACCTGTTCAAGATCGGCATCGGACCTTCGAGTTCACACACGGTGGGTCCGATGAGAGCGGCGCGTGCCTTTGTGCGCTCTCTCGAGCAGTCCGGTCTTCTGGAGCGCGTGGCGCGCATTCACGCGAAGCTGTATGGATCGCTTGGTGCGACAGGAAAAGGGCATGGCAGCGACAAGGCGATCCTGCTGGGGCTGAGTGGCTACGAGCCGGACACGGTCGATGTCGACCTGGTGCCGTCGATCCTGGAAACGATTCGCACGACCTGTCAATTGCAACTGGGCAATTCACGTGTAATCGACTTCGTGGAACAGGGCGACGTGCAGTTCTTTCGCGAAGCGCTGCCGCTTCACGCCAACGGAATGCGCTTCGTGGCCTTCGATGAAGGTGGCGAGACGCTTCGGGAATCGACCTGGTACTCGGTGGGTGGCGGCTTCATCGTGACTGACGAAGTGGCGTCGAATGGCGCGCGGCAAAGGAAGATCGCACCGGATGCCACGGTACTGCCTTTCCCATTCCGCTCATGCGCCGAATTGCTGGAGCTGACCGAGCGTCACGACATCTCGATCGCGAAACTGATGCGACGTAACGAACGCCACTGGCGAAACGACGCGGACATCGACGCCGGACTGCTCGAGGTCTGGCGTGTCATGCAAGCATGCGTGGTACGAGGGTGCCGGACCGAAGGGGTGCTCCCTGGCCCATTCAGGGTGAAGCGCCGCGCTGCAGGGCTGGCCCGTTCACTGGGCACCTTCGACGCGAGCCCCGCCGATCCGCTGCGCATGCTGGATTGGGTCACGCTCTTTGCACTGGCGGTCAATGAAGAGAATGCCGCCGGCGGGCGCGTGGTGACGGCGCCGACAAACGGTGCGGCGGGGATCATTCCCGCAGTGCTGCACTACTACATCCGTGCGGTCCCTGGTGCCAGCGAACGCGGTGTAATCGACTTCCTGCTGACCGCTGCCGCGATCGGCATGCTGTACAAGGAAAACGCGTCGATCAGCGGAGCCGAAGTGGGCTGCCAGGGAGAGGTTGGCGTGGCCTGTTCAATGGCTGCGGGCGCATTGTGTGCCGTGCTCGGCGGGCGCCCCGAGCAGGTGGAGAACGCCGCGGAGATCGGGATGGAACACCATCTTGGCCTGACGTGTGATCCCGTCGGCGGACTCGTGCAGATTCCCTGTATCGAACGTAATGCAGTCGCCTCGGTCACGGCGATCAATGCTGCGCGCATGGCACTGCAGGGCGATGGCACGCACTACGTGAGCCTCGACAAGGTGATCAAGACCATGCGGGAAACAGGGGCCGACATGCTGACGAAGTACAAGGAGACGGCCCGAGGCGGTCTCGCGGTGAATATCGTCGAGTGTTGACGATGCTGGGAGGACCCGCTGTATCGCCAGTTGGCGTAAGTTTTGCGGCTGACGTGTTGATCTGTCCGCATCCGGTGCGGCATCCGTGTCATGACTCCGATTCGGATACCGAAATATAAATATGTTGCGAGACATTAATCGAAGGTTGGAGGAACGGCAATGAAACTCTTGAAATCGGTCATCGTAGTTGGCGGTGCGCTCGTCGCGCTTGGATCGGGAGGTGCCCATGCACAGGATGACACCGTGAAACTGGGCTTTGCTGGTCCACTGACCGGCCAGAATGCAAACCTCGGCAAGGACGTCGAACGCGGCGCGCGCATGGCGGTTGATGATCTGAATGCGAATCCACCCGTTATCGGAGGCAGGAAGGTCAAGATCGAACTGCAGGTCGAGGACGACGCGGGAGACCCCCGGCAGGCCACGCAAGTTGCCCAGCGTCTCGTCGATGCAGGCGTGAAGGGTGTGGTGGGCCACTTCAATTCAGGGGCGACGATCCCGGCATCGAAGATCTACTTCGACAACCACATTCCCGAAATCTCCCAGTCGTCCACCAACCCCAAATACACCCAGCAAGGCTTCGATACCGCATTCCGTCTGGTCGCAAACGATGGCCAGCTGGGCTCGGTGCTCGGCAAATATGCTGTGCAGAAATGGAACGCCAAGACGGTCGCGGTGATCGATGACCGTACCGCTTATGGCCAGGGCATCGCCGACGAATTCCTGAAGTCGGCTGAGGCGTCCGGTGCGAAGCTCGTCTCCCGTCAGTACACAACGGACAAGGCCACGGACTTCCGCGGTGTCCTGACGGCTGTCAAAGGAGAAAACCCGGACGTCGTGTTCTACGGCGGCATGGACGCGCAGGGCGGCCCGATGATCAAGCAGATGCAGCAGCTCGGCATGCAGTCGAAGTTCATGGGCGGCGACGGCATCTGCACCGGTGAATTGCCGAGCCTGGCAGGTGCCGCGTTGCAGGGGCGTCAGGTCATTTGTGCCGAGGCGGGCGGTATCACGCCGGAGTACTCCGCAGGGATGGAGGATTTCAAGAAGCGCTTCAAGGCGAAATACGGTCAGGATGTCGTCATCTATGCACCGTACGCCTATGACGCGGTCATGATCCTTGTGGATGCGATGAAACGGGCGGGCTCGTCCGATCCGGCAAAGTATCTGCCCTATCTTAAGAAGACAGATTACAAGGGCGTCATTGGCGAGACGCGTTTCGATGCCAGGGGCGACCTGCAGAACGCAACCCTCACGCTTTATACCTTTAACGACGGGAAACGCGAAAGTCTCGGCGTACAGCACTGATCCGCTACTGCCGCATTGCCGTTCAGGTTCGATGCGGTCTTCTCTTCAGTAAGAAGCAGCGCCCCTGCGTCCTCTCCTGGGCCGATACCCTTGGGCGAGGACGCTCTTTCTGCACACCTGCAACTGTACCCGATCAGATTCCTTCGTCTTCCGGCAGGAGGGCGGGAGTGGCCTGGATCGGGCGGGGCGTGCATGAGCGCAACCTGTCGGAGCCTCCAGTATGGATATCTTTATTCAGCAGGTCTTGAACGGTCTCGTGCTTGGCAGTGTGTACGCCATCATTGCACTGGGCTATACGATGGTGTACGGCATTCTCGGGATTATCAACTTTGCGCACGGTGATGTGCTGATGGTGGGGGCGATGGTTGCGCTTTCCGCGATCGGCGTGTTGCAGAACCACTTTCCCGGTCTCGGCAACATTCCGACACTGTGCATCGCACTGGCCGTCGCGGCGTGCGCCTGCGCAGCGGTCGGCTACACGATCGAGCGGGTCGCCTACCGGCCGCTGCGCCGCGCTCCCAAGCTCGCGCCCCTGATCACGGCTATCGGCGTGTCGATCCTGCTGCAGACCTTGGCAATGATGATCTGGTCGCGCAACCCGATGTCCTTTCCACAGTTATTGCCGACCGACCCTATCAACGTTATCGCGGCGACGAAGACGACAGCGGGTGCGGTGATCTCGATGACTGAAATTGTGATCATCGTAGTGGCGTTCATCGTGATGGGCGGCCTGCTGCTGCTCGTACACAAGACCAGGCTTGGCCGGGCCATGCGCGCGATTGCGGAGAACCCCGCCAACGCATCGTTGATGGGTGTGAATCCGAACTTCGTGATCTCGGCGACCTTCATGATCGGTTCAGCGCTGGCGGCGCTGGCCGGGGTGATGATCGCTTCGGAGTATGGCAACGCGCACTTCTATATGGGTTTCATTCCGGGCCTGAAGGCTTTCACGGCCGCAGTGCTCGGGGGGATCGGCAACCTGGGCGGAGCCATGGTGGGTGGTGTTCTGCTCGGACTGATCGAACAGCTCGGTGCCGGCTACATCGGAAAGATCACCAATGACGTCTTTGGTAGCAACTACCAGGACGTATTCGCGTTCATCGTGCTGATCATCGTACTGGTGTTCCGCCCATCCGGGCTTCTCGGTGAGCGTGTTGCGGACCGCGCCTGACGAACAGGAGACAAGGTAAATGACTTCGATTCAACAGATCGAACCTTCGACGACTCTGGTTGAAGACAGACATCCCGTGAAAACAGTGACGATCGGACTGCTGACGGCGGCCTTCGTCGTCGCTGCACCGATGATCATCGGCGCCGCCGGCGGCAATTACTGGGTTCGCGTGCTCGACTTCGCGATGCTGTACGTGATGCTCGCGCTGGGCCTGAACGTGGTGGTCGGCTTCGCCGGCCTGCTGGACCTGGGCTACATCGCGTTCTACGCGGTGGGTGCGTATACGGCCGCGCTGCTGAGCTCGCCGCACCTGTCGACGCAGTTCGAATGGATCGCGCAGCTTGCGCCGGGCGGCCTGCACGCGCCGTTCTTCATCATCGCGCCGGTTGCGATGGCGATTGCTGCGTGCTTCGGGGTGGTTCTCGGTGCGCCGACGCTGCGTCTGCGTGGCGACTATCTTGCGATAGTGACCCTCGGCTTCGGCGAAATCGTGCGGATCTTCATGAACAATCTCGACCGTCCAGTCAACATCACGAATGGTCCGAAGGGCATCACCGGCCTCGACCCCATCCACATCGGCGACCACAGCCTCGCGCAGTCACACTCGCTCTTCGGCTTCCAGTTTCCGTCGGTGTACTCGTATTACTACGTGTTCGTGCTGTGCGCGCTGCTCGTGATCTGGGTCTGTACGCGTCTGCAGCACTCACGTATCGGCCGTGCATGGGCGGCGATCCGCGAAGACGAAATTGCCGCGAAGGCGATGGGCATCAACACGCGCGATGTGAAGCTGCTCGCGTTCGCGATGGGCGCGTCGTTCGGCGGGCTGTCGGGCGCGATGTTCGGTATGTTCCAGGGCTTCGTGTCGCCGGAGTCGTTTACGCTGCCGGAATCGATCGTCGTGCTGGCCTGCGTGGTGCTGGGCGGCATGGGCCACATTCCTGGCGTGATTCTCGGCGCGGTGCTGCTCGCCGTCCTGCCGGAAGCTCTGCGCTCGACGATGGGTCCGCTGCAACACATGCTCTTTGGTCATGAGATCGTCGATACGGAAGTGATCCGTCAGCTCGTGTACGCACTCGCGATGGTACTGATCATGCTGTACCGCTCGGAAGGTCTGTGGCCCGCGCCGAAACATGAGGACAAGATCGCGAGGTTTGCAAGGCGCAAGGTCAAGAAGCTGGTACGAGCCTAACGGACGCGAAAGGAGAAACACAGATGAGCGACAACTCGGTTGGCAGACGTGTCCGTTTATCCGTGCAGGGCGTGAACAAGCGCTTCGGCGGTTTGCAGGCGCTGTCGGAGGTCGGCCTTCAGATCGAAGAGGGCACGATCTACGGTCTGATCGGCCCGAACGGCGCCGGCAAGACGACCTTCTTCAACGTGATCACGGGTCTGTACACGCCGGATTCGGGCGAGTTCAAGCTCGATGGCGAGAACTACACGCCGACCGCGGTCTATCAGGTCGCGAAGGCGGGCATCGCGCGCACGTTTCAGAACATTCGTCTGTTCGGCGGCATGACCGCGCTCGAAAACGTGATGGTCGGCCGTCATGTGCGCACCAAACACGGTCTGCTCGGCGCGGTGTTCCAGACCCCGGCCGAACGCCAGGAAGAGCGCGAGATCAAGGAGCGCGCGCTCGAACTGCTCGACTACGTCGGCATCACGCAGTACGCGGACTACACGTCGCGCAACCTGTCGTATGGCCATCAGCGTCGTCTGGAGATCGCGCGTGCGCTGGCGACCGATCCGAAGCTGCTCGCGCTCGACGAACCGGCGGCCGGAATGAACGCCACCGAAAAGGTCGAGCTGACCAGGCTGCTCGACAAGATCCGCGCGGACGGCAAGACGATTCTGCTGATCGAACACGACGTGAAGCTCGTGATGGGCCTGTGCAACCAGATGACGGTGCTCGACTATGGCAAGGTGATCGCACAGGGTCTGCCGCAGGACGTGCAGAAGGATGCGAAGGTGATCGAAGCTTATCTGGGTGCGGGGGTCCACTGATGTCCACGACGCAAGCAATGTTGAAAATCAAGGGCCTGCAGGTCAACTATGGCGGCATCCAGGCGGTCAAGGGTGTCGACCTCGAGGTTGGGCAGGGCGAACTCGTCACGCTGATCGGCGCGAACGGCGCGGGCAAGACCACGACGATGAAGGCGATCACGGGCCTGAAAGCGTACGCGGCCGGCGACATCGAGTACATGGGTCAATCCATCAAAGGGCTGCCCGCGCACGAGCTGCTCAAGCGCGGTCTGGCGATGGTGCCGGAAGGGCGCGGCATTTTCGCGCGCATGTCGATCGTCGAGAACATGCAGATGGGCGCGTACCTGCGTAACGATGCCGACGGTATCAAGTCGGACGTCGAGCGCATGTTCGGCTTCTTCCCGCGTCTGAAGGAGCGCGCCTCGCAATACGCGGGCACGCTGTCGGGCGGCGAGCAGCAGATGCTCGCCATGGCACGCGCGATCATCTCGCGACCCAAGCTGTTGTTGCTCGACGAACCGTCGATGGGTCTGTCGCCGATCATGGTCGAGAAGATCTTCCAAGTGGTGCGCTCGATTTCCGCTGAAGGTATGACGGTGCTGCTCGTCGAGCAGAACGCGCGTCTCGCGCTGCAGGCGGCCAATCGCGGCTACGTGATGGACTCGGGTCTGATCACGATGTCGGGCTACGCGAAGCAGATGCTCGATGATCCGAAGGTGCGGGCTGCGTATCTCGGGGAGTGACTGTTTGCAGGAAGCAGCGATTCAGGCTGACGTGTACGCGGACCGGCCGACCATCGTCAGCTAAGGAAACCAAACCGGCCGCTTGCACCGTGAAGGACCAACGACCGCAATGGCCGATCAGCCGCCGGCCGTCACAGCTGGGCAGTTGTGACCTGACGGTATCGCAGACGGTACGAACCTCCGAAGTCATCTCGAGATGCATCGCTTAGACGACTTTTCTTACGCAGGGGGCGCTGATTTTCCAATGCGGCCCACCAAAGGCCGTTGAGTGCCGGGCGGGAATGCCGGAATCGCTGACGGTATCGGCGGGCGCTATGAGACCCGAGTCAGGCCCAGCATTGGGATTGCGGCGGACAGTTGTCAATTAAGTGGGTGCTGGATCTTGACCGAACGCGTTCCACGTTCTAGTTAGTACTGCTTGTCCGGTCATGCATGGCCAATTCCAGCACCTCGAGTTTCTCTGTTGCCGAAATACGACACCGATATGCCAGGAGTTGCGAGGGAATTCAGCGTCGTTTTTGGCGTAGGTTTGGGAGCGGAGGCCTGTCAGGAAAGGCCGCTTCACTACTTCGACGAGAACGAATAGCGTCGCACCATCACTTTCCGGCGGCCTTGCCTGGCGAGGCCGTCCGGTCTCGAGATTGGCGCGCCCAGCGTGCAAACGGGCTAGAACACGCCGAAATCGTCGTTGCTGTCGGGAATCGCGTTGAGCAGGTTTGCAAGCGTGCGCCAGCCGATCAGGCCGGATATCGATATCGCCACGCGCAGCCAGCACTCGGCGCGTGAGCGTGGGTTCGTTTGCGGGACGTCCATACGGCTCACCGCGCCGCCGTTTCCGTAGCGCCTACGCGCGATAGCAGCGCCCCCAATACCTGTTTCAACGTCGTGGCGCCGAAGCGTCGCTCGCTGATATTCGCCTCGACGTCGATGCGGCCGGCGTTGTGCGCGTCGTACAGATCGACGATCAGTTGCGCGTGCCGCTCGCCGATCCCAGCGCCGCGCAGCACGGCACTCCATTCGCCGCGGGGCACCTGGTGGGCGACGACCAGTCGCCCCGACAATTCCGCCAAGGTGCGCGCGACGTCGAGCGCGCTCACGCGCTCTTTTCCTTCGATACTGACCACCCGCGGCGTCGCCCGCGAAGGCCCGCCATCGATCAGCAACTGCGCGGCGAGCGTGCCGACATCCTGCGCGGCGACGGTCGGAAACAGCTTGTCGAGCGGATCGTGCAGACTCGGCAGCAGGCCCCGGCCAAGCGCGACCGGCAGCACGCGCGCCCAGTTCTCCATGTGCTCGGCTGAGCGCAGCAAGATCAGCGGCGAAGCGACGGTGCGCAACTGCGTTTCGAGGTAGTGGAACAGCGTCGTGATGCCGGTGCCGTCCGGGTGCTCGGCGCCGTAGTCGGATAGCGCGAGGAGTCGCGGCGGCGCGGCCGTGCGAAAGGCGGCGACGCCCGTGTCGATGATGTGCCGCATCGCGGCCGCGGGATCGTCATGCGGATCCGGCACCGGACAGAGCCATTGCACCGCCTGCGCGCCGTCGATGGCGCGCGCGACCGAGTTCGCGTCGTCCAGGTCGGCGAGCGCGATCTCGCAACCGAGCGCCGCGAGCGCGTCGGCTCGCGCCG
>ABYL01000027.1 GCA_000173575.1 Burkholderia sp. H160 | reverse complement strand
CCGGGTTCGTGCTGACGTGTCAGTGTCATCCGGTGAGCGACAGGGTCGTCGTCAGTTACGACGAACGTTGAGTCCGCGACTTTCGTAGTTTGAGTGCGCACTGGCTTCGTGTGACAGCCACCGCTGCTTTCGGCCGTTTCGCGATCCGCTTAAACTAGGGGCCGCTCATCGATCGGGGCATCGGCTCCTGGTCGGCGAGCGGCCTCTTTTTGTTACAGCTGCTGGCGTCACAGCAAGCCCTTGCCCATGAGCACGATTCACCTCACCAACGGCGATGTCGCCGCCGAGTCGCTGCGCACCGCGCTGGCCCAGGCGGGCCGCGACGATCGCGTGCAGCCGCTGCGGGACGATCTGGCGGTCGGTCCGTTACGTGGCATCGACGACGGTCCGCACGTGCGCGCCGACTTCTGGGAACGCGTCGGCGCCGACACACAACGCGACTTCGTGGGCGAGTTCCGCGAACAGGCCGCGGTCCTCGACGGCCTCGCGACCAGCACCGCGAATCTCGTCGTGTGGCACGGCGAAAGCGCGTCCGATCAGTTGATGCTGCGCCGCGTGTGCTACCTGCTGAGCCACAACCCGCAGCGTTTGAACGAGGTGCGTCTGTCGATTGCCGACCTCGCCGATCCGCAAGCGTGGGCCCATACCCGCAAAGATGGTGCGACATCGGTTGGTATGTTCACGCCGGACGTGCTGCAGACGCGCCTGTCGGACGCCGCGCCGATTTCCGTGCTGCGCATCAGCCGGCTCGCGCTCGAATGGCAGGAAGTCAAGCAGGCGAACGGCGAGACGCGGCGCTGGCGCGACAACACGTTCACGAGCAGCTGCTTTGCCGAGCTCGACGCGCTGATCCTCGAACGCACGACCGACGACTGGCAGCCGGCCGCCCGCGTCGCCGCCTACGTCATGACCGCCGAGCTGGGGTTCCTCGCTAGCGACAGCATCGTGTTCTGGCGCATGCGCGAACTCGCCGCGCAGCGGCGCATCCACCTGCGCGGCGACGCGAACGCATGGCGCTCGCTCGAATTGTGCGCAGCGCCCGCCCCCCGCTCACCTCAATAAGATAAAAACCCACGACTATGGCCCGCACCCGAGCCCCCGACCACGAAACCCAACGCGAGCAGATTCTCGAACTGGCCGCGGCGAAATTCGCGCAAACCAGCTATCCGAGCACGTCGATGGCCGATCTCGCCGCGGCGAGCGGCACCTCGAAGGCGCGCCTCTATCACTATTACGAGAGCAAGGAAGCCATCCTGTTCGACCTGCTCGATCGCTACACAAAGCGACTGATGCTGATCATCGCCGAGGTGGAAGGCTCGAGCCAGCGGCGCGGACTGAGCGAGCGCGAATCGTTCGCGGAGCTGATTCGCGCATTCCTGTCCGAGTACGAGACGTCGCATAGCCGGCACGTCGCGCTGCTGAACGACGTCAAGTATCTGGTCGACGCCCAGCGCGAGATCATCCTGAACCGTCAGCGCGATGTGGTCGCGGCGTTCGCGCGGCAACTCGCGCGCGCCTACCCCGACCGTGCGACACGCGACAATCAGACCGCGCTGACGATGATGGTGTTCGGCATGATCAACTGGACCTTCACATGGCTCAAGCCGGACGGCCGCATGGGCTACCGCGAGTTCGCCGAGCAGGTGGTCGGCATGGTCGAGCATGGTCTTGGGACGCCGCCGGGCAACTGAGGCGGCGGCGTCAATTGACCGCCACGAGCCCACTGGATGACGCACGGCAACAATATTCGGATGAAATAAAGCGAGGCGTTGGATCCATGCGACATCGTGTCACGAACGCCCGTTCAATTTGCTTTTTCATTAACAATCAATAACTTAAAAACAGGTCGCTAACTTTCCAGGTATTCACCTCGGATTTTGATACGGGTTTTCCCTAGTGATTGGCTTGGCTTTCCGCTAAAATCGGTATTGCGGTGCACAAGACCGCCTGATTAAAAGGAGAACCCGACCATGAACAAGCTGCCCCTTAGCACCGCCGAGCCGATCGCCTCGAACGATCGCGCGTCGCTGTCTGCCGGACGCGCGCACGTTCTGGTCCGCGAACTCACCGCCGTCGATCGCGAACGCCTGCTCACTCACTTCCTCGCGCTAGACGAAGAAGACCGTCTGCTGCGCTTCGGCCAGGCTGTGCCGGACCGCGTGATCGAAAACTACGTGCGCACGATCGACTTCAAGCGCGACACCGTGTTCGGCGTGTTTAACAGCAAGCTTGAATTGAGCGGCGTCGGCCATCTGGCCTATCTGCCTGCCGAAGGCGACAAGCGCACCGCCGAATTCGGCGTCTCGGTGCTCGAAAGCGCGCGCGGCATAGGTATCGGTTCGAAGCTGTTCGAGCGCGCCGCGATCCGCAGCCGTAACACGCATGTGACGACGCTGTATATCCACTGCCTGTCGCGCAATTCGACCATGATGCACATCGCGAAAAAGGCCGGCATGAAGATCGAATACGCGTACGGCGAAGCCGACGCCTATCTGACGCTGTCGCCGGCAGACCAGTCGAGCATCCTCGCGGAAATGCTGCAGGAGCAGGCCGCCGTGTTCGACTACGCACTCAAGCGCCACGCGCGCCAGGCATCGCGACTGTTCGAGTCGTTCATGCCGGTGGCTGTCGCTGCCTGAATAATCGCTACGGGGAAATGAGAAGGGGGCGGCCACAAGGTCGCCCCTTTTTCTATCTGCGACGCGTGGAGCCTAAAGGATAGGCAGCGCCGTCGTTTCCTTGATCTTTTCGAGCGAGAAGCTCGATTTCACGTCGATCACCGACGGATGCAGCAGCAACTGATCCTGGACGAAGCGCGAAAAGTGCGCCATGTCCTCCACCTGGATACGCAGCAGGTAGTCCATCTCACCGGTCATCGCGTGACACGCGACGACTTCGGGCCATGTCTGCACGGCCGCGCCAAACAGATCGGCATGCGTGGCCTCACCATGCGGGCTGAACGCGCGACCGCCCCCCTTCTCCAGCCGCACGCTGACATACGCGAGCAGGTCGAGCCCGAGACGCTGCGCGTCGAGCAGCGCGACATAGCCGCGAATCACGCCGCTTTCCTCGAGCCGGCGAATGCGCCGCAGGCACGGACTCGGCGACAGATTGATCCGCTCGGCAATTTCCTGATTCGATAACCGGCCATTCTCCTGAAGGATGGCCAGAATGCGCCGGTCGATCGCGTCTATCTCGGTATTAGCCATGTTCTGCCACGTATCCTTCAAATCGAGACATAAACTGGCTTAAGCGTAGCGACACACGATTAACTTCGCAAGTTTTTGCCTCCACCACAGTTCTACACTTGCTCTATCCGGTCGCGCTCAGCCGACCGTCCCGCGCGGCTCACCTCCAGCGCACCTCGGCAACGCTCTTGCATGGGATTGGAGACAGACAATGCAGGTTTCAACTTGGGAAAATCCGGTCGGTACCGACGGCTTCGAATTCATTGAATACACAGCGCCGGATCCGAAAGCGCTCGGCAAGCTGTTCGAGCGGATGGGCTTCACCGCGGTCGCGCGGCATCGTCACAAGGACGTGACGCTGTATCGTCAGGGCGAAATCAACTTCATCGTCAACGCGGAGAAGCATTCGTTCGCGCAGCGCTTCGCGCGCTTGCACGGTCCGTCGATCTGCGCCATCGCGTTTCGCGTGAAGGACGCCGCGAAGGCCTACGCCCAGGCGCTCGAAAAAGGCGCGTGGGGCTTCGACAACAAGACCGGCCCGATGGAGCTGAACATTCCGGCGATCAAGGGCATCGGCGATTCGCTGATTTATTTCGTCGACCGCTGGCGCGGCAAGAACGGCGCGGCGCAGAACAGCATCGGCGACATCGACATTTACGACGTCGACTTCGAGCCGATCCCGGGCGCGCACCCGAACCCGGTCGGCCACGGCCTGACTTATATCGATCACCTGACGCACAACGTGCATCGCGGCCGCATGCAGGAATGGGCCGAGTTCTACCAGCGCCTCTTCAACTTCCGCGAAGTGCGCTACTTCGACATCGAGGGCAAGGTGACCGGCGTGAAGTCGAAGGCGATGACCTCGCCGTGCGGCAAGATCCGCATTCCGATCAACGAGGAAGGCTCGGACACCGCCGGCCAGATCCAGGAATATCTGGAGGCGTACCACGGCGAAGGTATCCAGCACATCGCACTCGGCACCGGCAACATTTACCGCACCGTCGACGGCCTGCGCGCATCGAACATTTCGCTGCTCGACACGATCGACACCTACTATGAACTTGTCGACCGCCGCGTGCCGAATCACGGCGAGCCGCTCGACGAGCTGCGCAAGCGCAAGATCCTGATCGACGGCGCGCACGACGATCTACTGCTGCAGATCTTCACCGAAAACCAGATCGGTCCGATCTTCTTCGAGATCATCCAGCGCAAGGGCAACCAGGGCTTCGGCGAAGGCAACTTCAAGGCGCTGTTCGAATCGATCGAACTCGACCAGATCCGGCGCGGCGTCGTAAAGGACAAGAGCTGATCACAACGCCGCGCGCTTCATCGCGCTCAAAAGAAAAAAGGGCGAGGATCGCAGGATCCCCGCCCTTTTATCTTGCTACGCCGCCGCTCGCGTCGGAACGGCGGCCGGTTGTCAAAAGACGCGCACGATACGGCGCGTCACGAATTCTGCCTGTCCTCGGCGCTGCCGACCGCACTGTCGATCCGGCTCGTTCCCGCACCCGCCGGCGCGACCTGTGCGACCCGAATGATCGCGTTCGACAGGGCCCCCGTGCTGCCCGGATTCGAGCGCACCGGCGCGCTCATGGCGAAGAAGGCGGCGGAAACCATTAGAAAGGTCTGGATGTTTCTCGTGTTCATGCGTACTCCTTTTCTAGCTGCCCTGCTGTCCTGAAGCCACACAGAATGCGCGGCGTTCGGCATCGCTCGCAGGTCGGGAATTAGACAGTGGTTTTCACTGCGGTTCCGCAAATTTGTAGGTTTTACAGCTTGTTACATGCGCATTCGCAATAACCGTCCATCCCGATGGAAATCGTAATCAACGTCTCGCAACACGCCGGCAACATGCCGCGAACCCGCCTGAAGTCGGTCCGCGCGCGGGCGATTTTTGATCCGCTGCGGCGGGTTTCCACCAGTGCTACCATCTTTCAAAACCCGTCAATATGGCGACCCGGCCCCAGCATTCACGAGATGCCGGGAGCCAGAAAAGTTTTGGTGATCCCAAGCTGAAGTGGAGGAGTACACATAATGAATGCCCCGCTAGACGCAGGTCAGCGAGCCTCGCTCGAAGCCGCGTTGTCTTCCGTCACGCTCGACGACAAATACACCCTCGAACGCGGCCGCGCGTACATGAGCGGCATCCAGGCGCTGGTGCGTGTGCCGATGCTGCAGCAGGAACGCGACCGCGCCGCCGGCCTCAACACCGCCGGCTTCATCTCCGGCTACCGCGGATCGCCGCTCGGCGGACTCGACCTGTCGCTGTGGAAAGCGAAACAGCATCTGTCCGCGCATCAGGTCGTGTTCCAGCCCGGCGTCAACGAAGACCTCGCCGCCACCGCCGTGTGGGGCTCGCAGCAGGTCAATCTGTACCCGAGCGCCAAATACGACGGCGTGTTCTCGATGTGGTACGGCAAGGGCCCCGGCGTCGACCGCAGCGGCGACGTCTTCAAACACGGCAACTCGGCCGGCTCGTCGCGGCACGGCGGCGTTCTCGTGCTTGCCGGCGACGATCATGCGGCCAAATCCTCGACGCTCGCGCACCAGTCCGAACACATCTTCAAGGCGTGCGGGCTGCCGGTGCTGTTTCCGTCGAACGTGCAGGAATATCTGGACTTCGGGCTGCACGGCTGGGCGATGAGCCGCTACTCGGGCCTCTGGGTCGCGATGAAGTGTGTGACCGACGTGGTCGAATCGTCCGCATCGGTCGATATCGACCCGCACCGCACCAACATCATCCTGCCCGAAGACTTCCTGATGCCCGACGGTGGGCTGAACATCCGCTGGCCCGATCCGCCGCTCGTGCAGGAAGCGCGTCTGCTCGACTACAAGTGGTACGCGGGCCTCGCCTACGTGCGCGCGAACAAACTCGACCGCGTCGAAATCGATTCGCCGCATGCGCGCTTCGGCATCATGACCGGCGGCAAGGCCTATCTCGACGTGCGTCAGGCGCTGACCGACCTCGGTCTCGACGACGAAACCTGCTCGCGCATTGGCATCCGTCTGTACAAGGTCGGCTGCGTGTGGCCGCTCGAAGCGCAAGGCGCACACGCCTTCGCGCGCGGCCTCGACGAAATTCTGGTGGTCGAGGAAAAGCGCCAGATCCTCGAATATGCGATCAAGGAAGAGCTGTACAACTGGCCCGACGCGCAGCGCCCGCGCGTGTTCGGCAAGTTCGACGAAAAGGACGGCGCGGGCGGCGAATGGTCGGTGCCGATGGGCAACTGGCTGCTGCCGGCGCACTACGAGCTGTCGCCCGCGATCATCGCGAAAGCGATCGCCACGCGGCTCGACAAGTTCGATCTGCCGTCGGACGTGAGGGCCCGCATCGCCGCGCGCATCGCGGTGATCGAGGCGAAGGAAAAGGCGCTCGCGCGGCCGCGCGTCGAAGTGGAGCGCAAGCCGTGGTTCTGCTCGGGCTGCCCGCACAACACCTCGACCAACGTGCCGGAAGGCTCGCGCGCGATGGCCGGCATCGGCTGCCATTACATGACGGTCTGGATGGACCGCAACACCAGCACGTTCAGCCAGATGGGCGGCGAAGGCGTCGCGTGGATCGGCCAAGCGCCGTTCACGAACGACAAGCACGTGTTTGCCAATCTCGGTGACGGCACCTACTTCCACTCCGGACTGCTCGCGATTCGTGCGGCGATCGCGTCGAAGGCGAACATCACGTACAAGCTGCTGTACAACGACGCGGTCGCGATGACGGGCGGCCAGCCGGTCGACGGCGTGCTGACCGTACCGCAGATCACGCATCAGCTCGCTGCCGAAGGCGCGGCGAAAATCGTCATCGTCACCGATGAGCCGGAGAAGTACGCGGCAAGTGTCGGCCTGGCACCCGGCGTCGACGTTCATCATCGCGACCAGCTCGACGACGTGCAGCGCCAGCTGCGCGAGATTTCAGGCACGACGATCCTGATCTACGACCAGACCTGCGCGACCGAAAAGCGCCGTCGCAGGAAGCGCGGCGCGTATCCCGATCCGGCACGGCGCGTCGTGATCAACGAGGCGGTGTGCGAAGGCTGCGGCGACTGCTCGGTGAAGTCGAACTGCCTGTCGGTCGAGCCGCTCGACACCGAGTACGGCACCAAGCGCCAGATCAACCAGTCGACCTGCAACAAGGACTTCTCGTGCGTGAACGGCTTCTGCCCGAGCTTCGTCTCCGTTGAAGGCGGCCAGTTGCGCAAGCCGAAGGCGGCGTCGGGCGCCGGCGCCGGCGCCGACATGCCGCCGGTGCCGGATCCCGAGTTGCCGTCCATCGACCGTCCGTACGGCGTGCTGGTCACGGGCGTCGGCGGCACGGGCGTCGTCACGATCGGCGCGCTGCTCGGCATGGCCGCGCATCTCGAAAACAAGGGCGTCACCGTGCTCGATGTCACCGGCCTCGCGCAGAAAGGCGGCGCCGTGATGAGCCACGTGCAGATCGCGAACCAGCCCGCCGACATTCACGCGACCCGCATCGCAATGGGCGAAGCGAGCCTCGTGATCGGCTGCGACGCGATCGTGACCGCGAGCGACGAATGTATGTCGCGCATGCAGGCGGATCACACGCGCGTCGTGCTGAACAGCGCGCATACGCCAACGGCTGCGCTGATCAAGAACCCGAACTGGCGTTTTCCCGGCACCAGCACCGAGGCCGATGTGCGCGCCGCGGCGGGCACCGACAACGTCTCGACCGTCGACGCGAATCACTTCGCGGTGGCGCTGCTCGGCGACGCGATCTACACGAACCCGTTCGTGCTCGGCTACGCGTGGCAGCGCGGCTGGGTGCCGCTCACGCATGAATCGCTGATTCGCGCGATCGAGCTGAACAACGTGCAGGTGGAGAAAAACCGCGCGGCGTTCGAGTGGGGACGGCGCGCCGCGCACGATCCGGCCGCGGTACGCCAGCTCGCGCAATTGCAGGAACGCGGCGAGACGGCGGACAGCGCGAGCGGCAAGATCATCTCGTTGCACACGCCGAAGGCGCTCGACACGCTAATCGACAAGCGCGCCGACTATCTCACCGCGTGGCAGAACCGTGCCTATGCGGACCGTTATCGCGCGCTGGTGTGGCAGGTGCGGGCCGCGGAAGAAGCGCTCGACTCCGCCGACGGCCAGATGCCGCTCACCGCGGCGGTCGCGAAGAACCTGCACAAGCTGATGGCGTACAAGGACGAATACGAGGTCGCGCGTCTGTACAGCGACCCGGCGTTCATCGAAAAGCTGAACGCGACGTTCGAAGGCGACTGGAAGCTGCATCTGCATCTCGCGCCGCCGACGCTATCGAAGAAGGACGCGCACGGCCATCTGGTGAAGAAGAAGTATGGCCCGTGGATGTTCCGCGCGATGCACGTGCTCGCGAAGTTCAAGTTCCTGCGCGGCACAGCGTTCGATGTGTTCGGCAACACCGGGGAGCGTCGCACCGAGCGCGCGCTGATCGGCGAATACGAAGCGTTGGTGCGCGAACTGATCGTCGGGCTGACTACGCAGAAACGCGATCTCGCGGTCGAGCTCGCGAATCTGCCCGACGGCATCCGCGGTTATGGCCACGTGAAGGAAAACAACCTGAAGGGTGTGCGCATCAGGTGGAACGAGTTGCTCGCGCGTTGGCGTTCGACGGATGCGGACAAGTCGCAGCACGCGGCTTGATCACTTCTCGTAGCTAAACGGAAAAGGCGGCGGTCTTCACGGACCGCCGCCTTTTTTGGCGCGAAAAAAAACGCTACGGAGCCGGAGTTCCGTAGCGTTCTTGCCGAGGCCATCGCACGCGGGTTACAGCCGCGCCCGCTTCTTCAGCCTCGCGCGATGCACGTTACTTCGCGTTCACCGACTTGCGCGCGTTCGCCGAAGCCACCGCGGTCATGTTGATGATCCGGCGCACGGTCGCGGCCGGGGTCAGGATGTGCACCGGCTTTTCCGCGCCGAGCAGGAACGGGCCAACCGTCACGCCCTCGCCGCCCACGACCTTCAGCAGGTTGTACGCGATATTCGCCGCTTCGACGTTCGGCATGATCAGCAGATTCGCTTCGCCGGCGAGCGTCGTGCCCGGGAACGCGGCCTTGCGGATCGCCTCCGACAACGCCGCGTCGCCGTGCATTTCACCGTCGATTTCGAGCGACGGCGCGCGTTGCGTGATCAGCTTGCGCGCTGCGGCCATACGCTGCGACGTCGACGACGGTGCGCTGCCGAAGTTCGAGTTCGACAGCAGTGCGACCTTCGGCGTGATGCCGAACTTCTCGATTTCGCGCGCGGCGAGCATCGTCATGTCGGCGAGCTGCTCGGCGGTCGGCACTTCGTTCACGTACGTGTCGCAGATGAACAGGTTGCGGCCCGGTAGCATCAGCAGGTTCATGGCGGCGAAGTTCTCGACGTCTTCGGCCTTGCCGAGCACCTGCTCGATGAAGTTCAGGTGCGTGTGGTACTGGCCGATCATGCCGCAGATCATGCCGTCCGCATCCCCGAGATGCACGAGGATCGCGCCGATCAGCGTGTTGAACTTGCGCATCGCAGCCTTCGCGACGTCCGGCGTCACACCTTCGCGCGCGCCGAGTTCGTGATACGCCTGCCAGCTCTTGTGATAGCGCGGATCGTCTTCCGGATCGACGATCTCGAAGTCTTCGCCGCACTTGAGCTTCGAGCCCATCTTCCTCAGACGCATCTCGATCACGGACGGACGGCCCACCAGGATCGGCTTCGCGATCTTTTCGAGCAGCACGAACTGTGCGGCGCGCAGCACGCGCTCGTCTTCGCCTTCCGCGAACACGATGCGCGCCGGTGCCGACTTCGCCGCCGCGAACACCGGCCGCATCACCATGCCCGAGCGATAGACCGTCGCACCGAGCTGTTCGCGGTACGCATCCATGTCCTGGATCGGACGGGTCGCGACGCCCGAATCCATCGCGGCCTGCGCGACGGCCGGCGCGATCTTGATGATCAGGCGCGGATCGAACGGCTTCGGAATCAGGTATTCGGGACCGAATTCGAGCGAATGGCCTTCGTACGCCTTCGCGACTTCATCGCCCTGGTCGGTTTCTTCGGCCAGCTCGGCGATCGCGCGCACGCACGCGAGCTTCATTTCTTCGGTGATCGTCGTCGCGCCGACGTCGAGCGCGCCGCGGAAGATGAACGGGAAGCACAGCACGTTGTTGACCTGGTTCGGGTAGTCCGAACGGCCGGTCGCGATGATGCAGTCCGGGCGCACTTTGCGCGCTTCTTCCGGACGGATTTCCGGCTCGGGGTTCGCGAGCGCGAGAATCAGCGGCCGCGTGCCCAGTTCGGCGACCATTTCCGGCTTCAGCACGCCGGCGCTCGAGCAGCCGAGGAACACGTCGGCGCCGCGGATCGCATCGGCGAGCGAGCGCGCTTCGGTGTGCGCCGCATAGCGCTCTTTCGACGGATCGAGGTTGCCGCGCCCTTCGTAGATCACGCCCTTCGAGTCGGCGACGAGAATGTTCTTCTTCGACAGGCCGAGATTGACGAGCAGATCCAGACACGCGATGGCCGCCGCGCCCGCACCCGAACAGACCAGCTTCACTTCGTCGAGCTTCTTGCCGACCACTTTGAGGCCATTCAGGATGGCCGCCGACGCGATGATCGCGGTGCCGTGCTGATCGTCGTGGAAGACCGGAATCTTCATCCGTTCGCGCAGCTTCTTCTCGATGTAGAAGCACTCGGGCGCCTTGATGTCCTCGAGATTGATGCCGCCCAAGGTCGGCTCGAGCATCGCGATCGCCTCGACGAGCTTGTCCGGATCCGACTCGGCGAGCTCGATGTCGAACACGTCGATGCCCGCGAACTTCTTGAACAGACACCCCTTGCCTTCCATCACCGGCTTGGCGGCGAGCGGGCCGATATTGCCGAGGCCGAGCACCGCGGTGCCGTTCGTGATCACGCCGACGAGGTTGGCGCGCGACGTGTACTTCTGCGCGTCGAGCGGTTCCTCGTGGATCGCCATACACGCAGCGGCCACACCCGGCGAATACGCGAGCGACAAATCCAGCTGGTTCGACAGCGGCTTGGTGGGCGTCACCGAAATCTTGCCAGGTTTCGGATTCTGGTGATATGCGAGAGCGCTTTGCTTGAGTTGTTCGTCCATTTCTAGGCCTGCGAGACGTAAGTGATTGGGCCCGGGGCACCACACCGTTGCTGCGCCTCCATCTGTCGGACGAATGGCCGGCCGAGGCAGGTTTCGCACGCGCCTGGTCAGGCGCGATGGCTTACCTCGACGAAGACGGGACGATGTGGAGTGCTTCGCGGGTCGATCAGTGTACACCCCGGATGAGTCGGTGCACTGAGTGGTTAACAGGACTCGCCATGAGCGAAACGAGCGCCGCCGATGCTGCGTCGCCGCACTCAGTCGAGCTCGGCGCCGCGACGCTCAGGAATCAGAAACAGCATCGCGAAAATGTCGAGCAGGTAAATCGACGCCAGCAGCGCGAGCGCCGCCCCAAACGAGTAGCGCGCGGCCAGCGCGCCCACGACGACCGGCCCAAAGCCGCCCACCGCGCGGCCCGCGTTGAACAGCACGTTCTGCGCGGTGGCGCGCGCAGCGGTTGGATAGAGTTCCGAAATAAGCGCGCCGTAGCCCCCGATCATGCCATTCACGAACACGCCCATCGCCGCGCCGCCGATCAGCAGTGCCGCCGGCGTCGTCAGTTGCGCATACACGAACACCATCACGACAGCGCCCGCCTGGTAAATCAGAAACGTCGGCTTGCGGCCGAAGCGGTCGGCGGCGATGCCGAATAGCCAGATGCCGAACGCCATGCCGAGGATCGTCGCCGCGGTCCACAGTCCGGATTTGGTCAGCGAATAGCCGAAGGTCTTCGACAGATAGCTCGGCAGCCAGATCATCAGCCCGTAATAGCCAAAGTTTTGCACCGAGCACAGAATCGCGACACCGAGACTCGCGCGCGTCGTGCGCGCATCGACAAACAGCAGTTTGAGCGGCAGCTTGCGCATGCCGCGCGCAACCCGTTCGTTGAAAAGCGCCGGCTCCTCGACGCGGCGTCGCACGAAGAACGACACGAGCGCCGGCAGCAGCCCGAGCGCGAACATGCCGCGCCAGCCGATCACCGGTAGCAGCAGCGGCGTCAGCAACGCGGCCGCCAGCACGCCAAGCTGCCAGCCAAGCCCGACATACGACGAAACCCGCGCCCGCTGCGCCGCCGGCCATGCTTCGGCGACGAGCGTCATGCCGATGCCGAATTCGCCACCCAGCCCGATGCCGGCAATGGTCCGATAAATCAGCAGGTCCGTGTAGCCCTGCGCGAGCGCGCACAGCCCGGTAAACACCGCGAAGATCAGGATCGTCCACGTCAGCATTCGCACGCGCCCGTAATAATCGCTGAGCACGCCGAAGATCACGCCGCCCGCGACTGCGCCGATCAGCGTCCAGGTCACCAGCGCACCAGCCTGCGACGAGCTCAGATGCAGGTCGAGCGCGATCACTGGCAGCATGAAGCCGAGGATCAGCAGATCGAAGCCGTCCATGGCGTAGCCGAGCACCGACGCGAGCAGCGCGCGACCCGCATAGCCCGGTTTGACGGTGAGGCGGGTCTCGGTGGCGCAGGCGGGTGGGGCGGCGTTCATTGAAAGCATTCCGTAGGCAAGAGGGCGACTGCGCGGGCAGCGGCCCGCAGAGGTCGCGTGAGCGTAAAGGCGACCTCCCCCGGTCACAAGACGATCGGCGCGGCGAAGCGCCCCCGCCGCGCCGCTTACGACGGCCTCCTCGGTGCGACCCATTTCAGGTAAAATAACGGCCCACGCGCGCAGCAAAAGCCGGTCCGTGCTCTTCCCCCGGCCGCGTATCCCGCCCAGCATGGCGCGGCATACCCCGCTTGCTGCGCCACCGGGCCCAGCGCCCGCTTCTCCCCCGCTCATTCCGAAGGATCCGCCCATGACAGGCTTCGATCGCCAGACGATCTCCGACACCACCGCCAAGATGCTGCTCGAAGTGCAAGCAGTGCATTTCAACGCGGAGAAACCGTATATTTTCACGTCCGGCTGGGCGAGCCCGGTGTATATCGACTGCCGCAAGCTGATCTCGTATCCGCGCGTGCGCCGTGGCCTGATGGAAATGGCCGAAGCGACGATCCTGCGCGACGTCGGCTATGAGCAGATCGACGCGGTCGCCGGTGGCGAAACCGCGGGCATCCCGTTCGCGGCATGGCTGTCCGACCGCCTGATGGTGCCGATGCAATACGTGCGCAAGAAGCCGAAGGGTTTCGGCCGCAACGCGCAGATCGAGGGTCTCCTGACCGAAGGCCAGCGCGTGCTGCTGGTCGAAGACCTGACGACCGACAGCCGTAGCAAGATCAACTTCATCAACGCGCTGCGCACTGCTGGCGCAACGGTGAACCACTGCTTCGTGCTGTTCCACTACAACATCTTCAAGGAAAGCGTGTCGGTGCTGAAAGACATCGACGTCGATCTGCACGCGCTCGCCACGTGGTGGGACGTGCTGCGGGTAGCGAAGGCGAACAACTACTTCGACACGAAGACGATCGACGAAGTGGAGAAATTCCTGCACGCGCCAGCCGAGTGGTCGGCTGCGCATGGCGGTGCAACGGCTACGCCGCAGTAAAGCAATCGCCGTCAAGCAGTGGCAATGAAGCAACCGGAATAGAACAATAAAACGCAGCCGCTTTATGCGGAACGAATGAAAAAGCCGCCTGTTGGGAAACAGGCGGCTTTTTTATCGCCGATCGGCTTGCAGACGAACGATGCGCGATATCAGGACTCGCTGGCGGTGTCCTTCCGCGAATTCGACGACAGATTCAGCAAACCATTGCTCTGAGCATACTTGAATAGTTCGGAGTCTCGATCGATTCCCAGCTTGCGCATGGCCGCGTTTTTCTGCGTGCTGATCGTCTTGATGCTGCGATTCAAACGCTCCGAAATTTCCTTGATCGTCATGCCCGACACGAACAGGCGCACGACTTCGAGTTCGCGCCGCGACAGCTTCGAGTCGTCGCGCCTGCCAGCTGAATTGACCCGCAGCCCATCCAGCACCGCCTTCACTGACGGACTCATATAGCCGATGCGGCGGCCGACGTGCTGCACCGCGAGCGCGATGTGGCTCAGATCGTCCGACTTGTTCACGACTGACGTCACACCAAGCTCCTTGAGCCGTTTGAGCAGCGCGGCGTTCTCGAGCATGGTGAGCACGACGATCGGCAGATTCGGGAAATTGCGGCGCAAATAGTCGATGAGTTGCAAGCCATCGCCGTACTGGCCGCCTGGCATGGCCAGGTCGGTGACGAGCACGTCGCATTCGGTGGATTGCAGCATTTTGACGAGTTCCGTCGACTGCCTTGCACGCCCAACGACTTGCATACCGGGAAACTTGAGCAGCGCATGTTCAGCGCCAAACAGAATGACCGGATGATCATCTGCAACCACGACCCTGAGTGAAACTTGCATCGTCCTCCTCTGGACGGATAAACCGGTCTCCACAACTTCTAACACTTAGTTCGACGTTCGCAACTTAAACGAGTGAAATGCTGTCAGGGTCTCGCGACAATGCCTGCCACTATAGCTGATTTCCTATCTGCTAATTCCGCGAGACGCGAACATAATGCATCGCAGAGCTAATCAGCGCAGATGTTAGACTTGATTCGACCTTGGGGCACAATTCAGGACAACGACCATCGCGAGGAGATCCGCCTCGCGCCCTGACAGGAGAACCGGCATATGCGCATGCGTTGCCTGGTTGTTTCGCTGGCTTCATCGTGGCGTCATCGGCCGCTCGCAGCCGGCGCAATGCTCGCGCTATTCGCGGCACATAGTGCCGGTGCGCGGGCCGACGGCGCGTTCACGCTGACGAGCGCGAACGTGCGCGGGGGCGGCACGCTGCAGATCGCGCAGGTGTTCGACCAGAGCGACTGCAAGGGCGGCAACCATTCACCGCAACTGACGTGGCGCGACGCGCCGGCCGGCACTCGCGGCTTCGCGATCACGATGTTCGACGAGGACGCGCCGGGGCGCGGCTGGTGGCACTGGGTGGTCGCGGGCATCCCGGCTTCCGTCAACACCCTGCCCGAAAATGCGAGTTCGTCCGGTTTCCTGCAGAAGCTCGGCGCGGTCGAAGCGCGCAACGACTTCGATACCGACGGTTATGGCGGCCCGTGTCCGCCGCCCGGCAAGCCGCATCGCTATGTCATCACCGTGTACGCGCTGAACTCGGCCGATCTGCATCTCGCCCAAGGACGTCCCGCGCTGATGTTCGATCACGAGATCGGCACCGCAGCGATCGGCAGCGCGCGGCTGGTGGTCAATTACGGGCGCTAGCGGCGATCGTTGCGCCGCATCGCATTGCTTCTCCCGTTCACCTTCTCTGACTACTTCGCCAGAGCTCTCAATGTCGACGATCGTCATCGTTTACCACAGAGGCTACGGCCACACGAAGAAAGTCGCCGAAGCCGTACTCGCGGGCGCGCTCGAAGCCGATGCGCAGGCGAAGCTGATGCCCATCTGCTACTCATCTCCGGTCATCGGCCCGCATTCACCTCACAACAGGTCATGCCGATGTCACGTTCCGCGCGCATCGTCGTTTTTTCGCGCCGCACCGCACGTGCGCAGCGATGAAGTCTTAAAATAACGTTCCGGCGCGGCGTCGCGCCCCGTTTCCAGCGAGTGAGATCGAGATGAGCACGAAAGTTTTTGTCGACGGACAGGAAGGCACCACCGGCCTGAAGATTTTTGAATACCTGTCGCAGCGCGCCGACGTTGAAATCCTGCGTATCGAAGAAGCGAAGCGCAAGGATCTCGACGAGCGCCGTCGTCTCATCAACGCGTCGGACGTCACGTTCCTGTGCCTGCCGGACGTCGCCTCGCGCGAATCCGCTTCGCTCGTCGACAACGACCGCACCGTGCTGATCGACGCGAGCACCGCGTTCCGCACCTCGGCCGACTGGGCCTACGGCCTGCCCGAGCTGGCCCGCTCGCAACGCGAGCGTCTGCGCACGGCTAAACGCATTGCGGTGCCGGGCTGCCACGCATCGGCCTTCGTGCTCGCGATGCGCCCGCTCGTCGAAGCCGGTGTCGTCGCGCCCGAGTTCGCCGCGCACGCCTACTCGATCACCGGCTACAGCGGCGGCGGCAAGAAGATGATTGCCGACTACGAAGCGGGCGGCAACGCCAGGCTGAAGAGCCCGCGCCCGTACGCGCTCGGCCTTACGCACAAGCATCTGCCGGAAATGGCCGCCCATACGGGCCTGAAGTCGGCGCCGATCTTCACGCCGATCGTCGGCGACTTCTACAAGGGCCTCGCGGTCACCACGTACTTCTCGCCGGACCAGTTCGCGAAGAAGACCACGCCGCAGGACGTGCAGGCTTTGTTCGCCGAGTACTACGCCGGTGAAGCGTTCGTGCACGTCGCACCGTTCGACGCAGACGCGAATCTCGACAACGGCTTCTTCGACGTGCAGGCGAACAACGACACCAATCGCGTCGACCTGTTCGTGTTCGGCAACGAGGAGCGCTTCGTGACCGTGGCGCGTCTGGACAATCTCGGCAAGGGCGCATCGGGCGCGGCGATCCAGTGTATGAATCTCGCGATCGGCACGGCTGAAGACAGCGGCTTGAAGCGCTAGGCGAACCTGCCCGCGGACGTCGACATTGGGTCAAGCGTCCGCAGTCCTACGGAAAAGCCGGTCTTTGGAGACCGGCTTTTTTTCTGAGACGCGGTGCCGCGCATCCGGCAAATTTCGGGCAAAAAAAAGCCCGCCTAGGTTGGCGGGCTGAATCCATATCAGAGGAGACATGGAGGAGACAAGACGTACTATAGCAAACCGCTTGGTGCGTTGCAACATGCAAATTGGGGTTGACCCTCGATGTTGCGAACATACAACGGTCACATTCACACGGCTTAGTTTCCCCTTGCCTGCCCAGTCGTGAGCTGCTTAGTGGCGCACCAGCGCCATCATCGCGCCGAAACCGACGAACACACCGCCCGTCAGCCGGTTGAACATCCGCGCGACGCTGCGGCTCTTCAGCTTCGCGCCGATGCGCGTGCCGAAACCCGCGTACACCAGATACCAGCTGACCTCGATCGACGCGAACGTGGCGACCAGCACGCCGAACTGCGGCAACTTCGGCTGCGCGGCATCGATGAATTGCGGCAGCAGCGCGGCCGCGAACAGGATCGCCTTAGGATTGCTGCTCGCGACCAGAAAGCCGTTGCGAAATAACGCAAAGCGCGAGCGTGCGGGTTTGGCCGCCAGTTCGTCGACGTTTTGCGCGGCGGTTTCGTCAGCCGGCGCGCGCCATGCCTTGATGCCCAGATACACGAGGTAGGCCGCGCCGATCATGCGCAGCGCATTGAACATCGTCGGCCACGCCGCCAGAAACACGCCGAGCCCCGCCGCCGATACCGCCAGCATCAGCACCAGCGCCGACAGACAGCCGGCCATCGTCGCGCTCGCGCGGCGCAGGCCGTGCTGGGCGCCGTGCGTCATCACGAGCAGCATGTTGGGACCGGGAATCGCGGAAACGACAAAAACGGTGGCGGCGAACAGCCACCAGGTGTGCAGAGTCATCGAAATCGGGGTGAAAGAGAATCGGGCGGCTATTATGCCTTGCCACCCTTTGTGACTTCATGCGGCCACGTTGTATCGATCGCAGGGGCCCGGCGATCGGCGACCCTCGTCAACGGCCGGCGCGCCGCGCCGCCACCTGACCCAGCACCGCGAAATCCTTCTCGCCGTCGCCGTGCGCGATCGCCTCGATCAGGCTGTCGCGTACCACGCTCGCGACCGGCATCGGCGTCGTCACCGCATCGGCGGCGGCGAGCGCGAGGCGCATGTCCTTCAGGCCGAGGCGCGCCTTGAACAGCGCCGGTTCGAAGCGCTGTTCGGCGATCAGCTTGCCGTAGCCCGAGTACACCGGCCCCTGGAACAGGCCGCTCGTGATCACGTCGAGGAAATCCTGCATCGCGAGGCCGTGGCCGGTCACGAGCGCGGCCGCTTCGCCGAGCGTCTCGATCGCCGCGCCGAGCATGAAGTTCGCGGCCAGCTTCATCACGTTCGCCTGCTGCGGCAGCGAGCCGATGCGCCAGGTCTTCTGGCCGAGCACGTCGAAAATCGGCTGGAGCCGGTCGATCGATTCGGCCGGGCCGCCCGCGACGATCGTCAGCTTGCCCGCGGCCGCGACGTCAGGCCGTCCGAGCACCGGCGCGGCGACGTAGTGCACGCCGCGCGACGCGTGCGCGGTCGCCAGTTCCTCGGCAAGCGCCACGGAAATCGTCGCCATGTTCGCGTGGATCAGCCCGCGCGGCGCATGTTCGAGCAGCGACGCGGTGATGACTTCGCGCAGCGCGGCATCGTCGGCGAGCATCGAGAACACGGCGTCGCCCGCAAACGCTTCTGCCGGCGTCGCGACGATCTGCGCGCCCAGCCCGGCCAACGGCTGCGCCTTTTCCGGCGAGCGGTTCCACACGCGCACCTGGTGCCCGGCTTTCAGAATGTTTGCAACCATCGCGGCGCCCATCTCGCCGAGACCGATAAAACCGATGTCCATCTATCGCTCCGTCTTCTAAAGAACCCGAAGTAAAGCACACTCATGCGACAAGCGCAGGACAACGTGCAACCCGAGCGGTGCCATACTCCTGACATGGTCACCGCGACATTCCGCTTCTACGAGGAGCTGAACGACTTCATCGCCCGGCCGCTGCGCCGGCGCGCGTTCGCCTGCGCCTGCGCGCGCGGCGCGACGACCAAGCACATGATCGAAGTGCTCGGCGTGCCGCATACCGAGGTCGAGCTGATACTCGTGAACGGCGACTCGGTCGGTTTCGACCATCCGCTCGCCGATGGCGACCGCGTCGCCGTCTATCCGAAATTCGAGGCGCTCGACATCCAGCCGTTGCTGCGCGTGCGCGAGCGGCCATTGCGGGTGATGCGCTTCATCGCCGATGCGCATCTCGGCGGCCTCGCACCGCTCCTGAGGCTCGCGGGTTTCGATACGCTGTACGACAACCATTTTCCCGACGCCGATATCGAGGCGCTCGCCGCCGCCCAACAGCGCATCGTGCTCACGCGCGACCGCGAGCTGCTCAAACGCCGCAACATCACGCACGGCTGCTACGTGCGCGCCCTACGGCCGCGCGAGCAGTTGCGCGAAGTGTTCGAGCGGCTCGATCTCGCGCGCAGCGCGCAGCCGTTCCGGCTCTGCCTGGTATGCAACGCGCCGCTGCGGCGCATCGCACGCGAGGAAGCGGGCCCGCGCGTGCCGCACGGCGTGCTGCAGCGGCATAGCCGCTTCGTCACCTGCGACGTCTGCGGACGCGTGTTCTGGGAAGGTACACATTGGCAGAGGATGCGCGCGTTGATGGACAGCGTCTCCGCCGGCGCGCCGGAGCGCATCGGCTGACGCCGCGCGCTTGCGTACAATGCGGGTTGATCTATTTCGCAAAGGCCTTTCCGATGGCGATGAAAAAAACCGACCTTGAGAAAAACAAGGCACTGAAACTGGGCAACGCGATGAAGCAGGCGGCCTCGAACCGCGGCGGCAAGGGCACGGCGACCGAGCCGAAGGTCGACCGGCGCGAGCAGCGCAAGCTCGATCAGGCGCAAGGCCTGGTCCCGTTCGCGTGCAAGCTGAACAGCGAGCTGGTGGAAGAGTTGAAAACGCGGGCCGCCACGCATCCGGATGGCCTGAACGGGCTGCTGGATGAAGTGATCCGGCGCGGGCTCGCGGGCTGAACTTCCCTCGCCAGCGTCGCCGCAAAAGCAAAAAGGCCAGAGCGCAAGCTCTGGCCTTTTTGCTGGCATCGCAATTACCGTCACCGGCTGCATCGACCGACAAGCGGTGCGGCGCAACGGTACGGCGCGCCCGACGTGCGGGCGTCAGCTTAGTTCTGCGTGCCCTTGTCGTTCGTGCCAGCGGCCGAAGCTTCGGCAGAAACGTGTGCTTTCTTGCCGTGGGTCTTCAGTTGCTTGATGTGATGCTTCTTCGGCGCGCTTGCCGCTGCTGCAGGAGCGGCTTCCGATGCCTGTGCGAAAGCCTGAACGGAAACGAGTGCGATCGAAGCGGCTGCGAGCGAGACGATAACTTTCTTCATGTGTAGTTCCCCAAACCAGACGACTGCGTCAATGTGAATGAATACAGCTGCACGGTAGAGCGGGCTGGACTTCGAGGCGCCTTGTGCTCCCCGCGGGAGAGTATTACCCAGGCGTAGGCGGTTTGTCATGCGCAAAACCCGATATGTATTTTCCGGGCGACAGCTCGCTTTCAGCGGACTTTCATTTGCCCGGCAAGCCGTATCAGGGGCATAACCAGGTCCGCCAGAAGCCATCCGCCGCCCGCCTGCCCGACCGCTGCGGCGCCCTCAAACCAGATTACGCAACAGGCTCACGGTCTCCTGCAGCGCCGGCAAAACGCGGTGCAGCGCGGCGTTCGCCGACTCCTCGCCGATCGGCATGCTGACGCTGATCGCCGCGACCACCGTGCCGTGTCGGTCGCGCAACGGCACCGCGACGCCACGCACACCGATCTCGAGCTGCTGGTCGGTCACCACGTAACCGTTGCGGCGGATTTCGCCGAGCACTTCTCTTAGCCTTTCGACCGTCGGATAGGTGTAAGGCGTAAAAACCTTGATCGGATACGACGCGAGCCAGGAGTCGATATTTTCGGGCGGCTGGAATGCGAGCAGCACGAGCCCCGCCGACGATAGCGGCGCCGGCGCCCGCGAACCGGTCACGAAGCCGACCGCCATCGCCCGATTCACGCCGTTGCGCGCGACATAGACCACGTCATGTTCGTCGAGGATCGCAACCAGCGCGGTTTCCTGCACAGTCGCGGTAATCCGCTGCAGGAACGGCTGCACCGTGCGCGGCAGGCGCGCCGAATCGAGGTAAGACTGGCCGAGCCGCAGCACGCGCGGCGCGAGCCAGAACAGCTTGCCGTCGGTGTCGACGTAGCCGAGCTCGCGCAGCGTCAGCAGATAGCGGCGCGCGGCCGTACGTGACAGGCCGGCGCGTGCGGCGACCATCGTCGGCGTCATGCGCGCGTGCTCTTCGTCGAATGCTTCGATGATCGCGAGCGCCTTCGCGGCGCCCGCGATCCAGTCCTTGTCGTCCATCTGGTTTGCTCATGAAGGAGCCGTTGCGCGATTATCGCGCAACTGATGCGCTTTGCCTGCCTGGTGCGCGGGGCCCACGTATCATGTGAGCGATCCCTTACCGGCCGAGCACCGCGTGGCGGGCCTGCGCGGCGCCCGGCACGCTCCACACCACAACTCAAAAGAAAACCTTGAATCCCGATACCCGCCAACACCTGCGCGCGAACTTGCTGATGCTGATCGCCGCAATGATCTGGGGCTCCGCGTTCGTCGCGCAGCGACTGAGCCTCGATATGATCGGCCCGTTCCTGTTCACTGGCTTGCGCTTTCTGCTCGGCGCGCTCGTCGTGCTGACGATGATCGTCTGCGTGCGCCGCCCGGCGCTCGCCGAGCTGACGAAGCGCGCGCCCGGCGGAGCCCGCGAACTGCTTGGCGCGGGCACGCTGCTCGGTGTCGTACTGGCCGTGTCGATTTCGCTGCAGCAGATCGGCCTGCAATACACGAAGATCGCCAACGCTGGCTTCATCAGCTCGCTCTACGTGGTGATCGTGCCGCTGCTCGGCGTGCTGTTTCGCCACCGGACCGGCCTCGGTACGTGGCTTGGCGCGCTGCTCGCGGCTCTCGGCATGTATTTTCTGAGCGTCGACGAGCATTTCTCGATGCTGTACGGCGACTGGTATCAGCTCGCGGGGGCGCTGGTGATTTCCGCGCAGATGATGCTGGTCGGCCGCTTCGCGGCGCGCCACGACACGCTGATGCTCGCGCTCGTGCAGTTCGTGACCTGCGGGCTCGTGTGTCTGGCGATCGGCCTCGCCGTCGAGCCAGTCAGCGCCGCGGTGATCGCGCGCGCCGCGCCGACGATTGCGTACGGCGGGGCGTTATCGGTGGGTGTCGCGTATACGATCCAGGTGGTCGCGCAGCGCTATGCGGCGCCGTCGCATGCGGCGGTGATTTTCAGCATGGAAGGCGTGTTCGCGGCGTTCGCGGGCTGGCTCGTGCTCGGCGAAACGCTGGCGGCTCGCGCGTTGTTCGGCTGTGCGCTGATGCTGGCGGGGTTGATCGTGTGTCAGGTACTGCCGGGCTGGAAGCGCGCCCGGCAACGTGCGGCGCAGGTGTCGTGAACGGATTCGTTGCGTGGCTGACGCGTTGAGCGTTCAGCCGGTCTCGCTCATTCGCCCAACTAGGCCGCACGCGGATGAGCGAAAACGCTCCGCGCATCGGCGGTCGGCGGAAACACGCACCAGCAGCCGTCGTCGTGACGAAAGAAGAACAACCCGCGCCCGCCCTCTTGCGCCGACGTCTCCACCCGCACATAACGCCGTCCGCTCATGCGCGTGCGACTGAACTCCGTCACGTGAACCGGTTGGGCAGGCGATGGCGCAAGCCACTTCTCGACCGTAAACCGCAACGACCGCTCGTTCGCGGCTCTCATGATCTGCTCCGGAAGAGCTTGTCCCGCTGCGTGTCGCGTGTGGACTCGGGGCTATCGTCGTCGGTGGCTTCAACGATCTCGTCAGCCTCGGCGGCTGCCAGTGCCATCGCCCGATTGGTCGCGGCCGCGCGTAACGATCTGCAATGGGACGCGTGCCGAAGGTCCGAGAGAAGACGGACTATCTGTCGTGCCGATCTGTGTTTCATACATCCCCCCGCACTGCACCAGATACCTCAGAAAGCACTTTAACTTTATGCCGGATTGTTCGCTGGGCCAATGGTTTTGACGAAATAGCAACAGTTGCGCTGGCAAAAGAAAAGCGCGCAATCTTCGTGCCGCGTTATCAATGTGCGCGTTCGGTGGGCGAAATTCTGTGCGTTGGCGAGCGCTTCGCATCGCGCGAAGCGATGGTGTGGGAGCAACGGCAGGCGTCGTTCGGAGGGATGGTTATCCACAGCGACCTCTGAACAACTTTGGGATATCACGACGAACAGCCTGTGCGCGAAATCTTGATAAAGGCGGGGGCCGGTTAACGGGTGTTCGAACTTATCCCACTTATGTAGTTTTTCTACCGACGTGTTCCGCAGGGTTATGGGTTTCGCATGATGTTGAAGCGCCGGGACATTTGCGAGTTATCCACAGAAACCGTTAACCCTTGTTAACTACTACTACATATGTATACGTATACGGTAAACACCATAAGGTAGATAACGCTGCGCGCCTGAATCACAGGCTGACCGGAACTTGATCAGCCCGAATGCGATGGCGCGCTGCGCCTCTATCAAGGGACCTGTGTTGTGCCGCTCGCGGGTTCGATCCCTGCTGCCTGATCGATCGGGTCGGTAAGTTGGGCGACCGGCGCCGGGGTCGTTAACGGAACCGGTGCTGGCGCGGTCAAATGCGCGGGAGCGGGAGCGGGCGCTGAGGTTGCCGCCTGAGCCGCAGCTGGCGGCGTCACCGCTATGGGCGTGCCCGTCGTCGGTTGGACGGGCGCTGGCGGCGTCGGCTGAACCGCAACGCTCGTCTTCGCCTGAACAGCGGCGGGAGTCGTCGCCGGCACCGGCGCGGGCACCGGCTCAGGAGTCGTCAACTGAAGTGGCACGGGTACCGGCAATGTCCGCGTTTCGATCGGGCTGCTCGTCACCGGCTGCGTGCGCACGACGGTCTGCAAATAATGATCGACGAGGCTGAAAAAGCGGTCGTAGAACTTGCCCGATGGAATCGTCTCGCTCGAGATCTTCACCATCGCGTCGCTATTCGAGCGGATCGGCAGCGACAGCGAACCGAGCACGCTGAGCCCGACGCTCGCCGACGTATCGCTTTTCTTCAACGCGTAGCCGTTCTGCACTGCGTTCACATAAACGATGCTCGTACTGGCCGCCTCTTCGCCGGGCGTGCACACGACGTGAAATTCGACGGACACATGGGTATCGCCGGTCGGCTGAAAATCCTTCGTGCCGTCGACGCTATCCGGGTGCGGCATCGTCGTCAGATAGCCCTGGCTCAGCAGTGCGCGACGCGCGGCTTCGCAGCTATCGGTCGTACTCGAATTGAAATTGCGCGCGTACGGGCTTGCGCCAGTTTCGAACTGTTCTTGAGTGAATTTTGGCTGCGGCGTGCTACCGCATGCCGCGAGCGCGAGCAGGCCGAACAGGGCTGCCGCGGTGGTGCGGGAAAAGGGGATCTGCATGATCAGGTGCAAGAAGCGCGTTGTGAGCGCGGATGGGAATGCATTGTAGAGCGGGCAGCGCAATGCGCGTAAAAAGCGTGCAACGGGCAGCCCGCAACCTATTACGGCAGGTAACAGCACCTCAACATGATGCACGCCGACCGCCTTCGCAGTGCGTGCAGACGGAAACGGGAGAAGAAACCGCCCGAGCGCGCCTAGTTCGACGCGGTGTGCGTCGAGCCCGCCGTCGCGGCCGAATTCGCCGCAGAGGCCGCGGCCGACGACGCCGCGACAGCCCCGCTCGCCGCGGGAGCGGTGAGCATCGCCGGCACGCTGAAGGCATCCGCCCACTGGTTCGTGCCGGCGCAACGATCGGCCTCGCACGACGCGGCCCGCCCATCGGCCCCCTGAGCGCCGTCCACGGACGACGCAACCGCCGCGAAATCCCCGACGCGCAGATTCACCTTCTGCGCATAAGCCTTCGATCCGCCATAGCTCTTCAGCGCGGCGTTCAGATCGCCGTTGGCCAGGCGCATGTACCCGTAGAGGATCGCCGAGCCGGCCTCGATGTTCGCGCCCGGCTCGGTCAGGTCCTTCACGTTGCGCAGCAGCCCGCGGTGTGCCTGCGGCACGACCTGCATCAGCCCCGTTGCGCCATTGGCGCCGCGGGCTTTTTCCTTGAAGCGGGATTCGATGGAGATGATGGCGAGCAACAGCGCCGGAGGGAGGGAGTATTTGGAGGCGGCGGATTGCACCGCGTCGGAAATCTTTTGAGCTTTGTCCTTCGTCAGCCCGAACTTCTGTGTCAGATACGCCGATATTCGGTCGCTGTTTTCGTCGGCCGCCGCGGATTGCGCGAGGCCGAGCGAAAGCACGATCAGGCAAAGTAACCGACTCATGGCGGACGAGGGAAGGTAGCAAAGATCGGCGCATTATAGCGCCGCGGTGCCCGCCGGCTCCGGTCACCCACCATTTTTGTCTTTCAAATCAAGGATAACTGGAACTTTCGGCGGGAATGAAGCCTATTTTGTCTGCGGATCGTAGCCGTCGGTCAGCGTTGCGAGGAACGCGGCGACGTCGTCGATATCGCGCTCGGACCAGACCGGGCGCTCCCCCGTTTTGCGCGTCAGCGGCTCGTCGGTCGTATCGACGTTCACGCGCAGTGCGACCGGCAGATCGTTGAATTTGTCGACCTTGCCGTGTGGATCCTTCGGATACCACTTGTCCGGGTTCGTATCGCGTTGCACGTAGAAACGCAGCGCGTCCTTCAGCGTATGGAAGCGGCCGTTGTGGAAAAACACGTGGCGCGTCGCGGTATTGCGCAGCGACACCGACTTGAACAGTCCGCAATTGATTTTGTCGCTCTGGTCCTTGCGCAGCGGTCCGCACAGGCCCATGTCGAAATACTTCGGATCGGCATTGACCTTCAGCTCGGGGTTGCGTGGCACGCCGAGCGCCTGAAAGTTGAAGTCGGTGAAGAGCGGATGAGCGCCGTTCACGCCCGGCTGGTCGATATGACAGGATGCGCAATTGCCGCCGGCAGGGTCGTCGAACAGCTTTTTGCCGCGCAATTCTTGTGCCGTTAGTTGCACTTTTCCGTCGAGGTAGTAGTCGAACTTGCTCGTGTACGGATGAAAGCTCGGGTCTTCGAGCTCGAAACGCTCGATTGCGTACATCGCCTGCGTGAACACTTTCGACGGATCGGCAAAGATGTTCTGGCCGAATACTTCCTTGAAGCGCGTCGCATACGGTGCGCGCTGCAACTTCGCGAGCAACGCGCCCGGATCCTTGTTGGCCATCTCGTTCGGATTGAACAGCGGGAAGCTTGCCTGATCGTGCAGATAGTTGAAGCGCCCGTCCCAGCCGAAGCCGCCGACCGGCGCGTTATCCGTTTCGCTGAGCCGCTCGGACAGGCTCGCCGCCTGCGCATGCGTCCAGACCGGCGTACGGTTCAGCACGTAGCGCAGGCTCGGCACTGCGCGCGTGCCCTGCTGATGCAGGTCCGCGCCGCCCATCAGGGCGGCGAGCGTTATCCGACGCGCGCTCGCGCGCGCCGTGAACCGCTTGGCAGAGGACAGCATCGAGTCTCTTAGAGGTTCGTGAAGATGTCGCTGCCGAACCCGACCAGACCCGCCTGCCCCGCGTAGCCGAGGTAACCCAGCTGGAAGATGTCCTCGATGCTCTTCAGCATCGAATAGTGGTTGTACGGCACCGTCGACACCGTGCCCGGCTTGATGAACTTCGAGATCATCACTGCGCCGGTCTGGTCGCCGCCGTAGCTCGTCTTGGTCAGGCTGATCGTGACGCCCTTATACGTGAGCGACGAAGTCTCCGGGAACGACGGCAGGTTCGGGCCCGGTTGCTGGCTACAGCAGGTCGTGCCGGAAAAGACCAGGTCCTCGCCCGATGCGGAAGTCGTGACCGTCGCGTAGCTGCTTTCGTCGAAGTTGATGATCAGCAGACCGTCCTTCTGGAAGGCCGGCGACGCGGTGATGATCGGCACCCACTTCTGCAGGAACGTGTTCGCGCTCGTGAGGCCGCCCGGCTGGCCGTTCACGCAAGGCGCGTCGTGGCCGTCGTCGCACAGGTTCGGGGTGATCAGGTTGAAGTTCGCGGTGGTCGAAACCGATTGCAGGTCGTTCTGCAGGTTATTCAGATTGACGACGTGGGTCCCGCAGTCCGCCGAATCGATGATCGAGTGGAAGTACATGAACGGGTTGTGGCGCGTCGCGTACTGGTCGCCGAGCGGCACGGCCGCGCTCGGCGCTTCAGCCGACTGAGTCAGGTCCGTCGTGTTCAGCGTCGGGTGGCCGCAGGTGGCGGCTTCGCGCGACGGGTCGTTGCCCATGTCGCCTTCATAGCCCTTCCACGTGTAGCCCGCTGCCGTCAGCTGGTCCGGCAGCGTCTTCACGCTCGCCGGATACACGCAGCCGGAGCCGATCGCCTGGCCATCGGACGTCATGCCGGTGAGCTTGAAGTCCTGATAGGTCATGCAGTCGTTGTCGGTTTCGTTGGTCGCCGACTGACCGCTGATCATCGCGATGTAGTTGTCGAGGCTCACGTGGCCGGTGCCGTAATACTGCTGCACGAGCGCGCCTTGCGAGGCGAGCGTCTGCGCCAGATACGGCGCCTTGGTGTTCGCGCCGAACGTGGTCGCGTAGTTTTCGTTTTCGAGCGTGATGACGAAGACGTGGCGAATCTGCTGCTGTCCGGTCAGTTGCAGCCCGCCGGAAGAAGACGAGCCGCAGGCGGCCACGATCAAAGCGATTAAAGCCGCGCACGCGGCCATGAGGAATGCGCGTAACCCGATTCGGTGTGACATGTTGTTTGCCCTCTGTCTCAGTTATTGAATTGTTGTTGCCCTGTAGGGAGTGCTGTTTTATTAGCGGGCCGACTTTATGGAGCACGTATGACACTACCGTGAAAGTTGACGCTTGTTCACCAATCGGTCCGTTGGCGAACCAGCTAACGCTTCGGGATCGCGCATTTTCTCGCGCGGCGAAGGCTTGCCCATTCGCGTCACGCTTCGCGCGGATTTGAGACAATGCCCGTCGGCAGCGCGCATCGTTGCGCGCCGCCTCAATGAACAACCGATGCTTTCAGCAATGAGCAAGACCGCATTTATTCCCAGCGTCCCCGGCACGTCGGAGGACGACTTCGAGATTTCGGCGAGCGCGAAGATGGCCGGCTACCGGCGCTTCTTCGGCGAGTTGAAGGTGGTGCGCACGACCGACGGCCGCGTACTGTTTCCATTCGATGGCGCGCCCGAACTGGGCCCGCACGCGAGCCGCCTCGAAGCGCTCGCGGCCGCGCAGGTGTATGGCGAACATATCGTCGCGAGCGATCTGGCGCGGCCGGAGTTGTAGGATTCGTCGATCGCCCGGCGAAATGCCGATGCGCGAATCGACGCGGTTGGGTCAGCGCACGCGTACCCGGCTGGCCGCACCGGCCGCCGCGCGCGCCGCAAAGACCCCGCCGAGCACGCCACCGATATGGCTCTGCCACGACACATCCGGATAGATTGGCAGCACACCGAACAGCAGGCTTAAACCGTAGCTGCTGACGACGACCAGGGCCACGAGAATCGACACGAGATTGCGCGTGTAGTAGCCGCGTGCGACCAGATAGCCCGCATAACCGAACACCAGCCCACTCGCGCCGATATGCACCGAATCCGGCGCGCCGAACAGCCACGCACAAAGGCCCGCGCCGAGCATCGCGCCGAGGGTCGCGCGCCAGAAGCCGGCGATGTCCGGCCACGTACACAGCCAGCCGAGTACGATGAGTCCGCTCGTATTGGCGGCAATGTGCCCCAGGCTCGCATGCAGCCACGGCGCGAACAGAATGCCTTGCAGGCCGCCGAGCGAACGCGGCACGACGCCGTGCTCGTTCAGATGCAGGAACGGCAACGCGATCGACAGAAAGAACACCGCCCACATCGAACCGACGAACAGCGCGATCAGTACGATGCGCGACTTGAGCTTCGCGGTTAGCGTGTTGGAGGATGAGGTGTTCATGGTAACGAGGCCACGGGGGATGTCGACAGAGGGTAGTCGATGTGGCGTCGTCACGTCGAGGCATCGTGGATCAACAGATGCCGACGGAGGTGATGAATGTTTCGTCAGCCGCACCGCATGGCGGTGCGGCTGATTTCGCGCGAGCCTGCGGCTCTGCTTTCCGTTACGTCTTCTCCGTCACTCCACCGTCACCGACTTCGCCAGGTTCCGCGGCTTATCCACGTCCGTGCCACGCGCACAAGCGGTGTGATATGCGAGCAACTGCAGCGGCACGACGTGCAGAATCGGCGACAGCAAACCATAGTGCTCCGGCATCCGGATCACATGCAGCCCCTCGCCGTTGACGATCTTCGTATCCGCATCAGCGAACACATAAAGCTGGCCGCCGCGCGCGCGCACTTCCTGGATGTTCGACTTCAGCTTTTCGAGCAGCGCGTCGTTCGGCGCGACCGTCACCACCGGCATCGCTTCGGTCACGAGCGCTAGCGGCCCATGCTTGAGCTCGCCAGCCGGATACGCCTCGGCGTGGATATACGAAATTTCCTTCAGCTTCAGCGCGCCTTCCAGCGCGATCGGATAGTGCAGGCCGCGTCCGAGGAACAACGCGTGTTCCTTGCGCGAGAACTCCTCCGACCACGCGATGATCTGCGGCTCCAGCGCGAGCACGCTGTTGAGCGCAGCCGGCAGGTGGCGCAACTGCTTCAGATAATCCGCTTCCTGCTCGTCGTTCAGGCGTCCGCGCAGCTTCGCGAGCGTCGCGGCCAGCGTGAACAGCGCGACCAGCTGCGTCGTGAACGCCTTGGTCGACGCGACGCCGATCTCGCGGCCCGCGTGCGTGAGGAACGACAACTCCGTCTGCCGCACCATCGCGCTCGTGCCGACGTTGCAGATCGCGAGCGTGTGCTTGTGGCCGAGCTCCTGCGCGTGCTTGAGTGCCGCGAGCGTGTCTGCGGTTTCGCCCGACTGCGAAATCACCACCACCAGCGACTTCGGATTCGGCACCGACTCGCGATAGCGATACTCGCTCGCGATTTCGACCTGGGTCGGAATCTTCGCAAGCGATTCGAGCCAGTACTTGGCGGTGAGCCCCGAGTAGTAGCTCGTGCCGCACGCGAGAATCAGCAGGCTGTCGATGCCCGCGAACACCTGGCCCGCGCCTTCACCGAAAAGCGACGCATCGAACACGTCGGCCTGCGCAATCGTGTCGGTGATCGCGCGCGGCTGCTCGAAAATTTCCTTCTGCATGAAATGACGATACGGGCCAAGTTCGACCGCGCCGCCATACGCCGCGACCTGACGCACCTCGCGTTGCGCGGCGTCGCCCTGGCGATCGGCGATGCGCACGCCATCGAGCGACAGTTCGCAGACGTCGCCTTCCTCGAGGAAGATGAAGCGCTCGGTGCTGCCCGCCAGCGCAAGCGCGTCCGACGCGAGGAAATTCTCGCCGTCGCCGAGTCCGACCACGAGCGGTGAGCCCTGGCGCGCGCCGACCACCGTATGCGGCTGGTCCTTGTGCAACACCGCGATCGCATACGCGCCGTGCAGTTGCGCGATTGCTTCGCGCACCGCCGCGAACAGATCGCCGCGATACAGGCTGTGGATCAGGTGCGCGATAACCTCGGTGTCGGTCTGCGAGACGAACTCGTAACCCTTGCCCCGCAACATTTCGCGCAGCACTTCATAGTTCTCGATGATGCCGTTGTGTACCAACGCGAGTGTATCGCGCGAGAAGATCGGGTGCGCGTTGTCGGTGACCGGCGCACCGTGTGTGGCCCAGCGCGTATGCGCGATTCCCGTCACGCCTTCGAGTTGTCCGTCGCGCACCTGGCCTTCGAGGTCGGCGACGCGTGCAACGCTGCGCGCGCGGGTCGGCCCGCGCCCGCCGAGCACGGCGACGCCGCACGAATCGTAGCCGCGATATTCGAGGCGTCGCAGTCCTTCGATCAGGACGGAAACGATATTACGTTGCGCAACCGCGCCGACAATGCCGCACATGGTGTATTCCTTTTCAGTGCCGGATTCAGTGAGCGCACCTCGTGGGCGCGCCGTATCGATCAGGTTTTCTTTTTGACCGGGCGCACGTAGCCCGTTTTGCTCGTTTGAGTCTTGTCGTTCAACACCAGCGCGTCCGCGGCGACGTCCTTCCAGACCGTGGTGCCGGCCGCGATCGTCGCGCCGCGCTGCACGCGCACCGGCGCGACCAGTTGCGTGTCCGAGCCGACGAATACGTCGTCCTCGATCACGGTGCGGAATTTGTTGGCGCCGTCGTAGTTGCAGGTAATCGTGCCCGCGCCGATATTCACGCGCGCGCCGATATCCGCGTCGCCGATATAGGTGAGGTGGTTGGCTTTCGAGCCATGACCGAGCACCGCGTTCTTGATCTCGACGAAGTTCCCTACATGAGATTCGTCTTGCAGCGCCGCGCCTGGACGCAAGCGCGCATACGGACCGAGAACGACCTTCGCGCCGACCTCGGCGCCTTCGATGTGCGTGAACGCGTCGACACGCGTACCCGCGCCGAGACTCGCGTTGCGGATCACGCAGTTCGGCCCGATGCTGACGTTATCGGCCAGCGTCACGCGGCCTTCGAACACGCAGTTCACGTCGATCGACACGTCGCGGCCGCATTCGAGCGTGCCGCGCACGTCGAGACGCGCCGGATCGGCGAGCGTCACGCCCGCGACGAGCAGCGCCTCGGCAACATTGCGCTGATGAATCCGCTCGAGCTCGGCGAGCTGCTGCTTACTGTTCACGCCGAGCGTTTCCCATTCGTCGTCGGGCTGCGTGGTGACGACTTCGAGGCCGGCTTCGATCGCCATCTCGACCGCGTCGGTCAGATAGAACTCACCTTGCGCGTTGTCGTTTTTCAGCGCCGCGAGCCAGCCGGCGAGGCGCCCGGTCGGTGCGACGATGATGCCGGTGTTGATTTCGGCGATCTTCAGTTGCTCGGGGCTTGCGTCCTTCTGTTCGACGATGCGCTGCACCTTGCCATGCCGATCGCGCACGATCCGCCCGTAGCCGGTCGGGTCGTCGAGCGTGACGGTGAGCACGCCGTAGCCGTCCTGACCGGCGTGCCCGGTCAGCGCACGCAGCGTTTCGGCGCGCGTGAGCGGCACGTCGCCGTAGAGCACCAGCGTGGGCAGTGAGGGATCGAGCAGCGGCAGCGCCTGCTGCACCGCGTGACCGGTGCCGAGCTGCTGCTCCTGCACCGCGAATTGAATGTCGGGCGCCGCGACGGCTTCACGCACGGCTTCGGCGCCGTGGCCGATCACGACGATCAGACGCGCGGGCTTGAGCGCGCGAGCGGTGTCGATGACATGAGCGAGGAGCGGCCGGCCGGCCAGAGGATGGAGCACCTTGGGAAGCGCGGACCGCATGCGCTTGCCGGTACCTGCCGCCAAAATCACGATGTTCATGGCGTCGGCAAATAGACGAGTTTGGAGCGGAGGATTCTATCATGCTGCACCTGCAACAAAGGCCGCTGACGCGGCCTCGGCAGGGGTGGCAAGCCGGCGGAAAACCGCCGGCTTGCCCGCAGAACAGGCACTTTTCGATAGACGTTGTCAGAGGTCGTCGAACTGGACCAGCGAAATGGTCTTCGCACCGGTGAGCGGTGCGCCTTCGTCGCCGCTCGAGCACGGTTCTTCGTCGAACGCGATATCGCCTTGCGGATCGGCCTCGCCAGTCGCGCGCAGGCCGGCGAACGGAAACAGCTGATGATCCATCAGGTGCGACGGGACCACGTTCGACAGCGCGTTGAACATGTTCTCGATGCGGCCCGGGAAGCGCTTCTCCCAGTCGCGGATCAGCGCCTTCATTTCCGCGCGCTTCAGGTTCGGCTGGCTACCGCAAAGATTGCACGGAATGATCGGGAATTCGCGCAGCTCCGCGTACTTCTCCAGATCGGTTTCCTTCACGTAGGCGAGCGGCCGGATCACGATGTTCTTGCCGTCGTCCGATTGCAGCTTGGGCGGCATGCCCTTCAGCTTGCCGCCGTAGAACAGGTTCAGCAGCAGCGTCTGCAGGATGTCGTCACGGTGATGGCCGAGCGCGATCTTGGTCGCGCCGAGCTCGCCCGCGACGCGGTATAGAATGCCGCGACGCAGCCGCGAGCACAGCGAGCAGGTGGTCTTGCCCTCCGGCACGAGCCGCTTGACGATGCTGTAGGTGTCCTGGTTCTCGATATGAAACGGGATGTCGAGCTGCTTCAGGTACTCGGGCAACACGTGCTCGGGGAAGCCCGGCTGCTTCTGGTCGAGGTTCACCGCGACGATGTCGAAATTGATCGGCGCGCGCTCGCGCAGGCGCATCAGGATGTCGAGCATCGCGTAACTGTCTTTGCCGCCCGACAGGCAGACCATCACCTTGTCGCCGTCCTCGATCATGTTGAAATCGCCGATCGCCTCGCCGACCTGGCGCGCGAGGCGCTTGAACAGCTTGTTGTTCTCGTACGCTTCCTTCTGCTCGCGACGCGTGAGCGGTGATTTCGGGGCGCGAGCGGTTTGCGTTGCCTCGGCGGCTTGGTTGCTTTCGTTCAGCATTTCCGGCGCATTCATCGCTCAATCCTCCTTGATGCGGAAGACTTCGACGCCGACCGCATCGCAGTCCGGATACACGTCCGGCTTCTCAGTCGACACGCGCGCGCCGCGCACCTGCGGATGTTCGAGCATCACGCGCACGAGGTCGTCGCACAGCGTTTCCTGCAGATGGATATGGCCTTGCGAGACGCGCTTGGCGATCGTCGAGCGCATGAAGTCGTAGTCGACGACTTCGGCGAGCTTATCGTGCACCGGCGTGGACATCGCGAGCGGCACGAACAGTTCGACGTTGATCACGACGCGCTGCTCGCCGCGCTTTTCGAAGTCGTGCACGCCGATATTGATGTGCACTTCGTAATTGCGCAGAAAGAGCCGGCGGCAATCGGCGAGCCGGGGGTGCGAAAGAGCGGCAAACATGTTCGTTCCAGTCAAGAAAGCGTGCGAGGCACGCAAAGGGGCACTTCGTCACACGCGCGCGGCCGCCTCGGCAAGGCCGGCCGCGCGCGCGTCAGGCGCCCGTCAAAAACATCACGTCGCGCGGCAGCGGCACGAGATGCTGCCCGCCGTCGACCACCAGCGTCGTTCCGGTGACGCCGGCTGCATCCGCGAGATACAGCGCGGCGGCGACGATATCCTCGGGCCGCGACGCACGGCCAAGAGGCGTCATACGGTGAGCGGCCTCGAACCCGTCCAGGGTCTGGTCGCCCGATTGCATGGTCAGGCCGGGCGCGAGCCCGACCACCCGGACCTTCGGCGCGAGCGCCTGAGCGAGCGCGACCGTCGCGGTCTGCAGCGCCGCTTTCGACAGCGTGTACGACAGGTAGTCCGGGTTCATGTTGTACAGCTTCTGGTCCAGCACATTGATGACGACAGCGCGCTGGCTTTCGTCGCGCAACGCGGCATCGGGCGTCGCGTCGTACAGCATGCGCGCAAGCACGAGCGGCGCGCCGACGTTCATCGCGGTCAGCTTCAGCAGCAGCTCGTAGCCGACGTCACGCGCCGTGTCTTCCTCGAAGCGCGACGCATTGTTGACGATGCACGACGGCCGCCCGAGCGCCGCGGTACAGTCCGGCAGCAGCCGCGCGACCTGCGCTTCGTCGCCGAGCTCGGCGTGCAGGGCGACCGCACGGCGGCCCAGCGCGACGATCCGCGCGACCACTTCGTCGGCTTCCTCACGCGAGGCGCCGTAGTGCACGGCCACGTCCCAGCCGCGAGCGGCGAAGCCGAGCGCGAGCGCGCGCCCAACGCGGCGCGCGGCGCCTGTAACCAGCACGACGCGGGGCACTTCAGCCGCGCGGGCAGCGATGTCCGGAGAAACGGTCATTTACAATGCGGGGATGAATCCGAAAGCTCACCAACGCGATAGTTTACCTGCTCCCGGCCCGAGCGCGCTCGCGCAGTCCGACGCGCTCGTCGCCACGATCCGCGCGCAGCTCGACGCGACTGGCGGCTGGCTGCCGTTCGACCGCTACATGGAGCGCGCGCTGTACGCGCCGGGGCTCGGCTACTACAGCGGCGGTGCGCGCAAATTCGGCCTGCGCGGCGACGACGGCAGCGACTTCGTCACCGCGCCGGAACTGTCGCCGCTCTTCGCCGCGACGCTCGCGCGCCCGGTCGCCGAAGCGTTGGAAGCGAGCGGCACGCGCGACGTGATCGAGTTCGGCGCGGGCACCGGCAAGCTCGCCGCAGGGCTGCTCAATGCGCTCGACACGCTCGGCGCGGAATTCGACAGCTATTCGATCGTCGATCTGTCGGGTGAGCTGCGCGAGCGGCAGCGCGAGACGATCGCGGCGGCCGCGCCCGCGCTGCTCGCGAAAGTGCGCTGGCTCGACGCGTTGCCGGAGCGCTTCGAGGGCGTCGTGATCGGCAACGAGGTGCTCGACGCAATGCCGGTCCGGCTGTTCGCTCATAGCGGCGGCGTCTGGCACGAGCGCGGCGTCGTGTGGCGCGATGGTGCATTCGCGTTCGACGACCGTCCCGTCGCGGCCGCCGCCGACCTCGCGCTGCTGACCGAAATCGACACGGCTCGCGAGAACGCCGGCGACGACTACGTGACCGAAACGCACGAAGCCGCGCGCGCCTTCACTCGCACCATCTGCACGATGCTCGCGCGCGGTGCGATTTTCCTGATCGACTACGGCTTTCCGCGCCACGAGTACTACCACGACCAGCGCGCGCAGGGCACGCTGATGTGCCACTACCGGCACCGCGCGCACGGCGACCCGTTCCTGTACCCCGGTCTGCAGGACATCACCGCGCACGTCGAATTCACCGGCATTGCCGAAGCGGGCGTCGAGACCGGCGCGGACCTGCTCGGCTTTACGTCGCAAGCGCGCTTCCTGCTGAACGCGGGCGTCACCGAGGCGCTCGGCGAAATCGATCCCGCCGACACCGCGCGCTTCCTGCCCGCGGCCAACGCCGTGCAGAAACTACTGTCCGAGGCGGAGATGGGCGAGCTGTTCAAGGTGATCGCGTTTTCGCGCGGACTCGAGGACACGCTGCGCGCCTTTTCCAGCGGCGACCGCTCGCATACGCTGTGATCATGAATCGGCGCTGGTACGAGGACTTGCGATGATCCGCTGGCTTTTGACTACCTTCGTTGCCGTCGCGGTGCTGTCTTCGTGCTGGCCGTGGCTGAGGAAGCTCGGCATCGGCCGGATGCCCGGTGACGTGACCTTGCGGCTGTTCGGCCGCGAGTATCCGTTTCCGTTCATGTCGACGCTGGTGCTGTCGATTCTGCTGTCGCTGCTGGCGCGGGCGTTGTAGGCGCCGCGCGCCACTTCAAGCCAGCGCCGTTTCCACCGCGCGCACCCGCTCCTCATGCACGGCGTCCTTGATGCCGGCCGGCGCATCGGCGAGCCGCTTCGCGACCGCCCCCGCGTCCACGCCTCGCGCTGCGACTAGCGCCACCCTTAGCCGCTCTGCCTGGCGGTACTCGCTCATCTCGAAGCCGAGCCGGCCGCGCGCATCGGACTCGCACGCCTGCAACGCCTCGGCAAAGCGCGCCGGCTTCCTGATCGCGTCGCTGCGCTCGAGCAAGCGCACCAGCGCCGCCGCCCCCATCTCCATCACACGATGAATATTACCGTGCTCGCGCGCGACCAGCACCGCGAGATCGCGGCACTCGTTCGGCACGCGCAGCCGCTCACACAGCGGCTTGAGCAGATCAACGCTGCGCCCCTCGTGGCCGATGTGCCGCGGCAGCACGTCCTCGGGTGTGGTCGCCTTGCCGAGGTCGTGCGTCAGCGCCGCGAAACGCACCGGCAACGTGTAGCCCTGCTTCGCGGCATGGTCGAGCACCATCATCACGTGGATGCCGGTATCGACCTCGGGGTGATAGTCGGCGCGCTGTGGGACGCCGAACAGCGCGTCGATCTCCGGCAGAATCCGCGCGAGCGCACCGCATTCGCGCAGCACGTCGAACATCCGCGACGGCTTTTTCTCCATCAGTCCGCGCGACACTTCCTGCCACACGCGCTCGGCCACCAGTGCATCGGCTTCGCCGTCGGCGACCATCTCGCGCATCAGCGTCATCGTTTCCGGCGCGACCGTGAAATCGACGAAGCGCGCCGCGAACCGCGCGATGCGCAGAATCCGCACCGGATCTTCGAGGAACGCATCGCTGACATGGCGAAACAGGCGCGCCCGCAGATCGGCCTGGCCGTTGAACGGATCGATGACCGGACCGGTCAGCTCGCCGTCCGGGCGCACCTCGCGCGCCATCGCGTTGATCGTCAGATCGCGGCGCGCGAGGTCTTCTTCGAGCGTCACGTCGGGCGCATAGAAAAACTGGAAACCGTGATAGCCGGCCGCCGTCTTGCGCTCGGTGCGCGCGAGCGCGTACTCCTCGTGCGTCTGCGGATGCAGGAATACCGGAAAGTCCTTGCCCACCGGCCGGTAACCCTGCGCGACCATCTGCTCGGGCGTCGCTCCCACCACCACGTAGTCGCGGTCCTGCACCGGTTCGCCGAGCAATTCGTCGCGGACCGCGCCGCCTACTGCGTAGATATTCATGGGCATTCGTCTTGATAGGGAATTGCGTGCGTCTCGCGGCGCGCGGCATCGATCCAGGCCTTGACCGCGGGCAGCGCGATGAGCCGCTCGACATAGCCGGCCGCGCTCGCCGATAGCGCCGGCTTCCACGTGTTGAAGCGCATCGCGACCGGCGCGTACATCGCGTCGGCAATGCCGAATTCGCCGAACAGGAACGGGCCGCCGTAGGTTTCGAGGCAGTCGCGCCAGATCGTCCCGATCCGCGCGATGTCGGCGAGTGCGCCCGGCGTCGCATTCTTGCCCGGGAACGACGCGCGGATGTTCATCCACATGTTCGAGCGCAATTCGCCGAAGCCCGAATGCATCTCAGCGCTGACGCTCCGTGCGTGCGCGCGCGCCGCCGCGTCGCGCGGCCACAGCGCGTGCTCCGGATAACGCTCGGCGAGCGTTTCAGCGATCGCGAGCGAATCCCAGACGGCTTGCCCCGCGTCGTCGATCAGGCACGGCACCTTGCCCGGTCCGCGCGGCGCCTGAGCGAGGACCTGCGCGTTCGTGTCCGGCTCGTTCAGCAAGATCAGCTGCTCATCGAACGGAATGCCGAAGTGTGTGAGCAGTAGCCACGGACGCATCGACCACGATGAATAGTTCTTGTCACCAATCAGCAGTTTCATGCTTGTTATCAGGATCAGGGAGAGAGGAATGGGTTTCAGCGCCCGGCGCTGGCGCGGAACGTATCGAGTCGCGAACCCGTGGCCGCGCCGGTCAGATACGTCGGCACGATCGCTTCGATGCTGACCGGCTCGAGTCCGAGCTCGGGCGCGAGCGGTCCGCTCAGAATATTGGCCACCTTCATCGAATCGAGATTGTCGCGCGAAATCACCGGTTCACCCGGCGCCATTTCGAAGCTCAGCGCCTGCAGGCGCGCGAGCGGTTCAGGCAGACGAATGATGCGCGCATGCTTGCCGATCACGTCGCCGCAATACGAGACCAGGTCTTCGAGCGTATAGACGGTCGGGCCGCCGAGCTCGTAGGTGCGGCCGCTCGCATCATCGAGATCGAGCACGTTGACGATCGCCTTCGCGACGTCGCCGACATAGACCGGCTGGAATTGCGCGTCCGGCATCGCGAGCGGGATGACCGGAAACACGCGCTGCAGGAACGCGAACTTGTTCAGAAACGCGTCCTCGGGCCCGAACACGACGGACGGCCGGAAGATCGTCCACGCGACGCTCGCCGCATGCACGGCTTTCTCGCCGTCAGCCTTCGAACGCGAGTACATGCTCGGGCCGTTCGGATCGGCGCCAAGCGCACTCAGATGAATCAAGCGATGCACGCCCTTGCCTTCGCAGGCGGCGACGATGCGCGTCGGCAGCTCGACGTGCGCATGCGCGAACTCCTGTCCGTAGGGCTTGCCGCGCCTACCGTTGAGGATGCCGACGAGGTTGACCACGCAATCGGCGCCTTCGACGAAGCGTGCGAGCTGCACCGGATCGGACACGTCGGTTTCGAGCACGTCGATCGGCAGCATGGTCAGATGGCGCGCGTTGTAGCGTCGCCGTGTGGCGAGGCGCACGTCCTTGCCCATCTCGACGAGCGCGTTGACGAGGTAGCTGCCGATGAACCCGGAGCCGCCGATGACTGCGATGGCTTGATGTCGCATTTTCGACTCCCTGATGGAAGCCGCGGCAACGGCTGGCGAAGCGCACCGCAACCCCGGAGCGAGGTTGCGGCGGCAAGGCGCTTACGGTGCGATGTAACCCAGGCGCGCCTTCAGCGATTGCGGACGGCCTTCGAACAATGCCGCGTAGTAGACCGTATTGGACAGCACATTCTTCACGTAGTCGCGAGTCTCCTGGAACGGAATCGCCTCGGCGAAGATCGCGCCTTCGACCGGGCGCTGCAGCGACTGCCGCCAGTTGCTCGGACGGCCCGGACCTGCGTTGTAGCCAGCGGTGGCCAGCACGGCGGACCCGTCGAACTGATTGTAGATCATCGCCAGGTAGTTCGTGCCGAGCAGGATGTTGGTGTTGATGTCGTTCATCTGCTCGCGCGAGATCGGGCCCAGACCGATTTTCTTCGCGACCAGTTGCGCGGTGGCCGGCATCAGCTGCATCAGTCCGCCCGCGCCGACGTCCGAGCGCGCGTTGATGATGAAACGCGACTCCTGGCGGATCAGCCCGTACGCCCACTCGACGTCGAGCCCGCTCGACTGCGCGTCCCGCTCGACGATATCGCGGAACGGCGAAAGGTAACGCAGCGAGAAGTCGTGCTCGGTCTTCGTGCGGTCCGCGGTGTTGACGGTGCGGTCGTACAGCTCGATGCGGCGCGCGTACTCGGCGACGGCGAGCAGTTGCCGATCGGTCATGCCGCGCAGCGGCCAGTTCCACTCGCGATTGCCTTCGAGCCGCAGGTTCAGCGCATAAAAACGCTGCGCGAGATCGAAGCCCGGCGTGGTGCCGGCCTGCTGCACTTCGGCGTCGGTCACGGCGGTTTTCGCCGGCACGGTGATCTTCTGGCCGAGTTCTTCGAGCGCAAGCTGACCGTAGAAGTTGAAATTCGACGCGATCGACTGAAATTCCTGGTTGGCCGTGTCCGTGTCGCCGGCCTGCTTCAGCGCACGCGCGTGCCAGTACACCCATGACGGCTGCTTGCGCAGCGACTCGGGCATCTGCTCGATTGACCAGCGCACCATGTTCCAGTCGCCGACGAGCAGTGCGCTGCGCGTGCGCCATTCATATGCGGGATTCGACAGCGGCGCGTTCGCCGACAGCCGGAACCAGTCGACCGCGCCGGGCATCTGCTTGAGCGCGCCCTGGTAGCCGATCGTGCCCCAGCCGATCGCGCGCTCCGGCGAATTCAGCGACGGCGCGACCGACGCGAACGTGGCCGCGGCCATGGCCGGATCGTTGCGCGCCATGCGCGTGATCGCGAGCAGCGCCAGCTGATGCGATTGCGCGTCCGGCCCGACGCCGCGCGCGAGCAGCAGCGGCGGCGTACTAACCGCCTGGCCGAACAGCACCGGGTCGGGCGGCGGGTCGCCGAGCGCGTCGACGAGCTTGCTGCCAGTGCTCGTGTAGTTCTGCTCATAGGCGAGGCGGATCTGCTGCCAGATGTCGTCGGCGCTGAACTGGTGGTTGATGCCGAGCACGGTGATCAGATCGACGCAACCGTCGCCGTACCATTTCGGATCCGTGAGCAGCGCGCGCGCCGCATCCGCGACGTTCTCGCCGCGCGACGCGCGCGATTCGAGCGCGTAGCACTTCACCTGGGTGTCGTCGTCGAGCACGAACTTCGCGTACTGCTGGTCGAAGTTGCGCCAGTCGTGGCGCGTGCCGAGCACGGTCAGGTAGTCGTTGCGCATGCGATCGGCGATCGCCTGGCCGTCGTACTTCTGCAGGAACGCGAGCACGGGTGCATCAGGCGCGTCGACGAGCGCACGGCCGGTCGAATCGAACAGCTGCGGCTTGATCTGGAAATACTCCAGATAGGACGGCGCCGGATAATTCGGGATCATGCTCGCGAGCTGAGCTGCGCGCGGCGCGTCGTTATTGCGCGCGGCTTCGCGAAGCTGGACGAAAATCTGATCGTCGTTCGAGAGTTGCGAGAGTGGGAGAGGCTTGACGGCCGAGGCGGTGCTGCAGGCAACGAGCGCCGCTGCGGCCAGCGCGATACCGGCCGCGCGATATACTCGAAAAAGGCGTTTTGACATCGTTGTTTCTGGAGCGCGAATTGGACCAAAGCATAGCACGCAACCCTGTCCCGGCAGAGAAAAAGGCGCTGCGCCGGATGTTGCTGGAAAGCCGTCTGCAAGCGGCTTCCGAGCCGGCGAAGAATGCCGTGCTCGGGCGTCGGATGCTCGACGCACTAAAGCACTACGAGGTACGGAGCGTGGGATTCTACTGGCCCCTCACCGGCGAGTTCGACGCGCGCGGCGCGATCGCGATCTGGCTCGCCGCGAACCCGCATCACGAAGCCAGTCTGCCAATCATTAAAGAACGTGGCAGGGCGCTCGAATTCCATGCATGGACGCCCACGACGCCGATGAAAATCGGCCATCACAAGATTGCCGAGCCCACCTCGGGGCGCGTCATGCTGCCCGAGCTGCTGTTCGTGCCCTGCGTGGGTTTCGACTCCGACGGCTATCGCCTCGGCTACGGCGGCGGCTACTACGACCGCACGCTGGCCGGCTGGCCGGCCGCGCACAAGCCGATCACGGTCGGCATCGCGTACGAAGCGTGCCGCACCGACACGCTAGGACGCGAGGCGCATGACATTCCTCTCGATCTGATCGTCACCGAGGCGGGGTTTCATCCGGCGCTGCCGACCTGAACGCCCGATTCGCGGCGTGTGACGCGCGGCGCAACCGCGGTATTTCGTAGCTAGAGCGAAGCCGCCGCGCGCGCCGCCGTGTCGTACAACCCGGAGGCATTGCGCATCAACTGCGCGGCCTCGCCGATCTGCTGGTTGGTCAGGCCGCTGTCCTTCAGCGTCGAGATCAGGCAGCTTTCGCGCACCTCGCGATACTTCAGACATAGCTCGCGGCCCGCAGCGGTTGCGGAAAAAAACACTTCCTTGCCGGTTTTTTCGCTTTTTACGTACCCTCTAGCTACGAGCTTCTTCAACGCGTAAGTTGCGACGTGGGTGTCCTCGATGTTCAGCACGAAGCAGATGTCCGCAAGTTTCTTGCGACGTTCACGATGGCTCACGTGGTGCAGCAACGACACCTCGATCGCGGTCATGTCCTTCTCCCCTGCCGCCGACATGCAGCGCACCATCCAGCGGTTGAACGCATTGCCCGCCATGATCAGCGCGTATTCGAGCTCGGACAGTTCCGCACTGGTCTCGGAGACGAGATGTTCCGACGAAACGATCTTGGTGGGATGACGCGTCATACGAGATTCTCGGGACGAAAATGGACTGGAAAAGTGTCGCAAGTGTACGACGATGCCCCATCGTCGACGAGCCTGGCAAATACGCTTATTGATAAATCGTCGATATTTTATTGATAATGTACGCTCCAATCGTCGCCGACTCCTTCATCCTCGACTCGATCCGGGCCGCCCAGTCATGAGCCAACCACGAATCTTTCCGCTCGGCGATACCGCGCTCGTCTGCGAAGCGCCGCCGCCCGCCACGCTGGAGTGCCAGCAGCGCGTGTGGGCCACAGCCGCTGCCGCACACGACTGGCCGCATGTGCTTGAAATCGTGCCTGGCATGAACAATCTGACACTCGTGTTCGACCCGCTCGGGACCGATGCCGACGCGCTCGGCGAGCAGTTGCTCACGGCCTGGAACGCGGCGGCCAAAGTCGCCGCGCCGGGGCGCGACGTCAAGATTCCAGTGCAGTATGGCGGCGAATTCGGCCCCGATCTGCAGGCGGTCGCCGAACATACGGGCCTGAGCGCGCGCGAGGTCGTCGAACGTCATGCGGGCGGCGCCTATGTGGTGTTCTTTCTTGGCTTCCAGCCGGGCTTCGCCTATATGGGGGGGCTCGACGCCGCGCTGCACACGCCGCGCCGCGCGTCGCCGCGGCTCGAGGTGGCGGCGGGCTCGGTCGGCATCGGCGGCGAGCAGACCGGCATTTATCCAGCCGTGTCGCCGGGAGGTTGGCAGCTGATCGGCCGCACCGACGTGCCGCTGTTCGATCCGGCGCGCCGCCCGCCCACGCTGCTGCAGCCCGGCGACCTGGTGCGCTTCACGATCGCGGGGATGCACGCATGATCGACGTGATCCGCGCGGGTCTGCTGACTACGATCCAGGACCTCGGCCGCCACGGCTACCGCCATCTCGGCGTCGCGATGGGTGGCGCACTCGACCGGCTGTCGCTCGAAGTCGGCAACCGGCTGGTCGGCAATCGCCCCGACGCGGCCGGCCTCGAAATCACCTTCGGCCCGACCGCGCTGCGCTTCCTGCGCGCGACGCGTGTCGCGATCACCGGCACCGAGTTCGGCGCGACGCTCGACGGCAAACCTGTCTATTCGTGGTGGAGCCTGCCGGTGCAGGCCGGCCAGGAACTCGTGCTGAACGCGGCGAAGCGCGGCATGCGCGGCTATGTGTGTGTCGCGGGCGGCATCGACGTGCTGCCGGTGCTCGGCTCGCGCAGCACCGACCTCGCCGGCCATTTCGGCGGACTCGGCGGCCGCGCGCTCAACGACGGCGACCGTCTGCCGGTCGGCGCGCCGCCGCAGCGCGGCCACCTCGGTTTCACGCCCGAGGCACCCGAGTTCGGCGTGAAGGCGCCCGCCTGGTGCAAGTTCGTGCTGGTGCAGGAGCCGTTGCGGCGCGGCCGGCATTCGTCGGGCGTGCCGTGGGCCATCCCGATCCGCGTGCTGCGCGGTCCCGAATACGACAGCTTCACGGCGGACGCGCAGCAGTCGTTCTGGTCCGACGAGTGGTTCGTGACGCCGAACAGCAACCGCATGGGCTATCGCCTTGCCGGCACCGAGCTGAAGCGCACGCACAAGACCGATCTGCTGTCGCACGCGGTGCTCCCGGGCACGATCCAGGTGCCGCCGAGCGGCCAGCCGATCGTGCTGATGAGCGACGCGCAGACCACCGGCGGCTATCCGAAGATCGGCGCGGTGATCCAGGCCGATCTGTGGAAGCTCGCGCAGGTGCGCCTGAACGCGGCTGTCCGTTTCATCCCGACGACGCCCTACGAAGCGCGCCAGGCTTTGCTGGAAGAACGCACGTATCTGCGGCAGATCGACGCCGCAATCGCGATGCATGAAGAGCGTTGCGCGCGCCAGGCGGCGCTCGCGACGCTGTGACACTGAGTAGAGGACTTCCCATGGAAATCGATCTGAACGCCGATCTCGGCGAAGGCTGCGGTTCTGACGAGGCGCTGCTCGACCTCGTGAGTTCGGCCAACATCGCGTGCGGCTGGCATGCGGGCGGCCCCAACGCGATGCGCGACTGCGTGCGCTGGGCCGTGCAGAAGGGCGTGTCGATCGGCGCGCATCCGAGCTTCAACGATCCCGAGAACTTCGGCCGCAAGGAAATGGATCTGCCCGCGGGCGAGATCTACGCGGGCGTGCTCTATCAGATCGGCGCGCTGTCGGCGATCGCGCAGGCCGAGGGCGGGCGCATCGCGCACGTGAAGCCGCATGGCGCGCTCTACAACCAGGCCGCGCGCGACGCGAAAATCGCCGATGCGATCGTCTCCGCGGTGCACGACTTCGATCCGTCGGTGGCGGTGTTCGCGCTCGCCAACAGCGGGCTCGTGAGCGCGGCACGCAACGCGGGCCTGACCGCGATCGAGGAAGTGTTCGCCGACCGAGGCTATCGCTCGGACGGCTCGCTCGTGCCGCGCAAGGAGCCGGGCGCACTGCTCGACGACGAGGACGAAGTGCTCGCGCGTACGCTCACGATGATCCGCGAGCAACGCGTGAAGGCCGTCGACGGTCAATGGGTGCCGCTGAACGCGCAGACTATCTGCCTGCACGGCGACGGCCCGCATGCGCTCGCGTTCGCGCGACGCATCCGCGGGGCGCTCGCCGACGCCGGTATCGAAGTCCACGCGGCCGGCGCGCCGCGCGTTTAAGCGTTCGCATCACCGCCGTCCACACCGCGCGCGTCTACCCGATCCAGCGCGCGTGACCGATCCAGCGCCCCGCTTCGATGCGGGGCGCTTGCCAGCCAGGGCATCGAGCGTGATGCTCGCTGCGAACCCACGGGTGCCGAGACACGCGCATCCGCGGGGCAGGTAAAGAGAGTTCGACGCGGCCGCAGAGCCGCGGCAGCAAGCCGGCGTATGGGGCCGCATGCGCCGGTTCACGGCAACCGCTACCCGCGGCGAAGTTGAACAACCTCTTGGAGATCCTGATGCAGACAACTGTCAGTCTATGGCCGCTCATCGGTGTGGCCGTCATCATCGTTGGCTTTCTGTTGCGCTTCAATCCGATGCTGATCGTGGCCGTCGCCGCGATCGTCACCGGTTTCGCCGCGCAGTTCCCGCCGGAAAAAATCCTCGCGCTGATCGGCACTGGCTTCATCAAGACGCGCAACATCCCGCTGATCATTCTGCTGCCGCTCGCGGTGATCGGCCTGCTCGAACGGCACGGCCTGCGCGAGCGCGCGCAGGCGTGGATCGGCAGCATCAAGGCGGCCACCGCCGGGCGACTGTTGATCGTCTATCTGGCCGTGCGCGAGTTGACCGCCGCGGTCGGCCTGACCGGGCTCGGCGGCCATCCGCAGATGGTGCGTCCGCTGATCGCGCCGATGGCCGAGGGCGCGACCGAGAACCGCTTCGGCAAGATCGGCGACGCGGTGCGCTTCCGGCTGCGCGCGTTCTCCGCCGCGACCGATAACGTCGGCCTCTTTTTCGGCGAGGACATCTTCGTCGCGTTCGGCGCGATCGTGCTGATGACGACTTTCCTGAAGGAAGCGGGCATCGTCGTCGAACCGATTCACGTGGCGGTCTGGGGCATTCCGACCGCGATCAGCGCGTTCATCGTGCACGGCTTCCGGCTCTGGCTGCTCGACCGCTGGCTCGAACGCGAACTGCGCCGCAAGGCGCCGGGTGGCAGTTCAAGCGCGGCGGCTGCTTCGACGCCCTCGTCGGCCACACGTGCTACCGGAGACGAAGCATGACCTTCACGATTACCTATCTGTTCTGGCTGCTCGGCGTCGTGATGCTGATCGTCGGCGGCATGATCATCACGGATCGCGCGCACCCGCGCCGCTTGACCGCAGGCGGCTTCTGGATTCTGTACGCGCTGATTTTCCTGATCGGCGACCGGTTGCCGCCCGCCGTGGTCGGCGTCGCGGTGATCGCGATGGCGCTGATCGCGGGCTTCGGCGGCGTCACCGCGGGCAAGCCGAAGACGCTGTCGCTCGAAGCGCGTCAGGCGAGCGCCGCGCGTCTGCGCAACAAGCTGTTCGTGCCCGCGCTGACGATTCCGGTCGTCACGGTGGTCATCACGCTCGCGGCGAGCCATCTCGTGTTCGGTGGCGTGCCGCTGATCGAGAAGGCCAACGTCACGCTGATCGGCTTCGGCCTCGGCTGCGTGATCGCGCTCGCGATCGCCTGCGTGATTACGCGCGACACGGTCGGCCAGTCGATGAAGGAGGCGCGCCGCCTCGTCGATGCGCTGTCGTGGGCGGCGGTACTGCCACAGATGCTCGGCATGCTCGGCCTCGTGTTCTCGGACGCGGGCGTTGGCAAGGCGGTCGCGCACGTGACCACGTCGTATATCAGCCTCGATTACCGCTTCGTCGCGGTGGCCGTCTACTGCATCGGCATGGCGCTGTTCACGATGGTGATGGGCAACGGCTTCGCCGCGTTTCCGGTCATGACCGGAGGCGTCGGCGTGCCGATCCTGGTCGGCGTGTTTCACGGCAATCCGGCCGTGATGGCCGCGATCGGCATGTTCTCCGGCTACTGCGGCACGCTGATGACGCCGATGGCCGCGAACTTCAACATGGTGCCGGCCGCGTTGCTCGAATTACCCGACAAGAATGCGGTGATCAAGGTGCAGATTCCGACGGCGCTGCCGCTGCTGGTGATCAATATTTTTCTGTTGAATTTCTTGATGTTCCTGTAGCGTTCCGGTTTTCAGCCTTGTCTTTGTTGCGCGATCGTCGTTGCCGGGTAGCTCCGTTGACCAAGGAGCACCCGGCGACGCCGAAGATTCCCTCGAGCCGTCAGCAGGCCATCGCCTCCCCCTTCAGAAAGCCCCCCAATCTGCCGTACTCCCAGACTGAGCCTGCATGACGCCTCCATCTCGGCGCGCAGGTCATGCATAACCAGTAAAAGGAGACAAAGTGCAGAAGTCCCACCTCACGATCAGGATGCGGCTCCTGCTGATCATCGGCAGTTGCGTCGCGCTGACCTTCCTCGCCGGCCTCGCGGGCCTCGTCGGGCTGTCGCAGTTGAGCGGAGACGCGGCGTCGGCGAGCCGCACATGGTTCACGGCGCTGATCGCGATGGCCTGGCTCAGCACGGCGATCGCGCTATACGGCGGTCTGCAGCTACATCGGATCGTGTGTGGCGGCCTGATCCGGCAGCGCAGAAAATTCGAAGAGATCACCGAGACGCTCGACGTGTCACGGCGCGCGGCGAGCCCGCGCATGGACGAATTCGGCCGCGGCGCCGTCGCGTTCGACGCGCTATTGCGCCGTATCGAGGAAAAGATCGTAGTCGTGCGCGCGTCGTCCGATTCGGTCAGCACCGCGACGCGCGAGATCGCGGCCGGCAATCTCGATCTGTCCGCGCGCACCGAGGAGCAGGCCGCGTCGCTCGAGCAGACCGCGGCGAGCATGACGCAGCTCACCGAAACGGTGAAGCACAACGCCGACAACGCGCGTCAGGCGAACACACTCGCAACCAACGCCGCAAGCATGGCCGCGAGCGGCAACGACGCGGTCCAGGCGATGGCCGCGACGATCGGCCGGATCAGCGGCAGCTCGAGCAAGATCTCGGAGATCACCGGCGTGATCGAGGGCATCGCCTTTCAGACCAACATCCTCGCGCTGAACGCAGCGGTCGAAGCCGCGCGCGCCGGCGAGCAGGGACGCGGCTTCGCGGTCGTCGCGAGCGAGGTGCGCAGCCTCGCGCAGCGCTCGGCGGCAGCGGCGAAGGAGATCAAGGAATTGATCGGCTCGTCGGTATCGATGATCCAGGACGGCTCGACGCAGGCCGTCGAAGTCCGCACCGTGATGGGCCAGGTCACGACGGTGATCCGCCAGGTGTCGGACATCGTCGGCGAGATCGCGGCCGCGTCGGAAGAGCAGAGCCGCGGCATCGAGCAGGTCAACCAGGCCGTCAACCAGATGGACGAAGTCACGCAGCAGAACGCGGCCCTCGTCGAGCAGGCGGCGGCTGCGGCGCAATCGCTCGAAGAGCAGGCGGCGAAGCTGGCCGGCGTGGTGTCGACGTTCAAGGTCGGCAGCGGTGAGCCGTCGAGAGCGCGTGGCGTCACGCCGCAGACGCCGAAGAAGCGTGTGCCTGCCACGCCCGCGACGCGCGCTGCCCTGCCCGCTCCGCACGACAACGCGCCGCCGAAATCAGCGCCGCTGCCAACCATCGATAGAAACGCCCCCGCCAAAACGCCGGCCGCGAAGCTCGAACCGGCACTTTCGACGACATCCGACGCCGACTGGCAAACCTTCTGATCGATCCCGCCGCTACGGCTCAAGACTCAAGCCTCGATCCGACTCACCCCGCCTCGACCACGAAGCCGTGCTGCCGCAACAGCTGCAGCACGCCCTTCGGTCCCCCCAGATGCAGCGCGCCGATCGCGACGAACAGCGGCTTGTTCGGCGCGGCGAGCTGCAAGATCCTCGAGACGAAGCGGCGATTGCGCTCGTAGACGATCCGGTTGTCGATCGAATCGGAGACACGCCGGTCGCGCGCGAGCTTCTCCGATTTCGCGGCCTGCCACGCGGCGATCGCATCGGCATCGCCAACCTGCCAGAGCCGATGCAGCACGCGCACGTCCTCGACGTTCTGCGCCGCCGTCTGCACCAGATCCTGCGCGAGCATCTCGCGCTGCTGCGCGGCCGATAGCCCGGTGAACGCGCGCATCTGCTGCCCAAGCGTTTCGAGTCCGACGATCTTGCCGCGCGTCTTCAGATACACGTTCTGCAATTGCGCTTCGGTGCCGTACTCGGTTTGCAGACCCGCCGACAGCGAGTCGTAGGTCTCGACCACCAGCGACGCGAGCCACGGCCGCATCTTCTTGATCGCATCGAGCGCGGCCGGATTGCCGCGCAGCCGCAAAGCGAGCTTGTGCCACAGCGGGTCCGGCAGCAGACCCGGCAGGCAGTCATGCTTGCACACGCCGTACTTCGAGACGTCGTCCTGCGACACCAGCAGTTCGTCGGGCGACAGCTCGAGCGCGAGCGTCGGCGACGCGGCGAGCGCCGCGAGGATCGGCGCGCGGAACGGCTGCCCCGCCGGATAGTCGACGGGGTCGCCGACGTGCAGCGTGCCGAGCACGTAAATCGTGATATTGCCGCGCGTCGCGACATAGAACGGCATGCGCGCCGGTTGCTGGCGCACCGGACCGCTCGCCGTGGTGCCGGGCGCCGGAGGCGGCGCAATGGACTGCGGTGGTTTGACGGGCACCATGGGCGCAGGGCGAATCGCCTGGCCAGGCGCATTGGCCGCCGCACCGGCCGCGTGAGCGATGCCGGGTACGGCCGCGCCAATCGTCAGCGCGCAGGCCAGGCGAAAAAAAACGGAAAGAGACGCGGGGAGAAAGATGGGGAAAACGGCGCGCGCGAGCGCATCAATCAACCTGCGGGCGAAGCTTCCAGCAAACGCGCTGCAGGGCGCGGCGCCTTCCAGCGCACGCGCCCTGCAGCGCCGCGTGAAGGCGGCGAAGCCGCCGCCTTCACACAAGCGGCGCGCAAGACGACGCGCCGCCACCGCATCAGGCATCCACGTCCCCCACCTCTTCGGCGCGGTGACACGAGACGAGGCGGCCATCCACTTCACGCAGCTTCGGCTCCTCGCTGCGGCAGCGGTCGATCGCGTACGGGCAGCGCTGATGGAACGTGCATCCCGACGGCGGATTCAGCGGCGACGGCATTTCGCCTTGCAGCTTGATCTTGATCGTGCGGTCCGCCTCGAAGATCGACGGGGTCGCCGACATCAGCGCACGCGTGTACGGATGGCGCGGCTTCGAGAAGATGCGCTTCTTATCGCCCAACTCCGCGACGCCGCCGAAGTACATGACCATCACGTCGTCGGCGATATGCTCGACCACCGACAGATTGTGCGAGATGAACACGTAGCTCGTCTTGAACTGATCCTGCAGGTCCATGAACAGGTTCAGGATCTGCGCCTGGATCGACACGTCGAGCGCGGACACCGGTTCGTCGGCGACGACGATCTGCGGATCGAGGATCATCGCGCGTGCAATCGCGACCCGCTGGCGCTGGCCGCCCGAGAACATGTGCGGATAGCGCTTCGCGTGCTCGGGTCGCAGGCCGACCGTGCGCATCATCTGCGCGATGCGTTCGGCGCGCTCGGTCGCGCTCATCTGCGTGTTGATCGCGAGCGGCTCGCCGAGCGTCTGCTCGACGGTCTTGCGCGGATTGAGCGACGCAAACGGGTTCTGGAACACCATCTGCACGCGCCGCCTGAGCGCCGCGATCTTCTCGTGACTCGCGCCGGCCACGTCCTCGCCATCGATCAGCAGGCGGCCCGCGCTCGGCGTTTCGATCATCGTCAGCTGACGCGCGAGCGTCGACTTGCCGCAGCCGGACTCGCCGACCACTGCAAGCGTCTTGCCGCGGTCGAGCGCGAACGACACGCCGTTCAGCGCCTTCACCGTGCCGTGCGCGAACATGCCGCGCTTGACCGTGTAGTAGCGCGCGAGCTGGTCGGCGACGAGCACATGATCGCCAGTACGATCCGGCTGGCGACAGGTTTCGGGTACTGCGCTCATCGGGCGCCTCCTTGCGTGTGAACGTTGGCGTCCTTCTCGAGGTTCAGCGGCTTGATGCAGCGCACGCGCGTCATGTCGGCGTGAGCCGGCAGCGACGCGAGCGCGGGGCGCGCCTTCATGCAGTCGTCGACCACGTACTTGCAGCGCGGCGCGAACAGGCAACCCCTGGGCCGGTCGTCGCGGCCCGGCACCATGCCCGGCAGCGCCGCGAGCCGGACCGCGCCCACGTTGTGCTCGGGAATCGCGGCCAGCAGCGCCTCCGTGTACGGATGATGCGGCGCGGCGAAGATGTCGGGCACCTTGTTCGTCTCGATCACCTCGCCCGCGTACATCACGGCGACGCGCTGCGCGACCTCAGACACCACGGCCAGATCGTGCGAAATCAGCACGAGCGCCATGCCGCGTTCCTTCTGCAGGCGCATCAGCAGTTCCATGATCTGCGCCTGGATCGTCACGTCGAGCGCGGTGGTCGGCTCGTCGGCGATCAGCAGCTTCGGGTTGCAGGCGATCGCCATCGCGATCATCACGCGCTGGTTCATGCCGCCCGACATCTGATGCGGAAACGAGCCAATGCGGTTTTTCGCGTCCGGGATGCCGACCTGATCGAGCAGTTCGAGCGCGCGCTTTTCCAGCGCCGCGCCGCGCAAACCTTCGTGCAGCTTCAGCACTTCCTTGATCTGATAGCCGACCGTGTAGCTCGGGTTCAGGCTCGTCAGCGCGTCCTGGAACACCATCGCGACGTCCTTGCCGATGATCTTGCGGCGTTCGTTCGCGGAGGCCTTCAGCAGGTTCTTGCCGTCGAACGTGATTTCGTCGGCGGAGACCTTGCCGGGCGCGTCGATCAGGCCCATCAGCGCCATCATCGTCACGCTCTTGCCCGAGCCCGATTCGCCCACGACGCCGACCACTTCGCCGGGCGCGACGTCGAGATTGATGCGGTCGACCGCCGGCAGGCCGCCGAAGTTGACCGCGAGATTGCGGATGGTCAGTAGATTGCTCATGTTCAGGCCATCCGTTTCAGTTTGGGGTCGAGCGCGTCACGCAGCCCGTCGCCGAGCAGGTTGATCGCCAGCACCGAGATCAGGATGGACAGGCCCGGCATCGTGACGATCCACCATGCGCTGTCGATGTAATCGCGCGCCGAGGCGAGCATCGCGCCCCACTCTGCCGACGGCGGCTGCACGCCGAGGCCGAGGAAGCCGAGCGCGGCGGCATCGAGAATCGCCGACGAAAAGCCCAGTGTTGCCTGCACGATCAGCGGCGCGGTGCAGTTCGGCAGCACCTGCGAGAACATCAGCCGCAAGGTGCCCGCACCGGCGACGCGCGAAGCGGTCACGTACTCCTTCTGCAACTCGCCCTGCGCGGACGCGCGTGTCAGACGCACGTAGCCCGGCAGCGCGACGATCGCGATCGCGAGCATCGTGTTGACGAGACCCGGACCGATGATCGCGACCACCGCGACCGCGAGCAGCAGCGACGGCAGCGCGAGCAGCACGTCCATGATGCGCATGATCGGCGTGTCGGCCCATTTCTCGAAGAACGCGGCGACGAGGCCGAGCACGACGCCCGGAATCAGCGCGAGCACCACCGACACGAAGCCGATCCAGAACGACAGCCGCGCGCCGTACATCAGACGCGAGAGGATGTCGCGGCCCGCTTCGTCGGTGCCGAGAATGAACTTCCAGTTGCCGCCGTCGAGCCACGCGGGCGGAATCTTCACGGAGTCGCGGTACTGCTCGATCGGGCTGTGCGGCGCGATCAGCGGCGCGAAGATCGCGATGAAGATCAGCACCAGCACGATGATGCCGGCGCCAACCGCGCCGCGGTTGCGCGAGAAGTTGGCCCAGAATTCGCGCGCCGCGATGGCGCGGCCGCTCGGCGGCGTGACCGCCTGGGGGACGGTGTTTTGAATGTCAGCCATAGTGATTTACCTCGTATGGCGAATGCGCGGGTTGAGCACGCCGTACAGCAGATCGACGACGAGGTTCACGACGATCACCAGCGTCGCGATCAGCAGGATACCGCCCTGCACGACCGGATAATCGCGCCGGCCGATCGCATCGATCAGCCACTTGCCGATGCCCGGCCATGAAAACAGCGTTTCGGTCAGCACCGCGCCGGCAAGCAGCGTGCCGACCTGCAGACCGATCACGGTGACGACCGGAATCAGCGCGTTGCGCAGCGCATGCACGACGATCACGCGTGCCGGCGACAAGCCCTTCGCGCGCGCGGTGCGGATGTAGTCCTCCCGCAACACTTCGAGCATCGACGAGCGCGTCATGCGCGCGACGACCGCGAGCGGAATCGTGCCGAGCACTATCGCGGGCAGGATCAGATGACTGAGCGCCGACTTGAACGCGCCTTCGTCGGTGGACATCAGCGAGTCGATCAACATGAAGCCGGTGACGTGCGGAATGTCGTATTCGACCGCGATGCGGCCCGACACCGGCGTCAGGCCGAGCTTGACCGAGAACACCATGATGAGGATCAAGCCCCACCAGAAGATCGGCATCGAGTAGCCGGTCAGCGCGGTGCCCATCACGCCGTGATCGACGACCGTACCGCGCCGCAGCGCCGCGAACACGCCCGCCGGCAGGCCGACGATCAGCGCGAACAGCATCGCGCACATCGACAGTTCGACGGTGGCGGGAAAGCGCGCGAGGAATTCGCCCATCACGCTCGTGTTGGTGATGATCGAAGTGCCGAGGTCGCCGTGCACTGCACGGACGATGTAGTGGAAGTACTGGATGGGCAGGGGCTCGTCGAGCCCGAGGCGGTGCATCGCGGCCGCATGCATGGCCGGATCGACGCCGCGCTCGCCCATCATCACTTCGATGGGGTCACCGGGGATCAGGTGAATCAGTGCGAACGCGAGGATGGTGATGCCGATGAACGTCGGTATCACCATGCCGATGCGGCGCAAAACGAAGCGGAACATGGTTCGCTCCTATGGTACTGGTGATGAAAAAACGCAACCGGCGACGAGGGCTCGTGACCCCGGTCGCCGGACCATTTCGACCAGTTTTCTAACCGTGCGAAAAGCGTACTGTATTGCGGCGTACTGTGCGAACTTTACGAATTACTTGACGCTGACGCCGTCGAAGCGCGCGTAGCCGAGCGGTTCGATGCGCATGTCGACCACCTTCTTGCTGACCGGCTGATAGACGGTCGAGTGGGCGACCGGCGAGAACGGCAGTTCCTGCGCGAAGATATGCTGCGCGTCGCCGTAGATCTTCGTGCGCGCCGCCACGTCCGAGGTCGTGCGGCCCTTCTGGATCAGCTCGTCGAACGGCTTGTAGCACCACTTCGAGAAGTTGTTGCCGTTGACCGCCTCGCAACCGAGCAGCGTGCCGAGCCAGTTGTCCGGATCGCCGTTGTCGCCGGTCCAGCCGATCAGCATCGAGTCCTGTTCGCCCGCGTGCGCGCGCTTGATGTACTCACCCCACTCGTACGTGACGATCTTCGCCTTCACGCCGATCTTCGCCCAGTCCGCCTGGATCATTTCCGCCATCAGGCGCGCGTTCGGGTTGTACGCGCGCTGCACCGGCATCGCCCACAGCGTGATGTCGAAGCCGTTCGCGTAGCCGGCCTTCGCGAGCAGATCCTTCGCCTTGGCCGGATCGTACGATGCAGCCGGCAGGTTCTTGACGAACGACCATTGCGTCGGCGGCATCGGGTTCGTGGCCAGCTGGCCCGCGCCCTGGTAGACCGAGTCGATGATCGCCTTCTTGTTGATCGCCATGTCGAGCGCCTGACGCACTTCGAGCTTGTCGACCGGCTTGTGCGTAACGTTGTACGCGAGGTAGCCGAGGTTGAAGCCCGGCTGCGACGGCATGTCGATGTTCGGCTCGGCCTTCAGCGGCGCGATGTCGGCCGGGCGCGGATAGCTCATCACCTGGCACTCGTCGCGCTTGATCTTCTGCACGCGCACGCCGGCGTCCGGCGTGATCGAGAAGATCAGCTTCGAGATCTTTACCGCGTCCGGCTTCCAGTATTCCGGATTGCCGTCGAAGCGGATCGTGGCGTCCTTCGTGTAGCTGCGGAAGATGAACGGACCGGTGCCGACCGGGAACTGGTTGATGTCGGCGGCCTTGCCCGCCTTCAGCAGCTGATCCGCATATTCGGCCGAGAGGATCGACGCGTATTCCATCGCCAGATTCTGGATGAACGGCGCGTTGACTTCCTTCAGCGTGAACTTGACCGTGTACGGGTCGACCTTGTCGACGCTCGTGATCAGCTTGTCGAGGCCCATGTCCGTGAAGTACGGGAACTGCACCGGATACGCCTTGCGGAACGGCTGGTTCGGGTCGAGCATGCGCTGGAACGAGAAGACCACGTCGTCCGCGTTGAATTCACGAGTCGGCTTGAAGAACGCGGTGGTCTGGAACTTCACGCCGTGACGCAGATGGAACGTGTAGGTCTTGCCATCCGGCGAGACGTCCCACTTTTCCGCGAGACCCGGTTCGACCTTGGTGCCGCCCCGCTCGAACTCGACGAGGCGGTTGTAGACGGTGAACGTGTTGGCCGTGAAGTCGACGCCCGTCGTGTATTGGGCCGGATCGAAACCCGCGGGACTGCCTTCCGAGCAGTAGACGAGGGTTTTGTTCGGGATCCCAGCGGCCTGCGCGCTCGTGACGCCAAGCAGGGATGCCGCTGCGGCAGCGACGAGCGTAGACACGCGCGCGACGCGCAACAGATTGTTTTGCTTCATGTTTCCTCCGGTTTCAGGGCCGGCTTGCGCCGGCGTAGCGGGATATTACTTGAGCTTGGGCCGGCCACCAAGCGGAGCAAAATCCCTCTGTTGACGATAGGAAACACTTTGCGCAAACGTTTTGCTGCGGAGGCGGCGCAAAAAACGCGCCGCTTCCGCTTATTTCACCCCGACCTCCAGGAATTGCGTAGGGCCGAACGGATCGATCTTGAAGCCCGTCACGTTCTTGCTGATCGGCTGATAAACGGTCGAATGGGCGATCGGCGTGAACGGCACCTGGTCCTTGAAGATCTCCTGAGCCTGCGTATAGGCCTTCATGCGATCGGGCATGTTGGTGGTGCTGCGGCCCTGCTTGATCAGATCGTCGTAGGGCTTGTAGCACCACTTCGAGAAGTTGCTGCCGTTGACCGCGTCGCAGCCCAGCAACACGCCGAGCCAGTTGTCGGGGTCGCCGTAGTCACCCGTCCAGCCGATCAGCATCGCCTGATGCTCGCCGGCGTGCCCGCGGCGGATGTACTCGCCCCACTCGTAGGTGGCGATATTCACCTTGACTCCGATCTTCGCCCAGTCCGCCTGCAGCATTTCGGCCATCAGGCGTGCGTTCGGGTTATACGGGCGCTGTACCGGCATCGCCCACAGCGTCAGCTCGAAGCCGTCGGGGTAGCCCGCCTGCTTCAGCAGCGCCTTCGCTTTGTCGACGTCGTAGGGCGCGTCCTTCAGGCTCTTGTCGTAGCCCCATTGTGTCGGCGGCATCGGATTGGTCGCGGCCTGGCCCGCGCCCTGGTAGACCGCCTCGATGATCGCCTTCTTGTTGACCGACATGTCGAGCGCGCGGCGCACGAGCACGTTATCGAGCGGTTTTTTGGTCGTGTTGTACGCGATATAGCCCAGGTTGAAGCCCACTTCACTCGGCATCGCGAGCGACGCGTCCGCCTTCACGGTGGGGATGTCGGCCGGGCGCGGATACGACATCACCTGACATTCGCCGCGCTTCAACTTTTGCAGGCGCACGGCCGGATCGACCGTGATCGCGAAGATCAGCTTGCCGACCTTCGCGACGCCCGGCTTCCAGTAGTCGGGATTGCCGTCGAAGCGGATCGTGTCGTCCTTCGTATAACTGCGGAAGATGAACGGACCGGTGCCGACCGGGTACTGGTTGATGTCGGACGCCTTGCCCGCTTTCAGCAGTTGATCCGCGTATTCAGCCGACAGGATCGATGCGAACGGCATCGCGATCTGTTGCAGGAACGGCGCGTCGACGTCCTTCAGCGTGAAGCGCACCGTGTACGGATCGACCTTCTCGATCTTCGCGATGTTCTTCGCGAGACCGAGGTCGTTGAAGTACGGGAAATTGACCGGATACGCCTTGCGGAACGGGTTCTCGGGATCGAGCATGCGTTCGTAGGTGAATACGACGTCGTCCGCGTTGAATTCGCGGGTCGGCTTGAAGAACGACGTGGTCTGGAATTTGACGCCGGGGCGCAGATGGAATGTGTAAGTGAGGCCGTCGGGCGACACGTCCCACTTTTCGGCGAGACCCGGCTCGATATCCGTGCTGCCGTGCGTAAATTCGACGAGCCGGTTATAGACCGTGTACGAGCCGGCGCTGAACTCGACGCTGGTCGTGTATTGCGCAGTATCGAAGCCCGCCGGGCTGCCTTCGGAGCAGAAGACCAGCGTCTTGTCGGGCAGCGTGGCCGCCTGCGACGCGGCGGGCGCGAGACCGCCCGCGGCGACCGCGAACGCGGCGAGAGCCGGCAGGCAGAATTGGCGAAACGCGAACAGTCGGTGTGCCGCAGTCTTTCTTGTCACTGTCATATCGTCCTCCGCACAGCAGCCGGGGTAGCTGCATTTCGATGATAGACAGCACAAAATTGAGCTTCAACAGGGACTTACCACGCTGCCGAGGGCGAATTTGAGACAAATTCCAGACTGGAAGAAGCTGAAAGAAGCGGCGCGGCCGGCGCGGCCGCGCGCTCTGGCGGGCGTGGCGGTTACACGCCGAGCCGTTCGCAGATCGCCTTCGTCGCCGCGGCGGTGTTCAGCGTATAGAAGTGCAGACCCGGCACTTTCGCGTCGACGAGCCGTTGACACAGATTCGTCACCACCTCGAGCCCGAACGCGCGGATCGACTCGCGGTCGTCGCCGAAACTCTCGAGCCGGCGCGCGATCCAGCGCGGCACTTCGGCGCCGCACATTTCGGAGAAGCGCATCAGCTGCGAGAAGTTCGTGATCGGCATGATGCCGGGCACGATCGGCACGTCGACGCCGAGCTTGCGCGCGTCGTCGACGAAACGGAAATACGCGTCCGCGTTGTAGAAGTACTGCGTGATCGCCGAGTTCGCGCCGGCCTTCACCTTGCGCGCGAAGTTCTCGAGATCGTGCTTCGGCGAGCGCGCCTGCGGATGATATTCCGGGTAGCCGGCCACCTCGATCCAGAACCAGTCGCCGAACTCGGCCCGGATAAAGCTGACGAGCTCCGACGCATAACGCAGCTCGCCGACCGCGCCCATGCCCGAGGGCAGATCGCCGCGCAGCGCGACGATGTGGCGGATGCCGTGCGCGCGGTACTCGTTCAGGATCGCGCGCAGGCTTTCTTTCGACGAGCCGATGCACGACAGATGCGGCGCCGCCTCGAGCCCTTCCTTCGCCATATCGATGACGGCATCGAGCGTGCCTTGTTGAGTCGAGCCGCCGGCGCCGAACGTGACGGACACGAACTTGGGTTTGAGCGACACGAGTTGCGCGCGCGTCGCGCGCAGCTTGTCGATGCCTTCCTGCGTTTTCGGCGGGAAGAATTCGAATGAGAGTTCGATCGGATTCATAGTCAAAAAGGTCAACCCAGGCTGCGGTTGCCGAAAATGAGCGCGGACAGCAGCCACGACACGATGCTGTACAGGATCGAGCCGAAGAACGCCGACCAGAAGCCCGACACCTCGAAGCCCTTCAGCAGCGACGAGGCTAGCCAGAAGCACAGCGCATTGACGACCAGAATGAAGAGTCCGAGCGTGAGGACCGTGACGGGCAACGTGAGCAGGATCAGGATCGGCCGCAGGACCGCATTGATGAGTCCGAGCACGATCGCGACGATCAGCGCGGTGCCGAAGTTGCGGATGTGGATCGACGGAACGATGTAGGTGATGATCAGCAGCGCGAGCGCGTTGATGAGCCAGGTCAGCAGCACGGTCATGTGGAACTCCTTGTAAGCATCTGTGCGCAGAAAGTGTCCGGCAAGAGAAAAGCGGTGCTGGCGAACAAAGCGGCGCATCACGCGCCGCCCGGTGATCAGACCGTCAAGCTGTTACTTCCGCCCGCGTGAGTATCGAACCCGCGGGCGGCCGTGTGCTTAGTAGCGGTAGTGGTTCGGCTTGAACGGACCGTTCTTGTCGACGCCGATGTAGCCGGCCTGCTCGTCCGACAGCACGGTCAGGTTCGCGCCGATGCGCGCCAGATGCAGACGCGCGACCTTCTCGTCGAGATGCTTCGGCAGCACGTACACCTTGTTCTCGTACTTCGCGCCCTGCGTGAACAGTTCGATCTGCGCGAGCGTCTGGTTCGTGAACGAGTTCGACATCACGAACGACGGGTGACCCGTCGCGCAGCCGAGGTTCACGAGGCGGCCTTCGGCCAGCAGGATCACGCGCTTGCCGTCCGGGAAAATGATGTGGTCGACTTGCGGCTTGATGTTTTCCCACTGGTACTGACGGGTCGACGCGACGTCGATTTCCGAGTCGAAGTGGCCGATGTTGCAGACGATCGCGTTATGGCGCATCGCCTTTAGGTGGTCGTGGTTGAGCACATGGTAGTTGCCGGTCGCGGTCACGAAGATGTCGGCCTTGTCGGCCGCGTATTCCATCGTCACGACGCGGTAGCCTTCCATCGCGGCTTGCAGCGCGCAGATCGGATCGATTTCGGTGACCCACACGGTCGCGCCCAAACCACGCAGCGATTGCGCACAGCCCTTGCCCACGTCGCCGTAACCGGCCACGACCGCGATCTTGCCCGCGATCATCACGTCGGTCGCGCGCTTGATGCCGTCGACGAGCGACTCGCGGCAGCCATAGAGGTTGTCGAACTTCGACTTCGTGACCGAGTCGTTGACGTTGATGGCCGGGAACGGCAGGCGGCCTTCCTTTTCCATCTGGTACAGACGGTGCACGCCGGTCGTGGTTTCTTCGGTGACGCCCTTGATCGCCGCGAGGCGCTTCGAGTACCACGTCGGGTCGATTTCGAGGTGCGCGGCGATCGACTTGTACAGCGCGGTTTCTTCGTCGTTGGTCGGCTTGGCGATCACCGAGCGGTCTTTTTCCGCCTTCGAGCCGAGGATCAGCAGCAGCGTCGCGTCGCCGCCGTCGTCGAGGATCATGTTGGCGAACTCGCCGTTCGGCCATTCGAAGATGCGGTGCGAGAACTCCCAGTATTCGTCGAGCGATTCGCCCTTGAACGCGAACACCGGCGTACCGGCCTGCGCGATCGCGGCAGCGGCGTGGTCCTGGGTCGAGAAGATGTTGCACGAAGCCCAGCGCACGTCGGCGCCGAGCGCGGTCAGCGTCTCGATCAGCACGCCGGTCTGGATCGTCATGTGCAGCGAACCGGCGATGCGCGCGCCCTTCAGCGGCTGCTGCGCCTTGTATTCGTCACGCGTTTGCATGAGGCCCGGCATTTCGGTCTCGGCGATCGTGAGTTCCTTGCGGCCCCAGCCGGCGAGCGACATGTCGGCAACGATGTAATCCTGCTTCTGGGAATCGATGACTGCGGCGTTCATCACGCCCTCCTTTCTAAGAAATTGACTAGAAATGTGACGTGAGCGCGGTTTGAGGCAGCGTTCGGAATCGCGCGATGCGCGTTCCATGCTGCCGATTGAAGCCTTCGAGCCTGGCGGGCGGCCGGCGAATGCGGATTCGCGGTACCCGTCGCAACGCTCCTCGAAGACGAACGGCGATTGTAGCAAATCGGGATGACTTCGGCGCGTGCGGCCCGACCGATGCTACTCACACCGCCTCATAAACAAAATGACTTACAATCATCCGGATCATTCCAAACTGGAATTCTTGAGACCGCAATCATGGAACTCCGTGCGCTGCGCTATTTCGTCGAAGTGGTCCGTCAACAGAGCTTTACGGTCGCCGCCGAGCAGATGTTCGTCACGCAGCCGACCATCAGCAAGATGGTCAAGTCGCTCGAGGATGAGATCGGCTCACCGCTGCTGCTGCGCGACGGCCGCCAGATGGTGCTCACCGACGTCGGCCGGATCGTCTATCAGCGCGGCCAGGATGTGCTCGCCGCGCACGCGCAGCTACAGGCCGAGCTGAACGATCTCGACACGCTCGGGCGCGGCGAACTGACGATCGGCATCCCGCCGATGGGCGGAGCCCTCTTCACGCCCGCAATCGCCGCGTTCCGCGAACGCTATCCGAAGATCGAACTGAAGCTGTTCGAGCAGGGCTCGCGGGCGATCGAAGCCGCGCTGATCAACGGCGAGCTGGAACTCGGCGGGGTGCTGCAATCGGTCGACCCAGACAACATCGACGTGCTGCCGATGTCGCGCCAGCTGCTGTGGCTCGTCGCACGCACCGGCTCGCGCTGGGACGCGCTGAAGGAGGTGCCGCTCGGGCAGCTCGCGAACGAGCCGTTCGTGTTTTACGGCGAGAGCCTCGCGCTGAACGACGTCGTGCTGAACGCCTGTCGCGCGGCCGGTTTCGCGCCGGCGATCGTCGGGCGCAGTGGGCATTGGGACTTCATGGCGGCGCTGGTGCTGGCCGGCCTCGGCATCGCGCTGCTGCCGGCGCCGTATTGCCGGCGGCTCGATCCCGCGCAGTTCACGTGCCGGCCGGTCGTCGAACCGGAGATTCCATGGGAAATGGCGATCGGCTGGCGCCGCAACGGCTATCTGTCACACGCGGCGCGCGCATGGCTCGACGTCGCGCGCGAAACACTGCCGACGCTCGTCAGCGACGATTTCATGCTCAGACCGGGGATCGGGTTTAATGGGATCTCGCTGCCGGATGACGCACAGACACCTGCGGGCGAGTGACGCGCAGCCTGCGTTTCTCCAATCTCGCTCACACCGCCCGCGCCGGCTTGTCGCCTGCAGTCGGCGTCGCCACCGTCGCCAGGCTCTCGCCCCGCTCCCGCCAACTCGCCGCGATCAACTCGGCCGCCCGTTCACCGATCATCACCGTCGGTGAGTTGGTATTGCCGCCGATCAAGGTCGGCATCACCGACGCATCGACGATCCGCAACCCCATCACGCCGCGCACGCGCAATTGCGGATCGACGACCGAGCGCGCGTCGCTGCCCATCCGGCAGGTCGCGACCGGGTGATAGATCGTGTCCGCGTGCTCGGCGATCGTCTGGCGAAGCTCCGCATCCGACTGCCCCGGCCGGGTGTACAACTCGCGGCCCCCATGCAGCGCAAGCGACGGTGCGTCGAGAATGCGCCGCGCCATCTTCGCGCCTTCGACGAGCAGATCGAGATCGCGCGTGTCGCTCAGAAAGCGCGGATCGATCAGCGGCGCGACTCGCGCATCGGCGCTCGCGAGCGTCACGGTGCCGCGGCTGTGCGGACGCAGCACGCACACGTGCAGCGAATAGCCGTGGCCCCAGTGCATGTGGCGGCTGTGATCGTCGACGATCCCCGCGCAGAAATGCAGTTGCAGATCGGGCCGCTCGAGCGTTGGCCGGCTCTTCAGAAAACCGCCCGCCTCGGCGACATTGCTCGACAGCATGCCGCGCCCGTTTCGCATGAACGTGACGAACTGCGGCAGCATCCGCGCGATGCCGCGCACCGAGAAGCCGATCGGCTCGATCGACCTCACGCGCTTGTTGATCGTGAAATCGATGTGATCGATCAGGTTCTGGCCGACTTCGGGCGCATCGTGCAACACGTCGATGCCGAGTGAACGCAAATGCTCGGCCGGTCCGATTCCTGAGCACATCAGCAGTTGCGGCGAGTTGAACGCGCCCGCGGCAAGCACGACCTCGGCGCGCGCATCGAGCGTTTCGCTGCGGCCGCCGCGCACGATCTCGACGCCGCTCGCGCGCTTGCCGTCGAACACGACGCGCAGCACGGTCGCGTCGGCAATCGTGTGCAGATTCGCGCGCGGCCGGTCGTAGATATAGGCGCGCGCGACACTGCAACGGCGTCCGTCGCGCTGCGTGACCTGATAAAAGCCGATGCCTTCCTGGTCCGCGCCGTTGAAATCGTTATTCGCCTTGTAGCCCGCTTCGAGCGCGGCCTGCACGAAGCGCTTCGAAAACGGATTCCTGAAGCGCAGGTCGGACACCGTCAACGGACCGGCCTCCCCGTGCCACGCATCGGCGCCGTGCTCGTTGTCTTCGGCGCGGCGGAAATAGGGCAGAACATCGGCCCACGACCAACCCTCGCAGCCGAGCCGCGCCCACTCGTCGTAATCGAGCGGATGGCCGCGCGTGTAGATCATCGCGTTGATCGCACTCGATCCGCCAAAGCCGCGTCCGCGCGGCTGATAGCCCTGGCGGCCGGCGAGCCCCGGCTGCGGCGTGGTCAGGTAACCATAGTTGGTCTTCAGCTTGTTCGGCACCACCGCCGCAACGCCGACCGGCATGTTCACGAGCAGATTGCGCCCGGTGTGCGGACCGGCTTCGATCAGCGCGATGGTCGCGTCGGGACAGCTATCCGCGAGACGGCTTGCGAGCGAGCAGCCGCCCGACCCGGCACCGACGATGATGTAGTCGTATTGCATGCGCTCCTCCTCGTGGGCCGCGTTGCTCGCGGACCCTGTCTCGTGCACACTTGTCTACGTGTGTTTTTTGCGCATTGTAGGGAGCGTTGGGGGGCTGCGGCGGCATCCTCACAGAGCGATTCCTCTAAACGCCGGCGGCATCGCGCCCCTATGATGAAAGGCGCGCACGACGCTCGAACGGGCGCCTCGGCGCGGATCGGATTGCCGTCTGCAAAGCGGTGCACAATAGATAAAGCACGGAGACAGCAGATGGAACGGCACGGCTTCGGCCAGACTCACGAGGTGACGAATCAGGCACCGCCGCTCGCGGACTACAACCTGTTCGCGAGCGACACCGCGTTGAGCGAAGCCGTCGATCGCGACGGCGCGCAGTGGCATCGCGAGGCGCTGCTGCGGCACGGCGCGGCGCTCACGACGCCCGCTACGCTCGCGCTCGCCGAACTCGCCAATCGCCACACGCCGGAGCTGATCACGCATAGCCCGCGCGGCGAGCGCATCGACGCGCTCGAGTTTCATCCCGCGTGGCATGAACTGCTCGCGCTGCTACGCCGCGAAGGGCTGCACGCGCTGCCGTTCTCCGAGCCGCAAAACGGCGCGATGGCCGCGCGCTGCGCCGGCTACTTCCTGCATGCGCAGATCGAGTCGGGCTCGCTGTGTCCGCTGACGATGACCTTCGCGAGCATCCCGGTGTTGCAGAGTGAACCCGCGCTGTTCGCCACGCTGCGCGAGGCGCTCTACACGCGCGAGCACGATCCGCGCGACTTGCCACTCACGCAGAAGCGCTCGGCGATGATCGGCATGGGCATGACCGAGAAACAGGGCGGCTCGGACGTGCGCAGCAACCAGACGCGCGCGCATGCGCTCGACGGTGCCGGCGGACGCGGCGGCGCCTACCGGCTCATCGGTCATAAGTGGTTTTTCTCGGCGCCGCAGTGCGACGCGCATCTGGTGCTCGCGCGCACCGGCACGCACGAGGGGCTGTCGTGTTTCTTCGTGCCGCGCTTCGCGCCCGACGGCAGCAAGAACGCGGTGCAGATCCAGCGTCTGAAGGACAAGCTCGGCAATCGCTCCAACGCAAGCAGCGAAGTCGAATTTCTCGACGCGTACGGCGTGATGATCGGCGATGAAGGACGCGGCGTGCCGACCATCATCGAGATGGCGAACTACACGCGGCTCGATTGCGTGATCGGCAGCGCCGCGCTAATGCGCGCCTCGCTCGTGCAGGCGATCCATCATGCGCGGCATCGCAGCGCGTTCGGCCGGCACCTCGCCGAGCAGCCGCTGATGCGCAACGTGCTGGCCGATCTCGCGCTCGAATCCGAAGCGGCGACGGTGCTGTTCATGCGTCTGGCGCGCGCCTTCGAGGGATCGGACGACGCGTCCTCGGCTTCGTCGGCCGAACGTGCATGGCGGCGCATCGTTACGCCGGCCGCGAAGTATTGGGTCTGCAAGCGCGCGCTCGAATTCACCGGCGAGGCGATGGAGGTCTGGGGCGGCAACGGCTACGTCGAAACGGGGCCGATGGCGCGCTTCTATCGCGAGGCGCCGGTCAACTCGATCTGGGAAGGCTCGGGCAACGTGATGTGCCTCGACGTGCTGCGGGCGATGGAGCGCGAGCCGCAAGCCGCGCAGGCTTTGTTCGCCGCATGGCAGGACGTCGCGCGCGCGCATCCGGCATTGGGCGCGGCACTCGCGCGCCTCGCCGCGACGCTGAACGGACCGGCCGAACAGCGTGAGGCGTCGGCGCGACGCATCGCGCAGCAGATCGTGCTGATCGCGCAGGCGACGTTGCTCGCGCAACACGCGCCCGCCACTGTCGCTGACGCGTTCATCGCGACGCGTCTCGCCGACGGCTGCGGCGAAAGCGGTCGCGTGTACGGCACGCTGCCGGCCACCTTCGATCACGCGGCGATCGTCGAACGCGCGTTTGCCGCGTAAGCGCGGCTGACACGCAAAAATCCCGAGCGCACCGCTCGCAACCCCGACTCAACCTCAAACCAATAAACGCGCTCAACGCGCGCGGTCATCCATCTGGGAGTGGACTCATATGAAGAACGATCTGTCCGAGGTCGCCGCGCTCGAAGCGCTGCTGCGTGATCAACGTCACGCGTATCTGCGCACGCCGTATCCCTCGTGGGACACGCGCGCGACGCATCTGCGCACGCTGCGCAAGCTGATGCTCGACAATCGCGACGCGCTCGCCGACGCGATGCACCTGGACTTCGGCAATCGCGCGAAGGAAGAGGTGCTGCTCGCCGAATTCCTGCTCGTGAAGGAAGAGATCGACGCCGCGCTGCGTCACGGCAAGCGCTGGATGAAAGCGCAGCGCCGCCGCACCAACAAGTGGCTGCTGCCGGCGCGCGCGAAGGTGGTGCCGCAGCCGCTCGGCGTGGTCGGCATCATCGTGCCGTGGAATTATCCGGTGCTGCTCGCGGTCGGGCCGTTGATCAGCGCGCTGACGGCCGGCAATCGCGCGATCATCAAGATGTCCGAGCTGACGCCGCGCACGTCGGCGCTATTCGAGCAACTGATCGGCCAAACCTTCGCGCGCAATCACGTCGCGGTCGTCAATGGCGATGCGGCGCTCGCCGCCGCGTTCAGCGCGCAGCCGTTCGACCATCTGCTGTTTACGGGCTCGACGAAGGTCGGTCACGAAGTGATGCGCGCAGCGGCCGAGCACCTGACACCTGTCACCCTCGAACTCGGCGGCAAGTCGCCGGCGCTGATCAGCGCGCATGCGCGTTTCGACAATGCGGTCGACAACCTGATCGCCGGCAAGACGTTGAACGCGGGACAGACCTGCATCGCGCCCGACTACGTGCTGGTGCCGCGCGGCAAGGAGCGGGCATTCATCGAGCGGGCGCGCGTGCGGATGGCGAAGATGTATCCGGACTTTGCGCAGAACCCGGACTACACGTCGATCATTTCGGCGCGGCACTTCGAGCGGCTTGAACGTCTCGCCCACGAAGCGCAGGCCGCCGGCGCACAGTTGCATCCGCTGACCGGCGCGACGCCCGATGCCGCGAGCCGGCGCTTTCCGCTCGTCGCCGTGACTGGCGCGCCGGACGGATGCGCACTGATGCGGGAGGAGATTTTCGGGCCGCTGTTACCGCTCGTGCCGTACGACACGCTCGACGACGCGATCGCGTGGATCAATGCGCGGCCGCGGCCGCTGGCGCTTTATCTGTATTCCGACGATGCGCGGACTGTTGAGCGTGTCACGCTTGAAACTATCGCCGGTGGCATGGCCGTGAACGAGACGCTGATGCATCTTGCGTGTGAGAGTTTGCCGTTCGGCGGGGTTGGGGCGAGTGGGATGGGGGCGTACCACGGGTATGAGGGGTTTGTTACTTTTTCCAAGATGAAACCGGTGCTGACACAGGCGCGATTTAATGCGCGGGGGTTGATTTCACCGCCATACGGTAGGCGCGTGAACGCGGTGTTGAAGTTGATGATGAGGTTTTGATTTGGCCCCTGGGCGGGGTGAGGCCTTTTTCGTCGTTGTTCTGGCTTGGTTGGCCTTTCCTTGATTT
>ABYL01000028.1 GCA_000173575.1 Burkholderia sp. H160 | reverse complement strand
GCTCTGCGCGAAGATGCCGTGGGATTGCGCGCCAAAGGTGCCGATCGCGCCGGAGTCGGTAACGTTCACCGCGCCGCCCTGACCACCCGCGCCGCCGCTACCGCCGACCGACACGCCGACGCTGATCTGTGTCGCGGTGCCGAGCGGGTTCGAGTCGGGTTGTGGCTGCGCGAAGATCGCTTCCAGATCGGTATAGGTCGCCTTGATTTTCTCGCCGAGCACGCCGACCTGCAGGATATTGTTGCCACGGTTCTGCACATCCTGGTTCAGGCCGAGTCCCTGCCCCAGAATGCCGAACATGGCCTGGGCATTAGAGATCGTGTCGAAGCCGCCGGCGCCGCCCGCGGTCGCGCCACCCTTGCCGCCCTTGCCGCCGCCGCCGCCGACGCTTTGCGCGAAGATGCCGGTAGAGGCCGTGCCGCGGGTGACGATGTTGCCGTTGTTGATCGCAGTCACGGTGTTGCCGTCGCCGCCGACACCGCCCTTGCCGCCGACACCCACGGAGATTGACAGCTTGCCGGCGGCCGCCGCGGCGGCACCCCCACCGCCGGCGCCGCCACCGCCGCCCACGCTCTGGGCGAACACGGCATCGGCGCCGTCGCCGCGCGTCGCGATCGAACCGTCGTTGGTCAGGCCGACCGCGCCGCCCGTCCCCCCCGTTCCACCCGTTCCGCCCACCGCGATTGACGCGCTGAAGCTGGCTTTGGCGTTAGCCGCCGTTGCCGCGGCATCGCCCGTTCCGCCATTGCCGCCGCCACCGCCAATTGACTGTGCGAACACGCCGTGGGCGTCCTGGCCCAAGGTGGCGATCAGCCCAGAGTTTTCCAGGTTGACGGCGCCGCCCGTGCCGCCGCTGCCGCCGCTGCCGCCGAGAGCCACGGAGACCGACAGGGACGCCCCCTTGGCAGGCGACGCGGAGTAGGACGCGGCGGTTGCGTCGCCGCCCGTACCACCGCCGCCACCGACGGACTGCGCCAAAACGCCGGTCGCGCTGTCGCCCGCAGTGGTGATCAGACCGGAATTATCGAGCGTGACATTGCCGCCGGTGTTGCCGGTCCCGCCGGCGCCGCCGATAGCGGCGCTGACACTGATTGAAGGAATATTTGGGCTGGCCGATGCGGCAACGGCACGCGCCGTGGCGCTGCCGCCGGAGCCGCCGCCGCCGCCGATACTTTGCAGCACAACACCTTCGGCGTCCGAACCATACGTAGCAACCTGCCCCGAGTTGGTCAGCGAAACCGCGCCAGCCGCGCCGCCGCTGCCGCCGAGTCCGCCAATGGCAACCGAGCTCGACAGGGGGCCGCCGACGGTGAACGCTGTAGCGTTACCGCCATTGCCGCCACCGCCGCCGATCGACTGAGCCTTGATACCGGCTGCGTGGTCGCCGTAGGTCGTGACGAGTGCGCCGTTGTCGACGGTGACCTGGCCGCCCGAGCCGCCACCGTGGGCATCCCCGCCGATCACCATGGTGATCAGCCCCCCGCCGCTCGACGTCGCGCTGCCGGCGTTGCCGCCGGAGCCGCCGATGCTTTGCGCAAGGATGCCGGCGCCACCGCTCTGGTCGAGGCTGCCAAACACGCTGTTCTGGCCCAGCGTGAGTTTCACCGCGCCGCCATTGCCGCCCTGGCCGCCGTTGCCGCCGATCTCGAACCCCGCGCCAACGGTGACGCCGCTGGCGTCGCCACCGCTTCCGCCACCACCGCCGATGCTTTGCGCGATCAGCGGGATGCTGCCTTCGCCTGATTGACTGCCGACCGTGACAAAGGCGTGGTCCGAGTTCACCGTGACCGCGCCGCCATCGCCGCCCGCGGCACCTGCACCGCCCGTGCCGGACAGCGCGAAGCTGACACTACCGCCATTGCCCCCGCTGCCTCCGACACTTTGCACCAAGGCGCCACGCGTATATGGGCCGTTCGTTTTAATTGTCGCCGTGTTCGTCGCGTCTCCAAGGGTCAGCGAAGCGCTCCCGCCAGCGCCTGCCTTACCACCATTGCCGCCTTCACCCACGATACTGCCCTGGGCGCCGTCACCGATACCGCCGGCGCCTCCATTGGCCTGCACCAGCACTGCCTCGCCCCCGATCAGCCCGACAGCAGACTGCCCGGCCGGAACATTCGCCGTGTGGTCGATAGAACCAAGGACGCTGGCGCTGGCGCTGCCGGCATTCCCGCCGTTGCCGCCCGCACCACCCTCATTGCGGATTGTGCCGTCGATGGCAGTGCCACCGCCCCCGCCCGCTCCGCCATTCGCCGTGGCGGTTACGCCACTGCCCGGCTGATACTGACTGTTCACCGGTTGCATCTGATCGGAGAAAACGATCTGGCTACCGCTGCCGAGTTCCGCGCTGGCTGTGCCGCCGTTACCTCCGTTGCCGCCGGTCCCGCCAAAACTGCCACTTCCACCGAACGCGCCACCAGCGTTGCCGCCCTTACCGCCATCGGCGTCAGCCTGCATCGGAAAGATCTGGCCTATAGGGGTGCTGGCGGTCAGACTGCCGTTCTGATACGCAAGCGTCGCGGTACCGCCGGCGCCGCCATTGCCGCCCTTGCCTCCATGGCCTTCCACGACCAGATCACCCGGAGTGGGCGAGTCGCCACCGTACCCGCCGGTCCCGCCCAGGGCGGACGCTCGCAGGCCGACACCATAGAACTGAATATTGCCGGAGGCGTTAAGCGCTGCCTGACCACCCCGCCCCCCGGGTCCCCCGTTGCCGCCATAGAGCGGCTGTCTGCCTTGGGCATTGGACACGGCACCCACTCCGCCGGTGCCGCCATTGGCTTCCACGTCGAGCGCAACTTCCGGAAGGACACCTTTCGGGTCGGGACCAACCGTGCCGCTAAATTGCACAGAGACCGCGCCGCCATTGCCAGCCGCCCCGCCGTTTCCCGTGTGGGCGGAGCCATTGTCGTCATAACCGCCCTGTCCGCCGGCACCACCGTCACCACCGTTGACGGACCATCCCGCTCCCATCGTGGGGCTGATGAAGGTCGGCGCGAAGCCCCCCTTCATCGTAATGCCGCTGTTGACACTGTTAAAGGAACCACCCGACTGACCAGCGAAGCCATCCTGGCCCACTCCGTTCCAACCGCCGTTGTCAGCGCCTTTGCATCCCGCCTGCCCCGCGGCGTTCAGGTAGTACTGGGGAAGCGGCGCTGCGCCAAACGACTGATTGGAAAAGTTGGTCTGTGCCGGCGCCGAAGGCAGCGCCGGGTTGGCGTTGCTGTTGCACTGGGCTCGCACAGCGACCGGAACAAGCAGCGCCACCAGCGACGCCACAGCCGAGGCCAATGCAACCACAGTGCGACGCTTGCGCCCGCAGCAATCCTCGACAAAAAGCGCCGACGTCAGTACCCGCGCAGACTCACAATGCGATGAATGCTTGAATATGTACACGATCTTTCCCATTTTGGTTTTGTCGCAATAACAAATGCAACTGGTTTCAGTGCTTCCAAAAAGACATCGAATTCGTCCGCGAGTCGCGCGGAGACTGGTTTTATGAGCGAACCGGCCCGATCGGACAAAGTCCGATTTCTGGACACGACGAATGACCGGAAGGCCGCACTGGCAAGTGATGCCTGCGAAATTGAGCCCTGCCCAGGAAGGTGATTAATTTCTAACTTTCGCCGGGGTATTTCGGCGAAGGTTTTCCAGCTTGATAAAGGCCGTCATAAAGGGCTGATCTTTGCAACCCCAAGCGCCTTTTGGAACTTCTTTCGCCCCTTCCTCGAATCTGATCTGCCGCTATAAACAGCGAATAGACACATAATCATTAAACTTAAAATCGGCTTAATATGATCAAATGTTTTCATGAAAAATCTTACGATCCAGCAGGCCAGGCCGCAGGCAAAGCCTGTCTCATTACACAAGTCGACCCTGTCCGAGTTCGCGCCCAGTCCTGACCATATTGGGTAAATATGGATGAGAAGACATCAGGCCCAGCCACCCAATGCGCGTTTGATAAAACACCAACTACTTGCGCTTAGGTTGCATAGTGCTCTTGATGACTTAGATATCTATTAGTAGGAGGGAACAACAGGTAATCGCTAGCCGGGCTTTGTTCAATGGAACAAAAACACAAGCATCCAGGCGCTTCGATCCCATTCTGGCGCATGAGAAAGCGCAATTCGATGATGCGTTCGCAAGCATCAATTGTGTCGCATTCCTAATGTTTACGAAGTACGGATCAGCGCAATCGATATATGAATGGCTTCTTGCTGACCGATGCGGAACTTGCTTCTCTTCGGGCCTCCGATCCTGACAACGCGCTACCCGCGAGTAGCCGAGACTCGCCGTCAGATCTCGGGCGATTCGCCGAGCGTCACGGTCCAGCCGAGGCCACGCACGTTGCGAATCACAGACTGTCCGAACTTCTTGCGTACACCGTGGATAAGCACGTCGACCGCATTGCTCTCGACTTCCTTACCCCAACCATAGAGCTTCCCCTCGAGCTGATCTCGCGAGAGGATAGTACCGGGCCGCTCAAGGAATGCGAACATCAGTGCGAATTCGCGTGCCGACAGAACGGACGACACCCCGTTGCAGCATAGAGTCCGTTTGTCAAGATCGAGGTTCAGCGTGTCATTGCCAAGACGCGACGACGCAAAGCCCGCCTTGCGACGCAGCACGGCACGAATCCGCGCGAGCAGTTCGGGCAGGTGGAAGGGCTTGAGAACGTAGTCGTCAGCGCCGAAATCGAGCCCTTGGACCCGGGCGTCAAGGTCGTCACGTGCGGTCAGGATCAGGATGGGCACCTTGCTACCCTTGTCACGCGAGGACTTCAGCAATTCGATGCCGCCCATGCCGGGCAAACCAAGATCGAGCAGGACGAGCGTATATTCAACGGCAGCGATGGCCGCGCTGCCGGCATTGCCGTCGCGTACCCAGTCGACGCTGTACTCCGCATCCTGAAGCGCGCGCAGCAAACTTTGACCGATCTGCAGGTCGTCTTCAACTATTAGCACTCGCATAGTGCAGTGTCCACGGCAATGAAGCGTTGTCTTTGGTTTCACCCGCGGGCGCGCTCCAATATCGATTCCTGCGGCAAGCCCGAAGAGAAGCCAGATGTTTCAGTTTGCTATCGTTTCAATTCCGTCAACCGGCTGACCGCATGCCGATCCTGCAATCTGTACGCTAAACCAGACTCGTCATTGTATGAGAGTCTGGCCGCATTCCTCTAGTCAGTTGTCCGGAAGCTTCGCATCAGGCGAATTGACTCTCCCTGGGCAAAACCTTCTGAACCACTCGCGAATGCCGGAACTGATGAAGCTGCGTTGCCCGAAATTTGCACAAGTGGCTGAACACGGAGCCCATGAAGAATCACTATCTCCAGGATCGACGGGCAGCAAATACACATGAAGCATGGTCCCTCTCACATAGGCGACAATCTTGGGCCAGGGATTCGCTCGCAATAGGTCCCTGAGTCCACTCTCCATTGGCACTTCCCAGCCAACCGACCCGCAATCTTCTTCTCAGGACATAGTCTAGTTCTCAACAATGAGATTGGAATGAGAAACATCGGAACGGTCCTTGCGAGCCCATCTAGCAAGTCGAACCTGAACTATAGGGGTGTCCCTGTTTTGCCCCGGCGGCGCCTAATAAATGGGGTCGGTCGCGATGGGTGTCTGTAAGCGAGTTGAGTCGCTTCAGAACACACTTCAAACAGGGGTTGAACTCAGGCGACCCGCCCTTGTCGCGATAAATAGCGCTTACTGACTCCCATAATGCTACTCCCCGACACGTGACATTAAGGCAACGTCAGAAACGCATCCCAATCTTCTTATGTTTTCGAGTATTCCATCCATTTCTTTCGGATCGACAGATGTACTGTAAAAGGGTTGCGATAATCGTTGCCGCCCCTGTGGGAAACTGCGTATCTGTATCTGACTTATAGGATAGTTGGCGCCTTGCAATGTTTCGAAACATGCTCGCGTGTATGCGCAGCTTGATCTGGCGATGTTACTATCATAATCTGCTAAGTTGCCTCCGTACTCTTTGCGTTGAAAGAAGTACGGTTAATAGCATTGACTATCGGCCTTAAAGCGGTATTGCCCGCTATAACGAATTTGAAACAAGGCAACAGGAACCTCGACAACCGGACTTCTCGGCAGCTTTTTGTCAGAGACGCTACTTCGTCCTGAGCAAGTTGAGTGAGTTGACCGCTGCGGCGCATGTCGATTCAATCTGGAAGGGATTCGGCGAAAATTTGTAGTTACAGGCGTTGATGCCTTTGTTATCGCTTACAAACATCTCGTAACGGCCCCTGCCATGGTTTGATTGCGGGTAGACAATTGTTCCGTTATCCTGGGTTTGATAATTGAGAATACCTTGATAGTCCGCGGTTTTCTGAACATTGGCCAGGTTGCCGGTCTGACTGTAATCGTGGGAATCGGCCCCCTGAGCCGGCCATTGGCCTGTCGTTACTCCCATATACGCATCATTGTCCGGCTGCGTGAAAGCCAGAGTTTTCTTCAATGGCTCGTCGCTATACTCGAAGTACACGGTGCCCACATTGTTTGCCTGTTGGGAACGGCTAACGACGATACCCCAAACGTAATTCCACCAATGTGGATTGAAGCTGTCTGTTTCGTTATCATGTGCACCCATTTCGCTGATGAGAAACGGCTTATTGTACTTCTGCGTAAGCGCCGTGATCTGGTCGAACATCCCATTGTATGAGCCTGCAGAGGATGGGTTGGACGCGTCGCCGCGATAACCGGAATTCACCGAAATAATATCGATATTGTTCGGGCCGATGGCCTCAAGTATTGGACTCTTGCCATTGGCGTTCAGAGTCCATTGAGTCGGATTATCAACCGCCGAATACGTGATTTTGGCAGACGGACACAGCCCACGTACGATCGTGGCAGCAAGCTGGACGTTCTGGGCAACATTTCCATTCGGATTGCCCAGAATCTCCTGGTCGAATTCGTTGCCAATGCTGTACGCGAGCACTGCGTTGTGCAGCGTTCCGGAAGGACAGGTTTCCTGAACAATTGAAGCGATGATTCCCTTAGCAGTGTCAGGCGGCTGTTGCGACGCGTAAGTTGTGAGGACAGGATAAATTACCTTCATCTTCCGAGCGTCCAGATCGTCAAGAAATGCCGTATGCGACTTGTTGTATGTATTGATGTTGTACAGACGAAGTGTGTTGACCCCCATATTTTGCATATCATCGAGATCGCGCTTCCATCGCTGCTTGAGCGCATTGTTATATTGAAGATTTTTTCCGTCGCCACCTTCCGGTAGCAGTCCGGCCAGATCATCGTCGTAGCAGGGGCTCGTCCAGCTGTTCTGATTGTCGACATGCGCGCCGGAGCAAAGCCACGCCCCACCCTCGCCGGCCTTGACATCATATTGCCTATTGGTGGTGTACCAGCCACGGGGTTCAGGTTGATACACCATGCCGTTCACAAACCAAGCCTGACCATCGACATAGAGCTTGTTGTTCATGATGGTTGTCGCACCATGTGCGTTGAATGCGAAAACTCCGGCAAATATCAGGAAGAGCGATCGTTTCATGGGCCAAATCTCCGGATTGTTGGATAGCCATGAGTCGCGACGCAGTCAGGCTTGATAAAGCTACTTAAGGTGTCGCGACAATATGCTCTATTGAACGCTCGCCGGATTAGCCTTCTATTAGTCGGACAGATTCTTCCACGGTCATTTGTTCAATGCATTCGGATGCCGAATTATTCGCACTATTGACAAATTGGCCATCTTGACTTACCGAATCGTCGAGATACGGCAGAACGCCGACACAGCTCTTGGAACATCTCTAAAGCGCTCGCCGCAAGTCGCTTCTGCAATCGCACTGATCGCCCGCATCACCAAAAGAGCTGCGAGCAACTCGCTGCTCAGAGAAGGCAACCTGACAGGAACGTAGTCACAATGCCAGTATGTATGGTGCCTATTAGATGAGAATTAGCGTTACGCCGCTACCCGACCGAAACCCGTGACCAGGTGCCATTCAGGGCCCACTCTCCTACATAGTGCCGCGCGCCGCGCAGAACGATTGTAGCGATCAGACCGCTGTGTCCATCGCTGCGGTTTGCAAGCGAAATAGAACCCCGGTACTTCGCCACGACCGATTTGACGATCGAAAGCCCGAGACCGCTGCCTTCGGAATCCTCCGCACGCAGACGGAAAAAGCGGTCGAACACCCGGTGCAGCGACGCTTCCGGAATGCCCGGTCCGTTGTCGGTCACGCGCACCACCAAGTCGTCGGCGCTTCGGAACAGATCGATGTCGACGGCTCCGCCGGCCGGTGTATAGCGCAGTGCGTTCTCAAGCAGATTGCGCACGGCCATACGCAATTCTCCTTCACGCGCTTCAACTTGCGCGCTCTCGAACTTCCCTACACCAAGATCGATCGAGCGTGCATCTGCAACCGGCAGAAAATCCGCGACGAGCTTCTGAACCAACTGGGACAGATCCACTGTCTCGATTGCCGTCAGATCGAGCTGTGCATCAGCTCGCGCTAGCGACAGAAGCTGTCGGATCATCGTCGACGCTCGAGCGATGGCCTCGCGCAATTCGCGCAGACGCTCGGAGCGTGCCGCCTCGTCGGGAGCGTTGACGAGGTTGTCGACGCGGAGCTGCATCGCAGCGATAGGCGTGCGCAACTCGTGCGCGGCATCGGCGATGAATCGTTTCTCAGCGTCGATACCAACCTGAAGGCGGGCAATCATCCGATTGATCGACGCCGCGAACGGTCGTACCTCGTCCGGCACGCCCGATATATCGAGAGGCTCGAGGTGCCGAATGGCGACTAACTCCGACTGCGCCGCTGCACGCGACAGCGACGCGAACGCAGCGTTGACGACAAAGGGAATAGCGAGCCAGACGAGTGGAATCAGGATGAGCGTGGGTATCAGGCTTTCGAGCGCGGCATGCCTTGCTGTTTCTTCGCGGAACGCGACCGGCTGTCCGACCTGGTACGTGTACTGGCCGTCGGCCTTTCTCAACGTGTAAATGCGATAGGCATGCTCGCCGATACTCTCGATCGAATATCCGTCCGGCGCATTGCGATCGAATAGCAGTTCCGGGTCGGTGTTATCCGCGGGCGCCGCGTCGCCTCGCCTCCAGATTTGACCGACAAAGCCGTCGACGGAGTGCTGCGGCGGACCGTGCGAGCCTATCGCGCCGACGTTGCCGGCGGACAGCCAGATAGCGGCGCCCTGTAAGTGCACGTCGAGCAGTTCGCCGATGTGCTTGCGCGACAGCCAATACGACGTATACGCATCGATGAGGCCGACTGCCGTGACCAGTACGATCAACGTTACAGTAATCTGGTTTTTCAACGAGCTCATGCTATCGAATTCAGCGTATATCAGCGGTTACCCGTGCGGCCACACAATCTTCCAGACATTGTCCGTATCGACGACGGGGTAGTCGCCGCCCTCAAATCGGCCCGCGACCACTGCATCGACGAAACGCCGGAAAATGATGCTCGTGTCGATGATCACGCTCGCCGCGACGTTTCCGTACCGACGCGATGCGTCGGTCATCCAGCCGATCACGCGGACGCGCGGATGGCGGGCGGCCGCGACGATCACCGAGTCATTTGCATCGGCAACGAGTACGTCGGCGCCGGCGTCGATCTGCTGCACGGTCAACTGCTGCGTGCGTCGGCGGTCATCCCAGTTGCCGACCCAATCTACCAGAACCGTTGCGTCGGGCGCCTTGGCAAGTACGGCCTGCCTGAAGCTTTGCGCCTCCGTACCGTCGACAGACTCTACGCCTCCGACGAACCCGACGATCTTCGTCTTCGACACGCTCGCGGCAACAGCTCCAGCAAGCGCGCCACCGAGGCTCTTGCAATCGAGACAATAGTTGACGACGTTGGGACTACTTGCCGTACCCGACAAGGTCGCGAAGTAGGCTTGCGGGTATTGTGCTGCGGCCGTTGCGGTGACCGCGCTCAGCTCGGCGCCTGCCAGAATGAAACCGCGTACACCTGCCGTGTAGTGTCGGCCGATAATCGTAAGAATTCGCGCAGCACCCAGACTGTCGGCGTCGCGCACGACCGTGATCCGGTACCCGCTGTTGCGCACCTGGAGGTAGCCGCGATAAGCGGCTTCGCTGAATCCGAGATCGCTTCCGCCATAGGGAATGAACAGCAACACTGGCCATGTGCTGACCGTGCCTGCAACGGATGCATGCGTCGCGCTATGAAGTGCGGTCGGGAGGAACGCGGACAGTGCGAGCAGCGAGCAGGCAACGCGACGTCGCTCGTTGACGGGGTGCGGTTTCATTCGGACAGGATTGTTATGCGTTTCCTCGGATAGTCGAACGTTCGGAAAAACCAGCCTGAATACGTCCAAAGTCTATGCAGGCGCGGGAGATAACGTCAAGAGAGATTTGTCGCACCAACAGCTGGTTGTGGGTCCTTTCCGGTCTTGTCAAGTTAAGCGAAATGGGCTAGTTCTTTCCACGCAGATAAGGTTTCCTCATTAATTCTCGCTGAGAAATTGAACGCGTTTTAGTCGTACCCCTGCGCTCAGGTGCGCTTAAAAAGCGGACGCTTGGAAGGGATCTGTCTTCAGCGCTTCCGCGAACCACGTCGCACGGTACCTGCGTCGCTCAAAACGCGACTGCCTATCGGCGCTAGTACACAGCCGCCATCATCGGAAGTATTTCGTATCGCATACCAATGTCCGCCAGCATCGCCGGGTCCGCATCGCGTATCGCTTCGACGCCGGCCACTTCCTTGGCGCGTACGATACCGACACCCCAGCCGCCCTTCGGGTCGGCTACCGGCCCGAATGCGACCACGATGCCCTCCTGAAGCTTCCCAGCCCAGTACCTGGCATGTTCGCTCATCGCCGACTTCTCCTGCGCATTCATAGTCAGAGCGAAGTCGGGGCGTGGGGGAATCAGCCGGCACAGGAAATGAGAGACCTTTCCATCTGGCGATGCGTAGGCCGTGAGCCACCCGAGCACGCGCTCCCAGCCTTGCGCATGTCCGGCACACGATTGTGGACGGCCAGCAAAGCCCTCGTGCCACAACGTCAGTCGCGTGCCGCCGTCGATTGAACTGAGCTCGTAGGTGAGGGTCGTGGCGTTACCGCCGTCCCAATCTGCCACCCAGGTCTGCACAAGTCGCGTTGGTGGTGACACTTCGAGGTATTCTCCCCCCACGCTGAAGAGGTGGCCGTCGGCAGCGCCCACGCCACTCGCCCGCCATTTGCCGCCTGGTCGAACCTCGGCCTCCCACTCCGTGACCTGATAGGTATCAGGCGATCCCCACCACCGGGTGACTTCGCTGGAGGTCAAGGCGTCAAAGATCTTCTGCACGGGGGCCGCGATTTCCACGACGGCCAATATCGTGCCGCGGTTGGCGTCGGCGAGCGCGCGGGCTCTGCTATTTTGCGAAAGGCTCATGATTTCTCCATCAGTTCCTTGAGACTATCCAAACTGACCTGCCAGTGCATTCGGTAGGCGTCAATCCAACCCGCTACTTGTTGCATCGGCGCGCCTTGCAATCGATATACGCGTTCGCGTCCGGCCGGTTCCGCGATGACAAGTTCCGCCTCGCTCAACAGTTTCAGGTGCTTGGAGATGGCCGGACGGCTTTGCTGAAAGCCCGCAGCCAGGTCCTTGACCCTCGCAGGGCCATGGCGCAGCCGCTCGAGGATCGCGCGGGATTTCGATGCTCGAGCAGCCGCGCTCGCACGTTTTCTCTGAATGTATTGACCCTGGCGAGGAGACCGTCCGGGGACTCACCGGATCTGAACGGAACGCTGCAGTATCAGTTCCGTTGATTGATTGACGATCTCGCTGTGCCGGACCTCCTCGACGACAAACTCGACAAATGCCGCGACGCGTGGCGGCAGGTGTCTCCGCGCCGCATAGTAGATGCAGATGTCGCTGCGCCGTGAGACGAATTTCGGCAGCACGCGCTGCAGCCTCCCAGCGGCAATCAGCGCGGCCGCATGATGTGCACCAAGCAGCGCGATGCCGCAACCGCCCACGGCAACCTCGGTCAACGCCTCCGTATCGGAGACGATGAGGTGCGAACCCGGCTCGAACACGACCTCCTTGTTGCGCGCCAGAAGCTTCCACGTCTGGATTCTTCCCGAACTGGGGGAACGGAACGCGATGAGTTCGTGGTGTTCGAGGTCTTCGATCGTCTGTGGTTCGCCGTGCCGCTCCAGATAGGCGGGCGCCGCGCACAGGATGAGCGTCAAGGACGCGAGCGTGCGCGCGACTACACTGGAATCCGTATCGTGCAATTGTCCGATCGCGCAGTCATATCCTTCCGAAATCAGATCCACGTGGCGATTTTCGAATCGTAGATCAAGAGTGACCTGAGGGTAGCGCTCGCGGAATCGGCCCAGTACCGGCAGCAGTGCAACGCGGCTGAAGGCGATCGGCAACGACACCTTGACCGTGCCGCTCAATTGAGTTTCGTTAGACGACAACGCGGCGATCGCGTCTTCGATCTGTTGTGCTGGCTCGCGCGCCATTGCATACAGGCGCCGCCCCTCGTCCGTCACCGAGAGATGCCGTGTCGTGCGCTGGAACAGCCTGCAACCGAGCAGCGTCTCCAGCATGCCGATCTGTTTGCTCACCGCGCCGGGTGTCACGCCGAGCTGGCGGCCGGCCGCCGAGAAATTCGTCGACTCGACGGTGGCGGCGAACGTTTTCAGGGCCCTGAACAGATCGATCGAGCCGCCTCCGTCCGTTTTCATCTTGCACCTTCGCTCACAACTGTTTCGATGCCTCACAGCATAGACCAGCCTCGATAGCACGCCGAAAATAGGCTTAACCGAATGAACTGCGAGGAGCACGGCTATGAATCAGGAACCGGTGCGGATTCCACAGCGCAAACGTCTGCCGCGGGGACAGCTGCTGATCGACGGCAAATGGCGTGATGCGTCAGACGGAGCGACTGTGCAGACGGTCGACCCGACCACAGAGGAGACCATCACGGAGGTTGCGAAGGCGTCTCCCGAGGACGCCGATGCAGCGGTTGCAGCGGCGCGCAGCGCTTTCGAGGCGGGTGACTGGCCGCGCCTGGATCACGAAGCCCGCGCCAGAATTCTGTTCCGCGTGGCCGATCTGCTGGACGAGCGGGCGGAAGACTTCGCGCTGCGTGAAGCAATGGACATGGGCATGCCTTATCGCGATTTCATCGACGTCATCATGCCGCACTGCTCCGGGCTGTTCCGCTTCTTCGGCGGACTCGCCATGCATGCGATGGACGGCAGCTATCGCACGTCGTACGAGCCGCAGATCCGGATTCTCACGCGTCGCGAGCCGCTTGGCGTGGTGGCAGCCATCACGCCGTTCAATTTCCCGCTGGCGCTGACCTGCTCGAAGGTTGCGCCGGCACTGGCGGCGGGCAACACTATCGTGCACAAGCCGGCCTCCGACACGCCGCTGACGGCGCTGGCGCTCGCGCAGGTGATGCTCGATGCCGGAGTGCCGGACGGCGCCTACAACCTGGTCACGGGCCCTGGCAGCACGCTTGGCAACGCGCTTGTCAAACATCCGCGGATCGACAAGATTGCTTTCACGGGGTCCACGGGCGTGGGGCAGGACATCCTCCGCAACGGCGCGACGACGTTGAAGCACATGACGATGGAACTGGGCGGTAAGTCGCCGAACATCATCTTCGCCGACGCCGATCTCGATGCGGCGGTACAGGCGGCATTCTGGGGCGTGTTCTGGAACAAGGGGGAGGTCTGCGTAGCGGGCTCGCGGCTCCTTGTCGAACGGCCGGTCTACGATGACGTCGTCGAGCGGCTCGCTGCAATGGCCGAGGCCGCGGTGCTCGGAGATCCGCTTGACCCGCGGACCCAGGTAGGGCCGCTCGCTTCAAAGACGGAGTTCGACAAGGTGCTGCACTACGTCGAATCCGGCAAGGCGTCGAGCGCGCGCCTCGTGGCCGGCGGCGACGTGCGCAAGATCGACGGCCGTGGCCTCTTCATCGAGCCCACCATCTTCGCGGACGCGACCAATGATCTGGAAATCAGCCGTGAAGAGATTTTTGGACCGGTCCTGCCCGTCATCCCGTTCGACGGTGACGATGAAGCCGTGCGCATTGCCAATGACACGCCATATGGGCTCGCATCCGGGATTCAAACCCATGACCTGAGCCGGGCGCTGCGCCTTGCCGAGCGCATTCAAGCGGGCACTGTCTGGATCAACACCTGGCACAAGTACCACCCGAACGGGCCGTTCGGCGGCTACAAGATGTCTGGCTACGGGCGCGAACAAGGCGCCGAGGCGCTCGAGAGCTACACGCAGTACAAGACCGTCTGGGCAAACCTTGCCTGAAGTCCGTCGCACTGAAGGAGACTCGATCATGAACATTGGAATCATCGGAGCGGGCAACGTCGGCACCGGTCTCGCGAAACGTCTGATCGCACGCGGCCATGCCGTGATGCTGAGCTTCAGTCTCGACATGGACAAGCTCAACGCGAGCGCCGCCGAACTCGGAGCGCGCGCCGGCACAGTCGCCGAAGCGGTGCAGTTCGCCGACGTCGTGGTGCTGGCCACGCCCTGGACTGTCACTTCCGACGCGCTCGGGCAGACCGGAAGCGTGCGGGGTCGGAAGATCATGTGGGATTGCACGAACGCGCTGAAATCCGACCTGAGCGGCCTCGCCATCGGAACAACCACGTCGGGCGCGGAAGAGATTGCGAAACTCGCGCCGTGGGCGACCGTGGTCAAGGCGATCCCGCCATTCGCACAGATGCTGCACTCACCCAGCATGCTCATCGGCGAACACCGTGCGGGCGTGTTTGTCTGCGGCGACGATGCCGATGCGCGGGCCATCGTCGCCAGGCTGGTCAACGAGATCGAAGCTCAACCGGTTGACGCGGGACCGCTTGCCCTCGCGCGTTACGCCGAACCCGCAGCGATGCTGCTTGTGCAGCTTGCCTACCAGCAGGGGTTCGGCGCGCGCATCGGGCTGGCATTGCTGCATGAGCCGCCGGGCAGCGCGCCCCAGGGCGCGCGTGCCTAAGCATGGGTATTACCGCGGATGGATATCGTCGTGGAGGGTGAAATGAAAGTGGGCATATTGGGATCGGGCGTCGTCGGCCGGGCGCTCGGCGCGGGCTTCGTCAAACACGCGTATGACACGATGCTGGGCACGCGAGACCCGCAAAAGAGCGACGTGCAGGAATGGGTTCGCGAGACTGACGGTGCGCGAGCGGGGACATTCGAGCAGGCAGCGCGGCATGGCGAACTCGTGGTACTGGCCGTGCTCGGCCGCATTGCAGGGAGTGTGATCGAGCTTGCCGGTGCAGAGAACCTTGCTGGCAAGACGGTCATCGACGCGACGAACCCGCTCTCGGACGAGCCACCGGTCAACGGGGTCCTCAAATACACGACAGGGCCGAACGAGTCGCATGGCGAATGGATTCAGGCACAGCTTCCCGACGCGCATGTGGTCAAGGCCTTCAACAGTGTCGGTAATGCCTTGATGGTGAATCCGCACTTTTCGCAGGGCACGCCGACGATGTTCGTGTGTGGCAATGACCACGGCGCAAAGGCTCAGGTCAGCGCGATCGTCCGACAGTTCGGGTGGGAGCCCTACGATTGCGGGAGCATCGTTTCAGCCCGTGCGCTCGAGCCGTTGTGCATGCTGTGGTGCTTGCCGGGGTTTCTCCGCAACGACTGGCATCATGCGTTCAAGATGCTCACGAAGTAGGGGCGCACCATGGAAGCTTACCGAACACCACCCGAAGGCGACCCAGGATTCACGCTACAAGAAATGAAGCGATTCGTGATCGCCCATTTCGAGGACTTCGTGAACCGGAAGAAGCCCGAAGTTGCGCGGCAGAACTTCAGCGCGGACTTCCTCGACCATGACGAACCGTCGGGGCCGCAGGTCGGCCCGGAAGCGGCAATCACCATGATGAAGGCGGCTTATCAAAAATGGCCGGACTTGCGCGTCACCGTCGAAGACATCATCGCCGAGCGTGACAAGGTGGTGGTGAGAAACACGTGGCGCGCGACCGAAGCGGTGACCGGACAGAAGATCGAGTTTCACGGCTTTGTGCTATGGCGGTTCGCGAATCGCAAGATCGTCGAGCGATGGGCCACGGTTACAGCACCGCATACATCATGACGAAAACCTTCATGATGTATGCGGGCGAATCGGCTTCATTAGTGCGTCGCCGACTGGCAGATTCTCATATTGTCGGCGAGGCTATGACGGCGCATGACCGCAACGGCCGACGCGACGTTGACAACGCACCTGCGTGCGACCGCTTTCTGGGTGAAAGAGACGTCTGGCCGAAACTGGCCCGGCTGTACCCATTCAGGTATGGCGCCGCAAAGTTGCCGCTGCCGCGGGGAACGGCAGCATCCGATGAAGGGAGCCAAATGCGTACAGTCGGCCGGGAGCGGTCATCGGCCCTCGCATTTGCGGGTCACCCGAATGAGCGATCCGCCCTGGAGGCGGCCATTTAAATCGCGAGTACAGCCTGAGGCCCCCCCGATGGATGGCTGGCAAGCAATGCAGCGCAGCGCTTCCGCAAGAAAGCATGCAACGCGTTAATCGTCGGCGACAGTTGCGCACGGTGAGCACAAATCAAGTGTAGCGGCGCGAGCTCGCAATACTCTGGGGGAAATAACTCCACCAGTCGACCTGCCTTCAGATCGTCAATAAGGTCCAGCCGCGACTTGTAGACAAGGCCTTCCCCGGCTATCGCCCAGCGACGAACTGCATCGGCATCGTCGCTGATGCGATTGCCTGTGACGGCCACGGTGCGCTCGCCCCCAGGCGGGGTAAAGCGCCAGCGTTCATGTATCTGCTCGCTCCAGACGTACCGAAGGCAGTTGTGGCGCCGCAGATCCTCAACTTTGGCCGGTGCGCCATGCCGTTCGAGGTATGACGGCGCGGCACACAGTGCGCGTCGATTGTTGTCGACCAGTTTCATGGCCAGAAGAGACGAATCTGACAGCGCTCCGTAGCGCACGACTGCATCCAGCGGCTGGCGGATGAGGTCGGCCGCACGGTCGCTCATTTTCACGTGCAGCGACAAACCAGGGTGCCGGTGCTGAAATTCATCCAGCCACGGTAACAGCAGGTTTCGACCAAAGTCAGACGGAGCGGACAGCCGCAGCGGCCCGGACAGCGCCCCCCGGCCGTTCGCCAGGGCCTGCTCGCCTTGCTCCAGCGCACCAATCATGACCCGCGCATGCGGCAGGTAACGCTCCCCGGCGTCCGAAAGTTGCATGCTTCGCGTCGAACGGGTGAATAAGCGCGTGTCCAGCGCCTTTTCGAGTCGCTGCACTGACGCACTCGCATGTGCGGGCGCGATATTCAGCTGGCGCGCTGCCTCCGAGAAGCTGCCGTAGTCCACTGTATGCACGAAGATCTGAACGTCATCGAGTCGAATCATTTTCGTTGAAATGCCGAAATTGTTTGAGCCTGGCGGGTATTTATCCGTATATCGGCGAAAGATAACATGGTCTCACACCCCCTTGGAGATCACGTGTATGAAAGCCATCGGCTTCTATCAGAACCATCCCATCAGCCACCCGCAGGCGCTGCAGGATATCGAGCTGCCCACGCCGGAACTGCGCGACCACGATCTGCTGGTGGAAGTGAAAGCGGTATCGGTCAACCCGGTCGATACCAAAATCCGGCGCGGTGGAGATATTCCGGAAGGCGGTGCGCGCATCGCCGGCTGGGACGCGTCGGGAATCGTCCGTGCAACCGGAGCATTGGCCTCGCGCTTCAAGCCAGGCGACCGTGTCTGGTACGCCGGTGACATCAAGCGGCCCGGCTGCAACAGCGAACTGCACGCCGTGGACGAACGCATCGTCGGACCCATGCCGACATCATTGGATTTCGCAGAGGCCGCTTCGTTGCCGCTGACCACGATCACCGCGTGGGAACTGCTGTTTGATCGTCTGCGTGTTCAGGCAGCGGACCCGACCGACAACAACGTGCTGCTCGTAATCGGAGCGGCGGGCGGCGTCGGCTCGATTCTGACCCAACTGGCACGTGAGCTGACTGGTACGACCGTCATCGGCACGGCCTCGCGGCCGGAAACCCGCGAGTGGGTGCTGGCTCATGGCGCGCATTACGTGCTCGATCACCATCAACCGTGGGCAGCCCAGTTGGCCGCGCTCGGTATCGAGCACGTCACCCATGTTGCCGGGTTGAACAACAGCGCCGCCTATGTGCCTCAAATCGCCGCCGTGCTGCGCCCGGAGGGCCAGTTCGCCCTCATCGACGATCCGGTGGGTCTGGACATCGGTCCGTTCAAGGGGAAATCCATCTCGATTCACTGGGAGCTGATGTTCACCCGCGCGATGTTCACGACCGACACCATCGCACGGCAACACGCCTTGCTGCGCCGCGCGGCGCAGCTGGTTGACCAGGGCCGCCTCAAGCACACCCTGACCCGACGCATTGACGGCATCAACGCCGCAGGTCTCATCGAAGCCCACGCGCTGGTCGAGGCCGGCAACATGATCGGCAAGGTCGTCATTGCCAACCACTGACCCCTTCTGAGAACGAGCATCAACATGACATCGCCAATCATCAGCACGGCAACGATCAGCCTGGAAGCCGCGCAAGCATTGCTTGCAGAGGCGCGTCGCGCCTGCGCAGCGCGCGGATTCGCCGCGACAATCGCCATTACAGATGCAGGAGGTCACCTGCGCGCCTTCGAGCGCGCAAATGCGGCCCCTTTCCTTACCGTTGATGTCGCTATCGACAAGGCGTGGACCGCCGCGTCGTTCGGCATCGACACGCACCAATGGAATCGGTACATGGCCGAACCCGCCGTTGCCCCGCTGGCGCACCATCCGCACCTGACGCCGGTAGGCGGTGGCGTACCGATCATCCACGAAGGGCGTCTCGTGGGCGGCATCGGTGTTTCTGGCGGAACATCCGTTCAAGATCATGAGGCCGCTGAGGAAGCACTGCGTAACGCAGGGTTTCTGCAATGAACCGTGCGCTGACCATGAGGCGCCGGCGCGGATGACCGGATCCTCTCACTGCCCCAGAAGCAACCTTGTGAATGCCGGTCACAGAAGGCCCGTGTGCAGCTATTGCATACACAGGAGCTAGGAGCCGGGGCGAGACACTATAGGCAATTACAATGTCGCGAAAATGTTCACCGCCGTCAGAGCCTAACGCGAAATGGAAGCAGGTATGTCAATGTCGCCCCCGAGCAAGACGGGATCTGCGATCGAGGTTCTGTCGGCATTTCTGAAACTCGGCTTGACGTCGTTTGGCGGGCCCATCGCTCATATCGGATACTTCCGTCGAGAATTCGTCGAGCGCCGCCGCTGGCTCGACGATGAAACATTCACCGATCTCGTCGGCCTCTGCCAGTTTCTCCCCGGGCCCGCGAGCAGCCAGGTCGGATTTTCAATCGGCCTGCTTCGTGCAGGCTGGCCAGGTGGGCTGGCCGCATGGTGCGGCTTCACATTGCCATCCGTCGCGTTGCTGATCGCATTTGCCATCGTTGCGCCAGAACTGGGCGGTCCTATGGGAAGTGGCCTGATTCACGGACTGAAACTCGTTGCCGTTGCTGTGGTGGCTCAAGCAGTGTGGGACATGGCACGCCGTTTGTGTCCGGGCCATCGAAGAGCGGGTATCGCCCTCGCTGCAATCGCCATTCTTTCCGTGTTGACGACGGTCTACGCGCAGCTGATCGTCATCGTACTGGGTGCGGTATTTGGTTTCGTGTTGTGCCGAACTACCGCATCGACAACCATAGCCGGTATGCGACAGCATACGAACGAGTTTCGCGTGTCGCGTACCATCGGCGTAATCGCACTCGTTTTGTTCTGTGCGCTGCTGTTCGGGTTGCCGGGCCTCGCGGCGCTCGATTCTACCCATGCCGTCCGTGTGTTCGACGCCTTTTACCGCTCGGGCGCACTCGTGTTCGGTGGCGGTCACGTGGTGCTGCCGTTGTTGCAAAGAGAAACCGTTGCCACGGGGTGGGTGTCGTCAAACGACTTTCTCGCGGGTTACGGGGCAGCACAGGCAGTGCCTGGGCCGCTTTTCACGTTCTCGGCTTTCCTGGGATGGATCATGAGCAGCAACCCCCATCACGGCTTGGGTGCGCTGCTAGCCGTGATAGGCATATTTTTGCCCGGTCTACTGCTCGTGCTTGCGGCTTTGCCGTACTGGCAAGCACTTCGCGCGCATCCCTCTATGGCGGCCGTGCTATCTGGCGTGAATGCGGCGGTGGTCGGGCTGCTGGCGACCGCACTATATTCGCCAGTGTGGACAAGTGCCGTCCGATCTGAGGTTGACTTTGCGGTCGCTACGGTCGGCTTCTATTTGCTGACACGCTGGAGAATCCCTCCGCTTGCTGTCGTCGCGCTTTCAGCGATAGCAGGGGTCGCCGAAGTCGTTTTGCGCTGACGTGCCTCTTCGCGATCCCGGCCGACGACTTCTTTGGAAGGAAAGCAGCAGGCGCCGCACGTGAACGACTGGCGGTTCAGCGATAGCGGACTTCACGATCGCGGAGATCTGGATGACAGCAACGGGTCGGTTATGCCTGTTGCATGAGACGTGGGTCGGTGGCGAGCGGCGTGCCCTGTCGTGGGACGCAGTGCGGCCAGGAGGCGACGCTCGCTCGATAGTGACAGGTGGCCAAAACTCAGTGCGTTACGGCCATTTGCCCATTTTGATGTCCGCTATTCGGTCAGCCATCCGCGAGGCGCGTGCCTCGCGATGGATTAGTGGGATCACCGCATTGCATACAAGACCCGGAGTAGCATGGGCGTCTTCGTTTTGGCTGGCCTTGCGGCTGCGGTACAAGAAGGCGGGGTGAGGCAGTTGCGCCTGATCGACGCCCGCAGGCTGATGAGTCGGAAAGAGCCAGCAGCGCAGCTTATTCAGTGGGCTATGAAAGCGTCGAGCAATTCGCGCGGGAATACCGGCGAATGTTCGGTTTACCACCGGCCAAAGACATCGATGCGACCCGGCGTGCAGTAAACGCCCACGCCCGAATGCGGGAGGAGCGGTCGCATCCGCCGTACACACCACCAGGATGCGTCGCCCCTAGTGGTGGCTTGAGGATGCAAGCGAGTTGGACCATTCGCCTTCGTTTGGAAAGATGCCTAACTGAAAAGTCAACCGGTCTTTAATGTCGGTGCGGACTTTCGATCTTGCGGAGGGAATGTTTAGAGCCTGGCACCACCCGTCGCGTCGATCACCTGTCCCGTAGTCCAGCGTGCCTCATGCGATGCGAGGAAGGTGATGACGTCGGCGACATCGACAGGTTGACCCACTCGCGCAAACACCGACATGGCCTCCGCGCCGGCACGTGCCTCCGGCACCGTGATCCACGCCGCATTCATGTCCGTCTCCGTCACACCTGGCATGACCGTATTCACTGTGATTCCGCGCGGACCGAACTCGGGGGCGAGCGCCAGCGTCAGCGTTTCAATGGCACCCTTCGACGCGGCGTAGGCAGGATGCGTCGGAGCCGCGACACGCGTGAAGCCCGTCGAAACGTTAATGATTCGTCCATTGTCGCGGATGTGATCGGCAACAGCCTGGATCAGGAAGAACGGCGCCTTGAAGTTGACCGTCATGACCTCGTCGAAGACGGACTCACTGGTCTGAGACAGAGCAGCCGCTGGTGCCACGCCAGCATTGTTGACGAGAATGTCGAGCCGCGGTTCGCCCGTGGCAGCGGTCGCGGCTGCCTTGAACTGCTCCCAGAGACTATCCGTTGCTTCTTTCCCGCGACTCAAGTCCGCTTTGATGGCAACGGCTTTTGATCCGAGAGCCTCGATCTCGCGGATGGTGGCGTGCGCCGCATCCGCATTGCTGCCGTAGTGCACGCCGATGAGCGCGGCCCCTTCTCTCGCAAAGGCCAATGCGACAGCACGGCCGATACCACGCGAGCTTCCCGTTATAAGGGCTGTTTTGCCAGACAGTTTTCCAGACATCGACCACTCCTTTTCGATTAAATTGAATAGTGTTCGCTATAATAATAACGCCGGAAAGACCCGTGTCAATAATTTTTATAGGACTCGATACAAAAATGAATGAACCTGCCCGGAAGCGTGGCAGACCGAGGTTGCTGGACCGCGATGTGGGGCTTGAGGTCGCCGCGCGGTTGTTTTGGGAGCATGGCTACGAGGGAACCTCGATAGCCGATCTGACCGCGGCCATGGGTATCCCGCCGCCGTCCCTCTACGCAACGTACGGCTCGAAGGAGAACCTCTACATACAGGCGCTTGACTATGTCGCCGAGCGTGAGAGCAAGCAGTGGCTGGAAGCACTGAACGGAAACATGCCGGCCTACGATGCGATAGCGTTCTACCTCCACGACGGCGCGGCACGCTTTACCGACCCGGAAAGGCCGCGCGGCTGCTTTGTCTCGACTGCTGTTCTTCAACATGCCGAAAAGAGCAAGTCGGTCGCCCAGACGGTCGCCGCACGGCGAGAACTCGCGCTACAGACCATCAAGGCGCGCTTCGACCGTGCCGTTGCCGACGGCGAGCTTGCCGGGGAGACCGATACAGATGCCCTCGCGCGCTTTTACGGGGCAGTTGTGCAAGGCATGTCCGCGCAAGCATGTGATGGGGCAAGCAGCGAAACACTGAAGCGGTTGGCGGATATTGCATTGTCGGCCTGGCCTTGGCCCGAAGCTCGCCGCAAAAAAACCGCTTCGTGATGCGTCGGCTTTGGCCAGACACGACACCTGTACCCCCGGGCTTCGGCCACAAGGAGTCGAGATTGTTACGCGAACGCCTGCCTGCGCGCGCACGCCGGACCTTCTAAAGCGGGCGTAAAACGTCCGCAACGGGTCGACCTATGCCTGTTGCATCTAGCACGCGCACGAAACGACTGTCGCGCTCGATCGTGGGGCACAGTGCGGCCAGGCAGAGTCGGTCGATCGCAACGCGGCCGGACACTCGAACGTCTGCTCTGCTCATCAGAGAGCAGACGTGCTCGGGCATATGGCCTGTGCGGTTCGTGCGTAGCGTAACCCTTCCTCACGCTGATGAGTGTTTCGCTGAAAGGGTTCCCCGATCGACTGGCCGCGCTATTTACGGAGACGGTGCAACGAAGACATCGGTAGGATTGCTTGCATCGCCGGTCGTCTGAACGAAGAACGGTACAAACTCTGTTGCGGTCGCGTCCAGCCCCTGGTAGTCACCGATAAAATACCCCTCGGCAAAAGGCGCAGTTTTCATATCGAAGGACCCGGCAATATGCAGCTCGTTGCCGAAATTGGCTCCCCCGCGGGGTGACGTGGTTCGCCAGTAGTCCGTAGGCAGCGTCGTGTCCGTAGCCTTAAGGTTACGGAAGTCGTAGTAGGTAACAGCCACGGTTCCCACAGGGTTGACGCGGACAGAAGGGTTGAACGCTGGCCGTCCCGTGAACGTATTCACCCGGATGGGCGAGCTCCATGTCTGGCCACCGTCGGCGGACGTCGATAGCGCAACCTCGTCGAAATGGCCGCCCTTAAAGCGCGAATCCTGCCACACGACATAGAGCTGCCCCGTGGCTGGATCGATCGCCGGCTCGGGAATAATGTCCCCGGTCCGTACTGGCGTGCCCGTATTTGGATCGAAGACTGAGACCGTTTGCAGAGTCGCGATCACCTGTGGCTTTGTCCACGTGGCGCCGTCGTCGGTGGACTTGATGAACGCCACTCTGCCCGCCGCCTTACTGAACGGCGGCGTAATCAGATCGAAGAAATCGTAGAGCGTCCCATCCCGCGGATCGACCACGATCTGGTTGCCGATCGTCTGCTGCCGCGATGGAACCGTCACAATCTCCGATGGCGAACTCCAGGTCTTACCCCCATCCACGGTCTTCGAGAACAACGTCGGTCCGCGGAATGCGGCCGTATGCAGATTCGCATATGGGTTGCCGTTCGGCAGCTCCAGCCGGTCCCAGACCGCATACGCAACACCAGCCTTGGTCGGATTTGCGGTCACTGATTCCTTGTCGTTGAAGAACTGCACCGTCGGCTCGTTGTTGGCGATGATTACGCTCAGGTTTCCCCACGTCTGACCACCATCGTTGGAAACCGCCGCGGCTACAGCATTGTTGTTATTGGACTGGTTGAACGAGATGGAGACCGCATAGGCCGTACCGTCGGGACCGATGGACACCCACGGGTCCGAGGCACGCTCGTATCCAAGTCCGCTCGCGCAAGCGCTGAACGGCAGGGGCGTTTGCCCCCAGGTGTGGCCACCATCGAAGGAGAAACCAGCTACGAGGCCATGAGCGCCGCCATCTGACCAGCGATCCTGCTGCCAGGCACCGATGAGGTTTGACGCATTTTTCGGGTTCACCGTCAGCCAGGGCTCAACCTCGCCGTTCACAAATACAACACTGCCAGGGGACCCGCCAATGGTGCAACTAGCAAAGGGGCTTGGTTTGGAGACAGGTGTGGGAGCGGCCCAGACCGGTGAATTTGCCGCGAGGATTACAGCGAGTGACACTCCGAGCACAGTTGCACAATACTTGTTGCGTCGCATAGAAGAGCTCCTTATCACTATGCGGCCTGCAACAGCGTCAACGGCAATTTTCTGGTGAGCAATAAAGCATCACGCGTGACATTGCGTCCCCTGACCCGAGGTCTCAACGACGGTATCGTCGGCGCGCCTTGTTCATGCTATTTCTCGCTCGCCATACTCATTACCGCTTCAACTGCTACAAGCCGTCAGCGCTGGTACCGCCAGCGCGGCGGTCACGAATCTGCAACACCTGTCATTAGTCGCTTTCTGCCGGATGCCTGGTAACTGTAATTTGAAAACTGCGAACCCCGGTGCCGTCGGTTGGCAGCGAGTGCATTTGAATCTAGGCGATACAAAAGTGGTTGGCGTGAGATTTTTTGTAACATTTCGGGCTTGTCATGAAGATGGCCGACCCGACTCGACGTAACCGGTCTAACGAGGTCACTTACCAGCCACTCGCAGAATCGGTGCGACGCTGTGTGATGCGCAAGAAGCGCATCCGGGATCTTTTCGCCGGCGAATTTGCACACGTCCTACCGTGTCAATTATCGGAAGCCGGAACAGATTAATGTTTGCCCTCGCTGCTCGACGAAGCGGACGGAATGACGCTAACGCGCATTGCCGTTGACGATGCCAAACCGGGAAGCCGCTTCGCATACGTCACGGTCGGCAGATATGCGTCAAGCTATGCCTGTCGCATGAAACACGGACCGGGAACGAGTTGCGTGCCCGGTCGTGAGACGCAGTACGGCCGGATACGGTCGCTCTCCAGAGCTGGTTAGATCATCGTCAATCGGACTGACCGCTTTCGCTGAAGCCAGGTTAAAAGTCCGTTCTGGAGCACTGCCAAGGATCGCTCTGGGTCGGTTTCGGGCGACCGCGTTGGATCGATAGGACTTATTCGTCGCACGCTGGATTCCTAGCGCCATCCGTCGACACGACGGTGGCCACGAAACGCCGGGGCGTCTAACTCCTCCATTGACGTCCAACTCCAACCGCCAGAATTGCGGTTTCAGCCAGGAATATGCCCATGTCTTCTGCCTCGCTTGGCCTGATCGATCCGTTGCTGCGTAATGTGCAGGACCTCAATAACCAGACACCAACGCCGGTGCATCGGGCGCTCCGTCGTCGCGAGGATTCAACGGCATTATTTTGATGCCCAGCGGAGTGTTTTGCATGCTGCATGAGGGCCTCCCATTTTCAATGTACCTTGCCATTTACACTGAACCGCGGCGTTGCGTGGCATCGGCAAGGTTAGCGAAACCGCAGCAGGGGCCGTACCTGGGCAGCTGGGGTCCCCATTTCTGCGTCACGCGGGTTTCAAACGCTACGCGCGGGGCTTGCCAGTCGCTTGCAACGCTTCTGACCCCACGACAAAAAAGAATCGAATGCGAGGGCTGGCATTCGCGATGCTCCTCTTACTGAGTGACTCGTTCGAGGGAGACGGTGATGACGAAGGTAGCGGAAGTGATGACGCACGATGCGGTTTCGATTGGCGCAACCGACACGATCCGCCAGGCAGCAATGATGATGGCGGACCACGAGGTTGGTTCTCTCCCCGTATGCGACGGGGAGGAACTGGTGGGCACGGTAACGGACCGGGACATCGCGGTACGCGCCGTGGCGTCCGGGGTCGATCCGGCTGCACCAGTGATCGAAATCGCAACCCAGCACGTGCAGTGGTGTTACGAGGATGACGACATCAACGACGTGAAGCGGAAAATGGCGGGCCGGCGGATCCGTCGCGTGCCGGTGCTCGATCACGAAAAGCATTTGGTTGGCATCGTATCGCTCGGCGACATTGCCACCTCCGATGGCGCAGGCGCGGCTTCGACGCTGAAGGCAGTTTCCAGGCCAACGAAGCCGGGCCGCTAGCAGCACGGCGGATGACGACCGCGATACCGGATCTACATAGCATGCCGGATCGGCCCCGATCTGTTGACCATACGCGTGGGCGTTCCGTTGACAGTCGGCCGCATGCAGAACCTGACGCTGCCAACTCGCCGTGATTAGCGGCGCTCGGAACGTGCCTGCCGCTCACGGCCCGGGTCGGCCTGGGTCATGAGCGTCGACGCCGGATCCGAGTTCGAGCGGCAGGTCCAGATCCGCGCCGGCAATCTCAAGGGGGTTGATCCTTCTCCGGACCACGACGCTTGTTTCCAGCTCGCCCGTCAGCAGCTCACGCCTCCGCCCAGCTAGTCTCTTTCTTGTTTCCGCACTCACCAGAGCCATCGCGCGTCGCGAGGCAGTGGCTCGCCCGACGTACGCCGACTGGTGGCGGCGCCGCGCCATTCAGGCTGCTTCCCGCGGATTCGTTCATGCTCAGCGCCGACTGCAAGGCAAATTTCGGCGTCTGCCGCAGCGTTATCCACAGAGGCTGCAATGGACAATCGAGTAAATGTCGGGAAGCTCACGATTTAGCTCTCGGTTCTTAATCACCGTCTCTTTTCACTACCAATGGCATGCTGGCTTATGAGGCAGCGCTCGGCCGAGGGCGTATGAAAACGCACATTGAATGCGACAGTCGAGGAAGTCGGCCCTCCAGATTGCGCTGTATTGGCTTGGCGGTGACTCGGCAAGGGTAAAACGACACCTGAAAACCGGGCACTTTTGCGTTTTCACACGCCCTCGGCCAGTTTCAGTCATTCGACATCGCGAAGAAGATCGTCGATAATCTGCAACAAATTAACCGCCTGCACCCGCAACAAGAGCCCATGAAGCTAAGGATATTTGTCACGGCAATACTCGGCCTCCTGGCTCTACTCGTACTTGGCCTACTCGGATATACAGGTGCCGCTGTCGGATCGAAACTCTACTTCCTCGCAGCTGAGCGGACGTGGCCCCAAACCGAAGCAACAATCACGTCCATCCATACGATCTCCAAACCCCTCAAGTACGGAAACCATTTGTGGGCACCGTCATGGACATATACCTACACCGTAGACGGTCGGTCATACAGCGCCGAAAGCACGCACATCGCTCACGGTTATGATGTGAACTGGTATCAATATGAACCTGTCGCGGAACGTGACGGCCTATTGCGGCCAGTTGGTTCCACAGTCCATGCGTTTTACGATCCGGGCAACCCCTCGCGCTCCGTTTTAGATCGGGCGACATTTGATCTGTTGGATGCCATATACTCCGCGCTCTTCATTCTGGTGTTTGCAAAGACCGTGGACTTTGTACGCACTGGGCGGCGTCAGGCTGCAAAGCGATCCTGATGATGCACAGGCGTCGCGGCCATTCACACGACACGAGATCGCAGCCTGGTCATCGCACGCCTTGGCACCGCGACGTTACGTTGTTCCAAGAAACCATACACAAAGGTCATAACAATGAAAATGGCAGGCGTAATGCTTTTCTTGCTGGGGATAATTATTGGCGGGACTTCATTCACGCTCGCGTACATTTACTGGGTGGCTAGTCCTGTCGGACTACCGTGTCATTCGGTGGGCTATGACGGGACACTCGAAATTGAGAATCGCTTCCTGGGCAAGGAGATATCTTTTCTCAACAATGGAAAATCCAAGCTCTTGGCACGGGAGGCCGGACGTAATCGCGGACCTTTCCCGATGACGATGTTCGACGGAATGCCGTCTGGATCGCCCATGCATTTGGAGTATTGCGGCCCTGACCTCGTACGGATGAATTTAGGCGATCGTGAAATCCTCAAACGCACGCAGAAAAACGCCGAAGATAGCCGAAAGGCGGGCATGCTGCAGTGGGGATGGGGAGTAATTCTTGGCGTTTTGGCTGCGCTATTGGGCCGCTGGTTGGCACGGCGCGCACCCGATTAAACTGACCGTAGTTCCAGTCAAGGCCATCTCGGTTCGCAGCAACGAACGTCGGCTCTGGGCGGGCCGCAACGTCAGATTTGGGTCGGCCTCAGCCGACCGTGTCGGACGGCGGCCTTAATTTGACGACGCACGGACGCACGGGGGACGCGTTTTCGTGAAACAGGTCATCGAGGTATTGCAACAGCTCGTCAGGCATAACGAATGGTGGAATTTCAAAGTCCGCGCGACGACGCTTGCCCTCTTGCCCGATATGATGAGCCACCCATGCACCGTTCGCGAAGGCGACGCCGATGATCCGGCCAAAAACATCAAAACGATACTCTCCGTCCATGTTTTAGGGCCCCTCAAATCGAGTATGCAATTGGCATCCGTCAAGGCGAAGTGTCATGCAGCGCCCCAAACGGGGAAGCAAGCTGACCAAGTCTCTCTGAAGTGGCTCGATTCTACCTGTGTACGACTTATTCCTCCGCACGTTTGCTCGCGAGCGACATTGCCAGCAGGTGAAATCAACGACCGCTTGCGGCGAATATGGCTGACCGTTGTGGGTCGAGGCCGTGTGAAAACGTATTGATCGCCTAAACTGAATCAACTCATTCAGCGTGGGTGGCCGGATGAAGCGATTCATAGAAGGCGAAGATCGCAAACAGGTGACGCTGCTTCCCGAGTGCCTCGATGACTTTGTCGCCGAAGACAATCCGGTCAGGATCATCGAGGCGTTTGTTGAAGAGCTTGACCTTGGATCGCTGGGCTTCGACGGCGCGATGCCATCGATTACAGGGCGCCCGTCCTATCATCCAGCCGTGCTGTTGAAGATCTATATCTACGGCTACCTGAACCGGGTTCAATCTAGCCGTCGCCTGGAGCGTGAGTGCCAACGCAATGTTGAGTTGATGTGGCTCACGGGCCGCCTGGCGCCGGACTTCAAGACCATCGCTGACTTCCGCCGCGACAACGGCAAGGGCATCCGCAATGTATGTGGCCGCTTTGTGGTTTTGTGCCGCGAGCTGAAGCTATTCTCACAAGCACTTGTTGCCATCGACGGCAGCAAATTCAAGGCAGTCAACACCCGCGACCGCAACTTCACAGAGGGTAAGGTCGAAAAACGCCAAAAGCAGATTGAGGAGAGTATCCAGCAGTATCTGAACGCGCTGGAGACTGCGGATCGTACACAACCCGCTGAGTTGGAAGCGAAGACAAGTCGACTGGAGGACAAGATCGCGCGCTTGCGCGAGCAGATGCACAAACTCGACCAGATCAAGGAGTAGCTCAAGACCGAGCCTGACGGCCAACTCTCGATGACCGATCCCGACGCGCGTTCCATGGCGACGAGCGGCAAAGGCTCGGGAATGGTTGGCTTAACGTACAGGTGGCAGTTGACGCTAGACATCACCTCATCGTTGCTCACGAGGTCACAAACTCTGGCAGTGACCGGGCTCACCTCAGCCCTATTGCGAAAGCCGCGCGCGATGCGATGGGCAGAACCAGACTGCGGGCAGTCGCCGATCGTGGCTACTACAGTGGGCCTCAGATCAAGGAATGTGCGGATGCAGGGATTGCGGTCATGTTGCCGAAGCCCACGACCTCAAGCGCGAAATGCCATGGCCGATTCGACAGGGCGGATTTCATCTACATTGCGCGGGATGATGAATACCAATGTCCTGCTGGCGAACGTGCGATTTACCGCTTCACTCGAGAAGAGCATGGCATGCAACTGCGTCGCTACTGGAGCAGTTCCTGTCCTCAGTGCCCTATGAAGTCGCGATGCACGCCAAGTCCTTATCGGCGAATTACCCGATGGGAGCATGAGTCGGTACTGGAAGCAGTCCAGCGACGGCTCGACAGAGCTCCGGACGCAATGACGGTACGCAGGCGAACCGTCGAACACGTCTTTGGCACGTTCAAGCACTGGATGGGCTACACGCACTTCCTGACGCGCCGGCTTCCCAGCGTGGGGACCGAGATGAGCCTGAACGTCCTCGCCTACAATCTCATGCGAGTGATGAGAATCCTGGGGTTTAGAAAGACAATGAGGGCAATGCGACTGATGGGCGCGTGAGCACTCCGTCGGTCCTGCAACAGCCCCCAATACCCTTTTATAGGGTCTCGGAACCGTTCGGCCGTGCGTCCTGGACGTGTTGGCCGCCGAGGTAGTTATCCGCGCCAAGCGGTGTAAGAGCTGCGCGTCGTATTGCGGTTCCGTGGATGTTTCCACACAGCCTGGGTCGATTTCACCCATTCGTCAGCATGGTCGCTGCCGTTCGATTCGGGCTTTTGACAGATGACCGGTCTGGATCGTTGACTGGCCGTCCGAGCGGCATTCGTTCAACGTCAGCAATGGCCGAATTGTGTGCATAGATCGACCGTCAGGTTTCGGATCAGTACGCGACGCGAGCCAGCAGGCACACGTCAAAGCACTCCTCCGGAGCACGACTCTTAGAACCTGTGCCGCATTCCCAACCGGAACAACAGCTGCTGATGGTTGGATGAATCGCCTAGATTATCGATATTGGCTACCGCCGGCGTTCCGAGCGACGATGTGCCCGACGCGTGTTGCCATCCGGCGCCAACATACAGATCCGTCCTTTTTGAGAGAAGGTAGTCCGCCACGAGGGAGACTTGGTGATAGTGCTGGTTACCCACCGTCGTATCACTTTCCGTAGTCACACCATTTGACGTCAAGTAGTCGTACGCAATCCCCGTAGTGAAGGCAGGGGTGAACTGATATTGGAAGCCAACGTCGACGTTATTGAATATTGCCTTACCGTTGTGAAATGCTGCCCCCAGATTTGCATACTGCACATTCGAGAACGATGCTGCGAAAGTCGCGGCCCCCACTGCATAGTTTGCAGCGACGATCGCCACCTGGTAAGCCTGCGCTTGCACATAGGCCTTATTCAACGAATATGCGAGTGGCGATGCGCCGTTGGCATATGCCGTGAAGAATCCATTACCCGGCGTCGCTGTTGGATTCTTGAAATATTCAAATGCCGCCCCGATCTTCAGCGGCCCGCCAGAATAGCCGGCTCCAACCGAATAACCGCTGTTGGCCGTAAAATTCCCTGCCACACCACCGAGGCTATACTCGCCACCAAAGGAAAATCCACCGCGAACCGGGCTCATATAGCGAACTGAATTATTCAGTCGCACCGTATTTGCTGCATTATCAATGTCACCCGGATGCATCCCAACGGGGCCACCTACCAGACTACCCGCAGTGAGAGGCTCTGGAAAATAGAACACCATGTCATATTGGCGGCCGAACGTTAGCGTACCGAATTGAGCGCTCCGAAGTCCAACGAAGGCTTGCCGCCCGAACGCCGTTCCCCCTTGGCCAAATTGACCATTATTCAGATTCACACCTGATTCCAGCGTAAAGATGGCTTGCAGATCACTGCCCAGGTCCTCGACGCCAGTGAAACCCCATCGGCTGCCAAAGAGACCCGATAACGAATCCAGTGAAACCTTCTTCCCTCCGGCAACGTTGCTGGTGTACATCAACCCTTCGTCGAGAACGCCGTACAGAGTAACGCTACTTTGTGCGTTGGCAATGACTGGAAGTGCAAACAGCGCGCAACACACGGACAGTCGCTTCATAACATCTCCTTTACTGCGTATATAGATTATTTAAATAACTTTCACTCAGCGTTTCATGATTGATGGGTTCACCACCTTCATGAAACCAGATCGTCGCGACGCCTCCTCGCGACCTCGAACGCGCGACATCTGATTTGTTTGAACGTCTGCTGACTACGCCTGGAGAGCCAGTGAAGCAGCTTTTTTCTGACCAATTGAGAACGTCGCCAGAGCGGAAATAAGTGCTGGCACCGCCAGCATCGTGAATACATCACCAAAGTGCCAACCCAAACCCAGCATTGCAGCGCCTGCAAAGGAGCCGGCAACGCCTCCAAGTCGGCCAACGCCCTGCATCCAAGCCACGCCCGTAGAACGGCCTTCGGTTGGATAGATTCGTGCTGCATAAGATGACAGCGAGGTGGCCGCGCTCGTCGCCAGTGCGCCGCAAAGAAATATCAGCGCGCCGAGAGTTGTCTCACTGCCAACACTGTGTCCGACCAGCGCCACCAGCACAGCGACCAGCACATAGGAGATCACAATCGTACGGTTTGCATTGACGCGATCCATCAGCCAACCGGTAACCGGATTACCAAGCAACCCGCCTAACGGGAACAACGACGAGATCAACATCGCATGCTCCGTACTGAAGCCAAGATCGCGGAATAAGGTTGGCATCCAGTTCGTCATCAGGTAGTACACAATCAGCCCCGTGAAATAGGCAATCCAGAGCATGATCGTGGGCATCCGATAGGCCTTTGACAGAATCAACGCTAACGCAAATCGGCGGCCACTTTTCGTCGACGAAGCTACGGGAGCGACGAAAGTGCAATGGTCCAGGCTGGCGTGCGGTGAAATTCGCTTCAGAATCCGCGCGATCTTTTCATGCGTACCGCTACGAACCACGAGAAACTGGACCGATTCGGGTAGAAGTGCAATGAGGACCAGCGCAAGCACAAGCGGCAAGACACCGCCGAGCACCAGTACGCTTTGCCAGCCAGCGTGCGGAATTAGCCATGCCGAAGCCGTACCCCCTGCGATCAGGCCCACGGAAAATCCGCAATACATGACGTTCACGGCCATCGAACGCAGCCGCTCAGGAGCGTACTCGGACATAAGTGCCACGGTATTCGGCATCGCTGCACCAAGCCCCAGGCCAGTCAAGAAGCGGAAGATGGTCAGTGAAGTAATGCTGTGCGAGCTTGCGGCAATCAAACTCCAGATGCCAAAGGACGCGACCGACACTACAAGAACGCTTTTGCGCCCGATCCGGTCGGCAATCGGCCCGGCGAAAACCGATCCCAGCCCGAGGCCGACGAGGGCAGCGCTCATCACGACGCCTAGTTCAGATTTATCAATGCCCCAGGCATGAGTCAGCGCGGGCGCAATGAAGCCAATTGCCGCAGTGTCGTATCCATCTGCAGTCACGATGCAAAAGCAGAGGATAAGAATCAACCACTGGCACAGGGAAAAACGCTCGGCATCGATGAATGCCTTGACGTCGATCGTACGAACTCCGTTCTTCATCAGTTGTCTCCTGAATGCACGCCGAATACCCAGAGAACATTCCTAAATTAATATTTTGAATAGAACATCAAATTCACACGCACATCGCGTGACTTCCAGTTCAGGGTTGAGAAGCTGGCCTCTCATGCAATGTTTGCAATATTTGTTTTGCAGTACAGAGCATATGGCCGAAAAAAATCCCTTTTCGGTGGTCCGCTCACATGGCTAGGTACCCACCGTCGACAGGCAAAGTAGTACCGGTCACATAGGTCGACATGGACGAAGCCAGAAACAGAACCGCGCCAACCAGTTCTTCCGGCTTGCCGACACGATGCATAGGAATACGCGTCAGAAAACGTTCGAGTTTGTCCGCATTGGCGCGCGTCGAAACAGTCATCGGCGTTTCGATCACACCGGGGGCAATGGCGTTGACGCGGATGCCGTCCTTGGCAAGGTCAACGGCCAGCGACTGCGTCAGCATCTTCACGGCCGCCTTGGAGGGCGAATAGCCGAGTGTGTTCGGCTGCCCCGAGAACGACGCAATCGAGGCCACGTTTACGATGCTGCCGGCAGTCTTGCGCAGTGCATTCAGAAATGCATAAGTGACGTTGAAGGTTCCCTGATGATTGACCTTCATGACCTGCTGGAGATTTTGCGGGGCATTCGGACTATCGATGCCATCCCGGATGATGATGCCTGCATTGTTCACCAGGATGTCAATAGCTCCCAACTCGGCATCGACCTTGGCTGCCGTGGCCTGGCACTGCTCCAGGTCAGTGACGTCAAGCGGGTAATGTCGGGCTTGATCGCCTTTCTCCATAATCAGCTCCGCGGTCTGGCGCGCATTGTCGACATTCATGTCGGTCACGATAACGAGCGCGCCTGCTTCCGCCATACCGACGGCGATGGCCCGGCCGTTGCCTTGGCCTGCACCGGTGATAAACGCCTTTTTGTTGCTCAAGAGGTTCGGAATATTCATGGATAACTCATGCAGTAATGTGTGAATGAAGAAGGCTGCGAATCTCCGGCAGAACACGAACAGATGCGCGATGCTGCGCGTATGCTCGTGGCTGCTCTCTCACTGGATCACGGACTCGCATCCATTGGCTGGAGCGCTGTCAAAACGATCAGCTCTTGCATCGGCAATGTGATTGGCCGCTACGTAGCCAAAAGTCAATCCGGGGCCAAGCGTGATGCCGGCGCCGTTGTATTCGCCACCCATGATGCTGGCGGCATCGTTACCGGCTGCATACAGGCCAGGAATCGGTGAGCCCTGCGATGTAAGCACCTGTGCATGCTCGTTGGTCTTGATACCCATGAACGAGCCGAGGTCGCCCGGCACGAGCTTGATCGCATAGAAAGGTCCGGTTTTCAGGGGCTCCACACACGGATTAGGTCCATGCAGTGCATCGCCTTGATAGCGGTTATAGGCCTTGCTACCGCGGCCGAATTGCGGATCGCGGCCGTACTGTGCCCCCTCGTTGTACTGGCGAATGGTGCTCTCCAGTACCGCCGCGTTGACATTGATCTGCGCTGCCAGGTCCGCAACGGTCCGCCCCCTCTTGAGATACCCGTTTCGGAGGTGGCTACCGAGCGGCATCGGGAAAGGTTTGGCAAAGCCGAGACCATAGCGTCGAAGTGCGCGATGATCGGCGATCAGCCAGCACGCAGCCTCGGATTTTCCTTCAGAGGCCTTGATCATCGCTTGCACAACGTCGTGGTACGAGTTCGCCTCGTTCGTGAAGCGTCGGCCATCCTGGTCGACTGCAATCACACCCGGTTTCGCCCGATCGATGAAGTGCGGCATGATGCCCGTCGAGCCATCCTTGCGCCGCACCAGTGACATCGGCGTCCACGCCGCGGCATTCGACAAGGTGTCGTCAAAGATGCCACCGACCTTTTCCGCCATCGCCGCCCCGTCGCCCGTGTTGGTTTGCGGAGTCGGAGAGAAATGCCTCTGTCCAGCCTTGATATGCGGATAGGTGCTCTTCTGGCGTTCGATGTTATGCGGGAAACCGCCACTCGCGAGTACGACACCGTATCGCGCCTTGACCGTCACTTTTTCGCCAGCGCGATCGATGACCGCGCCCGTTACCCGCTCCCCGTCCCGCGTCAGCTCAACGGCAGGCGCGGACAACCAGAGCGCCACACCAAGGTCAGCGGCCGATTTGGCCAGGCGCGCGGCAAGCGCGTTGCCATTGGTCAACGTCATGCCCCGACCATAGCGCCGCACTTCTGCAAAATGCCTGGTCAGACGCTTGGTCACGTACCACGCTGACTGGACGGAGCGCGTAACGCGCATGAAATGGATGATGTCCTTGCCCGACCCGATCGTGACACCGAAGACAGTTAGTTCAGGCAGCACCGGACCAAGCGTCTTCAGCAGTGGCCCAAGCTCCCGGGCATCGTAGGGCCGTGTCACCATTGACCGGCCGCCCTGCGCTGCACCGGGCGCTTCTGCGTGGTAATCGGGAAACGTCAGCGGCATGTCGAACTGCACCGCAGTGTTCGCCATGAAAAAAGAGATCGCCTTCGGCCCATTGGTCAGGAACGAGCGAACGCGCGCCTCGTCGAAATTGGGGCCTGCCTGATCCTTGATATAGGTTAGCGCTTGGTCCGGCAGTTCATTGTGTCCGTATGCCTTGGCGAGATGGGTACCGGGAACCCACAACCACCCGCCCGAGCGTGCGGTCGTCCCGCCGTAATAGCTGGCCTTTTCCGTCACGATCACGTTCAAGCCACGGCTTGCTGCGGTAATCGCCGCCGACATTCCGGCAACGCCCGAGCCGACGACAAGTACGTCGCACTCCTGCACATATCCTGCTGACATGAATCCTCCGTTCATCACATTTCTGGCAACACGATTCGCCATCGATGAACGCTAGATTAGTACTAGCGCGCTAAATTTTATCTAGGTGTTAACCATGCGCAAGTTCGCTAGATAATAGCTATTGCTATACTGGCTGGATCACCTACCGTGACAACAGGAATCAGAAGTGGATCAATCCGTATCTCAACCCGACCGCGAGCGCCGTGGCATCCAGTCCATTGAAGTGGGTGGCGAGATTCTTAAGGTATTCGCTTCCGAGCCCCGTCCGATGGCGTTGCGCGACCTGGTAAAGGCTGTGAACATGCCTTCGGGCAAAATCCACCCCTACCTGGTCAGTTTCGGAAAAATCGGGCTCGTATCGCAGGATCCGACCACCGGGCATTACCAGCTAGGCCCGATGGCGATCCAGTTGGGATTAACCAGCCTGCAAACGTTGAATCCGGTTCGCGAAGCTTCGCCGTTCGCTGAAGCGCTGGCCGAAGAGACGACACATAGTGTTGCGCTCGCCGTCTGGGGCAACATGGGGCCAGTCATCGTCCGCCTGGCTGACTCGGCTTACCCGGTCCACACGAACATCCGCACGGGCACGGTGATGTCGCTCGTCGACACGGCAACGGGCCGTGTCTTCTCCGCCTTTTTGCCGCGCCCTTTCATTGAGAAATTGCTCGTGGACGACCGTAAGCGGTTGGGCCCCGATATCGCGCATCCGCTGGATGCTGCTGTCGTCGAAAAACTGATCGAAGAAACAAAAACACACAAGCTGTCACGCAGCGTCAACCATCCGACGCCTGGTGTCGTCGCCTTCTCCGCGCCTGTATTTGACTACTCCGGCAACATCGCCCTGGCCATTACGATCATGGGGCCCAGCGGAATAGTCGACTCTGATTGGGACAGTCCCGTCGCTCAAGCCGTGCGCAAGTGCGCCGAGACCATATCGAGACGACTGGGTTATCGGGGCTCATATTGAGTCGGAGTGCGGGCAATTGAGCATAGCCGCGCGCCAAGATCTCCGGCGCGCGCAGGGCAGTTCCCGGGCGCCTGTGTGCGTTCAGCCTCGTTCACCCTAAGCCGCCGTTGGCAAACGTTGGTCCGGCGTCACCCGCAGCTTTGTCGCGCCAAAGTCAGCGAATGCGCCCTGACTGTTTGAGCCGCTCCGTTCAGGTTGGGAGCGTCCGCGTGCGATTGCTGGGAGAGCAGTCAGCGAATACGTACTGTCGACCCGCAGCAGTCATGCACCGGTTGGCGATGACCGTCTGCTGAGCGTCCACATGCGCCCTCCGGAGACGATAGGTGCTTACTGGCACGTCGGCTTTCGGTCGCTACATCGGATGATGTCCTTACAGCGTTAGACTTTATTTTGGGCTGGAAGAATCTGCCCCCAGTTCAATTAGCCACTCGCTCAGTGTGGTACCGATTAAATCTGGATGATCTTCCTGCAAGTAGTGAATTCCAAATCCAAGCTCTATAACTTTGCAATCCTTAATGTTGCTTGCAAAACGTTTGGCAACAGAAGGCGCTACCAACGCGCCCGGTGTCGCTGTAAATAGCAGCTTCGGGTAAGAAGACTGTGCTAGCGCACGGTGTGCGCTTTCCAAGGTCGAGCACACATCTGCTGGTTGCCCCGCGATCGGCAGCTCGTTCGGGAAACGCCAGGTGGGTCGTCGTGACTCGGCCGTAGGAAATGGTGCGCGATAAACGGACATCTCTTCATCCGTGAGTTTGCGTACAGTTGCTCCGGGAAGAACCTGCTCCACAAAAGCGTTGTCTTTCAGAATCATCTGCTCGCCCACCACGGGTGTCCTGAACTTCTGGAAAGTTTCACGTGCATCCGCATGAAAATCGTCCCATGTCGGCATCGCCCAGATGAACTCCATGAAGGCAAGCCCGCGCATGAACTCCGGTCGTCGGGCCGCCAGGTGAAAAGCCAAGGCTGTGCCCCAGTCCTGCGCTATCACGAATGCTGATGAGATTCCCGCCTTGGCGAGAAACGCGTCCAGGTATCGGACATGATCCGCAAATCGATACTCGATGTCTGGCTTTCCCGATTGGCCGAATCCAATGAGATCCGGTGCGATACAGTGCGCGACCGGCGCAACCAGCGGGATGATCTTTCGCCATATGTACGACGAGGTCGGGTTTCCGTGCAGAAAAAGCGCGACCGCTGCGTCCGGGTTTCCCGCTTCCCGATAGGCCATGGTGGAATCGAGAACATTCACATGGGGTAATTCAACATCAAAAAGTGGGGTCATTTCTGTTCCTTGAATATGGTCTGAAACACGATGTTCTTGAAGCGGTCGAGTGCGGCTGGCCCACGTTCGACCTTCATACGAAGAATGGCGCCTTCCCACGATGCAAGGAGAAATTCGGCGAGATCAACCGGATCAAATGCTGAATCAATTTCACCGGTGCCTTGAGCCTCCGCGATGCACGACGCAAACGGACCGCGCCATTCCTGGAATATTGCCTCCAGCCTTTCGCGCAGGAGTTCGCTTTGCGAAACCGTTTCAAGGCTGAAGTCGCCGATCAGACAGCCGCGATTCCAATTGTCGTCGGCCAATACGGCGCTGATGATGTCGAGATACCGTTGCAACCGCTGCCGGGGAGATAGGGCCCTGTCGCACAAAGCTCGCTTGACGAGTTCTTTTGTATGCGCGAAGTAGCGATTGAGCACTTCCCCTGCAAACGCCTCCTTGGAGCGGAAGTGATTGGTGAAAGAGCCGTGTGGGGCGCCCGCCGCTGCGCAGATGTCGCGCACGCTCGCTCCCTCGTATCCCGTCTGGAGCATGACCTTGAGGCCTGCATTCAGAATGTCTTCACGAAATGATGGTTTGCTCATCGCGGCAATACAGTCGTGCGTATTGAATCCAAATATAGTCGCGGGCATTCTGATGTCAAGTTGTATCTTTTGGGCGACCCGAGACGTCGGGTCAGGCAGAGAATGTTCGCCCCGTGTTGGATCAAGCGACGGCTTGTATCCGATAGTGTTGAAAAAGTCTGCTGTCGTGCAGATTGTTGGGTAACCGCCCTCCGGCCCAGCGCCAAGCCCTCACTCCTTGTGAGTGAGCGCCAGGATCCGGTGGGTACCCACCATGGCGCGATAGCCGGGCGGACCACGGCGCGCGCCCTTCCCCTTGGTTAGTGCACGATGAGCGGGACACGTGCACCAACCCGAACCAATCGCGACCCACGCTGGATCACAGGTAGACAAGTACCAGCGCTCTGGCCAATGTGAAAATCGTTGCCCGGCAAGGACTTTCTGCCAACTTACCCTGCCTGGCACATTTGCTGCGAGCATGAGCCCAAACTTGTATTCAAGATTGAACTCATGCTTTCGAACGCCTTCTTCAAGGTTCGAGCATTGCTCGAAGCCTACGCCACCCAAAGCACGACGCCTCGCGACATCGTCGACACGCTGATCGCCCGGATCGAAGCCTCCGGTCGCCCCGAAGTCTGGATATCGCGCGTGAGTGCCGCCGATCTCGCCAGCCGGGCTGCCGCGCTCGAAGAAGCACGCGCGCGCCTGGGCGCCGCGATCTTTGAGCGGATGCCGCTGTTCGGCGTACCGTTCGCGGTGAAGGACAACATCGACGTCGCCGGCATGCCAACCACCGCGGCCTGCGACGCCTTTGCGTACACGCCCGCAGCCTCGGCATTCGCCGTCGATCGTCTGCTCGACGCCGGCGCCATCCTCATCGGCAAGACGAATCTCGACCAGTTCGCCACAGGCCTTGTCGGCACACGCTCGCCCTTTGGCGCCGTGCGACAGTTCGAATCCGATGCGCACATCTCCGGCGGATCGAGCTCTGGCTCGGCGATCGTTGTTGCGGCTGGACTCGCTGCGTTCTCGCTCGGCACGGATACCGCTGGCTCGGGGCGTGTTCCGGCAGGCTTCAACGAGCTCGTGGGCCTCAAGCCAACGCCTGGTCTCGTAAGCAAGCGCGGCGTGGTACCGGCGTGCCGGAGCCTGGACTGCGTGTCGATCTTCGCGCATGACGTGGGCGACGCCTGGGAGGTCCTGCTACAGATGGCGAAGTACGATGGAGACGATGGCTATGCGCGCCGGGTGCCGGCACTCGGGCTGCCCCATGCACCGCTGCGCCTCGCCGTACCGGAGCAGTTGACCTTCCTCGGCGACAGGCAGGCTCATCAGGCCTTTGCCGCCACGCTCGACACGATCGCTTCGCGGCTTGCGCTTTCGCCAATCAACGTGCCGTTCGAACCGATGCAGCGAACTGCCGCGCTGCTTTACGACGGCCCATGGGTAGCGGAGCGTCGTGCCGCGCTCGGTTCCTTCTTCGAAACGAATCGCGCCGACATCGATCCGGTTGTCGCCGAGGTGATTGCGAAAGCGGACGGCTACAGCGCCGTCGACGCGTTCAACGGGCAGTACGCACTCGCCGCCCTGCGGCGCGAAGTGGAAACGCTGTTCGAGGCGATCGACGTCCTCATCGTGCCGACCACGCCCACGCATCCAACCTTCGACGAAGTGCGTGCGGACCCGATCGGGGCGAACAGCCAGCTTGGCGTCTATACCAACTTCGTGAATCTGCTCGATCTGTGCGCTCTGGCGGTGCCGGGCGTTCGCCGCGCGGATGGCCTGCCAGCGGGCGTGACGCTGATTGCCCCAGCGGGCGCCGACCAGCGCCTCGCAGTGCTCGGCGCACGCATCCAGGCGCTGTTCATGGCGCTCGCTACACCCGACGACGCTGCCAGCATTGCCGCGCGGCCGCTGCCCTTCGAAGAGCCGACGGTGAAGCTCGCCGTGGTCGGCGCTCATCTGCGCGGGCAGCCCCTCTGCTGGCAACTGCTCGAGGCTGGCGCGCGTTTCGTCGAGACCACCACCACGTCTTCGGACTACCGACTTTACGTGCTCGCCGGCACGAAGCCGGCCAAGCCCGCTCTGGTGCATACGCCGCACGAGGCCGGCCAGCCCATCGAAATCGAGCTCTGGGAAGTACCGCTGCGCAGCTTCGGCGCATTCGTTGCCCACGTGCCTCCGCCGCTCGGCATCGGCAGCGTGCAGACAGCCGATGGACTCATCGTCAAGGGCTTTATCAGCGAGCCCTCAGCGGTCGCACCAGGCAGCGGCGCACACGACATCACTGCGTTCGGCGGCTGGCGTGCATGGCTCGCAACGGCGGCTGGAACGCAAGCCCAATCCGATCTGCAATCCTGACTTTATGCATTGAACTCACGAGGAGTCCAACCATGACAGACCGTCGCGATTTTCTCAAGGGCGCTGGCGCCCTCGCCCTAGGCAGCACATTCCCGTTCGACCTCGCTTTCGGTGCCGAGCCGCTTACGGTCGGCGTCCTCTACGTCGGTTCGCGCGGCGACTACGGTTACAACCAGGCACAAGCGCAGGCTGCGGCAGTCATCAAGAAGCTGCCGAACGTAAAGGTCGTCGAGGAGGAGAACGTGCCCGAGACCGTCGCCTCCCAAAAAACCATGGAGGCGATGATCGAGCAGGACGGTGCGACGCTCATTTTCGCGACCTCGTTCGGCTACTTCGATCCCCATGTGCTGAAGATGGCAGCCAAATATCCGAAGGTTCGCTTCGCCCACTGCGGCGGTCTCTGGAAGAGCGGCAATCCGGCCAATATCTCCAGCTACTTCGGCTATATCGACGAATGCCAGTATCTGAACGGCGTCGCGGCAGGCCATGCGAGCAAGACGAAGAAGCTGGGCTTCGTCGCGGCCAAGCCTATTCCGCAGGTGCTGCGCAACATCAACTCGTTCACGCTGGGTGCGCAGTCGGTGGATCCGTCGATCACCACGCACGTGATCTTCACGGGCGACTGGTCGATGCCGGTGAAGGAGGCGGAGGCCGCAAACAGCCTCGTCGATCAGGGCTGCGACGTGCTCACGTGTCACGTGGACGGACCCAAGGTCGTGATCGAGACAGCCGAGAAACGCGGCGCGATGAGCTGCGGATACCACGCAAGCCAGGCGGCGCTGGCGCCAAAGGGCTATCTGACGGGCGCCGAATGGGACTGGGCGACGCCCTACAAACTGCTCGTCACAAATGCGCAGACGGGCAAGCCGCAGCCGAACATTCTTCGCGGCGGCCTGCGCGAAGGCTTCGTGAAGATGTCGCCGTATGGCGCAATGGTGACACCCGATGCCCGCACGCAAGCCGACGCCGTGAAGGCGAAGATGATTGCCGGCGACTACGTCATCTTCAAGGGGCCGATGAAGGACAACAAGGGCGGCAGCGCCATTGCGGCCGGCACGAGCTACGCACAGACCGATATCGCGCTTGAAAGCATGAATTATCTGGTTGCCGGTGTGGTTGGCCAGATCTGAGGACCGCAAGCGCCTTCGCCAGGAGTCGTGATGTCCGCTTCCCTTTCTCCCGCTCACGGGCCGTCGCGAAGACTGCCTGCAAGTCTCGCGCGCCTGCTGTTTGCCCTGTTGCCCGCGTTGCCGACCGTATGTGCAATCGTGGCAACTCTGGCGATCTTCGGCATCTTCCTGCTCGTGCAGGGGCAGCCGGCCATCGAGGCGCTTGGTCTCATTGGCAAAGGTGCGTTCGGCTCGTCGTTCGCATGGCAGAACACCTTGCTGCGTGCCGCACCGCTCATGCTCACGGCTCTGTGCGTCGCGCTGCCTGCCCAGGTCGGCCTGATCGTGATTGGCGGCGAAGGCGCGCTCGCGCTGGGCGGGCTCGCGGCCGCCGTCGTGCCGCAGTGCCTGCCGCATGCTACGCCGTGGATCGTCGCGACGCCGCTGATGGCGATTGCAGGCATGCTCGCGGGCGGCCTGTGGATCAGCGCGGTGGGCGCGATGCGTCAATGGCGTGGTGTCAACGAGACCATCAGCAGCCTGCTGATGTCGTATATCGCCATCGCCGTTTTCAAGTTTCTCGTCGAAGGACCGCTGCGCGATCCCGCCAGTCTCAACAAACCGTCGACGCTGCCCCTCCCCGACGCCGTGACCATCGGCTCGCTGCCTGGACTCGACGTGCACTGGGGCCTCTTCTGGGGCGTGCTCGCGTGTCTCGCTGCCTGGGTGCTCGTGCGCCACAGCACGCTCGGCTTCGCCATGCGCGTAACAGGTGGCAATGTGCGCACGGCGCGCCTTGTCGGCTTGCCTGTGGGCGGGCTCGCGCTCACCGCCTGCGCGCTAGGCGGCGCATCAGCAGGACTTGCCGGAATGTTCGAAGTTGCGGCCGTGCAAGGCAGCGCGAACGCATCGCTGCTCTCGGGCTACGGCTATGCGGGCATCCTTGTCGCGTTCGCGGCACGCCAGAATCCGTTCGCCGTGATCGTGTGCGCACTGATGGTCGGCGGCATCGAGGCGAGCGGCAGTCTGCTGCAACGCCGCCTCGGCCTGCCCGACGCCGCCACGCTCGTGCTGCAAGGCCTGCTTTTCGCGAACCTGCTGGCCTGGGAGGCACTGGCTCCCCGTCTTGCCGCCTGGCGCATGAAACTTCAGGCCGCTGCGCCCGACGCCTCGTCTGCTTCACTGGAGCGTACCCGCCATGTCTGACCTTCATTCGCCCGCTGCGGTGCTGCTGATTTCGCTCTTCGCGGGGGCCATTCGCGTGAGTACGCCGTACCTGTTCGTGAGTCTCGGCGAGTGCCTCACCGAGAAAGGCGGCCGCGTGAATCTCGGTCTCGAAGGCATTCTCGTCTCCGGCGCCATGTGCGGCTATGCGGGCTCGTATCTCTCGGGCTCGCCGTGGATCGGCGTGCTCGGGGCTGCTGCGGCCGGCCTGATGCTCGGCTGCCTGCATGGGCTGGTGTGCTCGCTGCCGCGTGTTTCCGATATCGCGTTCGGTATCGCGCTCATGCTGTTCGGCACCGGCCTGGCGTTCTATCTCGGCAAGCCGTTCATCGAGCCGCAGGCAGCGATGCTCCCGTCGATCGATCTCGGCGCGTGGGCCGCCTCGCAGCAAGTGCACAACGCGCTGCATATCAATCTGCTCTTCGTGATTGGGGTCGTGCTTGCCGTCGCCTTGCAGTCGGGACTGCGCTCGATGCGCTGGGGCATGACGCTGCGGCTCGTCGGCGAGAACGCCGAGAGCGCGCGTGCAATGGGCTATCCCGTCACGCGGGTACGTGTCATCGCGACGGCGGTGGGCGGGCTCTTCGCGGGCGTGGGCGGTGCTTATCTCTCGCTCGTCTATCCCGGCAGCTGGAACGAGGGGCTTTCGAGCGGCCAAGGCCTGATGGCCGTCGCCCTCGTGATCTTCGCGCGCTGGCAGCCGCTGCGCTGTCTTTGGGCCGCGCTGCTGTTTGGCGCTGCCGGAGCGCTTGGCCCCGCCCTGCAGGCAATCGGTGTGACCAGCGGCTATTACCTGTTCAATGCCGCCCCTTATGTGCTGACGCTCGCGCTCATGATCATCAACTGCAGGCCGGACCGCACGCTGGCGGGCGCACCCGGCGAGCTGAGCCTGACGCGCTGAGCGCGGACCGCTTCCGACCGACCGAATCCAGAATCGCCTGCGCTCCAGTACTGCGCGCCCGGAGAATCAACATGACCCGAACCATCGAAGCCCGCCCCTATTCCTGGCCCTACGACGGGAACCTGCGCCCCGACAACACGGCGCTCGTCATCATCGACATGCAGACCGACTTCTGCGGTTACGGCGGCTACGTCGACAAGATGGGCTACGATCTCTCGCTCACGCGCGCGCCGATCGAGCCGATCAAGCGCGTTTTGGGGCTGATGCGCGAACTCGGCTTCACGATCATCCACACCCGTGAAGGGCACCGGCCGGATCTGTCCGATCTGCCCGCAAACAAGCGCTGGCGCAGCCGCCAGGCCGGTACGAACGGTGTCGGCATCGGTGACATGGGACCGTGCGGCCGCATACTCGTGCGCGGCGAGCCGGGCTGGGAAATCATCGACGAACTCGCGCCACTGCCAGGCGAAATCATCATCGACAAGCCTGGCAAAGGCTCATTCTGCGCGACGGACCTCGAACTGATCCTGCGCACGCGCGGTATTGCGAATCTCGTGCTCACGGGCATCACGACAGATGTGTGCGTCCACACGACGATGCGCGAAGCAAACGACCGCGGCTTCGAATGCACGTTGCTCGCGGACTGCTGCGGCGCGACGGACAAGGGCAACCACGACGCCGCGCTGAACATGGTCCTGATGCAGGGCGGCGTGTTCGGCACGGTGTCCAGTTCGGCGGCGCTCCTCGCTGCCCTGGAGCAGTGACCATGAGCACCGCAACACGCGCGCTCGGCGTCGAAGTGATAGGCGCGAGCAAGTCGTTCGGATCGTTCCGCGCACTCGATGACGTTTCGATCAGGGTCGCGCCCGGAACGGTTCACGCGCTGCTCGGCGAGAACGGAGCAGGCAAGAGCACGCTCGTAAAGGGGCTCGTGGGCTACGGCCTGCTCGATCACGGCACGATTGTGGCCGATGGCCGCGAGGTGCACATCGCTACCCCGCGCGATGCGCAAGCGCTCGGCATCGGCATGGTCTATCAGCATTTCACGCTCGCGGCGGGGCTCAGCGTCGCGGAGAACCTGCTTCTCGCGCGTGGCAACCTGTCATGGAAGATCGACTGGGCGGCAGAGCGCAAAGCGCTCGACGCCTTCATGCGCCGAATGCCGTTTCACCTCGAACTCGATGCGCCGGTTTCGTCACTCGCGGCGGGAGAAAAGCAGAAGCTGGAAATTCTCAAGCAGCTGTATCTGGAGCAGCGCTTCCTGATTCTCGACGAGCCCACCTCCGTGCTCACCCCGCAGGAAGCCGACGAAGTGCTGGGCCTCATGCGCACGCTTGCATCGCGCGGCGACCTCACAGTGCTGATGATCACCCACAAGTTCCGCGAGGTAATGGCCTATTCGGACAACGTCACGGTATTGCGCAAGGGCCGCTTCGTCGGCACCTGCGCGGTGGCCGACACCGACCGCGACCGGTTGGCCGCCTGGATGATGGGCAGCGACGCAAGCGCGCAAACGCGTGAGGGCGCCGCTGAAGTCACCGACGAGTTCAGGCTTGCGCGTCGGCCGCACTCGCCCGACGCTCCGGTGCGGCTCTCGCTATCGAGCCTTTCGGTCGTCGACGAGCGTGGGCACGCTGCCGTGCGCGAGGCGTCGCTGAGCGTGCGCGCGGGCGAGATCCTCGGGCTTGCGGGCGTGTCCGGCAACGGTCAGAAGGAACTGATCGAAGCGCTCGTTGGGCAGCGCAAGGTCCAGTCGGGCGCGATGGCCGTAGAAGGTTCGCCCTATGCCGCGACGCGCATGGAGATGACACGCATGCGCGTGTTCGCCCTTCCCGAGGAACCGCTGCGCAACGCGTGCGTGGCAGGCATGAGCGTGGCCGAGAATATGGCGCTGCGGGATTTCGACCGCGCGCCGCTGCGACGCGGCGGATGGTGGCTCGATCGTCGCGCCATGCGCTCGCGCGCGGAGCGGCTGATCGCCGAATTTAACGTGCGGCCTCCGCTTCCCGAGCGCGCCATCGGCACGCTGTCCGGCGGCAACATACAGCGCGCCGTGCTGGCGCGCGAGCTTGGGCACGCAGTGAACGTGCTGATCGTCGCGAATCCTGTGTTCGGACTCGACTTTGCCTCCGTGGCGGACATCCACGCCCGCATTCTCGCGGCGCGCGATGCCGGTGCGGCTGTGCTGCTCGTGAGCGAAGATCTCGACGAGCTGCTGGAGCTTGCCGACCGGATCGTGGTGATGGCCGAGGGACGTCTCGTCTACGAGACTGCAGCAAGCGAGGCGGATCGAGTGGTGCTTGGGCGTCACATGGCGGGCCACGGCGACGAAGGCAGGCCGCAGACGGCTGAGCCGGCCGAGCTGCACGCAAGCGCCTGAGCGGCGCGCGAACGAAGCACAACGCAATCGGAGAAATGTCGCGATGACAACCATCGCCAGCGCAAAGCCCACGCCGTTCACTTTCGACGCGGTTTATACGGCGCTCATCGTGATCGACATGCAGCGCGACTTCATCGAGCCGGGTGGCTTTGGCGAGGCACTCGGCAACGACGTATCGCTGCTTTCAGGCATCGTGCCGACCGTCGCGCGGCTGCTCGCGCATGCGCGCTCGGCGGGATGGCAGGTCGTGCACACCCGCGAATCGCACGCACCCGACCTCTCCGACTGCCCGCCAGCCAAACGCATGCGCGGCATGCCGAATGCGCGCATTGGCGACGAAGGACCGATGGGCCGCATCCTCGTGCGCGGCGAACCCGGCAACGCGATCATCGACACGCTCGCGCCGGTCGATGGCGAACTCGTCATCGACAAGCCCGGCAAAGGCGCTTTCTACGCCACACAGCTCGGCGCGGAACTGTCGATACGAGGTATCACGCATCTCGTGTTCGCGGGCGTGACGACCGAGGTCTGCGTGCAGACTTCGATGCGCGAGGCCAACGATCGGGGCTACGAGTGTCTGCTGGTCGAGGACGCGACAGCGAGCTACCTACCGGCGTTTCGCGAAGCGACGATTGCAATGATTCAGTCGCAGGGCGGCATCGTCGGCTGGACCGCTCCGCTCGACGCACTGCTGGGGGCAGACTGACGATGATGGAAGTGAATCGGCCCGAAATCGTCGCGCAGGTCGCGGCAGCTTTCGAGGCTTACGAGCGCGCCCTCGTCGACAACGATGTCGAGACGATGAACGCCTTATTCTGGGACGCACCCGTGACGGTGCGCTATGGCATCGCCGAAATCCAGCATGGTGGCGACGCGATCCGCCGCTGGCGGGAAGCGTGCGTGCCGGTGCCGCGCTCGCGGCGGTTGCACCGCACCGTGGTGACGACGTTTGGCGGCGACTACGCAACGGTGAGCACCGAGTTCACGAGCGACACCACGCCTTTGACGGGCCGCCAGATGCAGACCTGGGCGCGGCTGCATGAGGCGAACGATAGGTTCGGCGGCTGGATGATCGTGGCGGCGCACGTAAGTCTCATCGAGCCCGTTTAAGGGCGGATAATAGGGAGCCGGTCCTGTCGCCCACCATCGCACCGACGCCCCGCACCACTCCCGACGTAATCGATACCTGACTCATGCACGACTTGACCGAAGCCGCCGCCGAATCCTCCGCAGCATCCGGCACGAAGGTGGTCTATAGCGCGAACCCCCTTGCCGAGCAGGTGTACCAGCTGATCAAGCAGGACATCTTCAGCTTTCGGCTGTTTCCCGGCGACCGCTTTTCCGAAAACGATATCGCCCAGCACTACGGCGTGTCGCGCACGCCGATGCGCGATGCGCTCTTCCGTCTCGCACGCGAAGGCTATCTCGTGGTGGGCTTCAGGCGCGGCTGGAAAGTCTGCGATATCGATTTCAATCAACTCGACCAGCTGTATGACCTGCGCATCGTTCTTGAACTGGCGGCGCTCGAGCGGCTCTCGGGTGCCCCACACGATGCCATGGATGCGTTGCGAGCCATATGGTGCGTTGACGAACGGGAACGCGAAAGCCGTCCGGCCACGATGTTCGTGCTCGACGAGGGCTTTCACCGCGGCCTCGTGAGTGCTGCCGGCAACAATGAGATGCTGCGCGTGCACAACGAAGTGACCGAGCGCATCCGCATCGTGCGGCGGCTCGATTTTCTCAAGGCGCATCGCACGAGCGCGACGTATGACGAGCATTCGGCGATGCTCCATCTCATCGATCGCGGCAAGTTTGGCGAGGCTGCCATCCTGCTGCGTGCTCACATTACGCAAAGCAAGCTCGAGGTGCGAAAGATCACGCTGTCGATGCTCGCGACTGCGCGCAACGAGAAGCTCCCCTTCGTCAGCTAGGGGGTGTCCCCTATCGGGTGCTGGCGCTGGTGCAAATATCGGGTGGGGGAAAAATCAGGTTGTTGGGCGTTGTCACGTTGACTCGTCGACGACACACTACCTGCAGAAGGTTGCCGGCCATGCTGGCTGTCAGCCGTCTTGCAGCCCCGGTGGCTTAACAGCATGTCAAAGTTCGGGATGCTTGAATGCCGGAACAGGATATTCGACGGACACCCTCGCTCTCATCGGTAGCTTCCGCTCAAAGTTGGGCAATTCCTCGGTCGTCTACAGTAACACGGTAAACAGCGTCCCCTCCCCTGGACTACTCACCGTCAACTGCCAGTCGTGCGCAACTGCGATTTCCTTGCAAATGGCGAGCCCGAGGCCAGCACCATCGTGCCGAGCATCCGGGGCACGCCAGAACCGCTTGAAAAGAAAGGGAAGGTATTCCTGCCTGATGCCGGGCCCTTCGTCCCGCACCTGGATCGAGACGTCATCGACGATCACCTTGACGACGCCATCGGGTGGCGAAACATTGATCGCGTTCTCGACGATGTTCTTCAACAGGATAAACAACGCGCTCTGGTCCGCCCAGATCGACGCCGGCGCATTCAGTGTTTCCATCTGAAGCTGCACGCGTTTCCGGTCGGCCCGGCGTTCCAGATAGCCGACCACGTCCTGCGCGACGTCCACACTGCTCACCTCGCCAAAACTGAAATTCTGTGATTCGCTGACTTCCGCCAGATGCAGCAACTGCCGAACCTGACGCGCCATCAGATCGATCTCGCGAAACAGCAGTTCCTTGTCCTCGATCTCCGGTTGCAGTTCGATCTGGCCTCGGAGCAGGGTAAGCGGTGTTTGCAGCTCATGCGCCGCGGACGCAAGAAACTGCTGCTGCACCATGAAGCCGTTTTCGAGTCTGCCGAGCGTCTCATTGAAGGCGCTGATCAGCGGCTTGATCTCGCTCGGGATACCCTCGGAAGACAGGCGTGTCGTCAGATTGCGCGGCGTGATCGACGCAGCGGCGCGCGACGCTTGCCTGAGTGGCTTGAGTACCCGACGCACGGTGAAGGTCAGCGTCAGCCCGAAAATGATCGTCGCAATGAAAAACGTGATCCGCACGATTTCCGGCATCGGTTCGATCTTCACACCGATCAGTACTTCGTTCAGACGCTTGCTTGTTGCGGTCTGAACGTAATAGACCGCCTGCCCGTGTGGAACCTGCTGCGTCATGATGTCGAACGGTTTGCCGCCAATCCTCACCTGCATGATCCGACCGCTCGCGGTGGCAAGGTCGCCCTCGAGCCACGGATGACTGTCTCGCGTGTCGGCCGACGCGAACAGCACGCTGCCGCGCTCATCGAGCACGCGATATTTGAGTTCAGTGGGCGCAACGTTGAACAGCCACGCCTCGCGCTCGGGAAGCCGTACCGAGACCAGATTCCCGGCATCGTCGAAGCCGAGCCCGTCTACGACATGCATCAGCTTTTCCAGTTGTTCTTCGCGGCCGAGCATCTTCTCCGGGAAGTGACTGTACAAGTAGATGACGAGGGCCGCCAGCGCGGTCAGGCACACCGCCAGCGCGGCAATGCTGGTCAGCCACAGGCGCGCGGACAGACTTCGAAACCAGTGATTGAGCATGTCGATAAGTAGCGGTTGGCTGCCGGCGCTGCAAGCGCGCCCCGTCGGTCAGCAATTTATCTGAAATCGGTGCGATGCGGTTCTGCCACGGACGGCATCGACGCCATGTACTTTCGCGGTATGCCAAAGCTCCGGTCGTCGCCCCCCGGACGAAACACGTAGCCCCTTGCGCGCACCGTCTGAATCAGCTTCGGCACGGCGACGCCCCGCTCGATCCGTCAGCGCAGACGGTGCACCCACACGCCCACGGCGGCCGGCCGGGCCGGCGCATCGGGCCAGATTCGCTGCGCAATGATCTGTTTCGAGAAAACCCGCCCGGGCGCGGTAGTGAACAGATTGAGTACCGCGTACTCGGCTTGCTGGAGCGGCACCACCTCGCCGTGGAACGTGAGGGTGCGCGAGGCGTAATTCAGTTCGAAGCCGTTGAAACTGAACGGCGGCTTGAATGCCGGTTCTTGCAGGTGAGCCTGTGCGGTGCGTTTCAGCACGCAACGGATTCTGACCAGCACTTCATGGACGTTGAACGGCTTGCGGATGAAATCGTCAGCGCCGCATTCAAGGGCCACGATGCGCTCCGTGACGTTATCGTCTTCGCCGAGCATGACGACCGGCAGGTCGTCGCCGGCGCGTCGCAGCGCCTGCAGCGCGGCGAGGCCGCTGCCCCAGGTCGCGCCGTCTGTCATCACGATCAGCGCCGGCCGTTCCACTTCGACGCGCGCCGCAACCTTGCCCGGTTCATACAGCACCGCCACATCGAAACCGCTCGACTGCAGGCAGACGCGCAGCGCGTCGCGACACGCGGCATCGCGGTCGACCACAAGAATCAGCTGTTTCATACGCCCCTCTTTCGTGACGCAGGTTGGTCGGGCAAATCACCCGGTCCGTTTTCGTTAGCGGCTTGCAACGCGAAACCTGCGCCACGGATGTTCGCGAGCCGCGTCGTGGAGCCGAGCGCCGTCAGCTTCTTGCGCAGCCGATGCAAGGTCACTTCAAGCGCGTTGGGCGTGACCGCCTCGCCCACGCCCCAGGCTGCATGCTCGAGTGCCGCGTGCCGTACGGTCCGGCCGGCCGCCTTGACAAGGCACAGCATGATCTGCAATTCGGCCTGCGCGAGCGTGACCGTCCCGGCACCGCAGTGCATCGCGCGCTGCTGCGGGTCCACGGTGATGTCGGCGAACGACAGGACCAGTTCCGCCAGCACCGGTGGCCGGCGCATCAGCGTACGTACCCGGGCGACCAGTTCGTTCATCGCGAACGGCTTGGTCACATAGTCGTCGGCGCCGCTCTCGAGGCCATCCACGCGGTCATGCAGCGCATCGCGTGCGGTCAGCATCAGGCAGGGGATCATCTGGCCTGCTGCACGCAACCCGCGCAGGAAGGTGAGCCCATCCCCGTCCGGCAATCCGCGGTCGATGATCAGCACCGCGTAGTCACCCCGAGTCACACCGTAGCGGGCCTCGGAGACAGTGGAGAACAGATCGGTTTCGATTCCCGCAACCGACAGGGCCTGGCGCACCATCGCGGCCAGGCGCTGGTGGTCTTCGATCAGTGCGACTCGCGACATGACGCTGCGCTCATTTGAATTGATAGAGGTAGCCGATCCTGACCGCCGGAATGTACCGCCTTCCGACGATCGGGCTGTTGGTAATGCCGCTGCTGAGATGGGATACGCCGAGGTCGAGAATCACCGTCTGATGGCGGGTGAACCTGTAGTCGACCCGCGTGCCGATCGACGTGTTGTAGGCCGCCTTGCCGGTGTACTCCGGCCGCCCCGCCCGCACCTCAGATGGTCGCACGCCGTAATAGTAGTTGACGTACTTGCTGCTCAGCCAGTCGACGCCGGCATGCGGCTCGATCGACCAGTTGCCCAGATCGAAGGATTTGCTGAACTCGAGGTTCGCCATCTGGCCTTTATTGCCACCCAGCAGGTAGTCGCCCGACAGCGTGCCGAAGGCGGTTTCCCATGCGAGCGCCGGACCGTACCAGAACGCGCCGCTGCGATTCTCCATGCCGTTCAGGATCGGCGCGTCGGACCCCTTGTAGCCGCCGAAGACGTCGAACTTGCCGCGCAGCGCGAAGGTCAGCCCACTCCACTTGCCGACCTTCAGGTCGATCGTGGTGCCGAAGGCGTGCACCCATTTATTGTCGAAGGAAATCAGCGGAATCGGCACCACCCGGCTGCTGTCGCCCTTGTAGGGCGACGATTCGATGCCCACCGCCGCGCCGAGGCCCCAGTGGGTCACATTGGTCGCATTGCTCAGCACGGTGAAGCCGTTGTCTTCTGCATCGGGCGGGTCTGCGCTGACACCATCCGCCCAGACTGCTCCCGAATAAAAAACGGCCGATGTGACGGCCAACACCAGCACATGCTTACGGCGGAAAGTTTTCTTCACAGTCGTTCCTGGATGTAGATGGATGAGACGAAACCGACTTTAGGACCGACCGACTTACTCGTTACTTACTCACCAGAACGCGGTGAATCGAGCCAGACGCGGCGCAGGTGCCCCGCAGAAGCCCAGCTCAGCGGGCGGTCACCCCGCTCCTGTCGCGCCGCCTGAACCTGCCGGGCAAGCGGGCAACCGAGCGCCGCAGGGCGTCGACGTAAGAGAACACGACAGGCACCACCAGCAGGCTGAGCGCCGTCGAGGTCAACAGCCCGCCGATCACCGCAAAGGCCATCGGCTGCCGGAAACTCGCGTCCGCGCCGAAGCCGAGCGCGATCGGCAGCATGCCCGCGGTCATCGCGACCGTCGTCATCACGATGGCCCTCGCGCGCTTCATGCAGGCATCGGCGAGTGCTTCCACCATCGGCACCTGCCGCAGCCGAAGATTGCGGATCGTGTACTCGACAAGCAGGATCGAGTTCTTCGTGACGATCCCCATCAGCATCACGAGGCCGACCATCGACGGAACGTCGAGCTCGCTGCCGGTCACGAGCAGCATCACGAACGAACCACCCAGGCACAGGGGCAGCGCGGACAGGATCGTGAGCGGCTGGAAGAAGTCATTGAATAGCAGGACCAGCAACAGGTACACGCAGAGGACACCGGTCGCCATCGCAAACAGGAAGCCGGACGACAGTTCGGCCATGGTGTCCGCGTCGCCGTCTTCGAGCAGGGCGACATCCGCCGGCAGCGCACGCACCGCCGGCAGCGCCCTGACCGATTTGAGCGCATCGCCGAGCGCCGTCGCGCCCAGATCGGCGGACACCGTGACGAAGCGTTTGCGATCGTGGCGCGCAATCTCCGCGGGACCGCTGCCCACCGAAACGCTCGCCACAGATCCCAGCGGCACGAGGCCGTCGCGGCCTTTCAGGCGCAGACCGAACACCGAGCTGACGCTCTCCAGGTCGGGATTGGCGAGCCGCACGCGCAGGAAGATCTGGCGATCGTCGAGATTGAGTCTCGCCAGTTGCGCGTCGAAGTCTCCGGTGGTCGCGATGCGCACGGTCTCGCCAATCGCCGCGGTGCTGATGCCGCGTTCGGCGGCAGTGGCCATGTCAGGCCGGATCTCGATCTCCGGCCGCTCCAGGCTCGCCGTCGACGCCACGTTGTTCAGCCCGGGAATCCTGCGCATTTCGCGCGCAACCCGGGCCGCGCTTTCGGTCAACGCCGTCGTGTTGTCGCTCGTCAGGATAATGGCGAGCTTCTCGCCAAGGCCGCCGTCGCCGAGCGAAAAACGCGCGCCGGGCACGGCGGCGAGGCGTTGCCGCACGATCGCTTCGATGCTCGCCTGCGACGGGCGCCCGCCGCGCGGCGCGAGCATCAGGGTCATCGTGCCGAAGCGCACACCGGCGGTTTGCGCCGAATCGAAACGCGTCGTGGCATTGCCTCCCGCCACGCTGAAAATGCGCTCAATGCCGGCAACACCACCCAACGCCCGGCGCGCATCGCGTTCGACCGCCAGCGTTGCGTCGAGCGGGCTGCCCGGCGGCAACTCGACATTGGCCACGATGAAACCGCGATCGGACGCCGGCACGAAGCCGTTCGGAATCAGCGGAATCAGCGCGACCGAGCCGGTCAGAAACGCGACGGTCAGCGCCAGCGTGGTCTTCCGGTGAGCGAGGCACCAGCGGACCTGCGCGAGATAACGCTGCATCAGGCGCGATGGCGGCCGCTCGCCCAATGGTTCGTGCAGCGGCTGATGAAGCGACGTGTGCTTGAGAAGCGCAACGGCCATCATCGGCGTGAGCAGCCGCGCCACCAGCAGCGACATCAGCACGGCAACCACCGCCGTCCAGCCGAACTCCTTGAAGAACAGGCCCGGCACGCCGCTCATTTGCGCAGTGGGCAGGAAAATCGCAACCAGCGTCAGGGTCGTGGCCGTCACCGGCAGCGCGATCTCGGTCACCGCATCGGTGGCCGCCTGCAGGATGGGCTTGCCCATCTGCACATGCCGTTCGATGTTCTCGATCTCGACGATCGCATCGTCGACCAGCACTCCGATCACCACCGCCAGCGCCAGCAGCGTCAGCGTGTTCAGCGAATAGCCGAGCCACTGCATGGTCGCGAAAGCCGGCAGAATCGACAGCGGCAACGCAGCAGCGGCCACCAGCGTCGCGCGGCGATCGCGCAGGAACCACCACACCACCAGCACGGCCAGCAGCGCGCCCTCGTAGAGCATGTCCATCGAGCCCCGGTACTGCTCCTTTGTGTAGTCGACGGCGCTGGAGACCCGTTGCAACGAGATCGCCGGGTCCGCTGCGCGAAGCCGGTCCAGTGCGGCTTCGACGTCAGCCGCGATGCGCGTCTCGTCCGCGCCTTTTGCGCGGTAAATCCTGAAGCCAACCACCGGCTTTTCGCCGAGCAGCGCGGTCTGGGTCGGTTCGGCAAAACCGTCGCGTACGAGCGCGATCTGGTCGAGACTGATCGAGCGGCCATCGGCGAGCACGATCGGAAAGCGTGCGAGACCGGCCGCCTGCGTTACGGTGCCGAGCACGCGCATCGACTGTTCGCCGAGCCCGAAGCGGCCACGCCCGCCCGACGCATCCATCTGCATCGAGCGCAGCGCGCGAGAGACGTCGACCGCGGTCACGCCCGCCGACGCGAGGCGAACCGGGTCGACCTCCACCTGCACCTCGCGCGTGACGCCACCGACACGCTCGAATTGCGCGACGCCCGGCACTGCGAGCACCGTCTTGCTGACGGTGTCGTCGACGAACCACGACAGGCGCTCGTCGTCGAGCCGGGTAGAGGCGATCGCGAACGTCATGATCGGGTCCGAATCGCTCCTCACCGCGGTCACGACCGGGGGATCGAGATCAGCGGGCAGCCCGGAGCGGATGCCGTCGAGTGCGTCCTTCGCCTCGTTCAGGGCATCGGACAGATTGCGCCCGATGACCAGTGTGACCTCGATATGAACCTGTCCGTCGACGATCTGCGTATTCAGATGCTTGAGACCCTGCAGCGTCGCGAGCGCGTCCTCGGCCTTGCGCGCGACATCGGCTTCGAGCTGGAGGGGCGCCGCGCCGGGTAGCGTCAGTGTGACGTTGAGCGCCGGCAGGTCGAGGTCGGGCATATCCTGGATGGGCAGCCGATGAAACCCCCACAGTCCCGCCAGCGACAGGAAAATGAACAGCACGACGACCGGAACCCGGTGGTGCATGGACCACGTAGCAAAGTTCATTGCAGTGCCCCGCCTGTCGTCGACACCACGTCCGGCGCGAGCGTTACGACATCGCCTTCGTTCAGCAGCGCGGCCCCTTCGCGAACGACGTGCTCCGTATCGGCCAGTCCACTCACAATCTCGACCGCGCTGCCTTCGCGTCGGCCGGTCTGTACTTCGCGCAACGTGACCCGCTCCACGCCGCCGTGCTCAGCGACGACTGCAACATGGCTGCGCCCGTCGTGCATCGCTAGCGCGGACGCTGGCACCACCAGCGCGTCATTCTCGCCCAGCACGATGCGCCCGCCCGCGTACATGCCAGCACGCGCATGCGAGCCCGGCTCCAGGTCCGCATAGACGATGGCGACGCGCGACTGCGGGTCCAGCGACGGCGCGATCCGGCGCACCACGCCTCGCGCATGGCTACCGTCCGGCAAAGCCAGCAGGACGCGCTGGCCGGGCGTGACAGCCGCGACGTCGGCGGCCGTGACTTCGGCCTGCCATTGCAGGCGGTCCTGCCGGATCAGCCGGAACAGCTCCTGGCCGACCGGCGTCACCGAACCGAGGGTCGCAGCGCGGGCGCTGATCGTGCCGTCGTCGGGCGCGAGGACGCTGGCGTTCTGCAGATCGAGCCGGCGCGCCTGCAACTGGGCGCGCGCGACGTCAACCTGGGCCTTCGTGACCGCGGCTGTGGTCCGGTACTGCAGTAGATCCTGCTTGCTGATGCCGCCGCTGTCCTTCATCTGCAGCGCGCGGGCCTCGTTGGTGCGCGCCTGCTGCGCACTCGCCTCGGCCTGCGCAAGTGCTGCGGCCATCTGCGCGACGTCGGCCTGCAACAGCGCCCTGTCGTACCGGGCCAGCACCTCGCCACGCCTGACCGCATCGCCCACATCGACGCGCACTTCCGAGAGGCGCGCGCCGGTCATGAGCGAGCGGATCGTCGCTTCCTGCCAAGGCGCGATGGCGCCGGATACCTCGATCGACTCGCTCCAGCGCTGGTGCTGCGGCTTGAGCAGCGCGACCGTCAGCGCGCTGGCGGCGGGCGCGGGGGCAACGTCTGCCGGGCGGCTGCTGCGCATCAGCGCGACGCCAGCGCTCAGGGTCGCCAGCACGGCAAGCACGAAGACCGTGGCGACCACGCGCCGCCTGGTCGCGGCACGGTGCCGGAAAACGGCGATGCGAGTAGTGAATGATTGGGGCATGGCGTATCAATCCGGTTGAGAAGGCATGGCGGTGAAGGTGGCGGCATTGCCCGATGCGCGGACGACGTCTACCCAGGCCTGAACACAGGCACGCGCGGCATCGACCGCTGTTTCCTCTGCCGCTTGCCGTTGCCGTCGCGTGTCATCGAGCTGGAAAAGGCTGACTGCGCCGGCGCGCCATTGCGATTCGGTCGCTTCGAGCGTCGCCTGGGCTGCGTCGCGCGCGCGCGACGCAGCGGCGAGCCGCTCGCGTGCATGCGCCTGCGCCGACAGCGCGTTTTCGATGTCTTGCGTGGTAGTACGTACGGTCTCGCGCAAGGTCGCGAGAGCGGCAAGGTAACGGGCGCTGGCGGCATCGACCGACGCAGCACCTGCCCCAGCATCGAAGATCGGCCCGCTCACGGCAGGGATCAGCGACCAGGCCAGATAGGAAATCGTCGACCCAGAAGCGCTGATCCAGTTGCCGGTGAGCGCCGCCGTCAGATTGAAGACCGGCAGCCGGTTCGCGCGCGCAACGCCGATTTCCGCGTAGGTCGCCGCGAGCTCGCGTTCGGCGGCAATCACGGCCGGATGCCCGGCCAGCACGCTGGCCGGAACGGCGAGCGTAGCCTGCGGGACGTTTGGAAACGCAAACGGGTGATCGCCCTGTCCGCCCGTTGCCGTGCCAACTGCCGTGCCGGTTGCGCGCACCGCGCCGAGGCGCGCAGCCACATCGGCCGCAGTCAATCCGGTGAGTTCGACTAGCGCGTCCAGGTCCTGTACACAGGTTTCGTCCTGCGCAACCAGACTCGTCTGCGCGTCGGCAAGCGAGCTAAGCGCGCGGCTTTCGTCGACCGGCGGGGCAAATCCCAACCCGACTCGCTGACGCGTCAGCGCCAGGTCGCGCTGCTGCGACTCGATATCGAAACGTCTGACGTCCAGTACGACCTGGCAAGCGCGCAGCGACGTCACGGCGCCCGCTACCTGGGCGGCCAGCAGGAGCCGGGCGGCAGCGGCATCCGCGGTACGGGCGGTGAGCCGGCTGCCTGCGGCCGCCTGCGCCTGCCGCAGGCGGCCGAATAGATCGATTTCCCACGCTAGAGTCGGGCCGCCCGTGAGTTCCGAGCCCACCACCGTGTTGCCACCGCCGCCGCCAATGCCGCCGCCGCCGCTTTGAACGCGGGCATGCTCCGCGCTCGCATTGAACGAAACCTGCGGGCGGCTCTGAGCGGTCTTGAGGCCGAGGGTGGCGCGCGCTTCGTCCAGATGCGCCGCGGCCAGCGCCAACGATGGACTGCTCGCAAACGCGGCGTCGATCAGGCCGTCCAGCACCGGGTCTCCCAGTGCAGTCCACCATTTCTCTTCAGGCGGCACTGGGGCCGGCGCGAAAGTCGACTGGTTTGCCCAGACCCCATGGTCATCGAGCGTGGGCGGCACGTAAGGCGGCTGCACCGCGCACGCGCCCAGTTCTGTGCATACGACGGCCGCGGCCAATGCCTCCCACCTCCTCCATGCCCATCTTGCGTTGGGCTCGCGGCGGTTAGCACGCACGTGCGCGGCTCCGCCCAGCGCGTCCAGGCGCGCGTCCGGAAATCAGGCCAACGGCAAGGGGCGACAACAGAGTTCTTGCCTGTTCGATTACAAGCAGGTTGTTCATTGAATAGTCCAGACGGGGTTGCCGCCGTCCGGCTCGAACCGGATGAGCGGAATCGGGCGCCGGACAATCCGGCAGTTGCGGCGCCTGATGTGATCGTGCGGCCACGTGACTTACTCGGCACTTACTACCCACTCATGGCTCGCTGCTGTGCCAATCGAGCTTGCACCCGGAGATTCGTCCGTAAGTGATGAGTAAGTCGGCCAGCCCGATCATGGAATCGACGAACAGCGCCGACGTTCCAGCGCTGCGTCGCCGGCCCTGCTGTCAACCCTTCTGCCGGGAGACTCTGGATGAAAAGCCTTGACCTGCAAGCCCGCGCACTCATTGCCGCGACGCTCGTCCTATACGGCTGCGCAACGCGTTCTGAGCGCACCGCCGGCGACCCGCTCGAACCGATGAACCGGGCGATCTACTCGTTCAACGACAGGCTGGACAAGTACGTCGCCAGACCGGCGGCGACCGCCTATCAGAAGGTGACGCCGGCGCCGGTGCAGACCGCAGTTCGGAACTTCTTTTCCAACCTCGGCGATATCGGCAACTTCGCCAACGACGCGCTGCAGTTGAAAGTGACGGACGCGACGGAAGATGCGATACGCTTTGCGTTCAATTCCACATTGGGCATTGGCGGCCTGATCGACTGGGCAACGCCCGCAGGGCTACCCCGGCATCATCAGGATTTCGGCCTGACACTTGCGCGCTACGGCGTACCGATCGGGCCGTATCTGGTGCTGCCAGTGTTCGGTCCGAGCAGCGTGCGCGACGTGAGCGACGTCCCCGTCGACGGTCTGCTCAATCCGTTCTCGGCGGCATCGCTGCCCGTCCAGGCCGCGGTGGGCGGCACTCACCTCATCAGCAACCGCGCCGACCTGCTGGGCGCTTCGAATCTGCTCTCGCAAGCGGCGCTCGACGAGTATTCCTTCACGCGCGATCTTTATCTGCAAAGGCGGCGCGCGCTTTCATCGAAACCCGGCGACGCCGCGACAGTCCCCGACTATGGCGACACCGCGTCCCGGTAGCCTTGGGGCCCGCGCAAAGACGGCCGGCGCAATGCTCCGGTAAGTGTCGGGTAAGCCATGCACGCTCAGCATGACGATCATGTCTATCCGGCGGCGAACCCGCATTGCTCTATCAGCGCGGCACCTTCTCCGTAGCGCTTCTGATCATGGTGCTGCTGCGGCGGTGGGCGCGACGAGCGTTCGATAGCGCCTTGGCGGCGCGCAAGGTCGAATTAGGCGAAAAACCCGGCGTTAAAGCACTGATTACCGATGACTGCCACCGTGCGTGGCTGGTCCAGTTGCACCTCGAACTGCATGGCCGCCAATGTAACGACTGATTTCGCCCGGCGAACCGGTGGAGGCACCCGTTCATCACAACTTGCGCTGTCCCATGCTCCGGAACTCGATATAAGGGGCGCCGGACAGCCCATTACACGGAAACAACCATGAAAAGGCTCGGGTATTGTCTGCTCGTCGGTTTGCTGCGGCTCCTGTCGGTGCTGCCGTACCCGCTGGTTGCCCGCGTCGGCAGCGGTCTCGGCGCAGCGCTGTATCTGATACCAAGCCGTCGCAAACACGTGGCGCTCGTCAACCTGCGGCTGTGTTTTCCGCTGAAGACCGAGCATGAGCGCCAGCGTCTTGCGCGCGCGCATTTCCAGCATGTCGTGCGCAGCTATCTGGAGCGAGGATTTCAGTGGTTCGGGAGCGCCCGTGCGATTGACCGGATGGTCGAGATGGACAGCCGCATCGACCTCCACGATCCGCACGCGCCACCCACGATCTTCATGGGCTTCCACTTCGTCGGCATCGAGGTGGGTTGCATGCTTTATTCCTCTCAACTGCCCGTCGCGGCCCTCTACACGCGCATGTCGAATACGCGCGTCTGCGAGCTCGCAAAACGTCAGCGTGGACGGTTCGGCGCGAACATGATCGAGCGTAGCTCGAGCGCGAAACACATGGTGAAGCTTCTGCGCTCAGGCACTCCAGTCATGCTGGCCGCAGACATGGACCACGGCACATCGGGTTCCGTGTTTGCCGCGCTGTTCGACGTGCCGGCCTGTACGCTCACCTCCGTATCGCGTCTCGCAAAACTCGGTGGCGCGCGCGTCGTGCCCTTCGTAACCGAGGTGTTGCCGAAATTTCGCGGCTACAGGCTCACCATCTTCGAGCCACTCGAAAACTATCCTACGGACAGCGAGTCGCACGACGCACGCACGATGAATGCCTTCCTTGAGCAGCAAATCCTCCGCTTTCCCGAGCAGTATTACTGGGTGCACAGGCGTTTCAAACATCGTCCGGCCGGTATGCCGGTGGTCTATTGAAATCCAGGGGTCATGTCATGAAAGTCGTCGTATGCCTGACCACGTTTAACCGCATCGACTGTGCGCGCATCTCGATGGAGATCATCAAGTTGAACTGGCAACAAACGTGGCCGGTCGTACATGCGTGTTCTCACGCCACCTACGAACCCTATCTGGAAGATCTGCTCCTGCGACGGCCACCACGCCCCTTGACGACAGGGGCACTCGACCTGCTGGTGGCTTCAATCCAAAGCGCGGTTGAACGATTCGATCCCGACTTCGTCGTGCACCTTGAAGCAGATACCTGGATCATGGACCAACAAGTCATCATCCGATATCTGCACAAGTTGCGGGCCGTTCCGGACTCGGTGATCGCAGCCTCTTCCTGGAGCGACGACCGCGCACCGGCATGGAAACGCTCCCAGGAATTGAGCAAACGGGCACGCTACGCGCTTTCGCGCATCTTGCGGCCACTGGGTTTCGGATACGGTATCCGCCAGACCAAGACCATTTCCACGCAGTTCTTCATCGCGAAAGTAACACCGGCGGTCGTGCAGATGTTCACAGAACTCCGCGCTCGTGACGATGATTTCCTCGAAAAGGTGCTGTATTCAAAGGTCGTCCGGCACTTCGGAGCGAAAGCAATTGTGGGGATGCCCGAGCGTGAACCCGTTCATCCGGGATTCCGCAATATCTGCGAAGCACTGAGCCTGTACTGCCAGCATTGGCCGAGTGGCGAGGATGCACCATCGATCGATAAAGAACTGCTTCTCGATCCCGCCGACCGGCCTCGGGGAAAAAAGGAGTCTCTGGCGGCAGCGCGATTCGCGCTGCAGGGCCCGTACATGCAACGGTTACTGGAGAGTGCCGATTTGCGATACTACAACGGCGATGCGCGACGGTCATGAGAATGCATCTGGGACAACCGCCGCGACGGTCCTCTCGTACAGATCCACCCAGCGAGTCCTGCATGGACACACTGTTCCGTGAGATGCCCCCTCCCCGCTCGATACTCGTGATCTGTACGGGCCGCATCGGCGACGTGTTGCTTGGCACGCCTGTAGTGCGCTCCCTAAAGGCGCACTGGCCCGACGCGCAAATCGATATGCTGGTATTCGACGGTACCGGTGGGGTGCTGGAAAACAATCCCGACCTCCGAGGTGTGGTCTGCATCGCGCAACGCGCCAGACAGGTAGAGCGCTTTGCCGAGGCCCTCAAACTCTGGCGCCGCTACGATCTCGTCTGCTCACTGCGCACGTCCAGCCTCGCCAGCTTCCTTTGCTGGATGGCAGGGAGCAAGCGGATTGGCATTGTTGCTCCCGCTCGCAAAACCTGGATCAAAAGGCTAATGCTAAACCGCTTTGTGGTCGATCGCGATGACAGCCTGCACGTGGTCCAAAGCGGTTTATCGCTCATGAGCCTGCTTGGGATCACGCCCTGCTTCAACATCGTCCCGCCAGCCATGCCCGATCGTCCGAAGCAGCTCGCACAACTCAATCTGCTTCTCGAGTCTGCGGCCGGCCAGCCCTACGTTGTCGTGCATGTGTATCCGCGCTACGCGTACAAGATGTGGCACGCCGAAGGCTGGGTCGCGCTCGTCGAATTCCTGCGTGCGCGCGGCTATGCGATTGTTCTGACAGGTGGACCAGCGGAAGAGGAAGTAGCGTATGCGTGCGACATCAGGGAGCGTGCGGGAGTTGACATCGTCAATCTGGTAGGAAAGCTAAGCCTCGCTGCAACCACGGAAGTGATTCGACGCGCGAGACTCTTCGTTGGTCCCGACACGTCCGCCACCCATATCGCGGCGGCTACCGGCACGCCGACCCTCGCCCTGTTCGGCCCATCGAATCCGGTTCGCTGGGGACCGTGGCCGAAGGGCTGGACCGACAGCAGTCCCTGGCCGATATCCGGTTCGGGGCGGCGCGGCAACGTCTATCTGCTTCAGGGTGCTGGCGCCTGCGTGCCCTGCAAGCTGGAGGGATGCGACGCCCACATTCACAGTCGGAGCGATTGCCTGCTGACGCTCGACGCCGATCGCGTGATCGATGCGACGACAGAATTGCTGGGCATTGCACCTGACCAGAAACGCCGAATTCCAATCGTTGCGCAATCCTTCGCCGGCGCGCCCCCCGTGATGGCAAAAGTCAATGACCGCCCGGCGCCAATCGAATCCTGATTACTTTCCGGAGCTTACCTGATGAACGCCCTTCGCTTTGCCGCACCACTGGTTACGGATTGCCGTTCTGCCAGACGGCCGCACCGCCAACATCAGCATCAGTCGTCCCCGCTTTTCGCTGTCGAGCATATCGGCGTGGAGAACAGTTCATCACTCGTTTGAACGCCGTGCTAAAGGACTTCTCGGATTCGTAGCCAAGGGCGAGACCGATTTCGGAAACGGAATCGCGGGAATGAGTCAATCGGTCTGCGGCCAGCATCATGCGCCAGCGCGTCAAATACTCCATGGGCGAGAGCCCAACCGTCTCCTTGAATCGCAGGGCGAACGTCGTGCGCGACATCGCCGCCTGCTCGGCCATGCTCTGCAAGGTCCATCTGCGGCCCGGTGAGGCGTGCATTGCATCGATCGCAGCCCGCATGCGCTTGTCGGACAATGCGAAAAGCCAACCGACGCTTTCACGGCGCTCGTTCGACAAATGCAGTCGTAACGCCTCGATAAGGACCAGGGTAGCCAACTGCCGTGCGACGATGAAATCGCCCGGCTGCGCATCGCTCAATTCATGCCTCATGCGCTCGACGTACCATCGCACTGTCGCCCGATTCGGCTCCTCGCGGACATGGACAAGCGGCGGCAGCATGCTCAACAACAGATCGGCTGGGCCATCGGCGAGCGTGAAATAGCCGCCGATGCTCAGAAACTCGCCCCCTCCGTTGTACGTCACGACCCGCCCGTCATGGACCTGTGGCAAGAGCGTACGGACGTCGACTGGTTCGACGGCCAGATCGCTGGCGAGACGAAAAGGCTTTCCTCTCGCTAGCAGGAAGCATTCACCTTCACTCACCTTCACGGGGTCGGGCACCCCCTCGACCAAAACCCAGCACTGGCCGCGAAGCACGGCGTGAAATTTGATGCCGTCGTGCGCGCCGAATTGCACGGCCCAGTCTCCGTTCGCATCGAAGCCGCCGGACAGATAGCTGCGCAGCTTCACTAACGACAACACTTCTGATAGCGGATCCACGCAACAATTCCGAACGATCTAAAACCAAATGCGAACTTTACGACATAGATCGTCCAGCGACAAATCCTTAATCTCTTGCTGAAACGATCAGGAGGTTGGTTATGCGCGTATTTGTCACTGGGGCGACCGGCTGGGTTGGCTCCGCCGTCGTTCGAGAACTGGTTCAAGCTGGGCATCAGGTCATCGGTCTGCCCAGCGCGTGTCCACGTTGCCATCTCAAGGAACGATGTTCACCGTCTGACTATCGTCGAATTCGGCGATGGGAACACGAGAATGCGCTGGAAGCGATGCAGCGTCGGCTCGACCGGAAGCCCGACGCCATGACCATCCGCAGAAGTACCGTGGAGCATGTCTTTGGCACGCTCAAGCACTGGATGGGTCCCGCACACTTCCTGACCAGGACGCTCAGGCGGGTGAGCACGGAGATGAGCCTTCGGGTGTTGGCTTACAACCTCAAGCGGGCCATGAACATACTCGGCGTTCAGGGAACATTGAAGGCCATGAAGATGGTCGAAAGCTAAAGCCCTGAGAGGCTTTGTTGCGCATGCGACGGTCGATCGGTGCGACCTGTCTGTGTCGAACTAGATTGACCTGATCGGCAATCGCTCGCATAGCCATGGAAAACCAGTTTCCACACAAGCTGGG
>ABYL01000029.1 GCA_000173575.1 Burkholderia sp. H160 | reverse complement strand
CGCTGCTCGGTGCGGCGGGGGGCAACGCCGGCGCGGGTGCGGCGATCGGCGCAGGCACCGGCTTGCTGATCGGTGGGGCGAACGGCGCGAATGGCGCACAGTATTCGGCCGCCGGCATGCAGGCGCGCTACGACACCGCCTACGCCCAGTGCATGACATCGAAGGGCGAGACGATCGCTCAGCCGCAACCTTACTATTCGACGCAGCCGGTGTATGTGGCACCTCGTCCTTATTACTACGCACCGCCGCCGGTCATGTATGCGCCTTATCCGGCTTACTGAGCGGTGATTGTCGGGGCCGCTGGCTTGCTTACTCCGCGATGTCCGTTGACGCCGCCTTGCGCGGACGGCGGCTGCGAGACGCCGTTTTACGGGCGGCCTTCCTGGCGGGCGCAGGCGCTTCTTCCGGGTTGGCTACCGGAGCATGGACCTCGGCCGGCGCTGCGATCTCAGGTATTTCATCGATCGTACGCGGCGCTGATTTCTTCACTTTCTTTGTGGCCGTTTTGCGCGATGCGCGCTTTTTGGCGCTTGGACGCTGCGCGGGTTGCTCGTCGTCGGTAGTCCGGTCGGTTTCGTGGCCGAAGACGACCTGCTGAGCAGCCGTATCCGCTTCCACTGTCACAGAGCGAGTTTCGGGTTCTTCCGCGACCGGTTCAGTGACGGGCTCGTGTGGGAGCGGCGCGTGTTCATGCGACTCCTCCCGCTGGATCGGTTCGGCGTGCTCGGTGGGAGCCGGTACGGTAGCCGCAGGTTCTTCATCAACAACTTCGTGGCGAACGCGCTTGTCATGCGCGGCGTCCTGCTGACCACGGCCCGCCTTGCGATTGTTCCGGTCCTTGCGCCGCGACTTGTGCTTGCCGCCCGTCTCAGAAACGGCCGCTTGCGCTTCATACGAAGGTTCGACTGCCCGTTCAGCCACCCCCGTTTCGCCAGACTCCGTCCCGGTTTCCCTGATGGTTTCGCCCGCAGCTTCAGTCGCGACATTCACAGCCGTGCTTCGATAAACGTACGCGCCTGACTTCTCATCGCGGCCGAATTCGAGCAGGCCACGCGCCTGCGCTTCTTCCAGCAGATTGCCGAAAGCGCGAAAACCGTAATAGGTCTCGTTGAAATCCGGCTTGCGTCGTTTGATCGCGTTTTTCAGCACGGACGCCCAGATCTTGCCGCTATCACCGCGTTCGGAAGCGAGCGCGTCGAATGTTTGCACCGCAATTTCAACGGCCTTGCTGCGGCGCTTCTCCAGATCTTCCTTGGGCGGGGCCTTCTCTTCGTCAGTCGCACGCTTGGCCGCCTGCTGGGCGATCTGCTGCTGGCGCGACGTATCGCGCCTCGCGACCGCGCGCTGACTTTCGCGTACCAGATCGTCGTAAAAGAAGAATTCGTCGCAATTCGCAATCAGCAGATCCGAGGTGGACTGCTGCACACCGACGCCGATCACCTGTTTGTCGTTTTCGCGCAGCTTCGACACGAGCGGCGAGAAGTCCGAATCGCCACTGATGATGACGAACGTGTTGACGTGCGATTTCGTGTAACAGAGATCGAGCGCATCGACGACGAGCCTGATGTCGGCCGAATTCTTGCCCGATTGGCGCACGTGGGGAATTTCGATCAACTCGAAATTGGCCTCGTGCATTGCCCCTTTGAAACTCTTGTAGCGATCCCAGTCGCAATACGCTTTCTTGACGACGATGCTGCCCTTCAGCAGCAGGCGTTCGAGCACCAGCTTGATGTCGAACTTGTCGTACTTCGCGTCGCGCACGCCGAGCGCGACATTTTCGAAGTCGCAGAATAGCGCCATGCTGACGTTTTCGTTGGATGACGCCATGTGTATCTCCATTGAAGCGGTCGTCGAACTCGACGATTCGCGACATGATAGCGATTCCAGCGAAGGTGAGCAGCTTTTGTGGTGCGCGCGCACCGATAGGCAGTTGGAAATGTTCAGCAAGCGGGCTAGCAAGCGGCCTCGTGTCAGACCCGTTCCATGGTTTCGCGGCGAACCGGGTTGTTCCACGTCGCGCGGGCTTCCAGCACGTCATCGATCAATCCATAGTCCCTCGCTTCGAGCGCCGACATGAAGTTGTCACGGTCGGTATCGCGCGAGATTTCCTCGATGCTGCGTCCGGTGCGCTCCGCCATCATCGCATTGAGACGCGCCCGCACATACAGCACCTCTTTCGCCTGGATTTCGACGTCGGCCGCGGTGCCCTGGCCGCCACCGGACGGCTGGTGAATCATGATCCGCGCATTGGGTAGCGCATACCGTTTACCGCGCTGACCCGCGGTGAGCAGGAAGGTCCCCATGCTCGCGGCAAACCCGGTGCACAAGGTCGAGACCTCGGGTTTGATGAACTGCATGGTGTCGTAAATCGCAAGGCCGTCATACACCGAGCCACCGGGCGAATTGATGTAAAAACAAATATCCTTGTCGGGGTTCTCCGATTCGAGAAACAGCAATTGCGCGACGATCAGACTGGCAGACTGCTCGTTCACCGGCCCGACAAGAAAAACGATGCGCTCGCGCAGCAGGCGGGAGTAGATGTCGTAGGCGCGCTCGCCCCGGCCGGATTGTTCGATGACCGTGGGCACAAGGCCCAGGGCGGAGACAGATGGGTAACTGGAAGGCATAGGGTCCTCGATCGGGATGGGCGGCATGGGCGTTCCGGGATGCGCGGGTTGTTGCCCATATGACGCAGCAGCGGTCGGCCGTGTGACAGAAATTTTTTTGCGCCTCGCTGTCACATCACCCGCTGCTCATGCGTCAACATCAGGAATACCGAACCTGACGAGCGCCTGAGCCATGCCATCGGTACACAGCCGCTTTTTCACCACGCACCACTGGGAGGTCGACGCATGACGGATCAGGGAATCGACAAGGCATCCAGTTTCGAGGCCGCGCGCGCCCGTCTGCTGGCACTCGCGTACCGGATGCTCGGCAGTCGCGCGGAAGCCGAAGACGTGGTGCAGGATGTCTGGCTCAAATGGCATCTGGCAGATACGCAGGCGGTGCAAACACCGGTCGCTTGGCTCACCACGCTTACCACGCGCGCGGCGATCGACCGTCTGCGGCACGCGCAGCGCGAGCGCGCGTCGCAGGTCAGCGGCTGGTTGCCGGAGCCGTGGCTCGACGAGGTTGCGCCATCGGCGGAGGAGTTGGCGTTGCGCGCGGCGGACATGTCATACGGCGTGATGCTGCTGCTCGAACATTTGAAGCCAGACGAACGTGCGGCGTTCGTCCTGCATGAAGCGTTCGAGTGCGACTATGCGGAAATCGCCTCGATTCTCGAGCGCACACCGGCCGCCTGCCGGCAAATGGTTCATCGCGCCAAGGAGCGTCTGCGGCGTGCGGGCGCGCCGTTGGAGCGGCCCGATCCCGCGGTGCATGGGCGAATCGTCGAGCGTCTGCTCGTGGCGCTCGAAGCGCAAGACCGGATGGGCCTGTTGCAGCTTTTCAGCGACGCGCCTCAACTGATCAGCGACGTACCTCTGTGCGCTTCGCCCACTCCGTTCCCTACAGTCAATCCGTCCCTTCGTACACCCGAGCCAACGCCCGAAACACAAGCGCTGCACGCTGGCGAACCGGTGTCGGATCCGAGGTGGATGGGCGCCATCACATCGCTCGCGCAACAGTCGAGCCATGCCGAGGTGGTGTCAATGGACGGGGCGGTGTGTATCGCGTTGTTCTGCAACGGCGACGTCGTCGGGCTAATCGACGTGCAGACGGATGGCGCACCGGAGCTTTCGGCGAGGATCATCTCGCTGCGCATCCTCACCAGCGCCGAGCATTTGCAGGCGGCCAACCAGATCCTGGGCCGTGAGGCGATCAAGGATCTGATTGCCCGGATCAAGGGCCATCCGGGGGCGTCAGCTACGGTGAGCCGCGACTTCCCAGTTGATGTCGACGCATAGCACCTGCGTTCCATGCGGCGTGTGCGCGGCAATCGACGCAGTAACGCACAGGTGCGCTTCGTTGATCGACAGATAGGGCGGCGTTAGATTAACCCGGCCCGGTTGACGCATCGCCTGAATGAAATACGGGCGGCGTTCCCAACTCGCGCCTTCGGAGTGCAGCAGAGGGCTGAAGCGCTTGGCGCGTTGCGAGGTGCGGCCCGGCGGCAGCACGTTGTCACCGATCTGCCGGCCCGAACCGTCCAGAACAAAGCAGCGCGCCGTTTCGCCCAGCGCGAGCAAACCTGTGGTGGCCTGCGTGATCGATTCCCCGGCAATCAACTGCGCGGCGGCCACCTCTAGTGCGGTGACATACGGTGCGAGCCGCGCGGACTGGGCTTTCTCGCGAGCGGCAACGCGCTCGCGCAGCGCGGCGGAGAGCGAATCCATCAGGCCGGCTGCGACTTGCGGCTTGACGGGCTCGACGCTCGGGCCCGCGAAAAAGGCGCCCTGGACGAAGTCCACATTGCATTCGAGCGCGATCAGCGCGTCACGCTCGCTGCTCAGACCGCCCATCAGCACCAGCTGCCCAGATTCGTGCAGCAGAGAGACGAGGCCCGGCAACACGCGCTCGATGTGCGAGTGTTCGCTTGCTTGCGCGAGGATGCAGCGATCGAGCGTGACGATGTCCGGTCGCAGATTCCACACGCGGTCTATATTCGAATGCTTGGCGCCAAAGCCGTCGAGCGCGATCAGGAAACCGGACTTGCGCAGCGAATCAACGATTTCGGCAAAGCGTGTGGTCTCGCCGCCAGCCTGTTCGGATACTTCGAGCACGACGCGTTGCGGCGGCAAACCGAGCGTTTTCAGCGCGGCCAGCAGCGCGTCACCGTAACTGGTGTCCATCAGTGCGGCCGGATGCAGGCTGAGGAAGAGCCATTCGTCGTGGCTGTCGAACGCGTTGAAGTTGCCGAGGTGCAGCGATTCGGCCAGGCGTCCGAGTTCCAGCAGGTCGCCGCGTCGCGCGGCCTGGGTAAAGACCTCGTGCGAGGGCACTTGCCTTTCATGCTCGTCATGGGCGCGCAGCGACGCGTGATACCCGATCGCGCGCCGGTGCGACACCGAGAAAACCGGCTGAAACACGCTGAAAACGGTGTAGCCGCCATACAGAACAGTACGCCGGGAGCCTTCGTCGCCGGCCATCGGGCGTGGTGGCTGGAAGCCGGGAGGATCGAGTTCGATCATGTTCATCATGTCAGTCGTGTGGAAATGGCGGCGCTTGCAGGGCTCGGCAAGAATGCGCACGCGCAGACCAAGAGTTTACAGGATAGGTGAGCAAGAATTATGCGCGTGCACCAACACAGCGAGAGCGTCTACCAGCAATGCTCCGATGAAATCATTGTGCGCCCGCCGCAGTACGAAGGCGACGACACGCACTTCGCTGGTGCGGGATCGCCCTGTTGAGGGTCGGCGGCGCCGTTCAAGGGTGCTGCGTGCAGCTCTCAGGTTCGCTCCGAAGGATCGGTTCTTTTCGCGGGTGTGCGGATGTCTGGCGACAACTGCGCAAAGATCCATGACGAGCATGCGGTAATGATGCCGACACACAGGAACGTCGCATGAAACGCGGGCAGCGAATTCGCGGCGGTCACGCGTTGCATGATGCCGGTAAAGGTCGTCAGCAAGGCACCGGCCACCGTCACGCCGAGACTCATCGAAAGCATCTGCATCAGCGAAAACAGGCTATTGCCGCTGCTCGCGCCGCCGGTGCCGAGGTCCTTCAGCGTCAACGTATTCATCGCGGTGAACTGCATCGAATTCACGCCGCCGAAGATCGCCAGTTGCACGAGTCGCAGCCACAGCGGCTGTGTCGTGCTCGTGAGCGCGAAGCTCGCCATCATCAGGCCGACCAGAATCGTGTTCGCCATCAACACGCTCCGGTAGCTGTATTTCAGAATCAGCTTCGTCACGAGACGCTTGGTCGCCATGCCCGCGGCCGCCACCGGCAGCATCATCAGGCCGGCTTCGAATGCGCTATAGCCGAGGCTCACCTGCAACAGCAGAGGAATCAGGTAAGGCATCGAGCCGCTGCCAATCCGCGCAAACAGATTGCCGAGCAGACCGACGCTAAAGGTGTGGATCTTGAACAGATCGAGCGGGAAGATCGGCGCGGGCTCGCGCACCGCGTGCAGACCATAGGCAACGAAACACGCCATGCTCAGAATCAACAGCACCAGCACCGTTGCATGTTGAATGCCGAACTCCGTGCGGCCGTCGAGCGCGAACGAAATCGCCACCATGCCGACCACCAGCATCAGATAGCCGCCCAGGTCGAATTTGCCCACGTGTTCGTTGCGGCTGTCTGGCATAAAAATAAACGTCGCAATGCAGCCGACGATGCCGACCGGCACGTTGATCAGAAAGATCCAGTGCCACGACGCGATCTTGACAAGCCAGCCGCCGAGCGTCGGTCCAATCAGTGGTCCGATCAGGCCGGGGATCGCCACGAACGACAGCGCCGGCAGATAGCGCTCCGCCGGAAACGTACGCAGCACCGCGAGCCGCCCAACCGGCAGCAGCATCGCGCCGCCCACGCCTTGCAGAATCCGGAACAGCACCAACTGGTTCAGCGTATGCGCGTTCGCACACAGCAACGAGCCCACCGCGAACACGAGAATCGCACTGAAGAACACGCGCCGCGTGCCGAGCTTGTCGGCGAGCCAGCCGGATACGGGGATCATCACCGCCATCGTCAGCGAGTAGGCGATCACCACCGATTGCATGCGCAGCGGCAGCTCGCCGAGGCTTGTCGCCATCGCGGGGAGTGCGGTGTTGACGATCGTCGAATCCAGCGTCTGCATGAAGAAGCCGGTGGCGACCAGCCACAGCATCACGGTCAGCGCACGCGGCGAAGGGCCCGAGGGGATATCGGGAGCGAGGGCGGGCGGAGTCGGCGTCGTGGACATGGAAGGCGGCTGGGCGCGCTCGGTCGGGCTGAGAGTCGCTATTCTAGGGAAGAGTGCGGCCCGGCGCAGCGGGCGTGGCAGAACTGTGTACCTGCCGGTAATCCGCCACGGCCACGCTGCGGGCGGTGATCACGCATCGGCTGGCAACTGCGCCGCCGCATGAAAAAAAGCCTGCGCCCGCGGCTCATTGCCAAAGGCCACATGAATCCGGATCCACGGGCTCGCCTCCCGGTTCGGCCTGAAGTGTTGTCCAGGCAGCACCGTCACACCGAGCGGCACGCCGCATTCAACCAGCCGCTCGGCGTCCGCGACATGCGGTACGCGCGCCCACACGAACTTGCCGCCCGCTGGCTTTTCGAAAATCTCCCAGCCGGCCTCTTCGAGCGTCTTGACGGTCGAGCCGAGCGCGCCGCGCATCTGGCGGCGCAGCCGCTCCAGATATTTGCGGTACGCGCCGCGCTCCAGCATCGATACCGCCACCGCTTCGGCGAAGCGCGAGCAGCCGATGCTCGTCAGCATCTTGATGTCGACCAGGTCCTTGATGATCGCGTGAGTCGTTACCACGTAGCCGATCCGTAGCGAGGACGACAGTGTCTTCGACAATCCGCCGATGTAGATCACCTGTTCGAGTTGGTCGAGGGTGGCGAGGCGATCAGTGACCTCGGTCTGAAAATCCGCGTAGATGTCGTCCTCGATAATCTGGAAGCCGTGCTCACGCGCCAGTTGCAGTAGACGAAAAGCGACCTGCGGTGCGACCGTGGTGCCGGTCGGATTGTGGAACACGGTGTTGATAAACAGCAATCTGGGACGGTGCAGCTTTAGTTGCGCCTGCATCACGTCGAGATCGGGACCATTGCTGGTACGTGGAATGCCGACCAGCTTCACGCCGTGCAGTCGCAGCAGGCCGTACAGGTTGTAGTAACCGGGATCCTCGACAAAGATCGTGTCACCTGGCTTGAGCAGGTAGCGTACGAGCAGATCGAACGCCTGGCTCGCGCCGTCGGTGATCAGAATTTGCGAGGCCTCCGCCTCGATGCCCAGCTGACCGATGCGGGTTCGCAGCTGCTCGCGCAAGACAGGATTGCCGAGCGGCGTCGCGTACTCGATCATGCTCGCCGGATCGGTTCGCGACACGTGGCGGATCGCCTGCGCAATGCCATCGATGTCGCGCCAACTCTCGGGAATGAAGCCGGTGCTGAGTTTCAGCGTCTCGCCCGGAAAGTTGAATTGCTCTAGCAAATGGTCCGACTCGACATCGGCACGGCGCGGGTCCGAGGTGCCCTGGCAGTGCATGTCCGGCGGCTGACGATCGGCGACGTAGAAGCCGGAGCCGTGGCGCGAGTCGACAAAGCCGAGCGATACCAGCCGGTCGTACGCCTCGATCACCGGAAAGCGGCTGACGCCGAAGTCGGCGGCGAACTGGCGGATCGACGGCAGCTTCGAGCCGGGATGCGCACTGCGCGAGCGGATCCACGCCGAGACGCCCGTGACGATCTGCTCGGTCAGCGGCACACCGTTGTCCCGATCGAGCTGGATTTCGAGTTTCATACGCTTGCCTTCCTTCGCAGTCACACCAACTGTTCGGTTTTTTAACTGAACAGTTCTGATGAAAGTGTTTGGAACTGTGCATGGGTCTCCGATGATCGCACGTCAATAATCGATACAACAGAAAGTTCTTCAAGGAGAACGGCGATGCGAGAAGTCCGAGTTTTCGAGCTGGAACATGGCGAGCCCGCGACGTCCTGGCGGGTCGCACGTCCGTCGATTTTCAAGGTGATCAGCGGCAACGTCTGGCTGACCGTCGAGGGCGAGCATGAGGATCACTGGCTGGCGGCAGGGGAGTCGATCGAGTTGGCGCGCGGATCGGTGGCATGGATCAGCGCTGGGGAGGAGGGAGCCCGTTTTGCTCTCGCGGGCGGTTCGGACCGCAAGTTGCCGAAGCAGCCATTCGGCTGGCCGATTCCGGGTTGGCTGACCCGCCGGGCCGGCGCGTTCTGAAGCAGGGCGAACGGCGCGCCGCCGCTATGCGACCTCCAAGCAGCCCCTAAGCAGCCCCTTCCGCCTCGTACTCTCCGACATACCGCGCTCGCGGCCGGATCAACCGGCCGTCGCGCGTCTGCTCCATCGCATGTGCGATCCAGCCGACCACCCGCCCGAGCGCGAACAGCGTGAATCCGGCCCCGGCCGGCAAGCCGAGCACGCGCTCGATCGCCGCGAGCGCGAAATCCACCGTCGGCTCCGCGCCCGTCGTGTCGCGCACCGCTCGCGCGAGCTTCAGCACCTCATTGAGCGGTGAGCGGGCCGGTGCGCAGTCGGCGAGCATCGTCAGCAACAGCCGCGCGCGCGGGTCGCCGTCCGGATAAAGCGGATGACCGAAGCCCGATAGCACCGGTCCGTGCGTGCCGTGCTCGTGGCGCGCGAGACGGTTGGCCAGATAGCGGTCCAGATCCGGCGCGCGCGACGCCTCGTCGAGCAGCGCCGCGATGCGCACGGTTTCGCCGCCGTGACGCGGCCCGGAGAGCGCCGCGAGCCCGCCTGCGACCGCGCCGAACAGGTGCGTGCCCGTCGACGTGATGCAGCGGACCGTGAATGTCGACGCGTTCAGCTCGTGATCCGCGCATGCGACCAGTGCCGCGCGCAAGAGTCCGCTTTGCGCCCGGCTGCGTACCCGCCAGGCTGTCGCGATCTGCCGATGCACTGGTTCGTTCGACGCCGCCGCCGGCAGCATGGCGGCGGCCAGCAGCCGCATGACGGCGCAGGCGGTGTCGAGTTGCGCGTCGCTGCCGAGCGCCCACACGCGCGGCATCTGCGCGGCGGCGGCCGGCAGCAGTACGAGCGCGCGATCGAGTGGCGTGCTGTCACTCCACAGCTTCAGCCACGCGGCCCACTGCGCGGGGGGAAGCGGCACGGCGGGCGCATCAGCGAGGCGCCGCGCACTGCATTGCCACAGCAGCGCCGCGACCTCTTCGAGCGATGCAGTGCGCGCGAGCTCGATCGCATCGTGCCCGCGATACAGCAGGCGACCATTGGCGATCAGCGTGATCGACGATTCGAGTACCGGCACACCCCAGTCGAGCACCTTCTGCGCGACCTTGCCCGCGCGCTTGCCGTCCGCTTTGCGACGCGCGAGGCGGCGCACCTCGGCGGCATCGTAGAGCCGGTGTCTGCCTTGCGCATCGGGCGACGAGCCGAGCATGCCGCGGCTCACGTACGCATACAGCGTAGGCAAGCTGACGCCTAGCGTCGCGGCCGCTTCGGCGGCGGTCAGGTAGATTGGGGTTGACATGAAAACGCGGGGAAACCGAAGAAATCAATATATGTTGATTATCATAATCAAGATTGATCGCGGCAAGTCGGAAATTTAGACTGGATTTACCTGCTTCCTGTCCGCGCGACCCGCGCGCCCGATGCCATGACGCCCGAACTCGCCCTCAAGCATATCTGGACCCTCGCCGGCTGCGATCCGGTCGCGCTGCACACGGTGTCGCTCACCGGCGCGGACCCCGGCTTGCCGTCGGTCTATCGGGTCGGCACCCTCGCGTTGGCGACCATCGCCGCGACGGGCCTCGCCGCCACCGAATACTGGCGCTTGCGCAGCGGCCGCAGGCAGCACGTGTCGGTGCAGATGCGTCGCGCGCTGGCGGCGTTTCGCAGCGAACGCTATCTGCGGATCGACGACGGGCCACCGCCCGCGCTGCGTGATCCGGTCACCGGCTTCTATGAAACGGGCGACGGCCGCTGGATCCAGCTGCATACGAATTTCGCGCATCACCTACGGGGCGTCCTCGAGGTGCTGGGCTGCGATCACGGGCGCGCGTCGGTGGCGGCTGCGATTCGCGGCTGGGAGGGCGCGACGCTCGATCGCACGCTCGCCGACGCGGGCCTGTGCGCCGCGTTGATTCGTTCGCCAGACGAATGGGCCGCGCTCGATCAGGCCAAAGAGATCGCGCGCTTGCCGCTGTTCGAGATCGAACGCATTGGTGATGCGCCGGCCGAGCCGCCGCAACACGTCGACGCCGACGCAGGCATCGACCGCCCGCTCTCGGGCGTGCGGGTGCTGGATCTGTCGCGGATCATCGCGGGACCGGTGGCCGGCCGCGCGCTCGCGCATCATGGCGCCGACGTGCTGGTCGTCAACGGGCCGCATCTGCCGAACATTGCGCCGCTCGTAATCGACAACGGTCGCGGCAAGCGTTCGGCGCTCGTCGATCTGCGCGACACGGCCGGCTGCGACACGTTGCGCGGACTCGCGCGTGATGCCGAGGTGTTCCTGCAGGCCTATCGTCCGGGCGCGCTCGCGGCGCGCGGCTTCGGGCCGGATGAACTCGCGCGGCTGCGGCCTGGCATCGTCTATGTCTCGGTGTGCGCGTACGGGCATACGGGGCCGTGGGCGCAGCGACGCGGCTTCGATAGTCTGGTGCAGTCGGCGAGCGGCATCGCGTGGACCGAGCGCGCGGCGGCGGGTTCAGCCGAGCCGCGGCATCTGCCATGTCAGGCGCTCGATCACGCGACCGGTTATCTGGCCGCGTTCGGTGCGATGGTCGCGCTCGCGCGGCGGGCTCGCGAGGGCGGCAGCTGGCATGTGAAGGTGTCGCTCGCGCAGACCGGGCGGTGGCTGCAGTCGTTCGGGCTGCTAGCCGATGGGCAGCAGGCACCCGAGCTGTCGCTCGACGATGTGCGCGACTGCGTCGCGAGCGTGCAATCCGAATTTGGGCGCGTGCTCGGCGTTCAGCCTGCGGAGGAACTGGCGGAGACGCCCGCGTTTTATGCGCTGCCGCCGGCGCGCATCGGCGCGCACGAAGCCCGATGGGCGTGAGGCGTCGGGGCCTACTTCCTCAGCTCCGCGACGAAATCGTAGTAATCGTTACGGCAATACGTGTCGGTTAGCTCGATCGCACGCTGATCCGCCGTATAACCAATGCGTGTGATCAACAGCAACGCCTCGTTCGGCGCGATGCTCATCTGCTGCGCGATCTCGTCGCTCGCGTTCACCGCGCGAAAGTGCTGCAACGCGCGCACGATCGTCAGTCCGCGATTCTCCAGAAAGGTGTACAGCGAATCGCCGATTGCCTGCGGATCGGGAATGACCGCGGCTGGAAACGTCGAGTTCTCGACCGCCATCACGATGCCATCGGCAAGCCGCAGCCGCCGCAACCGCGTGACCGCCGCGGCCGGCGACAGACCCAGCTGGATTACCTCGTCGCGATTGGCCGGCGAGATTTCGCGCGACAGCCACTTCGAACTCGGCGTGAAGCCGCGCCGCCGCAGCATTTCGCTGAAGCTCGACAGACGCGACAACGGATCTTCATAGCGCGGCGTGATGAAGCTGCCCGCGCCCTGGGTGCGGCGGATCAAACCCTGCTCGACGAGCAGCGCGATCGCCTTGCGCGACGTGATGCGCGACACACCGAGCGCCTCCGACAGCACACGCTCCGAAGGCAGCGCCTCGCCGGCATTCCAGCGGTTTTCGTGGATCGCGCTGCCGAGCTTGCGGGCGAGTTGCAGATAGAGCGGTGTGTCGTTTTCCGGGTCCGGGCGCAGGTCACGCCAGCGGTCTTCCGAGGCAGAGGTCATGGGGCTCACGCAAGATGGGCAAGCGGCAATTTTAGAACATCGGCGCGTCCCGTTATAGCGGGCTTTTGCCTGGCGCGCCGCCGCGAGGTCGCCAAGCCGCTAAACTCGTTACTACTTTTTCGTCACATGCGTTGACCGATAAGGCGATGTGCAATCGGATCGCATTGGGACAGAGCGACTTTTGAGGAGTCAGCATGACGAGCGAAATCGCAAGCGTAAGCCTGCCTGATGGCGAGCGCATTCCGGCTCTGGGGCAGGGCACGTGGGAGATGGGCGAACAGCGGACACGGCGCGCGCCGGAAATTGATGCGCTGCGCTGCGGCATCGAACTCGGCATGACGCTGATCGACACCGCCGAAATGTACGGCGACGGCGCGACCGAGTCGCTGCTCGGCGAAGCGCTCGCCGGTTTGCGCGACAAGGTCTTTCTGGTCAGCAAGGTCTATCCGCACAACGCGAGCCGGCGCGGCGTGATCGCCGCTTGCGAGCAGAGCCTGAAGCGCCTGAAAACGGACCGGCTCGATCTGTATCTGCTCCACTGGCGCGGCTCGGTGCCGCTCGCGGAAACCGTCGACGGCTTCGAGGCGATGCGGCGCGCGGGCAAGATCCGTCACTGGGGCGTGAGCAACTTCGATACCGACGACATGGAAGAACTCGTCGCGACACCGGGCGGCGACGCGTGCGCGACCAATCAGATTCTGTACAACGTCGTCCGGCGCGGGCCGGAGTTTGATCTGCTGCCGTGGCTGGCCGGGCGCGGCATGCCGGCGATGGCATATAGCCCGGTCGATCATGCGCGCCTGCCGAAACGCTCGCCGCTCGACGACATCGCCGACGCCCGCGGCCTCTCGGTGTTTCAGGTGGCGCTCGCGTGGGTGCTGGGCAAGCCCAACGTGTGCGCGATTCCGAAGGCGGCGCGCGTCGAGCATGTGCGGGACAACCATCGCGCGTCGCAACTGGTGCTGGACGCTGGCGAACTCGCCGCGCTTGACGCGTACTTCAAGCCGCCGCGCGGCAAGCGTGCGCTGGAGATGTTGTAAGCCACAACGCGGCCGCCGCCCGTTGCGGAGCAGCGGCGCGCGAGGCTCGGAGCGCTGCGGGCGTCGATGACGCCGCTCGCGCTGACGATGCGCTCAGGAGCAGGGATGATGCTGATGCACGGAGCCGAGCACGGCGACTTCGGCGGGCGTGTGCTGCAGCGCGTCGTCCGGGACCTGGGCGGCGTCGGCGAGGAAGTCGTCGACGATCGACGACACCGGCACATCGCGCAGGCACAGTGACACGCGTTGCGTTTCGTTGGCGGGGAATGTGGCGCGTTGGGCGAGGAACAGCACGCCGTACTGATAGCCGTGGATGATGCCGCGGATCGCCCCGACGCATTGCCCTTGCGCAACGTTGTCCTGGCGCTGTTTGCAGCTCTGTACGAGTGAGTAAGCGGAGAAGGTCGGGTCGACCGGTGGCGCCGCCTGCGACAAAGTTGGCGCCATCGGCTGCGCGGGCGTCTGCGCATTGGCGAGCGATGCGAGGCCCAGGGTGGCAGCCGCCAGCACGGCGGCTGCCGTGCGGGTCGCGGCGGGGGGAACGTTTCGATGCATGTTGTGGGCCCTCATATCGAACGATGAATCTGATATGAGGCGGTCGTTTCGGATTGGTTCCATAACGCTCCCATGCAATGGGGGTTGTGTTCCCGTCGCTCGCCGAACGCGGGCGGGCCGCTCCGACCGGCCTCGGGCGGCGACGCCCGACCGGGGGATCGGGACGTCACCGCCGTTGCCAGCGGATAGCGGACAGTATGCCGGGACCTGTCGCCGGCGGGTAGGGCGCGGGAGCTCCCTACCCGGGGATCGGGCGACGCCTGGTGCCCGGTCCCGCCACCGTTGCCACTGCCGCCACCCTTGCCTCCGTGACCGCCGCCGAAGCCTCCGCCAAAGCCTCCGCCGAACCCGCCACTGAAGCCACTACCCTTCGCATCCCCGAGTCCGTTCTGTCGAAGCTGTCCGTGCGTCGCCGCCGCGCTGATCGCGCGATGTCGCGCCATCGCGTGAGGGCGCTAGTCTTGCGGATGTGCGCGGCGTTGCGCGCCCGGTTTGGCCTCGAATCTCTGGCCTCTATTTAGCGATATCCATGCCACGCGTCGCGAAGCATTGAAGCGACGCGGGCGGTATCGGGTTGTACGATGCGCGAGCCGGAAAAACGCCGGAAAACGTTTCGGCGATGAAACGCGCGGACGCAAAAGCGTGTTTCCGCGCGGGATCGGTTAAGGGGAAAGCGCGATGCCGTGTCGTGCGAAGCCGATCGGCTTCGAGTCGACGCTAACCGGCGTTGCGCGACGTGTCGTCGGTGTCGCCGCCGTTCGTCGGGTGGGCCGCGTTGTCGTCGCGCGGCTCGCTTTGCAGCGCGCGCAATGTGGCGACCGGAATGTGGCAGCGAATCCGATGTGCGGAAGTCGGGTCCGCCGCGCCGCCCGCTTCGAGAAACGGCGGGTCCTGCTGCTCGCAGATCGCGCCGAGCTTGCGCGGACAGCGCGTATGAAACACGCAGCCCGATGGCATCGCGCCCGGTCCCGGCAGCTCGCCCGCGAGACGGATGCGCGCCCGCCGATGCGGCTCGCCGGACGCGCCGTCGCCCGGCAGCGTCGGCACGGCGGACAGCAGCGCTTCGGTATAGGGATGTTGCGGCCCATCGAACACGGCCGCCGCCGGACCGATTTCGAGCAGTCGGCCGAGATAAAGCACCGCGATGCGATCCGACACATAGCGCACCACGTGCAGATCATGCGAGATGAACACGTAGCTGACGCCGCGCTCGCGCTGCAGATCGGCGAGCAGGTTCAGGATCGCGGCCTGCACCGACACGTCGAGCGATGAAGTCGGCTCGTCGCAGACGACGACGCGCGGTTCGCCGGCGAACGCCCGGGCAATCGCGACGCGCTGCTTGAGCCCACCCGATAGCTGGCGCGAGCGCGCGTCGAGATATCGCTCGGGAAGCCGCACGGCGGCCGTCAGCGTGCCGAGCCGTTCATCGATCGCGGGCCCGCGCAGCGCGGTGAAGCGCGCGAGCGCCCGGCCGATCAGCCGCTTGACCGAATGCGCGCGATTGAGCGCCGAGTCCGGATTCTGGAACACGATCTGCAGCGACTTCAACTGCTCGTCGCTGCGTCGCGTGACGCGCGCGGCGAGCGGCGCGCCGTCGAGTTCGAGCGCGCTGCCGGCATCGGGTGCGAGAAGGCCGAGCATCAGCCGCGCGAGCGTCGTCTTGCCGCTGCCCGATTCGCCGACGAGCCCGAGCGTCTCGCCGCTCGCGAGGTCGAGCGACACGTCGTCGACCGCGCGCAGCGGCGCGCCGGCTACGTGGAATGTTTTCGACAGGTTGCGCGCCCGCAATACTGGCGACGAAGACGCGCGCGGCGGCGCGCCGGATGACCCGAAAAGCGCAGGCGCCACGCTCGATGCCGCATGCGGCAGCTCGATCGCGCGCTCGTGATAATGGCAGCGCGCCATCTGATCGCCATGCGCCGCGCCGAGCCGGTAGGGCGGCGGCGCGTCGCGGCGGCAGCGCTCGTCGGCGAGACGGCAGCGCTCCGCGTAGATGCAGCCCTGCGTGACCGAGCCCGGCAGCGGCAGGCCGCCCGCGATCGTATCGAGCCGCTCGCTGTCCCTGCTTCGTTCGGCCGTCGGCAGGCAGCGCAGCAGCCCGACCGTGTACGGATGACGCGGCCGGGCGAACACGTCCTGCGTCGCGCCTTCCTCGACCAGCTTGCCCGCGTACAGCACGCCGACGCGTTCGCACATGCGTCCGATCACCGCGAGGTTGTGGCTGATGAACAGCACCGCGGTGCCGAGCTCCTCGCGCAACTGCGCGACGAGGTCGAGCACTTCCGCTTCGACGGTCGCGTCGAGGCCGGTGGTCGGTTCGTCGAGAATCAGCAGCACGGGGTTCGAGGCGAGCGCCATCGCAATCACGACGCGCTGCTGCATGCCGCCCGACAATTGATGAGGATAGCTGTCCATCACGCGCTCGGGCGCCGCGATGCGCACGCGCTCGAGCATCTCGAGCGTGCGTTGCAGTGCCTCTTCGGGCGCGACGCCGGCCGCCTCGAACGCTTCGGAAACCTGACGGGCGATCGTCAGCGATGGATTCAGCGCGCGCCCCGGGTCCTGATAGACCATCGAGACGGTCGTCGCACGCATGCTGCGTAACGCATCGGCGCCGAGCTTCTGTACCTCCTCGCCGGCGATCACGATCTTGCCGGCCTTGACCTTGCCGTTGCGCGGCAGATAGCGCAGCGTTGCCATCGCGACGGTCGACTTGCCGCAGCCCGATTCGCCAACGAGCCCGTACGCCTCGCCACGCCGTACCCGAAACGACACGTCCTGCAGCACTTCGCGATCGCGTCCGCGGATCCGGTACGTGACCGTCAGGCCGACCACGGTCAGCGCATCGGTGCGATCGCTCTTCGACACGTCGAACGCGGCGAACGAGGAGGGCGGCGGGCCGTTCATCGATCGAGCACTCCCTGCGCGCCGTCGGCGACCAGGTTGACGCCGACCACCAGCGATGCGATCGCGCCGGCCGCGAATACGACGGTCCACCACGCGCCGCCCGCCATCAACGTGTACGACTCGGACAGCGCGAGCCCCCAGTCGGCTGACGGCGGCTGGATGCCGAAGCCGAGAAACGACAGCGTCGCGACCGCGAAGATCGCATAGCCGAGCCGCACGGTCGCCTCGACGACGATCGGCGGCAGCACGTTCGGCAGGATCTCCGCGAACATGATGTACGGCGCGCGCTCGCCGCGCAGCTGCGCGGCGGCCACGTAGTCGAGATGGCGCTCGGCGAGCACGGCGGCGCGCACGGTGCGCGCGGTGATCGGCGTGAAGGTGATGCCGATTACGAGTATCACCGTGAAGTTCGACGCGCCGACCGCGGCGAGCGCGAGCAGCGCGACGATCACGAGCGGCAGCGCGAGCACCGCGTCGATCACGCGACCGATCACGTCGTCGACCCAACCGTCGAAGTAGCCGACCAGCAGGCCGAGCGTGGTGCCCGCCGCAGTGCCGAGCAGCGTCGCGAGCGGCGCGATCGTCAGGATGTCGCGCGCGCCGACGATCACGCGTGAGAACACGTCGCGGCCTAGCTGATCCGTGCCGAACCAGTGCGTGCGATCGGGCGGCGTCAGCGAATTGAGCGGATCGGATGCGTACGGGTCGAGATGCACGAACCACGGCCCGGCGATCGCGCAGACGATCCACCACGCGACGATCAGCGCGCCCGCCATGAAGGCCGGTGAGCGCAGCAGCAGAAGCAGGTGCGGGAAACGCGGCTCGACGGCCGCGCGCGGCGCGGAGCCTGGCGCAGGCGCGCCAGGCGGCGTGGATGAAGCCGGCGGCACGGGCATATTCATTCGGCTGTCCTCACCCGCAGCCGCGGATTGAGCAGCACGTGCAGCGCATCGGCGACCAGATTCGCCAGCGTATAGACGACGCCGATCGTCAGCACGCCCGCTTCGAGCATCGGAAAGTCCTTCGCCTTGGCGGCGTTGTAGATCAGCGAGCCGATGCCCTGGTAGTGGAACAGCGTCTCGACCACGACGAGTCCGCCAATCATATAGCCGAGTTGGGTGGCGGCGACGGTGATCGTCGGTAGCAGCGCATTGCGCAGCACGTGCCGCCAGATCACAACGCGGCGCGGCAGGCCTTTGAGGATCGCGGTGCGTGTGTAGTCGGCGTCGAGCGCTTCGACGGTCCCCGCGCGCGTCATCCGTGCGATGTAGCCGAAGAACACCAGCACGAGCGGCAGCACCGGCAGCACCAGATGCCGCAGCTGTTCGGGCACGCTCGCGTCGGGCGGAAACGAGGCCTCGATCGGCAGCCAGCGCAGCCAGACGCCGAACACCAGAATCAGCACGATCGACGACACGAACTCCGGCACCACGGTCGCCGACAAGCCGGCGATGCTGATCGTGCGATCGAGCCAGCGCCCCGCATGCATCGCCGACCACACGCCGCCCGCGATGCCGAGCGGCACGACGACGATGAACGCGAGCAAGCCGAGCTTCGCCGAATGTACGAGCGCGTCGGCGATGAACGGCCCGACCGGTTCGCGATACGCGTACGAGAGCCCCATGTCGCCGCGCACGAAATGCGTGATCCAGTCGATGTACTGCGTGACGAGCGGCCGGTCGGCGCCGAGCTGATGATCGAGCGCGGCGACCGCGCGTGCATCGGCGAGCGGCCCGAGCACCGCGCGGCCGATATCGCCGGGCAGCAGCTGGCCGCCCGCGAACACGATCAGTGACAGCAGCCACAGCGTGATCAGCGAAAGGCCCAGGCGCGTCGCCAGAAAACGCGCGACGCGGCCCGCGTTGCCGTTCGTCGCGCGCGGCAGACGCGGTGCATTCGATGCGGGAGAGGGCGCCGGAGCCGACATCGTGAGTTCTCTTGCGGACGTGACGCGGAAAGCGATGCTTACGCGCTCAACGTCGCGCGATCGAAATACAGTTGCGCGAGCGCGGTGAAGCGCACGCCGTTCACGCCCTTGCGCATCGCGATCAGCTGATCGTAGAAGAACGGGATGATGAGCGGCGTTTCGTCGAGCAGGAGTGTCTGGATCTGCCCGGAAATTTTCTTTTGCGTGGCGAGATCGATTGCCGCGACGAACTGCGCGACCAGCTGATCGTATTGCGGATTCTTGAAGTGCGCGGCGTTCCACGTGCCGTTGCTCGTCAGCGGCGCGTTGAGGAACACGTTCGGCACGCCGCGATGGCCGTAGTCGGTGATGCCGAGCGGCGCGTCGAGCCAGTCGGATTTGCCCGGCGTGCCCGCCCCGTAGTAGAGCGACTGGCTCTCGACCTTCAGATTGATGCGCACACCGATCGCCTTCGCGGCGTTCTGCACGACGACCGCGAGGTCGGGAATCTCCATGTATTTTTCGGTGGTCAGCGTGACGTCGAAACCGTTCGGCACGCCGGCCTGCGCGAGGAGTTGCTTCGCCTTCGCGACGTCGATGCGGCGTTGCGGCACGCCCGCATCCGAGGACGGAAACACCGGCGCGAACGGGCTGTCGTTACCGAGTTGCGCGCGGCCCTTGAAGAGGCCGCGCACGAGCACGTCGCGATCGAGCGACAACGCGAGCGCCTGGCGCACGCGCTTGTCCTTGAAGAGCGGACTGTCGTTGCGCATGTGAATCTGCCGATGCGCGCTCGACTTCACGCCGACCGCCTTGTAGTCCGGATTGTTCAGGATGGCCGCGCCACCCTGCACGGTGAAGGTGCCCATCACGTCGGCCTGATGGCCTTGCAACGCTAGCAGTTGCGCCTGCTCGTCCGCGTAGAACGAAAACTGTACGCGTTGCGGTAACGCTTTGTCGCCCCAGTAGTCGGGATTGCGCACGAACGACGCGCCGACCTTCGGCTGATACTTTTCGAATTTGAACGGACCGGTGCCGATGAAACTCTTTTCGTAATTGCCCGTGTAGTTCGCGGGCAGGATCACCGCGTTGAAATTATCCGAGGAAACGTAATACGGGAAATTGCCGATCGGCGCATCGAGATGAAACTCCACCGTGTGTTCGTCGACGACCTTCGCGCCGCCTTTCGACAGCACGCCCTTTAACACCGATAGCGCGGCCGAGCCGCTCGCGGGATCGGCCAGCCGGTCGAAGGTGGCGACCACGTCTTTCGCGCCGAAGCTCTGGCCGTCGTGGAATTTCACGTTGGGGCGCAGCGTGAAGGTCCACACGTCGCCCTTGTCGTTCGGCTTCCACGACAGGGCGAGCGCCGGCTTCAGCATCAGCTTCTCGCTGTCGTCGTCGATCAGGAATTCGCCGGTCTGGTTCAGCAGCGCGAGACTCGCGGCGTCAGTCACCGTCAGCGGATCGACGGCGCCCGCCGGCGTCAGATGGGCGACGCGAATCGTCTGATTCGACGCGGCCGGCGCACCTTGCGCCCGCGCGCGCGGCGCGCCGAGCAGGCCGCCACCCGCGAGCGACAGACCGATCACGCTCGCATGGCGAAGCAGTTCGCGGCGCGTGATGCGGCCGGCGAGGAACTCGTCGAGGGCGTGGTTGCCGTAGGCGTCGGCGGTGAGGCGGGCTGCTTCGAGTGCTGTATCAGGGGCGAGAAATCGGTCCGCTGGCGTTTTCATCGATGGCGTGTCCAGTCCGTTCTGTTGCCGGTTCGAAGCGTCGCGCGAGCCGCGCGACAGCGCGAGGAAAAGCGGTTTTAGTGTAAGCGATTGCTCGCGGCTCTGGCGTGCCGTGGCGCGGCACGCTGGTCGATCGGCCAATAAACGACGCCCGGTGTGTCGTCGTCACAACGGTTGGCCGCTGCGTGCCCGCGAATGATGGTCGCCATTGCGGACGGATTGCCGGTATCGCGCTGGAATCCTTACCGATCGCGTCGCATGCGTCGAGCGAGCTTTACCGTGGCGCGTTATCGTGACGACGCGCTTGCCGCCGCGTCCGGCCGCCTCCAGCGATGAAACAGCACCGAGCCGATCCAGCACGCCATGAACGCCGCGACGATGCCGTAGCCGAGCGCGCCGAAATGATCGTTGATGCCGGCAACCGCATCCCACACGCCGCCGCTCCAGCCGAAGCGGTCCGACAGCAGCCCCAGCGCCTCGACGCCGCCGATCACGATCGCGACGACCGCCGACACGAACGTGATGCTCGCGTTGTAGTACAGCTTGCGCTTCGGGTCGTCCATCGCCCAGCCGTACGCGTGCACCATCAGTACGTTGTCGGTCGAATCGACGAGCGTCATGCCGGCCGTGAAGAGTGCCGGGAACACGAGGATCGAGTAGAGCGGCAGGCCGGTGCTCGCCTGCGACGCGGCGATCGCGAGCAGGCCGATCTCGGTCGCGGTGTCGAAGCCCAGGCCGAACAGCACGCCGACCGGGTACATGTGCCAGCTTTTCGTGACGAGCCGGAACAACGGCCGCAAGGCGCGCGACAGCAGCCCGGCGGGGACGAGCGAATCGGCCGACGCCGCGCTCGCCGCGCCGTCATGTTGCGCATGCCGATAGCGCCGCCACACGTCACGCAGGATCACGAGATTGAGCGCCGCGAGCACCAGCAGGAACGTCGCCGAGACCAGCGTGCCGAGCGCGGCGCCGACTTCCTTGAAGCCCTCGAAGCGCCCATGCAGCGAATGCGCGGTCCACGCGATGCCGATCGTCGCGGCGATGACGATCGTCGAATGTCCGAGCGAAAACGCGAGCCCGATGCCGAGCGGTCGCTTGCCGGCTTGCATCAGCTTGCGCGTGACGGTATCGATCGCCGCGATGTGGTCGGCATCGACCGCATGTCGCAGACCGAAGCCATACGCGAGCAGCGCGGTGCCGAGCAGCAGCGGATAGTGGCGAAACGCGATCAGCGCCCAAAGCCATGCGCCGAGGTTCGCGGCGATCAGCACCGCGTAGAGCGTGACGAGGCGAGGGCGCAGCGAGGTGGTAGGCGTCATGCGGCGCGGGCGGGTCGATCAGCAGTTGAATCAGCAGGCAAATGAGCGGGCAAATGAGCGGCTTAGTGATCGTGCGGATGCTTGTGGATCGGATCGACCCAGTAGACCGTTTCCGGCTGCTCGACCGCGTCGATGTTCAGATTGACGACGACCGCTTCGTTGTCGCTGCGCACGAGCACGCATTCGAGCGGCTCGTCGGTGCTCGCGTTGATCTCCTGATGCGGCACATAGGGCGGCACGAAGATGAAGTCGCCAGGACCGGCCTCGGCGGTGAACTCCAGATGCTCGCCCCAGCGCATGCGCGCCTGGCCGCGCACCACGTAGATCACGCTTTCGAGCGCGCCATGATGATGCGCGCCGGTCTTCGCATTCGGATGGATCGTCACGGTGCCGGCCCAGATCTTCTGCGCGCCGACTCGCGCCGCGTTGATCGCGGCCGCGCGGTTCATGCCCGGCGTTTGCGCGGTGTTGGTGTCGAGCTGGTCGCCGCGGATGACCTTCACGCCGTGCTCGCGCCAGTCGACCTGGCCGCCGGGACCGGCGGCTTCGTGCTCGGCCCGGTAATGGGGATGCTCGTGATCCTGGCTCATCGTCTCTCCTCCTCGGCTTGCTTGCCGCAGGGCTGTTCGACATTCTGGCACGTTCAGAAAACGGCTGCGTGGCAAGAAAATGCGAAGGGCAGCGCGAAAAAAAGCCCGCTCACAGGGAGCGGGCTTCGATCGTCGTGCTCAACGCCGCCGTGTCAGCGTCATTGCTTCTTGGCGTTGATCACGGCCTCGGCGACGTTGTTCGGCGTTTCGGCGTAGTGCTTGAACTCCATCGTATAGGTCGCGCGGCCCTGGGTGGCCGAGCGCAGCGACGTCGAGTAGCCGAACATCTCGGCGAGCGGCACTTCCGCGCGCACCAGCTTGCCGCCGCCGCCCGCGATGTCTTCCATGCCCTGCACCATGCCGCGCCGGCTCGACAGGTCGCCCATCACGTTGCCCATGAAGTCCTCGGGCGTTTCCACCTCGACGGCCATCATCGGTTCGAGCAGCACCGGCTTCGCCTTGCGCATCGCTTCCTTGAACGCCATCGAGCCGGCCATGCGGAACGCGTTTTCGTTCGAGTCGACGTCGTGGTATGAACCGAACGTCAGCGTGACCTTCACGTCGACGACCGGATAGCCCGCCAGCACGCCGGCCTTCAGCGTTTCCTGGATGCCCTTGTCGACGGCCGGGATGAATTCGCGTGGAATCACGCCGCCCTTGATCGCGTCGACGAACTCGTAGCCCTTGCCCTGTGCGGAAGGCTCCAGCGCGATCACCGCATGGCCGTACTGGCCGCGACCGCCCGACTGCTTGACGAACTTGCCTTCGACGTCCTCGACTTTGTTGCGCACGGTTTCGCGATATGCGACTTGCGGCTTGCCGACGGTCGCCTCGACGCCGAACTCGCGCTTCATCCGGTCGACCAGAATTTCGAGGTGCAGCTCGCCCATGCCGGAGATGATCGTCTGTCCGGATTCCTCATCGGTCTGCACACGGAACGACGGGTCTTCCTGCGCGAGACGGTTCAGCGCAATGCCCATCTTTTCCTGGTCGGCCTTGGTCTTCGGCTCGACGGCCTGCGAGATCACTGGGTCCGGGAAGATCATCTTTTCGAGGATGATCACATGGTTAGGATCGCAGAGCGTGTCGCCGGTGGTCGCTTCCTTCAGGCCGACGGCCGCGGCGATGTCACCCGCATAAACCTCCTTGATTTCCTTGCGCTCGTTCGCGTGCATCTGCAGGATCCGGCCGAGACGCTCCTTCTTTTCCTTGACCGCGTTGTAGACCGTGTCGCCCGAATTGACGACACCCGAATACACGCGGAAGAAGATCAGCTGGCCGACGAACGGGTCGGTCATGATCTTGAAGGCGAGCGCGGAGAACGGATCGTCGTCGTTCGGATGACGCTCGATTTCCTTGTCGTGCTCGTCGTGACCGGTGATCGCGGGCACGTCGACCGGCGACGGCAGATAGTCGATCACCGCGTCGAGCATCGCCTGCACGCCCTTGTTCTTGAACGCGCTGCCGCACAGCATCGGCACGATCTCGTTGGCGATCGTGCGCGCGCGGATGCCTTGCTTGATTTCTTCTTCGGTGAGGTAGTGCTCGCCGCCCAGGTACTTTTCGAGCAGCGTCTCGTTCGCCTCGGCGGCGGCCTCGACCATCTTGTCGTGCCATTCCTTCGCGGTGGCCACGAGTTCGGCCGGAATGTCGCGATACTCGAACTTGATGCCCTGGCTGTCGTCGTCCCAGTAGATCGCCTTCATTTTCACGAGGTCGACCACGCCCTGAAAGTGGTCTTCCGCGCCGATCGGAATCTGGATCGGCACGGCGACGCCCTTCAGGCGATCACCGATCTGGCGCTGCACGCGGAAGAAGTCCGCGCCGACGCGGTCCATCTTGTTGACGAACGCGATGCGCGGGACCTTGTACTTGTTCGCCTGGCGCCACACGGTTTCCGATTGCGGCTGCACGCCGCCGACCGAGTCGTACACCATGCACGCGCCGTCGAGCACGCGCATCGAGCGCTCGACTTCGATCGTGAAGTCGACGTGCCCGGGGGTGTCGATGATGTTGATCCGATATTCGGGATAGTTGCCGGCCATGCCTTTCCAGAACGCCGTGGTGGCCGCCGACGTGATCGTGATGCCGCGCTCCTGCTCCTGTTCCATCCAGTCCATCGTCGCCGCACCGTCGTGAACCTCGCCGATCTTGTGGGTCACGCCGGTGTAGAACAGGATCCGTTCGGTGGTGGTGGTTTTGCCGGCATCGATGTGAGCGCTGATGCCGATATTCCGGTAGCGCTCGATGGGAGTCTTGCGGGGCACGTGAATCTCCTTGTAATGGCGCGCCTGAAACGCATGCCGGGCGACCGCGTGGGCCGCCCGGGGAGTCTGGGTGGTGCTTTACCGAGAATACTAGGATAGCGCGTCGATTGGTCTTTTGCATGAATCCTGCCAGCCGGCGCGAAGGGCGGCCGAGCGGGGCTGCACGGACGAAAAAAAGCCGGCGCCTCTGGCTGAGGCGCCGGCTTTTTGCGGGTAAGCGGGGCGGGCGGGGGGCTTTACTGCGTGAGACCCGGCACCGGCGGCAAACCCTGAATCTGCATCCCCGGCTTGATGCCCTTCGCCGAGAACCAGCCCTTGGGCATTTCCAGCGCGAACACGCCGTTGTGCGTCGGGCAGTGGTTGTTGGTGGTCTCGGCCTGCATCTCGTCGATGTCGGTGATCGTGCCGTCGGCGCGCATGAAGGCGATGGACAGCGGGATCAGCGTGTTTTTCATCCAGAAGCAGTGGCCGGCGTTCTCGTTGAACACGAACAGCATGCCTTCGTTCGGCGCGAGCTTCGTGCGATACATCAAGCCTTGTTCGCGGTCCGCGTCGTTGGCGGCGACGGCCGCGTCGATCACGAACATGCCCGCGGTCAGCTTGACGCGCGGAAACTCGCCCGGCTGCTTGGCGCCCGGCGGCATCTGCTGCGCCTGGGCGGGAGCGGTGGTGGCGGCGAACGAGAGCGCCGCGAGCGGCAAGGCAACGGCAACTGCGAAACGCGCCATCAACGAGCGCATGGAAAATCGCACGGCAAGACTCCTTGCTGAAATTAACCCGCGCATGTTACGCGAGCGCGTCAAAAACAAAAAGGCAGATCGCCTTGCGGTGATCTGCCTTACAACGCCGTAAGAACGGCAATGAAGCTAGTTCTTTACTGCGTTTTTACAAGCAACTTACTCCGAAGCTGCCGAAGCTGCAGCAGCAGCTGCTGCCTTCTTGTGCGACTTCTTGTGAGCGTGCTTGGTGGTCTTCTTTGCCGAAGCTGCTGCCGGGGCTGCCGAAGCTGCTTCCGGTGCCGATGCTTGTGCGAATGCTGCCGTTGCGAAGAGGCCAGCGACCAGAGCGGCGATCAGTTTGTTCATTTTGTGAATCCTCAGCTTGAGTTAATTAACCAAATGACCCGGCTTATGTAGAGTCATGTCGGTAAACGTGCCATCCACCTTTCGGTTGACAGCCGCATCGAACAAATTTTCGATGCGTCTGCTAGCGTTCGGACTTTCGTACTTGCCGCGCAAAACGGCTTATGCAAAGGTCTTTAAGGCTGAATGCCGGATAGCTTCGGCGGCATCTGCGTCGAATAACGCGTTCAGTTGTACGGCGGTTGACGCGACTTGCGCGGAAATTTTTAGCGAAATGACATGCGACGAAACGGCATCGCCGAGGCTCGCGCAAGTCAGGTTGTTTCACGCATTTCGTGCCTGTGTTTCACGCATTAATTTGCTTGTCGCTACAACGGGTTAGCGTAGATTGTCACGACTGTGAAACGTGCATGGAGTGATCACGTGAAGGTCTATTCGCTCGTGCGTGATGTGCGCGACCAATGCTGCGACCTGGCAAAATAATCTTCAAATAGTGGACAGAGTGGTCATGCGACGCCATCCCATGGCGCGTTCGCTCGCAACTCGATGCTCTCTCCGGGCTGCAGTCCGAGTGAAAAAATGTCAAGTGCGCCGACGCCGACGCGCACCAGACGCAGCGTCGGAAAACCGACCGCTGCGGTCATGCGACGCACCTGACGGTTCTTGCCTTCGGTGATCGACAGCTCGATCCAAGTAGTGGGAATCGCTGCACGATAGCGGATCGGCGGCGTACGCGCCCACAGCGAGCTGTCCGGTTCGACATAGGTCGCCTGGCAGGGGCGTGTCACATAGTCGCCGAGATCGACGCCGCGCGCGAGCTTTTTCAACGCGGCGTCGTCGACCGCGCCCTCGACCTGCGCCCAGTAGCGTTTGACGAGCTTGTGACGCGGCTCGGCGATACGCGCCTGGAGGGCGCCGTCGTCGGTGAGCAGCACCAGTCCTTCGCTATCGGAGTCGAGCCGGCCGGCCGGATAGACGCCGGGCACCTTGACCCAGTCGGCGAGCGACGCACGCGTCTCGTGCGGCGAAAATTGACAGATGGTGCCGAACGGCTTGTTGAGGGCGAGAAGACTCATACAGGAGTGATACGGCAGGGCGATGACGGCGCGATGATAATGCATAAATCGGTATGCCGATTCTCGTATCTTATAGAGGAGCGCGGCACGCCGGAAACGCTGGCCATGTTGCAAAACCCGGAGCCGGGGGCGGCCGTGTCGCGTGCGAGGCGTGGGCTAAAATAGCCGCCAGGCCGCTCGCGGAGGTTCGGCATTGCGCGGCGAGGGCGTCGTTTTCGCAGTCTCCCATCAGCTTTTGCACCGTTTTCACTGGAGTCCGATCATGCCGTATCAGCACATCAAGGTTCCGACCGGTGGCGACAAGATCACCGTCAACGCCGACTTCTCGCTCAACGTGTCCGACGAGCCGGTCATTCCGTATATCGAAGGCGACGGCACCGGTCTGGACATCACGCCGGTCATGCTCAAGGTCGTGGATGCGGCGGTCGAAAAGGCGTACGGCGGCAAGAAGAAAATCCACTGGATGGAAATCTACGCGGGCGAGAAGGCGACCAGGGTCTACGGCCCCGACGTGTGGCTGCCGGACGAAACGCTGCAGGCGGTCAAGGAATACATCGTGTCGATCAAGGGGCCGCTCACCACGCCGGTCGGCGGTGGCATCCGCTCGTTGAACGTCGCATTGCGCCAGGAGCTGGACCTCTATGTGTGCCTGCGTCCGGTGCAGTATTTCAAGGGCGTGCCCTCGCCGGTGCGCGAGCCCGAGAAGACCAACATGGTGATCTTCCGTGAGAACTCGGAAGACATCTACGCGGGCATCGAATGGCCGGCCGAATCCGAGCAGGCGAAGAAGGTCATCAGGTTCCTGCGCGAAGAAATGGGCGTGAAGAAGATCCGCTTTCCGGATTCGTCGGGCATCGGCATCAAGCCGGTGTCGCGCGAAGGTACCGAGCGTCTGGTGCGCAAGGCGATCCAGTATGCGATCGATAACGAACGCCGCTCGGTTACGCTGGTGCACAAGGGCAACATCATGAAGTACACCGAAGGCGCGTTCCGCGACTACGGTTACGCGCTCGCGCAGAAGGAGTTCGACGCGCAGTTGATCGACGGCGGTCCGTGGATGAAAGTCAGGAATCCGAAGACGGGCGGCGACGTCGTCGTGAAGGACGTGATCGCCGACGCGTTCCTGCAACAGATCCTGCTGCGCCCGGCCGAATACGATGTGATCGCCACGCTGAACCTGAACGGCGACTACATTTCGGACGCACTCGCCGCGCAGGTCGGCGGAATCGGCATCGCGCCGGGCGCGAATCTGTCGGATTCGGTCGCGATGTTCGAAGCGACGCACGGCACGGCGCCGAAATACGCGGGCAAGGACTACGTGAATCCGGGCTCGGAAATTCTCTCGGCGGAAATGATGTTGCGCCACCTGGGCTGGTTCGAGGCGGCGGATCTGATTATCAGTTCGATGGAAAAGTCGATCCTGCAAAAGCGCGTCACTTACGATTTTGCCCGCCTGATGGAAGGCGCGACCCAGGTGTCGTGCTCAGCGTTTGGACAAGTGATGATCGAAAATATGTAATCGATTGCGCTGGGATTATTCAAATCGCATAAATACCCCGATGCCCGCAGACGGCCGGGGTATTTATTTACCCTGAGTTTTCGCGCGGCTTTCTGGGCGGAAAATCCGCCGCAAAAGAAAGCCGCCGCAAAAAAGAAACCCGGCGCGAAGCCGGGTTTCAAAAAGGACGGGTAACGAACACCTTAGGCGGGTGCCTGGATGTTCGATGCCTGTTTGCCTTTGGGGCCTTGCACAACCTCGAAGGTGACCTTCTGACCTTCCTTCAGCGTCTTGAAGCCATTCATCTGGATGGCCGAGAAGTGTGCAAACAGATCCTCGCCACCCTCATCAGGCGTGATGAATCCGAAACCCTTCGCGTCGTTAAACCATTTGACCGTACCAGTTGCCATTCCAACTTCCCCTGTAACTCATGTCACTACCACGAGCCCTCGAAAAGCCACGACCGCACGAGGCAGCCGCTCCCTCCTCACAAGCTCACCTTCGGCATTTTTTCGAAATTATGGCTCAGTGAAAAAAGTGCCAGCTTGATTGTTGGGGCTCTTTATTCGAGTGTCAAGAAAATTTTGAGACGTCGTTGTCGCGTTGCAATCAGGCCATTTCCAGGGTTTTTCCCGCTTCCGTTATGTGCGCTGGCGCAAGCGGCAGGGCTTGAAAAGTCGCATAATCGACGCACATGCTGACTGTGCCCGCGGCGCCGACGCCCAGCGCGGCGAGCGTTCCCAGCCAGTACCGGCAGGTTGTGCGATACTCGATCCGACCGCGGTGCAGCACGCACTGCGCGTGACAGGATGGGGGCCGGCACCGCAATCGGCCCGTCGAAAACGCGGATGCCAGGGCAAATCATGACAACTTCGTGACCGGCCGGGCGGCAGCGAACGGGCGCATCGGCCGGGCGGCCGTGTTTAGACAGGATTGCGGGCCTGTCCTAGTTGTTTAGAATGGGTGTATGGCGATTATCCCGGACAAGCAGGACGGCACCGTACTGGAGCGGCAGGAGCAGAAACTCAAGCCGCCGTCCATGTACAAGGTGGTGCTGCTGAATGACGACTTCACGCCGATGGAATTTGTCGTGATGATCGTGCAGGAATATTTCAATAAGGATCGTGAAACCGCAACGCAGGTCATGTTGAAGGTGCATCGCGAGGGCAGGGGAGTTTGTGGGGTCTATACGCGGGACATCGCGTCGACCAAAGTCGAGCAAGTCGTTACCCACGCACGGCAGGCCGGGCATCCGCTGCAGTGTGTGATGGAGGAAGCATGATTGCCCAGGAACTGGAAGTCAGCCTGCATATGGCGTTCATGGAAGCGCGCCAGGCACGGCACGAGTTCATAACGGTCGAACATCTCTTGCTCGCGCTGTTGGATAACCCGACGGCGGCAGAGGTACTGCGCGCATGCGCGGCCAATATCGAGGATCTGCGCCAGAACCTGCGCAACTTCATTCATGACAACACGCCGACCGTGCCGGGCACGGACGACGTCGACACGCAGCCCACGCTCGGTTTCCAGCGTGTGATCCAGCGCGCGATCATGCATGTGCAGTCCACCTCGAATGGCAAGAAGGAAGTGACTGGCGCGAACGTGCTCGTCGCGATCTTCGGCGAGAAGGATTCGCATGCGGTGTACTACCTGCAGCAGCAGGGCGTCACGCGTCTGGACGTGGTCAATTTCATCTCGCACGGCATCGCCAAGACGAGCAGTTCGGACGCCGCGAAAGCGAGCGACGCGAATGCCGAGTCCGACGAAGCCGCCGCGCAGAAGGAAACGCCGCTTGCCCAGTTCACACAGAACCTGAACCAGATGGCGAAGGACGGCCGCATCGATCCGCTGATCGGACGCGAGTCGGAAGTCGAGCGCGTGGTGCAGGTGCTGTGCCGCCGGCGCAAGAACAATCCGCTGCTGGTCGGTGAGGCCGGCGTCGGCAAGACCGCGATCGCCGAAGGGCTCGCATGGCGCATCACGCGCGGCGAAGTACCGGATATCCTCGCGGATGCCCAGGTGTATTCGCTCGACATGGGCGCGTTGCTCGCGGGCACCAAGTATCGCGGCGACTTCGAGCAGCGCCTGAAGACCGTGCTGAAGGAACTGAAGGAGCGTCCGCACGCCATTCTCTTCATCGACGAAATCCATACGCTGATCGGCGCGGGCGCCGCATCGGGCGGCACGCTGGATGCGTCGAACCTGCTGAAGCCGGCGCTCTCGTCGGGCACGCTGAAGTGCATCGGCGCGACGACGTTCACCGAATATCGCGGCATCTTCGAAAAGGACGCGGCGCTGTCGCGTCGTTTCCAGAAGATCGACGTGACGGAGCCGACCGTCGAGCAGACGGTCGCGATCCTGCGCGGGCTGAAGTCGCGTTTCGAAGAGCATCACGGCGTGAAGTATTCGTCGGGTGCGCTGTCGGCGGCGGCTGAGTTGTCGGCGCGTTTCATCACCGATCGTCACCTGCCGGACAAGGCGATCGACGTGATCGACGAAGCGGGCGCGGCGCAGCGCATTCTGCCGAAGTCGAAGCAGAAGAAGACGATCGGCAAGAACGAGATCGAGGAAATCATCTCCAAGATCGCGCGCGTGCCGGCGCAAAGCGTGTCGCAGGACGATCGCAGCAAGCTGCAGACGCTCGACCGCGATCTGAAGAGCGTCGTGTTCGGGCAAGACCCGGCTATCGACGCGCTGTCGGCCGCGATCAAGATGGCGCGCGCGGGCCTCGGCAAGCTCGACAAGCCGATCGGCGCGTTCCTGTTCTCGGGTCCAACCGGCGTCGGTAAGACCGAGGTTGCGAAGCAGCTCGCGTTCACGCTCGGCATCGAGCTGATCCGCTTCGACATGTCCGAGTACATGGAGCGTCACGCGGTGAGCCGGCTGATCGGCGCGCCGCCGGGCTACGTCGGTTTCGACCAGGGCGGCCTGCTGACCGAGGCGATCACGAAGAAGCCGCACTGCGTGCTGCTGCTCGACGAAATCGAAAAAGCGCATCCGGACATCTTCAACGTGCTGCTGCAGGTCATGGACCACGGCACGCTGACGGACAACAACGGCCGCAAGGCGGACTTCCGCAACGTCATCATCATCATGACGACAAACGCGGGCGCCGAAGCGATGGGCAAGGCGGTGATCGGCTTCACGAACCGCCGCGAGGCGGGCGACGAGATGGTCGACATCAAGCGGATGTTCACGCCTGAGTTCCGCAACCGTCTGGACGCGACGATCAGCTTCCGTGCGCTCGATGAGGAAATCATCATGCGCGTGGTCGACAAGTTCCTGATGCAGCTGGAAGATCAGTTGCACGAGAAGAAGGTCGATGCGCTGTTCACCGACGCGCTGCGCAAGCATCTGGCGAAGCACGGTTTCGATCCGCTGATGGGCGCGCGGCCAATGCAGCGCCTGATCCAGGATACGATCCGTCGCGCGCTCGCCGACGAGCTGTTGTTCGGCAAGCTGATGAACGGCGGTCGGGTGACGGTCGACGTCGATGCGGACGACAAGGTGCAGCTGACCTTCGACGAGCATCCGGCGCCGCGTAATCCGAATCCGGAGGCGGTGGAAATCGAGTGATATCAGTCAGGCCGGCACCGGCGTTGTGTTAGGCCGGCCGAACACTGAAAGCAGAACGGCGCGGGTTTTATCCCGCGCCGTTTTTTTTCGCGCTCCGGTTTTCCGCTGGCGCGGCTTGCGCTGAATAGCGCAGCCGCCGCATCGCAGCGATCGATCAATGCTTGCCGGTGCTGCCAAACCCGCCCGCGCCGCGCGAGCTTTCTTCGAAGTCGTCGACGATCTTGAACTCGGCCTGCACGACCGGCACGATCACCAGTTGCGCGAGGCGTTCCATCGGATTCAGCACGAACGTCGTTTCGCCGCGATTCCACGTCGAAATCATCAGTTGACCCTGATAGTCGGAATCGATCAGGCCTACCAGATTGCCAAGCACGATGCCATGCTTATGACCCAGACCCGAGCGCGGCAGAATCAGCGCCGCATAACCGGGGTCGCCGACGTGGATCGCAAGTCCGGTCGGCACCAGCGCGGTTTCGCCGGGATTCAGCGTCAGCGGTTCGTCGAGGCAGGCGCGCAGGTCGAGGCCGGCGCTACCGGTCGTTGCGTAGGCGGGAAGCTGTTCGCGCATGCGCTCGTCGAGAATCTTCAGTTCGAGTTTCATTCAGGTTCAATAGTGAGTGTGGGTTTGGTGGAGGGGCAGGCGGCGGACCGGTAAAAGCCGGGTGATCAATCGGTCCTGTTCGAGCCGAGCTGGAACGCCTCGGCGAGCAGTTCGTAGGAGCGCAGGCGCGCGCGATAGCTGCCGGCCACGGTCAGCACGATCAGTTCGTCGGCCTGGAACTGCTGCTGTATCTCCGTGAGCCGCTCGGTCACGCGCTCAGGCGTGCCGATGATGCTGCGCGGCTTTTCCCGATCAACGATGAGCTGTTCGCGCTCGCCATATTCCTGCGCGATGCCTTGCTCGGTCGATGGAATCGGTTCGTTCAGGCCATATGCCATCTGCACGCGTCGCAGATCGACGGCTTTTTCGAGGTCCTCGGCTTCCTGATCGGTATCCGCGCAGATCACAAAGACCGCGGCCGCGAGATACGGCTGCGCTGCCTCGTTGCCGGGCTGGAAACGCTCGCGATACGCAAGCGCGACCTGCTTGCCAAAATGCGCGTTGATGAAATGCGCGAACGAGAAGCGGATGCCGAGCTGCGCGGCGAGCAGACCGCCAAATTCGCTGGAGCCGAGCATCCACAGCTGCGGGCGCGTATCGATCTGCGGCTGCAGCAGCACGCCCTGCGCGAGGTGACCGACGGGCAGCGTTCCGTGCATCAGGCCGAGCAGATCGGCAACCTGCTGCGAAAAGATCTCGCCGCGATTGTAGGCGCCAGCGGCGACCGCCTGCGCGGTGCGCATATCGCCGCCCGGCGCTCGTCCGACGCCGAGATCGACGCGGTTTGGGAACAGCGCCTCGAGCATCATGAACTGCTCGGCGACCTTGAACGGGCTGTAGTACGGCAGCATGATGCCGCCCGAGCCGATCCGAATGCGCCTCGTCACGCTGCCGAGGCGCGCCAGCATCACTTCAGGGCAGGGGTTCGACACGCCGCGCAAGCCGTGGTGCTCGGCGCACCAGTAGCGCGTGTAGCCGAGGTCGTCGGCGAGCTGCGCGAGTTCGACGGTAGCGGCGATCGCGTCCGCCACCGAATGGCCGGCGATCACCGGTGTTTGATCGAGCACGGAGAGTAGCGTCATGGCGGTAGTGCTCCAGATGATTCCGGTTGGCTATGCAAGCAAGACGGCAGGGGCCGCCGGCCCGTTGCCGTCTTGCTTGCTTCAGCGAATCGGACCGTGGTCGGGCGGCAGACGCTTCGCGATTTCCGTGATCAACGCGCGCGCGAGCGTCTGCTTGTCGGCGCGTGGCAGCCTGGTCGCTCCGCCTGCTTCGAACAGGATCACTTCGTTGTCGTCGAGCCCGAACGTTTGCGGGCCCAGATTGCCGATCAGCAGCGGCACGTTCTTGCGCGCGCGCTTTTCCTCGCCGTGGACTTCGAGGTTGTCACTCTCCGCGGCGAAGCCGACCGTGAACGGCGGCTTTGGCAGCTTCGCGACCGCGGCGAGGATGTCCGGATTCTCGACGAACGAAAAGCTCGGCAGCGTGCGCTCGGCGGTCTTCTTGATCTTCTGATCGCTAACGTGGTCGACGCGCCAGTCGGCCACCGCCGCGACGCCGATGAAAATGTCCGCATCCGCGACCGCGCGCATCACCGCGTCGTGCATCTGCTGCGCGGTCTGCACGTCCTCGCGCACTACGCCCCACGGCGTTTCCAACGCGACCGGTCCGGCCACCAGATGCACGTCGGCGCCGGCCTGCTGCGCGGCGCGCGCGAGCGCGAAGCCCATCTTCCCGCTCGAACGATTCGTGATGCCGCGCACCGGATCGAGCGGTTCGAAGGTCGGGCCCGCGGTCAGCAGCACGCGCTGGCCCGACAAGATTTTCGGCGCGAAGAACGACGCGATCGCCTCGTAAGTTGCGGCCGCTTCGAGCATGCGGCCATCGCCGACTTCGCCGCAAGCCTGCGGGCCCGAATCGGGGCCGAGCACTTCGAGGCCGTCCGCGCGCAGTTGCGCGACGTTGCGTTGCGTGGCGGGGTTCTGCCACATCTGCCGGTTCATCGCCGGCACGACGAGCAGCGGGCAGTCGCGCGCGATGCACAGCGTCGAGAGCAGATCGTCGGCCATGCCGTGGGCGAGCTTGGCGAGGAAGTCGGTTGAGGCGGGCGCGATCACGATCGCATCGGCTTCGCGCGACAGGTCGATGTGCGCCATGTTGTTCGGCACGCGCGCGTCCCACTGACTCGTGTAGACCGGCCGGCCCGACAGCGCCTGCATCGTGATGGGGGTGATGAACTGGGTGGCCGCTTCGGTCATGACGACCTGCACGGTCGCGCCTGCCTTGGTCAACAGACGCGTGAGTTCGGCGATCTTGTAGCAGGCGATGCCGCCCGTCATGCCGAGGACGAGGTGTTTGCCTGCGAGTTCTGCGGTTGCCAACGAAAGCCTCCGACAAAGCGTGATCGCGCGGCGGCGCGAGGGCATTGCCCGTCGTTGCCGCGGCGCGTTTCAAACCGCACGCGACGCACGGCTCACGCAAGCGCAGCCGTGCCTCACGTCGGCGACGTTAGCGTGTGCCGCGTACCCGCCGCAGCTCGTCGATCACGAGCAGGATCGCGCCGATCGTGATCGCGCTGTCGGCGAGATTGAACGCCGGCCAGTGCCAGCCGCCCACGTGGAAATCGAGGAAGTCGATCACGTGGCCGTACGCGAGCCGGTCGATCACATTGCCGAGCGCGCCGCCGAGAATCAGCGCGAGCGCCGTGCAGAACATTTTCTGTCCGCTGTGGCGCTTGAGCAGATAGCAGATCACGAGCGCGGCGACCACGCCGAGCGCGGTGAAGGCCCAGCGCTGCCAGCCGCCCGCCATCGCGAGGAAGCTGAACGCCGCGCCGCGGTTGTACACGAGGATCAGGTTGAAGAACGGCGTGATCTCGTGCGGCACACCATAGGCGAACACCTTGCGCACGGCAATTTTCGTCAGCTGGTCGAACAGGATGACGATCAGCGCAATGCCGAGCCAGGGGGCGAGCGAGCTGCTTGCGGTGGACGATTTCGACATGGTTCTCGCCATTATGCCGCGCTCCTCGCTTCACCAGTGCCGAACAGATTGCTGAAGCAGCGGCCGCACAGCGACGGATGCTCGGCGTTCGCGCCGACGTCCGCGCGATAGTGCCAGCAGCGCTCGCACTTCAGGTACTTCGAGGCGATCACTTCGACGCCTTCGTCCGCTTCACTGTCGACCTTGACGACGTTCGCCGCCGAGGTGATCAGCACGAATTTCAGGTCATCGCCAAGGCTCGCGAGCGCGTCGTAACGCGCGCCGCTCGCGCGGATTTCGACTTCCGCCTGCAGCGACGAGCCGATCAGGTTCGCGACCCGCGCCTCTTCGAGCGCCTTGGTCACGTCGCCGCGCACCGCGCGCAGCAGCGTCCACTTGTCGAGCAGCGCGCCCGCGTCCGGCACGGCCGGGTAGGCGTGGTACGTCTCGGTGAAGATCGTTTCGCTATCCGGCTGGAACACCTTCCACGCTTCTTCCGCGGTGAACGACAGGAACGGCGCCATCACGCGCAAGAGGCCGTGCGCGATGTGGTAGAGCGCGGTCTGCGCCGAGCGGCGCGCGACCGAATCCGCCGCCGTGGTGTACAGGCGGTCCTTCAGCACGTCGAGGTAGAAGCCGCCCAGGTCTTCCGAGCAGAACGTCTGCAGCTTCGCGACGACCGGGTGAAACTCGTACTTCTCGTAGTGCGTGAGGATGTCGTTCTGCAGATTCTCCGACAGCGCGACCGCGTAACGGTCGATCTCGAGCCAGTCTTCGAGCGGACGCGCGTGCTGAACGAAGTCGAAGTCCGACAGGTTCGCGAGCAGGAAGCGCAGCGTATTGCGGATACGGCGGTAGCCTTCCGTCACCCGCTTGAGGATTTCCTCGGAGATCGCGAGCTCGCCCGAGTAGTCGGTAGACGCGATCCACAGACGGATGATCTCCGCGCCGAGGCGGTTCGCGACTTCATGCGGATCGATACCGTTGCCGAGCGACTTGCTCATCTTGCGGCCTTCACCGTCGACGGTGAAGCCGTGCGTGAGCAGCGCGTTGTAGGGCGGGCGACCGTCGAGCATCGAGGCGGTCAGCAGCGACGAATGGAACCAGCCGCGGTGCTGGTCCGAGCCTTCGAGATACAGGTCGGCCGGGAACTGCAGCTCGTCCTTGTGCGAGCCGCGCAGCACGTGCCAGTGCGTGGTGCCCGAGTCGAACCACACGTCGAGCGTGTCGCGGTTCTTTTCGTACAGGTTCGCTTCGTCGCCGATCAGCTCGCGCGGATCGAGCGTCTGCCATGCCTCGATGCCGTCCTTCTCGACGCGCTGCGCGACCTGTTCGAGCAATTCGAGCGTGCGCGGATGCAACTCGCCGGTTTCCTTGTGCACGAAGAATGCCATCGGCACGCCCCACTGGCGCTGACGCGACAGCGTCCAGTCCGGGCGGTTCGCGATCATGCTGAAGAGGCGCTGCTTGCCCCACGACGGGTAGAAGGCCGTGTTCTCGATGCCTTCGAGCGCGGTCTCGCGCAGCGTCTTGTCGCCGTCGTTCGGCTTCACGTCCATGCCGGCGAACCACTGCGAGGTCGCGCGGTAGATGATCGGCGTCTTGTGGCGCCAGCAGTGCATGTAGCTATGCGTGTACTTCTCGGTGCGCAGCAGCGCGCCAGCGCCTTGCAGCGCCTCGACGATCTGCGGATTGGCCGCCCAGATCGACAGGCCGCCGAACAGCGCGAGCGATTCGATGTAGCGGCCGTCGCCCATCACCGGGTTGATGATGTCCGAGTCGGCCATGCCGTGCGCCTTGCACGACACGAAGTCTTCCACGCCGTACGCGGGCGACGAGTGCACGATGCCGGTGCCGGTTTCGGTCGTCACGTAGTCGCCGAGGTAGACCGGTGCGGTGCGCTTATAGCCCGGATGCGCGGACGCGAGCGGGTGGTTGAAGCGCAGATTCACGAGCTTCTCGCCCGGCGTCGTCGCGATGATCTTGCCTTCGAAGCCGTACAGCTTCAGGCATGCTTCGACGCGCTCCTCGGCGAGGATCAGAAGGCCGCGCGGCGTATCGACGAGCGCGTAGGCGATCTCCGGATGCAGGTTCAGCGCCTGGTTGGCGGGAATGGTCCACGGCGTGGTGGTCCAGATCACGATGCCGCCTTCGTTGCGCGGCAGCGCGGCGAGGCCGAACGCCTGCGCGGTCTTCTCCGGCTCGGCGAAGCCGAACAGCACGTCGATGGTCGGGTCGGTCTTGTCCTTGTACTCGACTTCCGCTTCAGCCAGCGCCGAGCCGCAGTCGAAACACCAGTTGACCGGCTTCAGGCCACGGAACACGTAACCCTTTTCCATGATCTTCGCGAGTGCGCGGATTTCGCCGGCTTCATTCGCGAAGTTCATCGTTTTGTACGGATTGTCCCAGTCGCCGAGCACGCCCAGACGCCGGAAGCCGGCCTTCTGCTTTTCGATCTGCTCGGTCGCGTAGGCGCGCGCCTTCTGCATCACTTCGGCCGCGGGCAGCGACTTGCCGAACTGCTTTTCGATCTGGATTTCGATCGGCATGCCGTGGCAGTCCCAGCCCGGCACGTAGACCGCGTCGAAGCCCGCCAGATTGCGCGCCTTGACGATCATGTCCTTCAGGATCTTGTTCACCGCGTGGCCGAGGTGGATGTCGCCGTTCGCATACGGCGGGCCGTCGTGCAGGATGAACTTCGTGCGGCCCCTGGAAACGGCGCGGATCTTGTCGTAGACCTTGCGTTCCTGCCAGTCCTTGACCCATTGCGGCTCGCGCTTGGGCAGGTCGCCGCGCATCGGGAACGGCGTGTCGAGCAGGTTGACCGGGTAGCGGGACTGCGGTTTCGAATCGGCTTTCTTGTTGCTCATGATGTGGATGGCGGTGAATTCGTTTCTATGCGTAGCGGCGCGCGGATTGCGCGCGATGCGCGAGGAGCGTGGGACGCGCCCGGCAGGCGGTTCCGCGTGAAGCCCGGACGCCCTTCGATGCGCGGCGGCGGTTCGTGCGGCGCGGCGCGCCGGTCCGAACCGCGGCGGTTATCTAATTCGGTCGGTGGCCGAAGTGGCGAAACCGGTGGAACGGCTGCCCGGCGTGCCGGCGCCGACCGCGGCGAACCACGCGCGCGCATTGGCGACGTCGCGCGCAATGGCGGCGGTCAGCATTTCGAGGTCGACGAACTTCTCCTCGTCGCGCAGCTTCTTCAGGAATTCGACGCGCACGAGCTTGCCATACGCGTCGCCGTGCCAGTCGAGCAGGTGCACTTCGAGCAGCACGCGGCCGGAATCGTCGACGGTGGGGCGCAGGCCGAGGCTCGCGACGCCCGGCAGCGGTTGCTCGGCGATGCCGTGTACCTGCACGACAAAAATGCCGGCGAGCGCCGGTCGCTTGTGCGTGATCGGCAGATTGAGTGTGGGAAAGCCAAGATCGCGGCCGAGCTTCATGCCGTGCGTGACGTGGCCGCTGATCAGATAGTCGCGACCGAGCGCGGCGCGGGCCGCGTCGAGGTCGCCCGCGACCAGTGCCGCACGCACGCCCGAGCTCGAAATGCGCGCGCCCGACGGATCTGCGACCGTCGCCATTTGCTCGACTTCGAAGCCGTACTGCTTGCCGGCCGCCTGCAGCGACGCGAAGTCGCCGGCGCGCTTCGCGCCGTAGCGGAAGTCGTCGCCGATCATGATCCAGCGCGCGTGCAATCCGTTGACGATGATCCGCTCGACGAACGTGTCCGGCGACTGGCTCGCGAACGTGTGATTGAAGTGCTCGACCACGACCCGGTCGACCCCGTTGGTGCGCAGCGCCTCCAGCTTGTCGCGCAGCATCGCGATGCGCGGCGGCGCGCCGGCCGGGTTGAAGAACTCGCGCGGGTGGGGCTCGAAGGTCATCACGCAGACGGGCAGGCCGCGCGCCTTCGCGGCAGCGCGCACGTGGGCGAGCAGAGCCTGGTGGCCGCGGTGGACACCGTCGAAGTTGCCGATGGTCAGCGCGCACGGCGCGCGGCTCTCGGCATTGGGAAGACCGCGGAAGACTCTCACGATAGCGGGTTGCAGCGGTTGCTGCGGTTGCAATAGGGGAGCGGCCAGGGTGCCGCAAAACAATCGATTATAAACGCTTGGCGCAACAGACGGCTGTGCGGTCGGGGTCTGACGATGGCTGAATGATAAAATCCGCGCATGAAAAAACTCGTCATCCTGATTTCTGGGCGGGGCAGCAACATGGAAGCCATCGTGCGCGCTTGCGCAAGCGAGGGCTGGCCGGCGCAGGTCGCCGCCGTGATTGCCAACCGTCCCGATGCCGCGGGGCTTGCATTCGCGGCGTCGCATGGCATCGCCACGGCGGTGGTCGACCATCGCCAGTTTCCGGATCGCGACAGCTTCGATGCGGCACTCGCCGAGCAGATCGACGCATTCGCGCCGGACCTCGTCGTGCTCGCGGGCTTCATGCGCGTGCTGACCGCGCGCTTCGTCGACCATTACGTCGGGCGCATGCTGAACGTGCACCCGTCGCTGCTGCCAAGCTTTCCTGGTCTGAAGACACACCAGCAGGCGCTCGACGCCGGCGTGCGGTTCCACGGAGCTTCGGTGCATTTTGTCACATCAAAGCTCGATCACGGGCCGATCGTCGTGCAGTCGGCGGTGCCTGTCGAGGCGGGCGATACCGCTGCAACGCTCGCAGCACGCGTGCTCGCTACCGAGCACATCATTTATCCACGCGCGGTGCGCTGGTTCGTCGAAGGGCGTCTCGCCCTGGACGGCTCGCGCGTCACGCTTACGCCGTCGGAGCCGCAATGGCTCTTTGCCGGTCACACCGCCGGAGAGGGCGCATGAGATTGCATGGTTTCCTGATTGGACAAACTGAAACGCTGCTGGCCGAAGTGCTGCGGCTGAACGGCCCCGCCGACGCGACCACGAGCCGCTTTTTCCGCGCGCATCCGAAGCTCGGCCACGCCGAGCGCGGCGTGATCGCCGAGGCGGTGTTCGCGGTGCTGCGGCGCCGGATGGAGTTCGCGCATCTCGCTGAAAGCGGGACCGGCAGCCCGGCGCGCCGCATGGCGCTGCTCGGCCTGATGCAGACGGTCGGACGCTCGGCGCTCAAGCCGTTCGTCACCGAGGCCGAGGCGACGTGGCTCGAACACGTGTCGAAGATCGACCCGGAAAGCCTGCCGCTGCGGATTCGCCTGAATTTGCCTGACTGGATTTGCCAGGCTTTGGGCACGCGCTTCGAGGGCGCCGAGCTCGCGCAGCTGGCCGCCGCGCTGAACTACCCGGCACCGCTCGACTTACGCGCAAACCCGATCAAGGCGAGCCGCGACGACGTGCTGGGCGCGCTGTCGAAGGCTGGCATCGAGGCAGGCGCGACGCCGTTCGCGCCGCTCGGCGTGCGGGTGGTCGGCAAGCCGGCTTTGACGAAGCTCGACGCGTTCCAGCAGGGTTGGCTCGAAGTGCAGGACGAGGGCAGCCAGCTGCTGTGCTCGCTGGTCGCGCCGCGACGCGGCGAGATGATCGTCGATTTCTGCGCGGGCGCCGGCGGCAAGACGCTGGCGCTCGGCGCGGCGATGCGCTCGACCGGCCGGCTCTACGCGTTCGACATCTCCGAGCGGCGTCTCGCGAAGCTGAAGCCGCGCCTCGCGCGCAGCGGCCTGTCGAACGTGAATCCGGTGTTGATCGACAGCGAGCACGACGCGAAGATCAAGCGTCTGGCCGGCAAGATCGACCGCGTGCTCGTCGATGCGCCGTGCAGCGGCCTCGGCACGCTGCGCCGCAATCCGGACCTGAAGTGGCGCCAGTCGCCGGAGTCGATTGCCGAGCTGGCACCGAAGCAGGCGTCGATTCTGGCGAGCGCGGCGCGTCTCGTGAAGAAGGGCGGTCGGCTCGTCTATGCAACATGCTCGATTCTCGAAGCGGAGAACGAGGCGATCGTGCAGCAGTTCCTCGCCGATCATCCGGACTTTGCGCTCGTGCCCGTGCACGAGGTGCTAGCCGAGCAGCGCATCGAGCTGGAGATGGGCGACTACCTGTCGCTGTGGCCGCACCGCCACGCGACCGACGGTTTCTTCGCAGCCGTGCTCGAGCGCCAGAGCTAGGCGACCGGGTTCAGTCCGGCGCGTGCGGGTTCGCCGACGAATTCGCACGCGCCGGCGATTTGGGCGCACATCCATGCTTACGACTTTCCCCCACATGTTCAGCGACATCGCGCGTGACTTCGGTCAGCCCGTGATGTTGTGGCAGGTCGCCATCCTGCTCGCGACGCTGCTCGTCGCGTGGCTGCTCGCGCGTGCGTTGCGTCGTCGCCGGATAGAACGGGCGCAGCTGCCGGTCTACCAGAGCCTGCGCTTCGGCGTGGAGAGCCTCGACCGCGCCGCTTTTCCGCTGATCGGGGCGGCGCTCGTGTGGCTCGCGCGGGCGATCGCCGACCGGTTCATGGACACCGCGTTGCTCGATGTGGCACTGGTGCCGCTCGTCGGCATCGGGCTGATCTTCATCGTGTTTTTCCTCGCGCGGCGGGTGTTCAATCGTGATGGCGGCGAGCATCCGTGGCTGTTCCTCGTCGAGAAGGCCGTGTCGGTGGTCGTGTGGATCGGCATGGTGCTCACGCTGTTGGGTGTTCAGAGCACCGTAATCGCGTGGATGGACAGCGTGCGCTTTCGCGTCGGTAATGCGCACATGACGCTGCTGTCGCTGATCACGGGGCTGCTGTGGGTCGGCGTCACGATGATCGTTGCGATGTGGCTCGGCTCGACGTTCGAAGACCGCCTGATGCGCTCGAAAACACTCGACGCGAACCTGAAAGTGGTGGTCGCGCGCGTGGGGCGCGCGGCCTTCGTGCTCGCGGCCATCCTGGTCAGCCTGTCGATCGTCGGCATCGACATCACGGTGCTCGGTGTGTTCGGCGGCGCGCTGGGCGTCGGCCTCGGCTTCGGGATGCAGAAGATCGCAAGCAACTACGTGTCGGGCTTCATCATCCTGCTCGACCGCTCGTTGAGGATCGGCGACACGATCAACGTGAGCGGCCTGCAGGGCCGCGTCACGCAGATCCGCACGCGCTATACCGTCGTGCGTGGGCTCGACGGCATCGAGACGCTGATTCCGAACGAAAAGCTGATCACCGACGTCGTGCAGAACCAGTCGTCGTTTCTGACCCGCGGCTACGCGAAGGCGGCGGTGCAGATCGCCTACTCGTCCGACGTCGAGCAGGTGATGACGCTACTCGTTCAGGCCGGCGCCGACGTGCCGCGCGTGCTGCGTGAGCCGGCGCCGACGCCATTTTTGGTCGGCTTCGGCCCGGATGGCATCAATCTCGAACTGGGCTTCTGGATCGAGGACGCGGCGAGCGGCACGATGGGCGTGCGCTCGGCGGTCAATCGCAACATCTGGCGTCTCTTTTCCGAGCATGGCATCACGATTCCGCTCGCGCAACGCGAGGTGCGCCTTGTCGGTCCGGCGAGCGGCACAATGCCGCATCCGGTAACAATGACCGACCCGACGCTCGATACCACGGACGATCCGGCGCTCCGGCCCGCCGACGAGGCCGCCAACCGCGTGCGCTAAGGTTTGTTTCGCTCCGCGCCGCGGGGAGGTATTTGCCGGTGCCGCGGGAGTCGCTATCGACTTGATAATGCACAAAAAATCCCTAGTTGTTACAAACACTTGGGACGCTTCAAGTAGAATGTCGTCCTATCCCGCTGTATGCTTTCACTTTCTTGACACACGCGTCGCGTGTGGTCTGTATCTCTCGTTCTGCAGGTAACTTACCTTGTTGAATTCTTTGCTCGATTTTCTTACCCACGGCCTGTTGCATTTCTCGTGGTGGCAACTCGTCGTGTACACGCTGATCGTGACGCACATCACAATCATCGGCGTGACCGTCTATCTGCATCGCTGCCAGGCGCATCGCGCGCTGGATCTGCACCCGATCGCCAGTCATTTTTTCCGCTTCTGGCTGTGGATGACCACCGGCATGCTGACCGGCCAATGGGCCGCGATTCACCGCAAGCACCACGCGAAGTGCGAGACCGAAGAGGATCCGCACAGCCCGCAGACGCGCGGCATCTGGAAAGTGCTGCTCGAAGGCGCTGAGCTTTATCGCACCGAAGCGAAAAACGAAGAAACGATGCGCAAGTTCAGCCACGGCACGCCGAACGACTGGATCGAGCGCAACGTCTACACGAAGTACCCGATCCTCGGCGTGAGCCTGATGATGGTGATCAACGTCGCGCTGTTCGGCGTCGTCGGCCTGACCATCTGGGCCGTGCAGATGGTGTGGATTCCGTTCTGGGCCGCGGGCGTGGTCAACGGTCTCGCGCACTTCTGGGGCTATCGCAACTTCAATTCGTCGGATGCCAGCACCAACATCTTCCCGTGGGGCATCATCATCGGCGGCGAGGAACTGCATAACAATCACCACACGTATGCGACGTCGGCGAAGCTGTCGAACAAGTGGTACGAGTTCGACATCGGCTGGATGTACATCCGCATCATGCAGGCGTTTCGTCTGGCCAAGGTGAAGAAGGTCGCGCCGACCCCGCGTCTGACCACCGGCAAGCTCGTGCTCGATCAGGACACGCTGCAGGCCGTCCTCGCGAACCGCTACGAAGTGATGGCGCGTTACGCGAAGGCGATCAAGCGCGCGTACCGCCAGGAGCTTGCGCATATGAAGGAAGTCGGTGCGCGCGAAAAGTATCAGCTGATGCGTGGCGCGCGTAGCTGGTTCCACAAGGAAGAAGCGGGCCTGAACGAGCCACAGAAGCTCCAACTGCCGCAGATTTTCGCGAACAGCCAGAAGCTGAAGACCTACATCGACATGCGCAACGAACTCGCGGCGATGTGGGAGCGCTCCAACGCGTCGCGCGAGCAACTGCTGGCGCAGTTGCAGGACTGGTGCCATCGCGCAGAGCAGAGCGGGTTCAAGGCGCTGCAAGACTTCGCGATGCGACTGCGTCGCTATGCCTGAAATCTATTAAAATTTAAAGACGTCACAAAACCCCGCGTTGGCGGGGTTTTCCATTTTTGGGCCGTGGAAAACCATCGCATCGGTAGCGCGAAAGGCAAGCCGCGGCGGCCAGGTGAGGGCAGAGGAGATGATGGAGCAGCAGGTGATCAGGACCGTCGAATACGATCGGCCTCAGGCGCAGGGCACGACCTGCGGGATCGGGCAGGCGTGGGCGAAGGTGCCCCAGACGCCGTCGCCGGAACAGAAGCGGGCACTGAAGGCGCGCATTCGTGCATTGCTTGAGCGCGAGAAAGCGGTGTTGGTCGCGCACTATTATGTCGACGCCGAATTGCAGGAGCTCGCCGACGAAACCGGCGGCTGCGTGGCCGATTCGCTGGAAATGGCGCGCTTCGGACGCGATCACGACGCGCAGACGCTGGTGGTCGCGGGCGTGCGTTTCATGGGCGAGACCGCAAAAATTCTCAGTCCCGACAAGCGCATCCTGATGCCGGATCTGGATGCGACCTGTTCGCTCGACCTTGGCTGTCCGATCGACGGGTTCTCTGCATTCTGCGACGCGCACCCGGACCGCACGGTGGTCGTGTACGCGAATACGAGCGCGGCCGTGAAGGCGCGCGCGGACTGGATGGTGACGTCGTCGATCGGGCTGGAGATCGTTGCCGATCTGCATGCGCGCGGCGAGAAGATCATCTGGGCGCCCGACCGTCATCTGGGCAGTTACATCCAGGGCAAGACCGGCGCGGACATGCTGATGTGGCAGGGCTCGTGCCTCGTGCACGACGAATTCAAGGGTATCGAGCTCGATCTGTTGCGCGCCGAGTATCCCGGCGCGAAGGTGCTCGTGCATCCGGAGTCGCCGGCCAGCGTGGTCGCGCAGGCGGACGTGGTCGGCTCGACTACGCAACTGATCGACGCCGCGCGCAAGCTCGACGCCACGCATTTCATCGTCGCGACCGACCTCGGCATCCTGCACAAGATGCAGCTCGCCGCACCCGGCAAGACGCTGATCGCCGCGCCGACGGCCGGCAACAGCGCGACCTGCAAGAGCTGCGCGCATTGCCCGTGGATGGCGATGAACGGCCTCGCGAATCTGGCTGACGTGCTCGAGCGCGGCCACAACGAGATCTTCGTCGATCGCGCGATCGGCGAGCGCGCGCGTCTGCCGATCGATCGCATGCTCGACTTCGCGGCGCGTCACAAGAAGCGCGTGCAGGCCAGCGGCGATCTTGCGCGCGACGCGCAACTGTATTCGAACGTGGGGGCAGCGTAATGACGGTGGTGGAGAAGGCGACCGAGCAGGCAGTGGCGCTTGAAGGGGCCAACGCGGTGTCGCCGCTGTTCGCGGAGGTTCACGCGCAATACGGCGCGGCGTTCGATGCGGCGCTCGCGCGCAACGTCGCCGATGCGCTCGCCGAAGACATCGGCAGCGGCGATCAGACGGGCCGCCTCGTGCCTGCCGATGATGTCCGCAACGCGCGCATCATCGTGCGCGAGGACGCGGTGCTGTGCGGCGTGCCGTGGTTCGACGCAGTGATGCGTTCGGTCGATCCGCGCATCGAAGTTCAATGGCGTTACCGCGAGGGCGAGCTCATGGGCGCCGACACGAGGGTCTGCGATCTGCGCGGGCCGGTGCGTGCGCTGCTGACTGCGGAGCGTAACGCGATGAATTTTCTGCAGTTGCTGTCCGGCGTGGCGAGCGCGACGCGTCGCTATGTCGACGCAATCGCTCACACGCGTACGCGTGTTCTCGATACGCGCAAGACGCTGCCGGGTTTGCGGCTTGCGCAGAAGTACGCGGTGCGCGTCGGCGGCGGTGCGAATCAGCGGCTCGCGCTGTACGACGGGATTCTGATCAAGGAAAACCACATTGCCGCTGCCGGCGGCGTGGGTGCGGCAATGGACGCGGCGCTGGCGTTGAATGCGGGCGTGCCGATCCAGATCGAGGTTGAAACGCTCGAGCAATTGGAAACCGCGCTCGCGCATCGCGCGCAGTCGATTTTGCTCGATAACTTCTCGTTCGACATGATGCGCGACGCGGTCCGTATCACGGCGGGGCGCGCGGTGCTCGAGGTGTCCGGCGGCGTGAACTTCGAGACCGTGCGTACGATCGCGGAGACGGGCGTGGACCGCGTGTCGATCGGTGCGCTGACCAAGGACGTGCGCGCGACCGACTACTCGATGCGGATCGTTTGAGCCTCGCGCGATTCGCGCGTCTTTCGGCGCAAGGCCATCAGGCATTCGGCCTGCGCACATGCTTCGGCGACAGCACGGTCGGCAGCGCCTTGGGCAACGTTGCCGGCCAGTCGCGGCTGAAATGCAGGCCGCGGCTTTCGCGCCGCGAACGTGCGCCTTCGACGATCAGCGACGCCACGTCGACCAGATTGCGCAACTCCAGCAGATCGCGGCTCACCTTGAAGTTCGCGTAGTACTCGTGGATCTCGTCGCGCAGCAGCGCGAGCCGATGCTTTGCGCGCTCGAGCCGCTTGTCGGTGCGCACGATACCAACGTAGTTCCACATCAGCCGGCGTAGTTCATCCCAGTTGTGCGCGACCACGACTTCCTCGTCCGGATCAGACACGCGGCTTTCGTCCCAGTCCGGCAACGGCGCGTGGACGGCGGCGGTGAAGCCCTCTGCTTCGATCGCTTCGGCGGCCGAGCGGCCGATCACGAGGCATTCGAGCAGCGAATTGCTGGCGAGCCGGTTCGCGCCGTGCAGTCCCGTGCAGGACGTCTCGCCGACCGCGTAAAGGCCCGCGAGATCGGTGCGGCCCGCCAGATCGGTGACGACTCCGCCGCACGTGTAATGCGCGGCCGGCACGACTGGAATCGGCTCTTTCGTGATGTCGATGCCGAACTCGAGGCAGCGCGCGAGGATCGTTGGGAAATGCTCCTGCAGAAACTCAGCCGGCTGGTGGCTGATGTCGAGATACACGCAATCGATGCCGCGTTTCTTGATCTCGAAGTCGATCGCCCGCGCGACGATATCGCGCGGCGCGAGCTCCGCGCGCTCGTCGTGATTGGGCATGAAGCGCGTGCCGTCGGGCAGCTTCAGGATGCCGCCTTCGCCGCGAACGGCTTCCGAAATCAGGAACGACTTCGCGTACGGGTGGAACAGGCAGGTCGGATGGAACTGGATGAATTCCATGTTCGACACGCGGCAGCCGGCGCGCCATGCCATCGCGATGCCGTCGCCGGTCGCGGTGTCGGGGTTCGTCGTGTAAAGATAGACCTTGCCGGCGCCGCCGGTCGCGAGCACCGTATGCGGCGCTTCGATCGTGACGGTGCGGCCGCTTCGCAGATCGAGCGCATACAGGCCGTGGCAGCGACGGCCGGGCAGGCCGAGGCGCTCGGACGTGATCAGGTCGATCGCGTGATGGTCTTCAAGCAGCGTGATGTTCGGATGATGGCGCACCTGCTCGCTGAGCGTCGCGACGACCGCGTGGCCGGTCGCATCGGCCGCGTGAATGATCCGGCGATGGCTATGGCCGCCTTCGCGCGTCAGATGAAAGCCCAGTTCGGCGGCGTCGTCTTTCGTAAACGGCACGCCCTGTTCGATCAGCCATTCGATCGCGGCGCGCCCATGCTCTACGATGAAGCGCGTCGCCGCTTCGTCGCACAGGCCCCCACCCGCAATCAGCGTGTCGCGCACATGATTCTCGACGCTGTCCGCCGAATCGAGCACCGCAGCGATGCCGCCTTGTGCCCAGTCGCTCGCGCCCTCGGTCAGCGACCGTTTGGCGATCACAGCAACCCGCCGCGTCTGCGCGAGATTGAGCGCGACGCTCAAACCAGCCAGACCGCTACCGACAATCGCCACATCGAATTCCATCACCCACATCTCCATCTTTCGTTTTGCGATGACGGCGCGCAAGCCGCGCGCCGCGAAAACGATAAAGGATACGCGCCGCGACGCTCTAGCGAAAGCTGGCCAAACGGAATAGGGTGATTCGCGCGCGCATGGCAGCGCTATGGTGAGGTCCGCGCAAAAACAAAAAAGCCTCGCACGGATGCGAGGCTTTTCATGTTTTTGCCTTCGTCAGGCTGGAGAGCCAAGATTACTTGATCTTGGTTTCCTTGTAGTCAACGTGCTTGCGGATGACCGGATCAAATTTCTTGATCAGCATCTTTTCCGGCATGTTGCGTTTGTTCTTCGTGGTCGTGTAGAAGTGACCCGTGCCTGCGGTCGATTCCAGCTTGATCTTGTCGCGTGCGCCTTTCGCCATGATTTACTCCTTAGGCTTCACCGCGTGCGCGCAGGTCTGCGAGCACAGCGTCGATACCGTTCTTGTCGATCAGGCGCAGGCCGGCGTTCGAAACGCGCAGACGCACCCAACGGTTTTCGCTTTCCACCCAGATACGGCGGTTTTGCAGGTTCGGCAGGAACCGGCGCTTGGTTTTGTTGTTCGCGTGGGAAACGTTGTTGCCGCTCATCGGCGCTTTCCCAGTTACTTGGCATACGCGTGCCATGAGAGCACTCCTAATACGCTAATTCTGAGTTCGAACGCCGTGAAAGTTTCCCGAAAAGAGCCGCGCTGAAGGTGTGCGACGTTGCGTCGAACTTGTGTCGACACACTCGCTACCACAGCCGCCTGACCTTTGCGGAACGCCTTAATGGCTTCGGAACAGGGGGGTTGGAAATAGGCAAACCGGAATTCTAGCAGAAAAAAAGCCGCAAAATCAAACCTTATTTGCGATGCCGGAGACCGCGCCCGGCGGCGGACCTTCCGCTTCCCACGCTCAAGCGGGCTGGCGCGCGAGCCTTGGCCAACCGGCGCGGGCGAACGAGTATACGCTGTCCGCGCCGATCACCAGATGATCGATCAACTGCACGTCGACGAGCGCGAGCGCGTCGCGCAGCGTCTGCGTGAGGTGGCAGTCGGCCGCGCTCGGCTCTACCGCGCCGGACGGATGATTATGCGCGACGATCAGGCTGGCCGCGTTCGCGGCGAGCGCCCGCCGCACGATCTCGCGCGGATAGACGGCCATGCGAGTGAGTGAGCCACGCGCGCTTTCCTCGCAGCGGATCAGCCGATGACGCGCGTCGAGAAACAGCGACACGAACACCTCCTGCGGCTGTCCGCCGATCAGAAGGCGCAAATAGCTTTCGACCGCTTCAGGCGAATTCATCAGCTCGCGCTTGCGCATCTTGTCGACGAGCGAACGGCGCGCCATTTCCATGATTGCGAGCAACTGCGCCTTTTTCGCGGGGCCGATGCCGCGGATGCCGTCGAAGTCCGCGTAAGTCGCGTCGAGCATCGCGCGCAGCGAGCCGAAGCGCTCGAGCAGCGCCCGCGCGACGCTGAACACGTCGTGGCCGGGCAGGCCGGAGCCGAGCACGAGCGCGATCATTTCGGTGTCCGACAGCACGTCGGGCCCCTGGTTGATCAGCCGTTCGCGTGGCATGTCGCGCCGCAGCCATTTGCCGCGGAACAGTTGCGGCCGCCTGCGGGCGTTCGAACGGGCGGCTTCAGAGGAAGCCCTGGCCGACGCTCCCGTCGCGGCTTTTGCGCCGTCGCCGGCGCGTGCCCTTGACTTCGATCGCACCGTTGCCGCAGGTGTTTCGTCGATTGTGCTGGCAAAATCAGCCATATATACAGAGTCCTCCGCGTGAGGTTGACGGTGCGCGCGGCGCGACAGACTCAAGCCGGCGCCCGCTAGGTGGCTTACAATAGACGCTTTGCGCACGGCACCCGACGGTTTGCCACACGCGTCGACTGCGCCCGCGGCGCACGCGTGCAGCGCGCTTCGACTGAGCGAGCATTGCATGAGCATCATCGATATTTCCGAGGTGAAACCCGGTTCACACGTCACGCTGCATTACCGGCTTTCCCTTGCCGATGGCGCCGAAGTGATCAACACGTTTAACGACAAGCCGGCGACGCTGCTGCTCGGAGCCGGTCAACTGGCGCCGCCGCTGGAAGATATTTTGCTGGGTTTGAAGGTGGGCCACCATTCGACCTTTCAGCTAGCGCCGGGGCAGGCGTTCGGTCCGCGCAATCCGGACCTGATCCAGCGCGTGTCCCTCGCCACGCTGCGGGAGAACAGCGTGATCGGCGAGGATTTTTCGCCGGGTGATCTGGTCGAATTCAACGCGCCGGGCGGCGGGCGCTACGCCGGCGTGCTGAAGGAAGTCGGCGAAACGTCGGCCCTGTTCGATTTCAATCACCCGCTTGCCGGCCAGGCGCTGGCGTTTGAAGTGAAAATCATCGGGATTCTGTAAACATGAGCATCACGGATACGACTCTTGCCGAAGCGGAGATCCTGCTGGCCCAGCCACGCGGGTTCTGCGCCGGTGTCGACCGGGCGATCGAGATCGTCGAGCGGGCCATTAAGCTGTATGGCTCGCCGATCTACGTGCGTCACGAAATCGTCCATAACGCCTATGTGGTCGAAGACCTGCGCAAGAAGGGTGCGATATTCATCGAGAACCTGGACGAAGTGCCGGCGGGCAATACGGTGATCTTCAGCGCGCACGGCGTGTCGAAGGCCGTGCGCTCGGAGGCGGAGTCGCGCGGGCTGCGGGTGTACGACGCCACCTGCCCGCTCGTGACCAAGGTGCATATCGAAGTCGCGAAGATGCGCCAGGACGGGTTCGACATCGTGATGATCGGACACAAGGGCCATCCGGAAGTCGAAGGCACGATGGGGCAGGCGGCCGAGGGCATGCATCTGGTCGAGGACATCGAGGACGTGCAGGCGTTGCAGCTCGAGGATCCCGAGCGGATCGCGTTCGTCACGCAAACCACGCTGTCGGTCGACGACGCCGCCGAGATCATCGGCGCGCTGAAGGCCAAGTACCCGTCCATCCGTGAGCCGAAGAAGCAGGACATCTGCTACGCCACGCAGAATCGCCAGGACGCCGTGAAGTTCATGGCGCCGCAGTGCGACGTCGTGGTCGTCGTCGGCAGTCCGAATAGTTCGAATTCGAACCGCCTGCGCGAGCTCGCCGAAAAGCTCGGCGTGCCGGCCTATATGGTCGATTCGCCCGATCAGATCGATCCGGTCTGGGTCGAGGGCAAGCGTCGCATCGGCGTGACGGCCGGCGCGTCGGCGCCGGAAGTGCTGGCGCAGGCGGTGATTGCGCGCCTGCGCGAACTGGGTGTGCGCAATGTGCGCGCGCTCGAGGGCATCGAGGAAAACATTGCGTTTCCGCTGCCGCGCGGGCTCGGTCTGCCAGCCTGACAATCCGTTAGCTTTGCTGAAAGGAAAGCGCGCCCGAGGGCGCGCTTTTTTTATGCCTCGACCCAGATGAACCTCCGCGTAAATTAAGTGCCAGAGCAAATGAATCCGTCAAATTCCGGTGCTCCAGCGCACAAATTATTTTGAATTGTGATCGGGGCCTTTATTGATTTCGTCGTGATGCGTCCCCGTTTTAAGCTGACAAAAGCTTTAAGAATAATTAATCATGCGCTGAATTAGCGCGAGCTGCCGAGCTCGCGCTAAAAGGTCATACCCGACGCAAAGCCCGGCCTATCCGGCATTTGGGCTGATCGCCCGCAACACTTGATGCCATCGGGCTCTGCACCGGTGCAACTAATGCACGAAAACAGGTCGCAACCGGGTTGCGCTTTTTAGCGGATTTTGCTCTCAAAATCAGGTTGCAATGCAGGAAAACCCCACCGGTTCAACAATATTGCCACCCGCATAATTGGAGTTACAATGCGCGCGTTCTCAAGGCCTTGAGGTCCTGAACAGTGGATTTTGCAAGGCGCAGGAGACCTTAATTGATGCGAGTCAAATTTGCTTACGCCGTGTCCATCGCGGCCGCGGTTGCGATGCTGACCGCGTGCGGCAAGAAACAGGATGGCGAAGCGGGAACGGTCGCATCGGCGGCTTCGGCCGCGGCGGTCGCCGCCGCGAGCGAAGCGACTATCGTGAAGATCGGTCATGCGGCTCCGTTGACAGGAGGCATCGCGCACCTGGGCAAGGACAACGAAAATGGGGCGCGCCTCGCGGTCGAGGAAATCAATGCGCAGGGTCTGACGATCGACGGTCGCAAGATCCAGCTGCAGCTCGACGCGCAGGACGATGCAGCGGACCCGAAAACGGGCACCGCTGTCGCGCAGAAGCTGGTCGACGATCACGTGGTCGCGGTGATCGGGCACCTGAACTCGGGGGTGTCGATTCCAGCGTCGAAGATCTATAGCGACGCGAGCATCGTGCAGATCTCGCCGTCGTCGACGAATCCGGCGTACACGCAGCAAGGGTTCAAGACAACCTATCGGGTGGTCGCGACCGACGCGCAGCAGGGTCCGGCGCTCGCCAATTACGCGACCAAGGCGCTGGGCGCCAAACGCATCGCTGTCGTGGACGATGCGACCGCCTACGGCAAGGGTCTCGCGGACGAGTTCGCGAAGACCGCCGAGGCGAGTGGCGCAAAGATCGTCGCGCGGGAGGCGACGAACGACAAGGCTACGGATTTCCGGGCCATTCTCACGAAGATCAAGAGTGTTCAGCCGGACGCCATCATGTTCGGCGGCATGGACGCGACGGGCGGGCCGTTTACTAAGCAGGCGGCGGCGCTCGGTATCAGGGCAAAAATCCTTGGCGGCGACGGTGTGTGTACCGACAAGGTAGGTGAGCTGGCGGGTACCGCCGTGCAAAACCTGGTCTGTTCGGAAGCAGGACTCGCGCTTTCGAAAATGGACAAGGGAGCGGACTTCGAAAAGAAGTACGAGGACCGCTTCCACACGCCGGTGCAGATTTACGCGCCGTTCACGTATGACGCTGTGTACGTGATCGTCGATGCAATGAAGCGCGCTAATTCGATCGAGGCGCCCAAGGTGCTGGCTGCGATGCCCTCGACCGATTACAACGGTGTAATCGGCCACATCGCGTTCGACGACAAGGGTGATTTGAAAGAGGGCGCCATCACGCTTTACGACTTCAAGGACGGCAAGAAAGCAGTGCTCGACGTCGTAAAGATGTGATGACGGGAAGTTCGGCCTGACGGCACCGACACCATCCAACGGTGCCGTTTTCGCATCCGTCCAAGGGGAGCTCGCGACCGCATCACGGTCGTCAGGGCAAACCGGAAGCGGATAACCCTTACCGGTCTTTTACATCAGTACCCGCAGTGCCGTTGAGATTCGTAGCGCATCATCGCCCACCGGCAGATGAAAAACGCGAATCCAGTCGCACGGGCTAAGGAGCATTAAATGGATATCTTCATCCAGCAGATCCTGAATGGACTGGTGCTTGGCAGTGTCTACGCCATCATCGCACTAGGCTACACGATGGTTTACGGCATTCTGGGCATCATCAACTTCGCTCACGGCGACGTGTTGATGGTGGGCGCGATGGTCGCGCTCTCCGCCATAGGTGTGCTGCAGAACCACTTCCCCGGCCTCGGCAGCGTGCTGACGCTGGTCATCGCATTGATCATCGCAGCGGCGGTCTGCTCGGTGGTCGGCTACACGATCGAGCGCGTGGCCTACCGGCCGTTGCGCCGCGCGCCGCGTCTCGCGCCGCTGATCACCGCCATCGGTGTATCGATCCTGCTGCAGACACTCGCGATGATGATCTGGTCGCGCAATCCGCTGCCGTTCCCGCAGTTGTTGCCCACCGACCCGATCAACGTGATCGCGTCCGGGCCCAACAATCCGGGCGCCGTGATCTCGATGACTGAAATCGTGATCATCGTGGTGGCGTTCATCGTGATGGGTGGCCTGCTGCTGCTCGTGCACAAGACCAGGCTCGGCCGCGCCATGCGCGCAATCGCCGAGAACCCGAACGTCGCGAGCCTGATGGGTGTGAGCCCGAACTTCGTGATTTCGGCGACCTTCATGATCGGCTCGGCGCTCGCGGCGCTGGCCGGCGTGATGATCGCGTCCGAATACGGCAACGCGCACTTCTACATGGGTTTCATCCCTGGCCTGAAGGCCTTTACCGCGGCGGTGCTCGGCGGTATCGGCAATCTCGGCGGCGCGATGGTAGGCGGCGTGCTACTCGGCCTGATCGAGCAGTTGGGCGCCGGCTATATCGGCAACCTCACGGGCGGTGTGTTCGGTAGTAACTACCAGGACGTGTTCGCCTTCATCGTGCTGATCGTCGTGCTGGTGTTCCGTCCGTCGGGCCTGCTCGGCGAACGCGTTGCGGATCGCGCCTGATCCCGGGCCATAAGGAGTAAACAGACATGACCTCAATTCAACCGATTGAGCCGTCCACGACGCTCATCCCTGAGAAGAACCTGGCAAAGACGTTGATCGTCGGCGTTATCACGACCATCTTCGTGATCGCGGCCCCGATGGTCATCGGCGCGGCGGGCGGCAACTACTGGGTGCGCGTGCTCGACTTCGCGATGCTGTACGTGATGCTCGCGCTGGGCCTGAACGTGGTGGTCGGCTTCTGCGGCCTGCTGGACCTGGGCTATATCGCGTTCTACGCGATCGGCGCTTATACGGCCGCGTTGTTGAGCTCGCCGCATCTCTCGACGCAATTCGAGTGGATCGCACATCTCGCGCCGCACGGCCTGAACGTGCCGATCTGGATCATCGTGCCGATCGCAATGGCGCTCGCCGCCGTCTTCGGGATTCTGCTCGGTGCGCCGACGCTGCGCCTGCGTGGCGACTACCTCGCAATCGTGACCCTCGGCTTCGGGGAAATCGTGCGGATCTTCATGAACAACCTCGACCGTCCGGTGAACATCACCAACGGCCCGAAGGGGATCACGGGTATCAATCCGGTGCAGGTTGGCGGCTTCAGCCTCGCACAATCACACTCGTTGTTCGGCTTCCAGTTCCCGGCGGTGTATGGGTACTACTACCTGTTCGTGCTATGTGCGCTGCTCGTCATCTGGACCTGTACGCGTCTGCAGCATTCGCGTATCGGCCGCGCATGGGCCGCGATCCGCGAAGACGAAATCGCGGCCAAGGCCATGGGCATCAACACCCGTAACGTGAAGCTGCTGGCGTTCGCGATGGGCGCGTCGTTCGGCGGCCTGTCGGGTGCGATGTTCGCGTCGTTCCAGGGCTTCGTGTCGCCGGAGTCGTTCACGTTCTGGGAATCGGTCGTGGTGCTGGCGTGCGTGGTGCTCGGCGGCATGGGCCACATCCCCGGCGTGATTCTCGGTGCGGTGCTGCTCGCGGTGTTTCCGGAATTCCTGCGCTCGACCATGGGTCCGCTGCAGAACATGATCTTCGGCCATGAAATCGTCGATACCGAAGTGATCCGTCAGCTGCTGTACGGTCTCGCGATGGTCGTGATCATGCTCTATCGCTCGGAAGGCCTGTGGCCCGCGCCGAAGCACGAAGACAAGATTGCGAAGCTGGCGAAGCGTAACGGCAAAAAGCCGGTGCGCGCATAAGGTCCGGTGGAGAAAAAGACATGAGCGATAACGTAAGCAACAACGCGTCGATCCGTTTGTCGGTGAAGGGCGTCAACAAGCGCTTCGGCGGCCTGCAGGCGCTTTCCGAAGTCGGCCTGCAGATTCGCGCGGGCGAGATCTACGGTCTGATCGGCCCGAACGGCGCCGGCAAGACGACCTTCTTCAACGTGATCACGGGTCTGTACACGCCGGATTCGGGCGAGTTCAAGCTCGATGGCGAGAACTACACGCCGACTGCGGTCTATCAGGTCGCGAAGGCGGGCATCGCGCGCACGTTCCAGAACATCCGTCTGTTCGGCGGCATGACCGCGCTCGAAAACGTGATGGTCGGCCGTCATGTGCGCACCAAGCACGGTCTGCTCGGCGCGGTGTTCCAGACGCCGGCGGAGCGCCAGGAAGAGCGCGAGATCAAGGAACGCGCGCTCGAACTGCTTGACTACGTCGGCATCACGCAGTACGCGGACTACACGTCGCGCAACCTGTCATACGGCCACCAGCGTCGGCTCGAAATCGCCCGCGCACTGGCGACCGATCCGAAGCTGCTCGCGCTCGACGAACCGGCGGCCGGCATGAACGCGACCGAGAAGGTCGAGCTGACCAGGCTGCTCGACAAGATCCGCGCGGACGGCAAGACGATCCTGCTGATCGAGCACGACGTGAAGCTCGTGATGGGCCTGTGCAACCAGATGACGGTGCTCGACTACGGCAAGGTGATTGCGCAGGGTCTGCCGCAGGACGTGCAGAAGGATGCGAAGGTGATCGAAGCTTATCTGGGTGCGGGGGTCCACTGATGTCCACGACACAAGCAATGTTGAAAATCAAGGGCCTGCAGGTCAACTACGGTGGCATCCAGGCGGTCAAGGGTGTCGACCTCGAGGTCGGGCAGGGCGAACTCGTCACGCTGATCGGCGCGAACGGCGCGGGCAAGACCACGACGATGAAGGCGATCACCGGACTGAAGGCGTATGCGGCCGGCGACATCGAGTACATGGGTCAGTCGATCAAGGGGGTGCCCGCGCACGAGCTACTCAAGCGCGGCCTCGCGATGGTGCCGGAAGGGCGCGGCATTTTTGCGCGCATGTCGATCGTCGAGAACATGCAGATGGGCGCGTATCTGCGCAACGATGCCGACGGTATCAAGTCGGACGTCGAGCGCATGTTCGGCTTCTTCCCGCGTCTGAAGGAGCGCGCCTCGCAATACGCGGGCACGCTGTCGGGCGGCGAGCAGCAGATGCTCGCGATGGCGCGCGCGATCATCTCGCGCCCCAAACTGCTGCTGCTCGACGAACCGTCGATGGGGCTGTCGCCGATCATGGTCGAGAAGATCTTCGAAGTGGTGCGCTCGATTTCGGCAGAAGGCATGACCGTGCTGCTCGTCGAGCAGAATGCGCGGCTTGCGCTGCAGGCGGCGAATCGCGGCTACGTGATGGACTCCGGTCTGATCACGATGTCGGGCGATGCGAAGAAGATGCTCGACGATCCGAAGGTTCGGGCCGCGTATCTCGGCGAATAAGATCGGTGATCAGCTGGACGTGTGCCGTTCGCGTACACGTCCGGCTTGCAACGCGCCTCACGATGCAACGTCGTGCGGCGCGTTTTATTTTTGCTGGCTGGGGCGTGAATTATGGGAGTCGCCCGATAACCGCACTGATTTCGTCTTTTGTAAAAGCTCGCAGCGTTTGCGAGCGGACATTGCCGGCGGAGCCAAGTGCGAAGCCGAAGGCGAGGAAGCTCTGCTCGTCTGCCGCTTCGACGACCGAGACAACGTCGTATTCCCCTAACGTCCAGTAGACCTGCTTCATTTCGCAACCAAACGATTTCGCCAACTCTGCCGACTGCTCGGCCCGCTGTGCGCTGTTCTTGATCGTGCGGATACCCTGATCCGTAAATTGCAGGAGCACCACATAAGTCGCCATGAAGATTCCCCTTAGGATTCAAACGTGTTGGGACTCGGACGCATGAGCCGCCTCTGGGAGCGTCGCGAACCGCCGCAACGACTCTTTCCAGCCTCGGGGCGTCTCGTGCGTAAACGATTCTAGGCAATCCACCCGCTCGCCATCCGCTGTTTGTCCGAATCCGCCGATATGTGCGCCGCTCGTTGGGGAACCATAGAAAAAGGCCGCATGCGCTAACCAACGCATGCGGCCTTTATTAATCAGGCGTACGACGCGAATCAACCCGCCGGTGCCACCTCCGCGTATTTACCGAGCCGCTTGCCGAGGCTGATCACCGCGTCGGCGCGATATCCGAGCGCATCGTAGAACGCGCGCACTTCAGCCGTTGCCGACGACAGCACCTGCAGATTCAGCTTCGGACAACCAAGCTTCGTCAGCTCGCGCTCGACGTGCGCAACGAGTCGCGTACCGATGCCATGACGTCGCAGCGATGCGTCGACCGCGAGCGAATACAGCCAGCCGCGGTGGCCGTCATAGCCGCCCATTACGGTGCCGACGATGCGTCCATCGAGCACCGCGACGAAGAACAGCTCCGGCTGCGTCGCGAGCTTGTTCGCGATCGACAGACGCGGATCGCGCTGCGGTCTCGTCACGTCGCGATACTCGGGAAACACCGCCTGCCACAGTGCGATCACCGCCTCGGTATCGCTCGCGTCGAAGCGGCGGATCGCCAGCGTCGTGCTCGTCGTCATCGGTGCGCTCCTCCGTCGATTACAGCGAGTCGAGAACCGAGCGCAGCATCGCCAGCATCTGGTCGATCTCTTCGGTGGTAACGTTCAGCGCCGGCATGAAGCGCAGCAGGTTCGGACGGGCCGCGTTCAGCAACACGCCGTCGGGTTGCATCTCGCGCGCCTTCTCGACGATCTGGTTGCCGATGTCCTTGCCGAGCAGCAGCGCGCGCAGCAGACCCTCGCCGCGCTCGCCCTTGAAGCCGCGCTCTTCGGACAGCTCGAGCAGCTTCGTGCGCAGATATTCGCCGCGCGAGCGCACGCCTTCGAGGAAGCCCGGCGCCGTCAGCTGCGAGATCACCGAGTAGCCGACCGCGGTCATCAGCGGATTGCCGTTGTAGGTGCCGCCCTGGTCGCCGGCTTCGAACACGGCGATTTCCGCCTTCGACAGCAGTGCCGCGAGCGGCACGCCGCCGCCGATGCCCTTGCCGAGCGTCATGATGTCCGGCTCGATGCCCGACAACTGATACGCGAACAGCGTGCCGGCGCGACCGCAGCCGCTTTGCACTTCATCGACGATCAGCAGCAGGTTGTGCTTTTTCGTCAGCTCGCGCAGTTGCTGCATGAATTCACGGGTCGCGGGGATCACGCCGCCTTCGCCCTGGATCGGTTCGAGCATCACTGCAACGGTCTTCGCGTTGATCAGCTTTTCCACCGACGCGATGTCGTTCAGGTCCGCCTTCGGGAAGCCCGGCACCTGCGGTGAGTAGATCGTGTCCCAGCCCGGCTTGCCGCTGGCCGACATCGTCGCGAGCGTGCGGCCGTGGAAGCTGTGATCGAACGTGATGATCTCGAACGCGCCGTCCTTGAACTTCCTGCCCCACTTGCGCGCGAGCTTGATCGCGCCTTCGTTCGCCTCGGCGCCGCTGTTCGCGAAAAACACCTTGTCGAAGCAGCTGTGCTGCGTAAGCAGGCCCGCGAGCTTCGCCATCGGCTCGTTGTAGAAGGCCGGCGACGGGTTGATCAGCAGCTTCGCCTGGCTGTTCAGCGCTTCGATCATTCCGTCATTGCAGTGGCCGAGGCTGTTGACCGCCCAGCCCTGAATGAAATCCAGGTAGCGCTTGCCGTTGTTGTCGTAAATCCACGAGCCTTTGCCGTGCGTGAAAACGATTTCGGGCCGGTTCGTGATGTACATCAGCGAATCGATTGGATACTCATTGAAATTCATGACGGCAGGCTCCAGGCAAAAGGTAAGAGCAGGGTGAAGATACGGTGACGGTTTGGCCAATCAAAACGGCGGCCGGAAAAACAGAAAAGCCACGGCATGCCGTGGCTTTCATGATTCGAACAGCTTGCGCCCAAGGTTGTTGGTGGCGCGAGTCCGTGACGAAGCCAGCGGCGTCCCTAGGGGAGCGGCGAGCGGCGACGTCGGAGTTCGGACTGGATGCGGTTCATGCGCGAAAGAATACGATAAGAAAAGCGCTGGTGTAAACCATGAATTTGCACAGGCGCTGCATCGACGCGAATTTGCCGGCTTGCCGTGAGCCTGACATGTTCGGCGCGCACGGCCGACGCGAGCGCTCATTCAAGTGCGCGCGCAGGCCGTTTGCCGCCGTACGATCAGACTGCGTTCGCGAGATCGGCCGCGCTCGTGAACGAATCCGCGTAGAACTCGGCTTCTGGCAGCTGGTGATGCTGCGTGAAATCCCGCAGCGCCGATTCGACCATCACCGGCGCGCCGCACGCATACACCTGGTAGGCCGACAGATCGGGCAAATCTTCGATCACGGCGCGATGCACGAAGCCCGTGCGGCCCGTCCACGCATCGTCCGCATCGGGCTCGGAGAGCACCGGCACGAACTTGAAGTTCGGAATTTCGCGCGCCCACTGTTCGGCGAGTTCGAGCAGATACAGGTCTTTCTTGCGGCGTGCGCCCCAGTAGAGCGTCATGGGCCGCGTGATGTTCTTGAACACAGCGTGCTCGACGATCGCCTTCAGCGGCGCGAAGCCGGTGCCCGACGCGAGCAGCACGATCGGCTTGTCCGAGTCTTCGCGCAGGAAGAACGTGCCGAGCGGTGCTTCGAAGCGCAGGATGTCGCGCTCCTTCATCGAGTTGAATACATGATCGGTGAAGGCGCCGCCGGGCATATGACGGATGTGCAGCTCGACCGGACCTTCGACGTGCGGCGCGCTCGCCATCGAATAGCTGCGGCGCTTGCCGTCCTTCAGGATGAATTCGAGGTACTGGCCGGCCAGATATTGCAGACGTTCGTTCGCGGGCAGTTGCAGCTTCACGACGATCACGTCGTCGGCCTTGCGCTCGATCGCGTTCACGCGGCACGGCAGCTTCTTGACCTGCACGTCGCCGACGCCGGCTACTTCGCGGATATCGACTTCGAGATCGGAGCAGGCGGTCGCGCAGCACAGGAGCGCCATGCCGCGGGTCTTTTCGTCGTTCGACAACGCGGACGACGAATGCGCGCGCTGCTCGACTTCGCCGCTCACGACCGTGCCCTTGCATGAACCGCACGCACCGTTCTTGCAGCCGTACGGCAGGCCGACGCCTTGACGCAGGGCTGCGGAGAGCACCGGTTCGTCCTGTTCTACCTGAAACTGCCGGCCGCTTTGCCGGAGCGTGACGTTAAATGCCATAAAGTATTCGAAATCGAAAAGTCGGAATCGTAATCGGACCCGCCGGATGAGCCGCGCGGTACCTGTTGCGTGTGACCGCTACAATGCGTCCACCATGAATGCGACACGAAACTTCCGCCGCCCGCGCGTGCTGATCGTAGGATGCGGCGACGTCGGCATGCGCTGCGTGCCTCTGTTGCGGCCGCGCGCGCATGTCTTTGCGTTGACGAGCCATGCCGAGCGCTGCGCCGAATTGCGCGCCGCGGGCGTGACGCCGCTCGTTGGCGATCTGGACGCGCGCCGCAGCCTCAAACGGCTCGCGCGCCTCGCGCCGACGGTGCTGCATCTCGCGCCGCCGCAGAAGTCCGGCGACGACGATCGACGCACTCGCGCGTTGCTGGCGACGTTAGGTACCGCGGGCCGCATGACTGCTTGCGCGGCGAGGTCGTCCGTCGCGCCGATCGCGCGGCTGCGCCGCGCGCGCGCTTCAGGTCTGGACGCTGAAACACCCGGTATTGTACCCGACGGGGTGCGCTGGACCGCCGCTTCGCGCGCACCGGTGCGCATCGTTTATGCGAGCACGACGGGCGTCTACGGCGATTGCGGCGGCGCGTGGATCGACGAAACGCGCGCGGCGCGACCCGCGAATGCGCGAGCGAAACGTCGCGTGTCGGCCGAGCGGCAGTTGCGGGCCGCAACGGCGCGCGGGAGCGTCGCGGCGAGCATCGCGCGGATTCCGGGCATCTATGCGCGCAACCGTCTGCCGCTCGCGCGGCTCGAAAAGGGCACGCCGGCGCTCGTCGAGGCCGACGACGTCTACACGAATCACATCCACGCCGATGACCTCGCCGCGATCCTCGTGCGACTCGCGACACATGGCCGGCCCGCGCGCGCGCTGCACGCGTCGGACGATTCGTCGCTGAAAATGGGGGAGTATTTCGACGCGGTCGCCGATGCGTTCGGGCTCGGCCGCGCGCCGCGCATCACACGCGCGCAGGCGGAGCAGCAAATCGATCCGATGCTGCTGTCGTTCATGCGCGAGTCGCGACGACTCGTGAACCGGCGTCTGAAAGAAGAATTGCGGATGCGTCTACGCTATCCGAGCGTCGACGATTTTTTGCGCGAAGCGGCGGGGAAGGGCGGTTAGGTCGCACCGTCCACGCGGCATCAGGTCAGCGACGGCAGCACTTCCAGCAACAGAAAACACAGCATGCCGCCGATCAACGCGCCGATCAGATTCGGATGGTACTTGTGCCGCAGCCGCATGATGACCAGCAATCCGCCGACCAGCAGCAGCGCAAAACAGATAAACGCGATCATCCCCTGCGAAAACGCCATCGTGCCGTAGATATGCATGGCGCCCCTCCTTGAAACTTTTGTAGTCCTTTATTTAGACAAGTATAGGGCGACACGTAAGGGACGGCATGCTGCAACGCAACGCCGCATGTGCGATGCACCGCAGTGTGCGCGGGCTTTCCCCGGCACATCAAAGGCTTAGGCAGGCACTCGCTGGGCAGTAGTTGTTTACCCGGCGCGCAACGCGACGAGGCCGGCTTCGTCGAGCCATTGCCACGCGCCGGGCGCGAGCGTCGCGGGCAGCGCGAGTCCGCCGATCCGCTCGCGATGCAGCGCCTCGCAGCGGTTGCCCGAGGCCGCGATCATGCGCTTGACCTGGTGGTATTTGCCTTCGAGCACGGTGAGCGCGAGCGTGTGGGTGTCGCGCGCTTGTGCGTCGAGCGCGGCGCTAGGCCTGGTCTCGCCGTGCAGCAGCACGCCGTGGCGCAGCGCGGTGAGCTGCGCATCGTCGAGCGGATGGCGCGTGGTCGCGACGTAGAGTTTCGGCACCTTGCGTTTCGGCGACGTGAACTGGTGCACGAACTTGCCGTCGTCGGAGAGCAGCAAGAGGCCCGTGGTGTCCTGATCGAGACGGCCGACGCACTGCACGCCGCGCTCGGCGAACTGCGGCGGCAGCAGACTGAACACGCTCAGATGATGCTGCGGATCGCGCGAGCATTCGTAACCGACGGGCTTGTTCAACAGCAGATAGGCGTGCTCGCGATACGGCCATTCGACGCCGTCGACGCTAAAGCGCAGTGCGCCGCTCTCGACGGCGAAATCGGCATCGGCATCGGTGCAGATCGCGCCGTCGATGCTGACGCGTGCGTCGCCGATCAGCGCGCGGCATTGGCGGCGCGAACCGAAACCCTGAGTAAAGAGGATGCTTTCGAGATTCATGGCGAGCGAAGAATAACACCGCAAGAAGCGGAGCGCCCCGCTAGTTCCGAGCAGCGACGATGAAGGCCTCACGTCAAACCTCGGGAGTGTATTGATGTCCGCCACGTCTTCCCCTTCCTCGTCGTCGACTTCCGGCGCGGGCCGCCTGTCCGGCGCGTTCCAGCGCCTCGCCTGGTCGAACCTGTGCGCGCAGTCGGCCGAGCAGATCAGCCTCGCCGCCGCGCCGCTCGTCGCGGTGTTCGCGCTCGGCGCCAACGCGCGCGACACCGGTCTGCTGCAAACCGCGCAGACGCTGCCATTCCTGTTGCTGTCGATGCCGCTCGGCGTGTGGGCCGATCGCCGCTCGCGCCGCGTGCTGATGACGCTCGCCGAAAGCGTGCGCGTCAGCGCGATGCTGTGCGTGTTGCTGCTGGTACTCACGCATGCGCTGAACCTGCCGCTGCTCGCCGCGCTCGGCTTCGTCGCGGCGACGGGGACGGTCGCCTACAA
>ABYL01000030.1 GCA_000173575.1 Burkholderia sp. H160 | reverse complement strand
GGTCAGCCGCAGTTCCAGTTCAAGCGTCCGCCGCCGCCGGCTCCGGAAAACGAGAGCAACCCGGTCGGACCGACCGGCTCGCAAAGCAATGGCAGCCCGGCGCAGAACGGCTCGACGTCGGGAACGAGCAACTGATCCGTTAGTCAGTGTTGTGAGGCGGGCTGCGTGCCACGGGTGCGGCGCCCGCCGGATGTGCGTTTGTCCGGCGCCGGGTGAGGCCGGAAAAGTGCCGCCTAGGCCGCTTGAATGTGTGGCGGCGGTGGACCGCATCGGTTAGTCGCCTGAACGAGCCATTCCCGCCGGCCAGTTGCGTTAGCGCCAGGAACGAGCCGGGCTGATTTTGCCGCCCGATCTTGCCACCAGCCGCCGCTTGTCCCTATATCGACCGGGCGCGATCGCCGGCACACTGGTCGGTGCATTTGCCGGGCCGCGTTTGCCGGGCTCCATCCCGGTTGACCCTTTTCGAATCCTCATCGTCATGAAAATTGCCATTGCTGGCGCATCGGGCCGTATGGGCCGCATGCTGATCGAAACCGTCCTCAATGATGCCGACGCCACGCTGTCCGGTGCGCTCTGCCGCGCAGGCGCGGCGCAGCTCGGCCAGGACGCCGGCGCGTTCCTTGGCAAAGAGACCGGCGTGCTGCTATCCGACGACATCGAGCGCGTGTTCGCCGAATCCGACTACCTGATCGACTTCACGCGCCCCGACGCGACGCTCGCGCATCTCGAAGCCGCGCAGCGCCACAACGTGAAAATGGTGATCGGCACGACCGGCTTCGACAACGCGCAAAAAGCGCAGCTGCGCGCGGCGGGGCAGAAGATCGGCGTCGTGTTCGCGTCGAACATGAGCGTCGGCGTGAACGTCACGCTGAAGCTGCTCGAATACGCGGCGCGGCACTTCTCGACCGGCTACGACATCGAAATCATCGAGGCGCATCATCGTCATAAGGTCGACGCGCCGTCCGGCACCGCGCTGACGATGGGCGAAGTGATCGCCAACGCGCTCGGCCGCAACCTCGACGACTGCGCGGTCTACGGCCGCGAGGGAGTGACCGGCGAGCGCGATCCGTCGACGATCGGCTTCTCGGCAATTCGCGGCGGCGATATCGTCGGCGATCATACGGTGCTGTTCGCGGGCATCGGCGAGCGCATCGAGATCACGCACAAATCGGCGAGCCGGCTGTCATATGCACAAGGTGCGCTTCGTGCTGTACGCTTCCTCGAAGGCCACGACAACGGCTTCTTCGACATGCAGGACGTGCTCGGCCTGCGTTGAGCGGAGCTCGTTGCGCATAGGCGGGGCAGCGCATCCTGAGCGCGCCCTCCCGAAGTCACTTTCCCACGGCGAGGTCAGATGACAGGCAGCAGCGGCATCATCCATTACCTGCAAACGGGCGACGCGCTCACACATGGCGTCGCCTATGTGCTGCTGGCCATGTCGATTGCGAGCTGGTGCTTCCTGATCGTCAAGAGCTGGATTCTGACGCGCGCGAAACGCCAGGCCAAGCGGGCCGTCGCGCGCTTCTGGCAGGCGCCGACGCTCGCCGAAGGCGTCGCCATACTGCGCCGCACCGACCGCGAGCGCGTGTTCGCGCCGCTCGCCGAAGCCGCGCTCCATGCGGCCGAGGTCGACATTCCGGGCGCGCTGCTCGCGCGGGTCGAGCGTAGCGAACGGGTGCTGCGCGCGCTGCGCCAGGCGCTCAATGCGTCGCAGCGGCGGCTCGAATTCGGTCAGGTGCTGCTCGCGTCGGTCGGCGCCACCGCGCCGTTCGTTGGTCTGCTCGGCACCGTGTGGGGCATCTATCACGCGCTCGGTAGCATCGCGGCGAGTGGGCAGGCGCAGATCGAGAATGTCGCGGGACCGGTCGGCGAGGCGCTGATCATGACCGCGTTCGGTCTGGTGGTCGCGATTCCAGCGGTGCTGGCGTACAACGTGCTGGGGCGCCTCGTGCGGCAATTGTCCGAGGATCTGGATGGCTTCGCGCACGATCTGCACGCTTACGTGTGTGCGCTGGCCGAGCACGCGCCAACGCCGCCGCGCCCGCATCACGCGGCGCACGAGGCGCAGCGCTGACGCGCAACGCGCCGCGGGTACGGCATACCGCGGCGCACGGCGCACTGCACATCGCACAGGCAAGCTCAGACGCAAGGAGGCGACATGGCATTCGGCGGACTCGAGAAGAAGCAGACGGCCGCGCCGATGGCCGAGATCAACATGACGCCGCTGATCGACGTGATGCTGGTGCTGCTGGTGATTTTCATCATCACCGCGCCGCTGTTCTCGCACGCGATCCGGCTCGATCTGCCGAAGGTCGCGGCGGCGCCCGCGCGTCAGACCCCGCAAACCATTTCCCTTTCCATCGACGCCGCCGGCAAGCTCTACTGGAACGACAAGCCGATCACGCTCGCGCAGATGCGCGCGCAGTTCGCCGAGGCCGGCAAGCAGGCGGACCAGCCGGACATCCAGCTGCGCGCTGAGCGCTCGACGCGCTACGAGGTGATCGCGCAGGTGATGGGCGCCGCGCAGCAGGCGGGGCTCGAGCGGATCGGCTTCGTGACGGACCCGCCGCCGCCCGCAGCGCAGCACTGAGCGTCGCTGGGCGCGCACCACGTCCACGAATCCGGCATCCCCAGCCCCGCACCACGCCGTGCGGCGCGCCCGTCCGCGAACGGTATAATCAGCCCTTTCCCCGCCAACGGGGAAACGACGCCACACTATTCTGCAGAGCACCAGGCCGGTGCGAAAGCACCGAACCCAGCGATCCCATCACACCATGCACGAAAAATACGTTCCCTCCGACGTCGAAGCCGCCGCGCAAGGGCAATGGCGCGCCATCGACGCCTACAAGACGACGGAAGCCAGCGACAAACCCAAGTTCTACTGCGTCTCGATGCTGCCGTATCCGTCGGGCAAGCTGCACATGGGGCACGTGCGTAACTACACGATCAACGACGTGATGTACCGCTATCTGCGGATGAACGGCTACAACGTGCTGATGCCGATGGGTTGGGACGCATTCGGCATGCCGGCGGAAAACGCCGCGATGGCCAACAACGTGCCGCCCGCGCAGTGGACCTACGACAACATCGCTTACATGAAGAAGCAGATGCAGTCGATGGGCCTCGCGATCGACTGGTCGCGCGAAGTCGCGACCTGCAGCCCCGACTACTACAAGTGGAACCAGTGGCTGTTCCTGAAGATGCTCGAGAAGGGCATCGCGTACAAGAAAACCGGCACCGTGAATTGGGACCCGGTCGACCAGACCGTGCTCGCGAACGAGCAGGTGATCGACGGGCGCGGCTGGCGCTCGGGCGCGCTCGTCGAAAAGCGCGAAATCCCGATGTACTACATGCGCATCACGCAGTACGCCGATGAGCTGCTGAACGATCTCGACGGCCTCGGCTGGCCCGAGCGCGTGAAGATCATGCAGCAGAACTGGATCGGCAAGAGCTTCGGCGTGAACTTCGGCTTCCCGTACGAGATCGACGGCGAACAGAAGCTGCTGCGCGTGTTCACGACGCGCGCCGACACGATCATGGGCGTCACCTTCGCCGCGATCGCCGCCGAGCATCCGCTTGCCACGCGCCTCGCGCAAGGCAAACCGGAACTGCAGGCGTTCATCGACGAATGCAAGCGCGGCGGCGTCGCCGAAGCCGACGTCGCGACAATGGAAAAGAAGGGCATGGCCACAGGCTTCTACGTCACGCATCCGCTGACGCACGAGCAGGTCGAGGTGTGGATCGGCAACTACGTGCTGATGACTTACGGCGAAGGCGCGGTGATGGGCGTGCCGGCGCACGACGAGCGCGACTTCGCGTTCGTGAAGAAGTACGGTCTGCCGGTCAAACAGGTGGTGGCGGTCGAAGGCAAGGAGTTCTCGACCGAAGCGTGGCAGGAGTGGTACGGCGAGAAGGCCGGCACGCTCGTGAACAGCGGCAAGTACAACGGCCTCGCGTACGACGAAGCCGTGGACCACATCGCCGCCGACCTCAAGGAGCTCGGCCTCGGCGACAAGCAGATCACGTGGCGTCTGCGTGACTGGGGCGTGTCGCGCCAGCGTTACTGGGGCACGCCGATTCCGATCATCCACTGCCCGAAGTGCGGCGACGTGCCGGTGCCGGAACAGGATCTGCCGGTCGTTCTGCCGGAAGACCTCGTGCCGGACGGTACGGGCAATCCGCTCGCGAAGTCGGAAGCGTTCCTGAACTGCACGTGCCCGAGCTGCGGCGGCGCGGCGAAGCGCGAAACCGACACGATGGACACCTTCGTCGACTCGTCGTGGTACTTCTACCGCTACGCGTCGCCGGATGCGAAGACGATGGTCGACGAGCGCACCGACTACTGGGCGCCGATGGATCAGTACATCGGCGGCATCGAGCACGCGATCCTGCACCTGCTGTACTCGCGCTTCTGGGCGAAGGTGATGCGCGACCTCGGTCTCGTGAAGTTCGGCGAGCCGGCGAAGAACCTGCTCACGCAGGGCATGGTGCTCAACGAAACCTACTACCGCGAAAACGAAGCGGGCAAGAAGACCTGGTACAACCCGGCGGATGTGACCGTGTCGTTCGACGACAAGGGCCGCCCGGTCGGCGCGGTGCTGAACGCGGACGGCGAGCCGGTCGTGCTCGGCGGGGTCGAGAAGATGTCGAAGTCGAAGAACAACGGCGTCGACCCGCAGATGCTGATCGATCAGCACGGCGCGGACACCGCGCGTCTGTTCGTGATGTTCGCGGCACCGCCCGAGCAGCAGCTCGAGTGGTCGGGTTCGGGCGTCGAAGGCGCGAGCCGCTTCCTGCGTCGCGTGTGGAACTTCGGCTACTCGAACGAATCCGCACTGCGCGCGGGCGGCCAGTTCGACGCCGCGCAGGCGGGCGAAGCCGACAAGGCGCTGCGTCGTGAGATCTATAGCGTGCTGAAGCAGGCGGACTTCGACTATCAGCGTCTGCAGTACAACACGGTGGTGTCGGCCGCGATGAAGATGCTCAACGCGCTCGACGGCGCGAAGGGCGCGCAGACGGCCGTGCTGCGCGAAACCTACGGTGTGATGCTGCGCGTGCTGTACCCGGTCGTGCCGCACCTGACGTTCCAGCTGTGGCAGGAGCTCGGCTACGCGGACGAATTCGGCCCGCTGCTCGACGCGCCATGGCCGAAGGTCGACGAGAAGGCGCTCGAGCAGGCCGAGATCGAACTCGTGCTGCAGGTGAACGGCAAGGTGCGTGGCGCGATTACGGTCGCCAAGGACGCCGCGCGCGAAGTGATCGAGCAGCAAGCGGCCGCGCACGAAATGGTGGCGAAGTTCAGTGAAGGCAAGGCGCCGAAGAAGATCATCGTGGTGCCGGGCCGTCTCGTGAACGTGGTCGTTTGACTTTTTCACACCTTCATCCGGCAGACGGAACGCCGCCCGGCGGCGTTCCTCGACACCGCGAAACCACTGCGAACCGGGAGCGAATGTGACTCGCAGATCGTTTTTGACGCTCGCTTGCAGCGTAATGATGTTGTCGGCCTGCGGCTTTCAGTTGCGCGGCCAGCAGGACTACGCGTTCAAGCGCCTCTATGTGGCGGGCGGCTCGCCCTCGGCCATCGCGCGCTTCACGCGCATCGTGCAGGGCGGCAGCGACACCGTGGTGGTCAACTCGGTCGCGAATGCCGACGCGATCCTGCAGATCACGCAGAACCGCACCACCAGCACGCTGACGCTGAATTCGCTCGGTGTCGTCGCCGAGTATCAGCTCAATTTGCACATGACCTACACGCTGACCGGCCAGGACGGCACCGTGCTGATTCCGGGCAGCGTGATCGCGCTGAACCGCGCAATGACCTATAGCGACCGGTTCTCGCAGGCAAAGGCCGCCGAGTCCGACATCCTGTTCGCCGACATGGAGAACGACGCGGTCGATCAGCTGATCCGCCGTCTCGGCGTGGTGCGCTCGCTGCATCCTACGCCGGCTGAAGCCGTGCCGGCCATTGCGCCGCGTGCGCCGCTGCCGCCGCCGCCGCTGTGAGCGTCGTGCCGTTCGTGATTCGTCGCATCTCATCCATCCCGTCAAGCGCCAGCCATGCAACTGCGACCTGACGCGCTCGAAGCGCATCTCGCCAAGGGCCTCGCCGGACTGTACGTCGTGTACGGCGACGAGCACCTGCTCGCGCAGGAAGCGTGCGACCGCATCCGTGCGGCTGCGCGCGCGGCGGGTTTCACCGACCGCTCGGTGTTCACGGCCGACCGCTATTTCGACTGGAGTTCGCTGCTCGGCGCGAGCCAGTCGATGTCGCTGTTCGGCGACCGGCAGCTTGTCGAGTTGCGCATTCCGTCGGGTAAGCCGGGCAAGGAAGGCGCCGATGCGCTAAAGGCGCTCGCGGCCACCGTCAACGACGACGTGCTGACGATGATCACGCTGCCGCGCCTCGACGCGGCCACGCAGAAGTCGGCATGGTTCACCGCGCTCGCCGACGCGGGCGTCGCGCTGAAGATCGATCCGGTCGAGCGCGCGCAGCTGCCGAACTGGGTCGGGCAGCGGCTCGCGGCCCAGGGTCAGCGCGTCGCAGCTGGCGAGGAAGGGCGGCGCGCGCTCGCGTTCATCGCCGAGCGCGTCGAGGGCAATCTGCTTGCCGCGCATCAGGAAATCCAGAAGCTCGGGCTGCTGTATCCGAGCGGCTCGCTGAGCTTCGATCAGGTGCAGGACGCGGTGCTCAACGTTGCGCGCTACGACGTGTTCAAGCTCAACGAGGCGATGCTCGCGGGCGACGTCGGCCGTCTCGCGCGCATGCTCGACGGGTTGCGCGGTGAAGGTGAGGCCGCGGTGCTCGTGTTGTGGGCCGTCGTCGAGGAAGTGCGCACGCTGCTGCGAATCAAGCGCGGCGTCGCGGCCGGCAAGCCGCTTGCGATGCTCACCCGCGAGAACCGCGTGTGGGGTCCGCGCGAACGGCTGATCGGGCCGGCACTGTCGCGTGTCAGCGAAGCGGCGCTCGAGAAGGCGCTCGCGCTGGCGGCGCGGCTCGACCGGCAGGTGAAGGGTCTGTCGGGCGGCACGCCGGGCAATCATCGCAACGATCCGCCGCCCGATCCGTGGGACGGCCTGTTCGAGCTCGCAATGACGGTGGCCGCGCCGAAACCGTCGGCAGCGTCGCCAGTGCCGCCGCCGCGACCTCGGGCGTCAACCGGGGCGCCAGCGCGGCGGCCAGTCTGAAGCGGCAAAGGGCGGATGAGCTTCGACAGCGTAGCAACCGCCAGTCGCCTCGCATGCAAACCGCTCGGCACAGCGCATCGGCGAGCCCGCGACAGCTCATCGCACCCGCTGTCCGCGCACGAGCAAAGCCCCAGTACCCGACTTACAATCGTTTGATCTTTCGCTAATCTTGCTCTACCACCGCACGCCAACGTGCGGGGCATCACGAGAATGACCATGGATATCGACCAGTACATGACCGACCTCGGCCGGCGCGCCCGCCAGGCTTCGCGCGCGATGGCGCGTGCCTCGACCGCCGCGAAGAATGCGGCGCTTGCGGCTGTCGCCGAGGCTATCGAGCGCGATGCCGATCTGCTGAAGGCCGCCAACGCGCGCGACCTCGAACGCGCTCGCGGCAAGGGCCACGACGCCGCGTTCATCGATCGTTTGACGCTGTCGGACAAGGCGCTGAAGACGATGGTCGAAGGCCTGCGCCAGGTCGCGGCGCTCGCCGATCCGATCGGTGAAATCAGCAATCTGAAGTATCGGCCGAGCGGCATCCAGGTCGGCCAGATGCGTGTGCCGCTCGGCGTGATCGGCATCATCTACGAATCGCGCCCGAACGTGACGATCGACGCGGCCGCGTTGTGCCTGAAGTCCGGCAACGCGACCATTCTGCGCGGTGGCTCGGAAGCGCTCGAATGCAATACCGCGCTCGCGAAGCTGATCGGCGAAGGGCTCGAAGCCGCTGGCTTGCCGCAGGACGCGGTGCAGGTGGTCGCGACGTCGGACCGCGCGGCGGTCGGCAAGCTGATCACGATGACCGAGTATGTCGACGTGATCGTACCGCGCGGCGGCAAGAGCTTGATCGAGCGTCTGATGAACGAAGCGCGCGTGCCGATGATCAAGCACCTCGACGGCATCTGCCACGTCTATGTCGACGATCGCGCGGACCTGGCCAAGGCGCTCAACGTCTGCGACAACGCGAAGACGCACCGCTACGGCACCTGCAACACGATGGAGACGCTGCTGGTCGCGCGCGGCATCGCGGCCGAAGTGCTGCCGCCGCTGGGCAAGCTGTATCGCGGCAAGGACGTCGAGCTGCGCGTCGATGCGGCGGCGCGCGCGGTGCTGGCCGATGCGGGCGTCGGTCCGCTCGTCGACGCGACCGAGGAAGACTGGCGCACCGAATATCTCGCGCCCGTGCTCGCGATCAAGGTGGTCGACGGCATCGACGCGGCGATCGAGCACATCAACACGTACAGCTCGCAGCACACCGACGCGATCGTGACCGAAGACCACGACCGCGCGATGCGCTTCCTGCGCGAAGTCGATTCGGCAAGCGTGATGGTCAACGCGTCGACGCGTTTCGCGGACGGCTTCGAGTTCGGCCTCGGCGCCGAGATCGGCATCTCCAACGACAAGCTGCACGCGCGTGGCCCGGTCGGCCTCGAAGGGCTGACATCGCTGAAGTACGTCGTGCTGGGTCACGGCGAAGGCCGTCAATAAGAGCAAGTCGAAGCGCCACAACAACAAGGACCACAAGGACCCGCCGATGCTCTGGGTAAAGACGTTTCACATCGTATTGATTGCTTCCTGGTTTGCCGGCCTGTTCTATCTGCCGCGCATCTTCGTCAATCTGGCGATGGAAACGGAACCCGCCGCGACGGCGCGTCTTCTGCTGATGGCGCGCAAGCTGTTCCGCTTCATGAGCATCATTGCCGTGCCCGCGATCGCGTGCGGTCTGTGGTTGTGGCTCGTGATCGGGATCGGCAGCGGGGAGGGCTGGATTCACGCGAAGGTCGGCGTGGTCGTGCTGCTCGTCATCTACCACGCGTATTGCGGCGTGCTGTTGCGCAGGTTCGAGCGCGGTGAGAATCGCCGGTCGGACAAGTGGTATCGGATGTTCAACGAACTGCCGGTGCTCGGCATGCTCGCGGCGGTCGCGCTGGTGGTGATCAAGCCGTTCTGAGCGCTCGACGGCGTTTAGCGCTAGGCTGGAAAAGATAGAAGGGCGGTGTGCCGGTTAAACGGCGCACCGCCCTTTTACTTGATCCCCGCCGTGCCGCGTTTTATCGCAGCCGGTTACCGCTGCGAATCGACCCGCCGCCGATGAATCACTTCCTTCGTCTGCGCGAGCTTCTCCACCAGCTCCGGCCCGCGGCTCAGGGCGACGCCGACCGCCAGAATGTCGCCGATCGCCAGATGCGACACGCGCGAGGTCATCGGCGAAAAGATGTCGGTGTCTTCGTCGACGTTTGCAAAGAGGCCCACGGTTGCGAGCCGCGCGAGCGGCGAATTGCCGTGCGTGATCGCGATCACCTTTGCGCCCGCGTTCAGCGCGGCCTTCACGGCGTCGATGATGTCGCGCGTGCGGCCCGTGTTCGAGATCGCGACCACGACGTCGCCCTCGCCCAAGAGCGCCGCCGACATCAGAAACGTATGCGGGTCCGAATAGGCGACGCTCGGCATGCCGAGCCGAAAGAACTTGTGCTGTACGTCGAGTGCGGCGATGCCCGAGCCGCCCGCGCCGTAGAACTCGATGCGCTTCGCCCGTGCGAGTATGTCGATGGCCGCCGCGACGCTATCCGACGACAGATTGTTGCGCACCTGGATCAGCGCGCCGATGGTCCGGTCGAGCACCTTCGCGGCGACGCCGGGCGTCGGCTCGTCGGGCCGCACGTCGCGATAGACGGCCGGCACTTCGGCGGCGATGCCCTGGGCGAGGCGGATCTTGAACTCGCGAAACCCGGAAAAGCCGAGCGCGTGACAGAAGCGCGCGATCGTCGGCTGACTCACCCCCGCGCGTGCGGCGACCTCGGTCATCGACAGATCGAGCACCTCGCGCGGCGCCTCGATCACATAATCGGCCAGCTTGCGCTCGGACGGGCGCAGCTGGTCGCGCATCTCTTCCACCTGGGACAGCATCATCGGAAAACTCGCACTATGCTGAAGAACGTGTGGACTATATCCGATTGACCGATGGCACACAAAAGATAGGTACAAAAACTACAGATCGGCGGGTAAGCGTATTCCCTGGGTTTTCGCTGTAAAGCGTGTAAGCACCGTCAATAGGGCGATGCGGCCATCAGTGCGATGCGGCGTCGCAGCAGAGTTCGTCATTGCGATCATGTAGTTTTTCTACTAACATGGGGTCGTTCGATAACCCAACCCCGCGATACCGCCTGGTGTCATGCGTGCGCCCGGCGCCAGCGACGAAGGAGCTCCGATGGTTTCCCCGCATTCGCAATTGTTGAAGGTCACGCAGCGCGTGATCGAGCGCAGCAAGCCCACGCGTGAAGCGTATCTGGCCCGCATCCAGCATGCGCAGGGGCGCTTTCCGGCGCGCGGCGCGTTGTCGTGCGCGAACCTCGCCCACGGTTTCGCGGGCCTCGAAGGCAACGACAAGCTCGTGATCAAGCAGATCCGCGAGCCGAACATCGGCATCGTTTCGTCGTACAACGAGATGCTGTCGGCGCACGCGCCGTACAAAAACTACCCGGACATCATCAAGCAGGCCGCGCGTGAAAACGGCGGTGTCGCGCAATTCGCGGGCGGCGTACCGGCGATGTGCGACGGCGTCACACAGGGCAACGCGGGCATGGAGCTGTCGCTGTTCTCGCGCGAAGTGATCGCGATGAGCACGGCCGTCGCGCTCACGCACAACATGTTCGACGCGGCGCTGTGTCTCGGCATCTGCGACAAGATCGTGCCGGGTCTGCTGATCGGCGCGCTGCAATTCGGCCATCTGCCGACCATCTTCGTGCCGGCGGGGCCGATGGCGAGCGGCCTGTCCAATGACGACAAAGCCAAAACGCGCCAGCAGTTCGCGACCGGCCAGTGCGGCCGCGACGCGCTGCTCGAAGCGGAAGCGGCCGCCTATCACAGCCACGGCACCTGCACCTTCTACGGCACCGCGAACAGCAACCAGATGCTGATGGAAGTGATGGGCCTGCATCTGCCTGGCTCGGCCTTCGTGCATCCGCACACTTCGCTGCGCGACGCGCTGACCGCGCAAGCCGCGCGCCGGGTGCTCGATCTGACGGTCGAGCGCGGCCACTACATGCCGATCGGCCACGTGGTCGATGAGAAGGCGATCGTCAACGGCATCGTCGCGCTGCTGGCGACCGGCGGCTCGACCAATCACACGCTGCACCTCGTCGCAATTGCGCGCGCGGCCGGCATCGTGATCGACTGGGACGACTTCGACACGCTGTCGCAGGCGGTGCCGCTGCTCGCGAAGATCTATCCGAACGGCAAGGCCGACGTGAACCACTTCCACGCGGCGGGCGGCGTCGCGTTCCTAGTGCGCAATCTGCTCGAAGGCGGTCTGCTGCATGAAGACGTGAACACGGTCGCGGGCAAAGGCCTGAAGCGCTACACCGAGGAGCCGAAGCTGATCGACGGCAAGCTGCAATGGGTCGCGGGCGTCGAGGCGAGCGCGGACACCGCGGTGCTGCGCGACATCAAGGAGCCGTTCCAGCCGGACGGCGGCCTGCGCCTGATGCAGGGCAAGCTCGGCCGTGGCGTGATCAAGATCTCGGCGGTCGCGGCGCAGCACCGCAAGGTGAAGGCGCCCGCGATCGTGTTCGATTCGCAGGAAGCGGTGCAGGAAGCGTTCGACAACGGTGAGCTCAAGCGCGACTTCATCGCGGTGGTGCGCTTCCAGGGCGCGCGGGCAAACGGCATGCCCGAGCTGCATCGTTTGACGCCGCTGCTCGGTGTGTTGCAGGATCAGGGTTTCCATGTCGCGCTGGTGACCGACGGCCGCATGTCGGGCGCGTCGGGCAAGGTGCCGGCGGTGATTCATCTGTCGCCGGAAGCGTTGCTGCAAGGGCCGATCGGCAAGGTTCGCACCGGCGACATGCTGGTGATCGACGCCGAAGCCGGCGTGCTCGACATCGAGATCGACGCAGCCGAATGGGCCGCGCGCCCGAACGCCGAACCGCTGCACCAGGCGGACAACGAAGTCGGCTTCGGCCGCGAGCTGTTCGGCGTGTTCCGCGCGGCGGCGGCGCCGGCGGAGCAGGGCGCGTCTGTATTCGGCAGGCTGGTCGGCGAGGGCGGCGACGGCGGTGACCATAAGCACGGCCACAAGGATGACCATCAGCACGGCCATCAACACGGCCACCACCACACGAGCACCGCGCAAGCCGGCGCGGCGCTGCAGAAACAAGGAGTCTGACTATGACGTCGAAAACAGTAAGCGATATCGTGCGCCTCGGCCCGGTGATTCCGGTGCTCGCGTTCGACACGGTCGAACAGGGCGAACATGTGTCGCGCGCATTGCACGCGGGCGGCGTGAAGGTGCTCGAAATCACGCTGCGCACGCCGGCGGGCCTCGGCGCGATCGAGCGGGCGTGCGAGCTCGCCGACGACATCGTGGTCGGTGTCGGCACGCTCACGAAGCCCGAGCATTGCGAGCAGGCGAAGAAGGCGGGCGCACAGTTCGGCGTGTCGCCGGGCTTGACCAAAGAGCTGCACCAGGCCGCGCAGGATGCGGGTCTGCCGCTGTTGCCCGGCGTGATGACGCCGTCGGACATCATCCTCGCGCTCGAGCTCGGCTACGAGATCGTCAAGTTCTTCCCCGCGCAGCAGGCGGGCGGCGTGCCGATGCTGCAGGCGTTCTACGGTCCGTTCCCGGCGCTGAAGTTCTGCCCGACCGGCGGCATCACGCCAGAAAGCGCGCCGCATTTTCTGTCGTTGCCGAACGTGGTTTGCGTCGGCGGTTCGTGGCTCACGCCGAAGGCCGCGCTCGCCGCGCGGAACTGGGATGAGGTCACGCGCCTCGCGCGCGCCGCGAGCGAGCTGGCCGCGCCCGCGCACTAAGCCGCACAAGAGCGCATCGGTCGCTTGAACCCAGGAGTCTCGTCGATACAGCCGCGCCAGGCTGTCGCGTCGAGGCTCTTTTTTTTTGCTTGATATGCGTGCTGGATTGCACGCGCTTTCAGGAAACAGACAGTAAAATTCAGCGACCGCGCGGCTAGCCGGGTTTTCAGGCATCGCGCAGGTTGCCGTGAGACGAAGTGACGGCCGCGTCTGCACTCAGAAATCAATAAACCGAAGGAGGGGCTTCATGGAATCTGCCCACGGAAGCATGCTGCTGGTCTACGCGTTAATCGCGATCGCGTTGCTGATCTTCATGATCACGCGCTTGAAAGTCTATCCGTTTCTCGTCCTGATCATCGTGTCGTTGCTGCTGGGCCTCGTGGCCGGCATGCCGATGCAGACCATCGTCAAATCGTTCGAAACGGGTAATGGCAATACACTCGGGCACATAGCCATCGTCGTCGGTCTCGGCACGATGCTCGGCAAGATGATGGCCGAATCGGGCGGCGCCGAACGCGTCGCGACCACGCTGATCAACTGGTTCGGTGAGAAACACATTCACTGGGCGATGATGGTCGTCGCGATCATCGTCGGCTTGCCGGTGTTCTTCGAAGTCGGTTTCGTGCTGCTGATTCCGATCGCGTTCAACGTCGCCAAGCGCACCAACAAATCGCTGCTGCTGGTCGGCCTGCCGATGGTCGCGGGTCTGTCCGTCGTGCACGGGCTGATTCCGCCGCACCCGGCCGCGCTGCTCGCCGTGCAGGCCTATCACGCGGACATCGGCAAGACGATCGCCTACGGTCTGATCGTCGGCGTGCCGTGCGCGATCGTCGCCGGTCCGTTGTTTGCGCTGCTGGTGAGCCGCCATATCCAGTTGCCGAAGGAAAATCCGCTTGCCGCGCAATTTCTCAGTCACGACGCGAATAACGGCAATCGCGCTCAAAGCGGCAACGCCGCGACAGCCAACACACCGAAACGCGAATTGCCGAGCTTCGGCATCACGCTGGTCACGATCCTGTTGCCGGTGGTCCTGATGCTGGTCGGCAGCTGGGCCGACCTGGTATTCGAGCCGAAGACGCTGCCGAACGATCTGCTGCGCTTCTTTGGCAACACCGACGTCGCGCTGCTGACGGCCGTGCTGGTCAGCTTCTGGACCTTTGGCGCGAGCCGCGGCTTTAACCGCGAGCAGATCCAGAAGTTCTGCGGCGAGTGTCTGGCGCCGATCGCCGGTATTACACTGATCGTCGGTGCGGGTGGCGGGTTTGGCCGCGTGCTGTTGGATAGCGGCATTTCGAAGGAAATCACCAACGTGGCGACCGCGGTGCATCTGTCGCCGCTGCTGTTCGGCTGGCTCGTCGCGGCGATGATCCGTCTCGCGACCGGTTCGGCCACCGTCGCGATGACGACCGCTTGCGGCATCGTCGCGCCGATCGCGTTGGCTGGCGGCGTGCAGGTGAAGCCGGAACTGATGGTGCTCGCGACCGGCTCGGGCTCGCTGATCTTCTCGCACGTGAACGACGGCGGCTTCTGGCTGATCAAGGAATATTTCGGCATGACGGTGGGGCAGACCTTCAAGACGTGGTCGCTCCTCGAAACCATCATTTCGGTGATGGGGCTGGGCCTGACCTTCGCACTCGCGGCGGTCCTGTAAGGAGTTTCAAATGATTCTGATCGCAATGGGTGTGTCGGGCGCCGGCAAGACGAAGATTGGCGAAATGCTGGCCGAGCGCCTGCATTGCACGTTCACCGACGGCGACGCGTTCCATAGCGCGGCGAACAAGGAGAAGATGCACCACGGCATCCCGCTCACCGACGAAGACCGCTGGCCGTGGCTGAAGACGATCCGCGCGGCGATCGAGGAAAAGCAGAAGGCGGGCGAGACGGCGGTGTTCACGTGCTCGTCGCTGAAGCGCTCGTATCGCGAGATTCTGCGCGAAGGCGACAAGGACGTGTGCTTCGTCTACCTGAAGGGTTCGCGCGAGGTGCTCGCGGAGCGTCTCGGGCATCGCACCGGGCATTTCTTCGATCCGTCGTTGCTGCAAAGCCAGCTCGATACGCTCGAGGAACCGGGTGACGATGAAGCGATCACGGTCAGCATCGAACTGACGCCGGAGCAGATCGTCGACGAGGTGCTCAAGCAGGTCGAAGCGCGCTGAGTCTTTGAACGCAGGACGAAAAAAAGCCGCTCCACGGAGCGGCTTTTTTATGAGCTGAAGCTGGACCAGCCGATCAGCCGATCCGCTTCGCCAGTTCGACGGCCTTGCCGATGTACGAGCCCGGCGTCATCGCGAGCAGACGGTCCTTCGCGTCCTGCGGAATCGCCAGACCGCCGATGAAGCTTTGCAGCGCCTCGCGGGTGATGCCCTTGCCGCGCGTGAGTTCCTTCAACTGCTCGTACGGATTCTCGATGCCGTAACGGCGCATCACGGTCTGCACCGGCTCGGCCAGCACTTCCCAGCAGTTGTCGAGGTCTTCGTCCAGACGCTGCGCGTTCACTTCGAGCTTGTCGAGACCGCGGATCAGCGAGTCGTACGCGAGCAGCGAGTAGCCGAACGCGACGCCGATGTTGCGCAGCACCGTCGAGTCGGTCAGGTCGCGCTGCCAGCGCGACACCGGCAGCTTGTCGGCGAGGTGACGCAGCGTTGCGTTCGCGAGGCCGAGGTTGCCTTCGGAGTTTTCGAAGTCGATCGGGTTGACCTTGTGCGGCATCGTCGACGAGCCGATTTCGCCGGCCTTCGTGCGCTGCTTGAAGTAGCCGACCGAGATGTAGCCCCAGACGTCGCGGTCCAGATCCAGCAGGATCGTGTTCGCGCGCGAGATCGCGTCGAACAGCTCGGCCATGTAGTCGTGCGGCTCGATCTGGATCGTGTACGGATTGAACGTGAGCTTCAGGCGGTTCTCGACGACGTCCTTCGAGAACGCTTCCCAGTCGAACTCGGGATACGCGGACAGGTGCGCGTTGAAGTTGCCGACCGCGCCGTTCATCTTGCCGAGCAGTTCGACTTTCGCGATGCGCTCGATCGCGCGTGCGAGACGCGCGGCGACGTTGGCGAGTTCCTTGCCGAGCGTGGTCGGGCTGGCCGGCTGGCCGTGCGTGCGCGACAGCATCGGCTGGGTGGCGTGCGCGTGCGCGAGCGCGACGAGGCGTTGGTGCACCGAGCGCAGCGCTGGCAGGATCACGTGTTCGCGCGCGCCGGCGAGCATCAGGCCGTGCGACGTGTTGTTGATGTCTTCCGACGTGCACGCGAAGTGGATGAACTCGCTCGCGCGCTCCAGCTCTTCCTGACCCTTCACCGATTCCTTCAGCCAGTACTCGACCGCTTTCACGTCGTGGTTCGTCACGCGCTCGATTTCCTTGATGCGCGCGGCGTCGTGCGCGGTGAAGCGCTCGGCCAGTTGCAGCAGGAACTGCTCGGACGCTTCGGAGAAGCGCGGCACTTCAGCGAAGCCGGCGCGCGACAGCGCAATCAGCCAGTGGATTTCGACCGTCACGCGGTTGCGCATGAAGGCGGCTTCCGAGAGCCAGTCGCGCAGGGCTTCGGTTTTCGCGGCATAGCGGCCGTCTAGCGGGGAGAGCGCGTTCAGCGCGAACAAGGTGTCGGGGTGGATGTCGGACATGATGAGAACCGGGTTGAAGCGTTGAGCGCTCAGCGAGCGGATCGGAAACGGAGGGAACCGTGAATTTTACCACTGTGCCGTGTTGGGCCTGCCCGGATGGGTCGGCCGCAGCCCGCGCCGCTAGAATGCAGACTTCTTCCCTCCCGCCGGAAAGCGCAATCGCATGGAACTGAAATGGCTCGAAGACTTCATTTCGCTTGCGGAAACGCGTAGTTTCAGCCGCTCGGCCGAATTGCGCCACGTTACGCAGCCGGCTTTCTCGCGACGCATCCAGGCGCTCGAAGCGTGGCTCGGCACGGAACTGATCGACCGCTCGGTGTATCCGACGCGCCTGACGGCGGCCGGCCAGGTGTTCAACGAGCAGGCGCTCGCGATGCTGTCGCAATTCCACGAAGCACGCGCGCTGCTGCGCGGCCACACGGCGACGCCGCAGGCGACGATCGAATTCGCGGTGCCGCACACGCTGTCGCTCACTTACTTTCCGCGCTGGCTGCAGCGCATCGAGGCGCAGATGGGCCCGATCCACACGCGACTGCGCGCGTTGAACGTGCACGACGCGGCGCTGTCGCTGGTGGAGGGCGGCTGCGATCTGATGATGGGTTACCACCATCCGAGCCATCCGGTCGCGCTCGATCCGGCCCGCTACGACATGCTGACGCTGGGCCATGAGCCGATCAGCCCGTTCTCGGTACCGACCCGGGCGGGCCGCCCGCGCCACACGCTGCCGGGCTCGGCCGATGCGCCCGCGCCCTATCTGTCGTACACGCCGAACGCGTACCTCGGGCGCATGACCGAGGTCATTCTCGCCAACGCGCCGGAGCGCCTGTATCTCGACCGGCTCTACGAAACCGACATGGCCGAGGGGCTCAAGGCGATGGCGCTCGCCGGTCACGGCATCGCGTTCCTGCCGCATAGCGCGGTCGAAGACGCGGTGGCCGAAGGCCGGCTGATCCGCCTCGATCGCGCGACGCGCGGCACGCCTGAAGGACAACTGACGCTCACCATGGAGATTCGCCTGTATCGCGACAAGCTCGCCGCGAAAAGCGACGACGCGCGCCAGATCCTCGTGCGGCAGTTGTGGGACGTGGTGTCGGAAGAACTCAGGCAGAGCGGCGCATAAAACACGGCATAAAACTCAAGCTCAAACCTGCGTCGCGACGACGCGATCTTGCGGCTTTCCGAACGTTATGCAAGAAAAACATAACGGGATGAGGAAACGGCATTGGATTTCGATACGGCGTTTTTCCACAATGCCCGTACTCGATCAAACGCCGGAGCGTTCATGTCATCCCAACAACAAGCAGCAGAATCAGCACAAGCCGCCTCAACGTTGCAGTCCGTTCCCTCCTACCTCAATCGCGAAGACCTTGGCCCCTGGGGCAACTACCTGCGCCAGGTCGACCGCGTCGCGCCGTATCTCGGCTCGCTGTCCCGCTGGCTCGAAACCCTGAAGCGCCCGAAGCGCATTCTCGTCGTCGATGTGCCCATCGAGCTCGATAACGGCACGGTCGCGCACTTCGAAGGCTATCGCGTGCAGCACAACGTCTCGCGCGGTCCGGGCAAGGGTGGCGTGCGTTATCACCAGGACGTTACGCTATCCGAAGTGATGGCGCTGTCCGCGTGGATGTCGGTGAAGAACGCGGCGGTGAACGTGCCGTACGGCGGCGCGAAGGGCGGCATCCGAGTCGATCCGCGCACGCTTTCGCGTGGCGAGTTGGAGCGCGTGACGCGCCGCTACACGAGCGAAATCGGCATCATCATCGGACCGAATACCGACATCCCCGCGCCGGACGTGAACACGAACGAGCAGATCATGGCGTGGATGATGGACACCTACTCGATGAACCAGGGCCAGACCGCCACCGGCGTCGTGACCGGCAAGCCGATCACGCTCGGCGGCTCGCTTGGCCGTCGCGAGGCGACCGGCCGTGGCGTGTTCGTGGTCGGCTGCGAAGCGGCGCGCCGCATCGGCTTCGACATCGAAGGCGCGCGCATCGCGGTGCAGGGCTTCGGCAACGTCGGCGGGATTGCCGCGCGTCTGTTCCAGGAAGCGGGCGCGAAGGTCGTCGCAGTGCAGGACCACACCGGTTCGGTGTACAAGTCCACCGGCATCGACGCGGTCGCGCTGCTCGATCACGTCGCGAAGAAGGGCGGCGTCGGCGGTTTTGCCGAAGCTGACGCGATCTCGAGCGATGAGTTCTGGACGGTCGAATCGGACATCCTGATTCCGGCCGCGCTGGAAAATCAGATCACCGAAAAGAACGCCGGCAAGATCAGGACGAAGATCATCGTCGAAGGCGCGAACGGCCCGACCACCACGGCGGCCGACGACATCCTGCACGATCGCGGCATCCTCGTGATTCCGGACGTGGTCGCGAATGCGGGCGGCGTGACCGTTTCGTACTTCGAATGGGTGCAGGACTTCTCGAGCTTCTTCTGGACCGAGGACGAGATCAACGAGCGGCTCGAGCGCGTGATGCGAGAAGCGTTCGCGGCGGTGTGGCAGGTGTCGAGCGAGCAGAAGGTGTCAGTGCGCACGGCGGCGTTCATCGTCGCTTGTAAGCGGATTCTGCAAGCGCGCGAAATGCGTGGCTTGTATCCCTGATCGACCGTGTTCTACTCTGTTTGAAACGGCGGTTACGCGGCCCGGTATTCGGGCCGGGAGGCGCAACCGCTACAACTTTTGCATCAGCGCGGTCCATAAGACGGCGTGTTTTACCGGCGGGCGGCATCTACCGATGCCGTCCGCTTTCGCATGTTCGCAAACGGCTGTGCGACGGCGCCGCGGACCAGGCGCGGCGTCCGCGCAACAGCATGTTCATTAGTAATTCTTTCAGAAAAGTTACTTTGCTACACTGGCGCCCGTTCTTGCCAAGGAGATCAAGATGAAGATTAAAAAAGCTGCGCTGCTGCTCGCGACTCTCGGACTGTTTACGGTTGGCGCGCACGCGCAAGATTCGGGCACGCTGAAAAAGATCAAGGACACGGGCGTCATTTCGCTGGGTCATCGCGAATCGTCGATCCCGTTTTCTTTTTACGACGACAAGCAGAACGTGATCGGCTACTCGCAGGATTACGCGCTGAAGATCGTCGAGGCCGTCAAGCAGAAGCTGAACATGCCGAACCTGAAGGTGAAGCTCGTGCCGGTCACGTCGCAGAACCGCATTCCGCTGGTGCAGAACGGCACGGTCGACATCGAGTGCGGCTCCACCACGAATAACCTCGAGCGCCAGCAACAGGCCGCCTTCACGAACACGATCTTCGTGATCGGCACGCGCCTCATGACCAAGAAAGACTCCGGTATCAAGGACTTTCCGGACCTGAAGGGCAAGACGGTCGTGACGACCGCCGGCACCACGTCCGAGCGCCTGCTTCGCAAGATGAATCAGGACAAGAGCATGGGCATGAACATCATCAGCGCGAAGGATCACGGCGAGTCGTTCCTGACGCTGTCGACGGGTCGCGCCGCGGCGTTCATGATGGACGACGCGCTGCTCGCCGGTGAGCGCGCGAAGGCGAGCAACCCGGGCGATTTCGTGATCGTCGGCACGCCGCAATCGCGTGAGGCTTACGGCTGCATGCTGCGCAAGAACGACGCCGACTTCAAGAAGGTCGCCGACGACGCGATCGCGAAGGTTCAACTGTCGAGCGAAGGCGAAACGATCTACAAGCGCTGGTTCGAATCGCCGATCCCGCCGAAGGGCCTGAACCTGAACTTCCCGATGAGCGACGATATGCGGGCGCTGTTCAAGAATCCGAACGACAAGGCAATCGACTAAACCCTAGCTGCTTTTTCGAAACTTTCGACACTTTCGAAACGCTGAACAGAACGGAAGGGGCCGCACGCTTCTTCCGTTTCTTTTTGCCGGAGTCTTGGTCATGTCATATCACTGGAACTGGGGCATTCTGCTGAGTCCCGTCTCCACGGGCGAGCCGACTACCTATCTGGGCTGGCTGTTGTCCGGACTGTGGGTGACGGTCACCGTGTCGTTGTCGGCATGGGTGATCGCGCTGATCGTCGGTTCGCTTTTCGGCGTGCTGCGCACGGTGCCGAACAAATGGGCGTCGGGCGTCGGCACCGTCTACGTCGCGATTTTCCGTAACATTCCGCTGATCGTGCAGTTCTTCATCTGGTATCTGGTGATACCGGAGCTGCTGCCCGTGTCGATCGGCACCTGGTTCAAGCAATTGCCGCCGGGCGTGCAGTTCTTCTCGGCGTCGATCGTGTGTCTGGGCCTCTTCACCGCCGCGCGTGTGTGCGAGCAGGTGCGCTCGGGCATCAACGCGCTGCCGCGCGGCCAGCGCGCGGCCGGTCTCGCGGTGGGCTTCACGCAATGGCAGACGTATCGCTACGTACTGCTGCCGGTCGCGTACCGGATCATCGTGCCGCCGCTTACTTCGGAGTTTCTGAACATCTTCAAGAACTCCGCGGTCGCATCGACGATCGGTCTGCTCGATCTGTCTGCGCAGGCGCGTCAGCTTGTCGACTACACGTCGCAAACGTATGAGTCGTTCATCGCGGTCACGGTCGCGTACATGCTGATCAACGTGATCGTGATGTTCCTGATGCGCTGGGTCGAAGTGAAGACCCGGCTGCCCGGCTATATCGGAGGCAAGTGATGCATCATTTCGACTGGAGCGGTATTCCGGGCGCACTGCCTACGCTGTGGACCGGCGCCATCATCACGTTCAAGATCACGCTGATCGCGATCGTGTTCGGCATCATCTGGGGCACCATTCTCGCGATGTTCCGGCTGTCGCCCATCAAACCCCTCGCATGGTTCGCGCAGGGCTACGTGACGCTGTTCCGTTCGATCCCGCTCGTGATGGTGCTGCTGTGGTTCTTCCTGATCGTGCCGCAGGTGCTGCAAAGCGTGCTCGGTCTGTCGGCGGACATCGACATCCGGCTCGCCTCGGCGATGGTCGCATTCTCTCTGTTCGAGGCCGCGTACTATTCCGAGATCATCCGCGCCGGCATTCAGGCGGTGCCGCGCGGCCAGGTGAACGCGGCGTTCGCGCTCGGCATGACCTACGCGCAGGCGATGCGTCTGATCGTGCTGCCGCAGGCGTTTCGCGCGATGGTGCCGCTGCTGCTCACGCAAGGTATCGTGCTGTTTCAGGACACGTCGCTCGTCTACGTGATCAGCCTCGCCGACTTCTTCCGCACGGCCACGAATATTGGCGATCGTGACGGCACGAATGTCGAGATGGTACTGTTCGCGGGTGCGGTTTATTTCGTGATCTGCGTGATCGCGTCGAGCCTCGTCAAAGGTCTTCAGAAAAAGGTCGCAAGATGATCTCTATCAAGAATGTTTCGAAGTGGTACGGCCATTTCCAGGTGCTGACCGACTGCACGACGGAAGTCAAAAAGGGCGAAGTGGTCGTGGTGTGCGGGCCGTCCGGTTCGGGCAAGTCAACGCTGATCAAGACCGTCAACGGCCTGGAGCCGTTCCAGAAGGGCGAGATCGTCATCAACGGCCAGTCGCTGACCGACAAGAAAACCAATCTGTCGAAGCTGCGCTCGAAGGTCGGCATGGTGTTCCAGCACTTCGAGCTGTTCCCGCATCTGTCGATCGTGCAGAACCTGACGCTCGCGCAGATCAAGGTGCTCGGCCGCTCGAACGACGAGGCGACCGCGAAGGGCCTGAAGCTGCTCGAGCGCGTGGGTCTGCGCGCGCATGCGGACAAGTATCCGGGGCAGCTGTCCGGTGGTCAGCAGCAGCGTGTGGCGATTGCGCGCGCGCTGTCGATGGACCCGATCGCGATGCTGTTCGACGAGCCGACCTCGGCGCTCGACCCGGAGATGATCAACGAAGTGCTCGACGTGATGGTCGAACTCGCGCAGGAAGGCATGACGATGATGTGCGTGACGCACGAAATGGGCTTTGCGAAGAAGGTCGCGCATCGCGTGATCTTCATGGACAAGGGCTTGATCGTCGAGGACGACCGCAAGGAAGACTTCTTTGCGAATCCGAAGTCGGATCGTGCGAAGGATTTTCTCGCGAAGATTCTGCACTGAGGTTCGGCACGCAGGCCTCAGTTCGGGCTCGCGTGGGATGAAAAAAAACCGCTCCTTGGAGCGGTTTTTTTGTTGTCCGCGCTCGGAGTACGGGAGCGGACTACGACTCGAACGCCGCCGTGTCGTCCGCGGCTTCGAGATCGGCGTCGCTGTCGGGTGAAAGCGTGGTTCCGCTCGACGCCGCGATCGTTGCGGCCGACGCCGATGCATCGAGCGCCGGATTGCGCAGCTTGTCGAGCACCGACTCCGGCACTGGAATGTTGGTGCGGCCGATCACTTCACCATGCTGGAACATCAGCAGATCGCCAGGCTTGAACGCAGTCCACACTTCGTTGTCGGTCAGCGGCTTGGTCGCGATCACCGCAACGCGGTCTTCGGGCGTCGTGTATTTGGCGAAATCGATCGACACGTCCGCGTCGACCAGATGCGCGGTCGAAAACGGCCACCGGCGCACGAGGTAGTGCAGATGCGTCGAGCAATGCGCGAACAGTGCCTGGCCATTCGACATCAGGAAATTGAACACGCCGTATTGCGTGATGTCGCGCGTGAGCGCTTCGAGCGCGGCCAGGAGTTCGTGAAGCGGTGGTTGCTGCGTGCCCGGGAAGGCCTTGCGCAAACCTTGCAGCAGCGCGCAGAACGCGAGCTCGCTGTCGGTCGTGCCGACTGGCTCGTACACGCCGTTCAACTCCGGCGCGTAAGCCTGCAGATCGCCGTTATGCGCGAAGATCCAGTGACGTCCCCACAGTTCGCGCATGAACGGGTGGCAGTTTTCTAGCAGGATGTGCCCTTGCGTCGCCTTGCGAATGTGCGCGATCGTGTTTTTGGATTTGATCGGGTAGCGCTTGACCATCTCGGCGATCGGCGACGTGGCCGACGATTGATGATCGATGAACAACCGGCAGGCCTTGTCCTCGAAGAAAGCGATACCCCAGCCGTCGGCGTGGTGATCGGTGACGCCGCCGCGCGCCGCAAAGCCGGTGAAGGAAAACGTGACGTCCGTCGGCGCGGCGCAGTTCATTCCGAGAAGTTGGCACATGTTGCAGGTGAGCCTGTGAACGGAGCGAGCCGTTACAATGATGATTTTCCAAGCATATCACCGAGCCGGAGCCGCCAAATAGCAAAATTGACCTGTGTTTGGGCCGCAACAACGCGGTTTGACCGGTCGATCAGCCAGGCGCACGAAGTCTCGTATCCCTGCCATGACTGCTTCCAACGTTTCCCCCGATTCCATCACGCTGGCTCGCCCGGACGACTGGCACCTGCACGTGCGCGACGGCGCGATGCTCGCGGCCGTGCTGCCTGATACCGCGCGCCAGTTCGGTCGCGCGATCATCATGCCGAACCTGAAGCCGCCGGTCACGACGACCGAGATGGCGAGGGCATACCGCGAGCGCATCATCGCCGCGATTCCCGAGGGCGCGAAATTCGAGCCGCTGATGACGCTGTACCTGACCGACAACACGCCGCCCGACGAAATCCGCCGCGCGCGCGAAAGCGGCTTCGTGCACGGCGTGAAGCTGTACCCGGCGGGCGCGACGACGAACTCCGACGCGGGCGTCACCGACCTGATGAAGTGCGCGAACACGCTGGAAGTGATGCAGGAAGTCGGCATGCCGCTGCTCGTGCACGGCGAGGTGACTGATTCGGACATCGATCTGTTCGATCGCGAGAAGGTCTTCATCGATCGCGTGATGACGCCGCTGCGTCGCGAATTTCCGGCGCTGAAGGTCGTGTTCGAGCACATCACGACGAAGGACGCGGTCGACTACATCCGCGAAGCGGGCGCCGCTCCCGAACTGCTCGGCGCGACGATCACCGCGCATCATCTGCTGTACAACCGCAACGCGATCTTCCAGGGCGGGATCCGTCCGCATTACTACTGCCTGCCGGTGCTCAAGCGCGAGACGCATCGCGTCGCGCTGGTCGAGGCGGCGACCTCGGGCAATCCGCGCTTCTTCCTCGGCACCGACAGTGCGCCGCATCCGAAGGGCCTGAAGGAGCACGCGTGCGGCTGCGCGGGCTGCTACACCGCGCTGCACGCGCTCGAGCTCTACACCGAAGCGTTCGACAAGGCCGGTGCGCTCGACAAGCTCGAAGGCTTCGCGAGCTTCCACGGTCCGGACTTCTACCGTCTGCCGCGCAATGCGGAGAAGGTCACGCTGCGTCGCGAGGAATGGACGCTGCCGGCCGAGCTGCCGGCGGGCGATACGCCGGTCGTGCCGCTGCGAGGCGGCGAGTCGATTGGCTGGCGTCTCGTTTGAGGCTGCGGTAGATGCGGGAGCATGAGGCGGGTCAGCGCGCTGCGGGGGAGGTGGCGGCGAAAGCGGGCTCCGCGCTAGCGCATGAAGCTGCGCGCGGCATGGCCGCCGAGCCTGTACCACCAGGCTTCGCCGCAATCGACTGGTCGAAGCCGTGGTTTGCGCAAATCGCCGCCCGAGGTCAGCGCTGGCAGCAGGCCGCGCTGACCAGCTACGCGGACCTGCTCGCCGCGATGAACGCCGACGCCGCCCAGATGCAGCAGACCACCGGCCGCGGCCAGCGTCTCGCATTCATCGCGCAGGACGATCTGCCGGCGGGCGCGGCGTATGAGGCGCATATCGCGTCGACCGGTTGCGTGCCGACGCGCCACAATCTGCACGACTTCTTCAACGGCTCGATGTGGTTCGCCTTTCCGCGCATCAAGGCGGCGCTGAACGCGCGCCAGTCGGCGGAACTCGACGTGCTCGGCGTCGGCCCGACGCGCGGCGGTGTGCGCGACATGTTGACTCTCTTCGACGAAAACGCGTTGCTGTTCGCTTGCGCCGATCCTTCGCTGAGCGCCGCGCTACGAGGCTTCGACTGGCAGACGCTGTTCGTCGCGCGGCGCGGCGCGTGGGGGCGCGGCTGCGAAGTGCGGTGCTTCGGTCATGCGCTGCTGGAAAAGCTGATCGCGCCGTTCAAGGGCTGCACCGGCCACGCCTGGATCGTCGACGTGCCGGCCGCGTATTTCGACTGGGACACCGCTGCGCGCAGCGCGTGGCTCGACGAAGCCGTCAGCGCGGCGCTGCTCGGCACCGACGCTTTGACCAGCCGCATGTTCGCGCCGCTGCCCGTGCTCGGGATTTCGGGCTGGTGGCCTGATAACGAATCGCCGGCGTTCTACGACGACACGTCCGTGTTCCGGGCGGGGCGGCGCAAGCGCTAGGGGCATCCCCGTTCGGTGTTAAAATCCGTGCCAGCAAAGCAGGCCAGGCAGTCGCGGCCTCGACGGTTTCGGCCGACGAGGGCGAGGAAAGTCCGGACTCCACAGGGCAGGGTGATGGCTAACGGCCATCCGTGGCGACACGCGGAACAGGGCAACAGAAAGCAAACCGCCGATGGCCCGGCGCAAGCCGGGATCAGGTAAGGGTGAAACGGTGCGGTAAGAGCGCACCGCGGCTGTCGCGAGGCAGACCGGCACGGTAACCTCCACCCGGAGCAATTCCAAGTAGGCAGGCGCGCATCTTCGCGATGCAGGATGGGGCCCCCGTCTCGTCTGCGGGTAGGAAGCTTGAGCGCGTCAGTAATGGCGCGCCTAGAGGAATGGCTGCCACGCGTGTCGCGTCTTCGGACGCGGCGCGTGCACAGAATCCGGCTTATCGGCCTGCTTTGCCGCTGAATAAGAAAAGCCGGCGTCCGTTGGGACGCCGGCTTTTTCATTTGGGGTGCGGGTCGCGGCCATCGCCGCTATCGCTATCGCGCTCAGCTCGCGACGATGTCGAACGAATGCGTGAGCTCGGCGGTCTTCGCGATCATGATCGACGCCGAGCAATACTTGTCGTGCGACAGATTGATCGCGCGCTCGACGGTCGCCGGGTTCAGATTCTTGCCCGTCACCGTGAAGTGGAAATGGATCTTCGTGAACACCTTCGGATCTTCGCTCGCGCGCTCGGCCTTCAGCGTCACCGAGCAGCCGGCGATCTCCTGACGGCTCTTCTTCAGGATCATCACGACGTCGTAGGCGGTGCAACCGCCGGTACCGAGCAGCACCATTTCCATCGGACGCGGTGCGAGGTTGCGGCCGCCACCTTCGGGTGCGCCGTCCATCGCGACCAGATGGCCGCTGCCCGTCTCGGCCGCGAACGCCATCCCGTCTTGCCCCATCCAGCTTACTTTGCATTCCATGCTGTTACTCCCACCGCGCATCGCTATATCGAGTCGGCATTGTAGCCCGGTGTCTGTCGATTAGCGCACGCTGAGCGCATCCCGAATCTATGCGCGGTGATTGCGTTCTTGCTGCGGTGCGGAATGGACGGGCAATTCCCGAATTCTCCGAGCGATTTAGGGGTTTTACTCTAGGGGATGTCCGATGCGATTTGGGTTCTTTAGTCCTTAGTGCTTGATCTCAAAGGAGTTTCGCTGAACGCGTCCCACATCATGAATTTGTCACATTATGAAAACACATTTCGTAATGCAGTTGTTCTTGCGTCGCACAAGGGCGCCTCTTATAATTGCTCCCATCGTTGCAGCAGTTCTGCAACCTCCGCTGTCTCCTCCACCTCCTCCTTTGGTGGATTAAACCCGAACCGCTAGTTCGGGTTTTTTTTCGCCCGCGCTGGCCCGGCGTTTCGCTCCGTTTTCGGCCCGTTTGCGGCGAGCGCATCGCACGTTTTGACTTGCGTGTGCAAATTCCTTTATAATTCAGGGCTTTTCCGCATCCGCGCCCGCGGAGGAAGAACCAGGGAGAGCCTGCACGCGCCTCGATGCGCACACTACAAGCAGGAAAGAACACATTGGGCGCAGCAATTTTTTTGGATCGATCATGAAGACGTTTTCCGCAAAAGCCCATGAGGTGGCGCGCGAATGGTACGTGATTGACGCGACGGATAAGGTTCTCGGGCGTGTCGCCAGCGAAGTGGCACACCGTCTTCGCGGCAAGCACAAGCCTGAATTCACTCCCCACGTCGACACCGGTGATTTCATCATCGTTATCAACGCCGGCAAGCTGAAGGTCACGGGCAACAAGGTTACCGACAAGAAGTACTACCGTCACTCGGGCTACCCGGGCGGTATCTATGAAACGACGTTCGGCAAGATGCAGGAACGCTTCCCGGGCCGCGCGCTCGAGAAGGCGGTCAAGGGCATGCTGCCGAAGGGCCCGCTCGGCTACGCGATGATCAAGAAGCTGAAGGTCTACGCTGACGCAACGCATCCGCATTCGGCACAACAGCCGAAGGCGCTCGAGATCTAAGGGGAGCCCACATGATCGGTAACTGGAATTACGGCACGGGCCGCCGCAAGAGCGCCGTCGCACGTGTGTTCATCAAGGCAGGCAAGGGCGACATCGTAGTCAACGGCAAGCCCATCGCCGACTACTTCTCGCGCGAAACTTCGCTGATGATCGTGCGTCAGCCGCTGGAACTCACGAACCACGGCACCACGTTCGACATCAAGGTCAACGTGACGGGTGGCGGTGAAACGGGTCAAGCCGGTGCGGTTCGCCACGGCATCACCCGTGCGCTGATGGACTACGACGCAACGCTGAAGCCGGAACTGTCGAAAGCTGGCTTCGTCACGCGTGACGCTCGTGAAGTCGAACGTAAGAAGGTCGGCTTCCACAAGGCACGTCGCCGCAAGCAGTTCTCGAAGCGTTAATCGTTTCGGGCGCGAACCGGCTTTCACGCCGGTTTGCAGCAAAAGCCGCCAACGCCACAAGCGAAGGCGGCTTTTTTTATGGTTCGCCGGGGTTCGTTGGCTGGTCTCGTACGCTTGAAGCGTAACCGCTCGCCTTGCAACGACCTTGCAGTAAGAACCCATTGATTTTGTGGGCTTCAGCACGATATCCGGATCAGCCCTACAATATCGGCTAAAGCTTTTTGGAGAGTTCGAATGAACGCAGTCACCGACACCCCCGTGACCGAGATGCCGGCCCCCTTCGTCTTTACCGACGCAGCGGCTGACAAGGTCAAGCAACTGATCGATGAGGAAGGCAACCCGGAGCTCAAGCTGCGCGTGTTCGTGCAGGGCGGCGGCTGCTCGGGCTTCCAGTACGGCTTCACGTTTGACGAAGCAATCAACGAAGACGACACCGTGATGAACAAGAGCGGCGTCCAGCTGCTGATCGACTCGATGAGCTACCAGTACCTGGTCGGCGCCGAGATCGACTACAAGGACGACATCAACGGCGCGCAGTTCGTCATCAAGAACCCGAACGCGACCTCGACGTGCGGTTGCGGTTCGTCGTTCTCAGTCTGAGCGCAAAGGCTCGTCGAGCCACAGCGAAAGAAACGGGGCCGAGCGGCCCCGTTTTTCATTGCTTTCGCGCCGCCAGAGTCAGCGCGCGGCAATGAAAGGCGTTTGTTTTCGTCTCATCCGTTCTCACCGCGGATAAATCGCCCCCAGCACCCGCTCCGCGGACGCTCCGGTCACGCTCGGCAGATTACCCGGCAGACGCGCGATGCAGCGCATCGCGAGCCACGCGAACGCGAGCGGCTCGACCTGGCTCGGCGGCACGCCGAGCGCGTCGGTCGTCATCACCGGTACGCCGCTTGCGCCGCTGTCTTCGAGTGCCTGCTGCAACGCCTTCATAATCTCCGGATTGCGCGCACCGCCGCCGCACACGTACACCGCACGCGCGTCGGAGGCATGACGCTCGATCTCGCGCGCGACCGTCACCGCGGTCAGCGCGACGAGCGTCGCCTGTACGTCGGCCGGCGCAAGCGTGGCGAACGGCCCGAGCTTCGCATCGAGCCATGCGGTGTTGAACAGATCGCGGCCGGTGCTCTTGGGCGGCGCTTCCGCAAAGAACGGTTCGTCGAGCAAAGCGTTCAGCAGCTTGCGATCCACCTGGCCGCTCGCCGCGAAATGACCGTTCTCGTCGAATGGCTTGCCGAGATGGCGCTCGGCCCACGCGTCGAGCAGCGCGTTCGCCGGGCCGCAGTCAAAGCCGCGCACGCCGCCCGTCGCGTTCAGGATCGTGATGTTACTGATGCCGCCAAGATTGCAGACGACACGCGTTTCGTCCTTCGCGCCAAAAATCGTCGCGTGAAAAGCCGGCACGAGCGGCGCGCCCTGGCCGCCTGACGCGACGTCGCGGCTACGAAAATCGGCGACCACGTCGATATGCAACATTTCCGCGAGCAGCGCCGGGTTGTTGATCTGTCGCGTATAGCCCTTTTCTGGCCGGTGCCGCACGGTCTGTCCATGCACGCCGATCGCGCGGACGTCGTCGGCCGACACGCGGCTGTCGCGCAGCAGATCGTGGCAGCACACCGTGTAACGCGTCGCGAGCGCGTTGGCGGCGAGCGCCTCGCGCTCGATCTCGTTGTCTCCCGGCTGCTGCAGCGCAAACAGCGCCTCGCGAATGCCCGCCGAGAAGCCGACGAACGCTTCGGCCAGCACCTCGGGCGGCTTCCCTTTGGCAAACCGGACGGCCACGCCGTCCACACCGTCCATACTGGTTCCCGACATCAGTCCGAAATAGATACCGTCTGCGGGGTCTTGCGCCACGTCGCTGCTCCTGTCGATGTTCATTGCGATTCGTTGTAGCAGATTATCGGCGCAAGCGCGGCCCAAGATAAGCGCGGCGTGGGTGCCGCGCGCGCGTCAGTGGGCGCGGCGGCGCGCATCTATGGGACAATCCTGTTTTTTCGCGACTTCAAGTTTCCAGCATGAGCACCGAGTCCACCCAGCCCAATCCCGCTTCCGCCTTCCCGATCACTGACGAAGTCCGTCACGCGCTCGCCGTCACCAAGCGCGGCGTCGACGAACTGCTGATCGAAGACGAATTCGCGCAAAAGCTCGCCCGCAGCGCGGCGACTGGAAAGCCGCTGCGCATCAAGCTCGGGCTCGATCCGACCGCGCCCGACATCCACATCGGCCACACGGTCGTGCTGAACAAGATGCGCCAGTTGCAGGACCTCGGCCACACGGTGATTTTCCTGATCGGCGATTTCACCTCGCTGATCGGAGACCCCTCCGGGCGTAATGCGACCCGTCCGCCGCTCACGCGCGAGCAGATCGAATCGAACGCGAAGACCTACTTCGAGCAGGCCGCGCTCGTTCTCGATCGCGACAAGACCGAGATCCGCTACAACAGCGAATGGTCGATGCCGCTCGGCGCCGACGGCATGATCAAGCTCGCCTCGCGCTACACGGTCGCGCGCATTCTCGAGCGCGAGGACTTCACGAAGCGCTTCCAGGGTGGCGTACCGATCTCGATCCACGAATTCCTGTACCCGCTGATGCAGGGCTACGACTCGGTCGCGCTGAACGCGGACCTGGAACTCGGCGGCACGGACCAGAAATTCAATCTGCTGGTCGGCCGCGAGTTGCAGAAGCAGTACGGCCAGGAGCAGCAGTGCATCCTGACGATGCCGCTGCTCGAAGGACTCGACGGCGTCGAGAAGATGTCGAAGTCGAAGAACAACTACATCGGCATCAGCGAAAAGCCGACCGAAATGTTCGGCAAGCTGATGAGCATCTCCGACACGCTGATGTGGCGTTACTTCGAACTGCTGTCGTTCCGTCCGCTGGACGAGATCGCCGGCTTCAAGCGCGAAGCCGACGCGGGCCGCAATCCGCGCGACTTCAAGGTGATGCTGGGCCAGGAAATCGTCGCGCGTTTCCACTCGCAGGCGGATGCCGAGCGCGCGCTCGAGGACTTCAATCATCGCGCGAAGGGCGGCGTGCCCGACGATATTCCCGCCGTGACGCTCGCGGGCGCACCGCTCGCGATCGGCCAGTTGCTGAAGCAGGCGAACCTCGTGCCGTCGACGAGCGAGGCGTTGCGCAATATCGAGCAGGGCGGCGTGAAGATCGACGGCACCGCGGTGTCCGACAAGGGCCTGAAGGTCGAAGCGGGCGAGTACGTCGTGCAGGTCGGCAAGCGCCGCTTCGCGCGCGTGACGCTGACGGCGTGATCGCGCTGATCCAACGCGTGCGGCGCGCCGAAGTGCGCGTCGCCGATCGTGTGACTGGCGCGATCGACGCGGGCCTGCTCGCGCTCGTCTGCGCGGAGCGCGGCGACACCGAGGCCGTGGCCGACAAGCTGCTCGCCAAGGTGCTCGGCTACCGCGTGTTCAGCGATGCGGCCGGCAAGATGAACCTGTCGGTGCAGAACCTCGGCGGCGCCGGGCGCGCGGGCGGGCTGCTGCTCGTTTCGCAGTTCACGCTCGCGGCCGATACCAACAGCGGCCTGCGCCCGAGCTTCACGCCGGCCGCGCCGCCCGACGAGGGCAAGCGCCTGTTCGACTACTTCGTCGCGGCCGCGCGCGCGAAGCATCCGATCGTCGAGACGGGCGAGTTCGGCGCGGATATGCAGGTGTCGCTCGTCAACGACGGGCCGGTTACGTTCTGGTTGCAGACCAGCGCATAAAAGAGCGCTAAGGTTCGGGCGCCCCGTCACCGCAAGCGAGGTGCTCCGCCGCTTTTTGCGACAATAGCCGCTCGGCACAATCGGCGAACGGCGCCTCTTTCTCATGACGACGCAGATCCTGTTTATCCGGCACGGCGAGACCGACTGGAACCGCATCAAGCGCATTCAAGGCCACATCGACATTCCGCTCGCTACGACGGGCATCGCGCAGGCGCGACGTCTCGCGCTGCGCTTCGCCGATGAGGCGAAGCAGGGCGCGCGCCTCGACGCGATTTACTCAAGCGACCTGCAGCGCGCGCAGCAGACCGCGCAGCCGATCGGCGATGCGCTCGGCCTACCGCTGCTGTCGCGCGAGAACTTGCGCGAGCGCTCGTACGGAGCGTTCCAGGGCCATGACAGCGACGAAATCGCGCAACGTTTCCCCGACGAATACGCGCAGTGGCAAACCCGCGATCCCGGCTTCGCGCCGCCCGAGGGCGAGTCGCAACGCGTGTTCTACCACCGCATCGTGCATGCGATCGAGCCGCTCGTCGCCGCGCATCCGGGCGGGCGCATCGCCTGTGTCACGCATGGCGGCGTGCTCGACTGCGTCCACCGCTTTGCAACCGGGATGCGGCTCGACGCACCGCGCGACTACCCGCTGCTGAACACCAGCCTGAACGTCGTGGATTATGAGAACGGTCGCGCGACGATCGTGTCGTGGGCGGACGTATCGCATCTCGACGCGGGCAGCGCCGACGATGATGGTTTCAGGAAGGGACCGCAGTCGAAACGTTAAGCAGAGGCGGCCAATGTCGCGAGACGCGTGCCGCGATCAATCCTGCTCCCGCGCCGCCGCCGCGCGGCGCCGCGCCCGCTTCGATACCCCATTGACCAGCGCCCAGCGAATCACCGGCGCGACGACCCGCACGCCAGGCCGCGTGAAGGTTCGACGCAGCGCCGCGTGGCGATTCAAGCCGAGCATCGTTTGCGCCCAGCCCGGCAGCAGATCGACGCCGGCGTTGAGCATCAGCGTGCCGGCGGGCCGCATCGCGAGGCCTGGGGCAGGCGCGTTCATCAGAATCCTGACGACTTCGCGCGTGCGCTCGCTTGCAACCAGCGCGGCCCGCATCGCCAGCAGGTACGCTTCGATCTCGGCGCGCGAGCGCGGAATGTCGATGGCGCCGAGCATTTCCGCGATGCGCGCGGTTTCCGCGAAGTATTGATCCTGCGCGGCGACGGACAGCATCGGATTCACATAGCGCAGATGCGCGGTCATGAAGCTCGACACTTCAGCGACGTGCACCCACGTCAATAACGCGGGCTCGCTCGCGCGATACGACTGGCCGTCCGGCGCGAGGCCAGTCACGTCGAGATGGATACGCTTCACGCGTTCGATCAGCGCGAGCGCATCGTCCTTGCTGCCGTACGTCGTGCCGGCGATGAACGTCGCCGTGCGGCGCAGCCGGCCCAGAATGTCGGTGCGAAAGCTCGAGTGGTCCCAGACGCCCGCGAGCGCGAGCGGATGCAGCGCCTGCAGCAGCAGCGCGCTGATGCCGCCCGTCATCATCGACGTGAAGTCGGCGTGGACTTTCCAGCAGACGGAGTCAGGCCCGAACAGGCCGGGGTCGCCCGGCGGTGACGAGTAGTCGAGCACGGGGCCGCTGCCGGTCGTCAGATGCGTGACGCCTGCGGCGAGCTTCGAGCGCAGGCGATGGGTGAGCCGCTGCGTGAAATTGCCGGACGGGTCGCCGGCGGGATTGACGGGGGAACGATTGGACGGGCCGGGTTGCTGGGTCTGGTCGGACATCCTGGTCGGCCTCGTCGCGTGACTCAGTTCGTGGAATCCCACAGACCCGGCAGCGCGCTCGACGAATCCGGCGCGGCCAGTCCGAAATGGCGGTAGGTGAGCAGCGTGGCGACGCGGCCGCGCGGCGTGCGCTGCAGGAAGCCCTGCTGGATCAGATACGGTTCGAGCACGTCTTCGATCGTGTCGCGCTCCTCGCCGATCGCCGCCGCGAGATTGTCGACACCGACCGGGCCGCCGTCGAACTTGTACAGGATCGCTTCGAGCAGCTTGCGGTCCATCAGGTCGAAGCCGACCGCGTCGACGTCGAGCATCCTGAGCGCGGCGTCGGCCACCTGCGCGGTGATGTTGCCGTCGGCCTTCACTTCGGCGAAGTCTCGCACGCGCCGCAGCAGGCGGTTCGCGATACGCGGCGTGCCGCGCGCGCGACGGGCAATTTCCAACGCGCCATCCGGATGGATCTGCGCGCGGAGCAGCGATGCCGAACGCGTGACGATGCGCGCGAGCTCTTCCGCGTTATAGAACTCGAGCCGCGCGACGATGCCGAAGCGGTCGCGCAGCGGATTGGTCAGCATGCCCGCGCGCGTGGTCGCGCCGACCAGCGTGAACGGCTGCAGGTCGAGCTTCACGCTGCGCGCGGCCGGCCCTTCGCCGATCATGATGTCGATCTGATAATCCTCGAGCGCCGGGTACAGGATTTCCTCGACGACCGGCGAGAGCCGGTGGATTTCGTCGATGAACAGCACGTCGTTGGCTTCGAGATTGGTGAGCAGTGCGGCGAGGTCGCCAGCGCGTTCGAGCACGGGCCCCGACGTTTGCCTCAGATTGACGCCCATCTCGCGCGCGATGATGTGCGCGAGCGTGGTCTTGCCGAGGCCCGGCGGACCGAACAGCAACACGTGGTCGAGCGATTCGGAACGGCGCTTCGCGGCCTCGATGAAGATTTCGAGTTGCCCGCGTACTTTTTCCTGCCCGACATATTCGTCGAGCTGACGCGGGCGCAGCGCGCGCTCGAACGCTTCTTCGTTCGGCGACACGGGCGTGGCCGCGATGATGCGCTCGGCGGCGAGTTTGTCGGTTTCGATCATGCGGTCATTGTACCGCGCGCGGCTCGCGCATCAGCCCTTCGACAGCGCCTTCAACGCGAGCTTGATGCCCTCGGACACGCCCGTACCAGCCGGCACGTTCTTGATTGCCGCGAGCGCTTCTTTTTCCGAGTAGCCGAGCGCGAGCAGCGCATTGAGGATGTCCGATGCGTGGTCGGATGCCGACGCGGCACCCGCCATCGCGCCGAGGTCGGCACCGAGCTTGCCCTTCAGTTCGAGCAGCAGCCGCTCGGCGGTCTTCTTGCCGATGCCCGGCACGCGCGTGAGGCGCGCGGCGTCCTGCATCGTGACGGTCTGCGCAAGTTCCGCGACGCTCATGCCCGACAGCACCGCGAGCGCCATGCGTGCGCCGATGCCGGAAATCTTCAGCAGCTCGCGGAACGTCGCGCGTTCCTGCGCGGTGCCGAAGCCGTACAGCAGATGCGCGTCCTCGCGCACGATCATCTGCGTGAGCAGCACGATGCGCTCGCCGCTCGACGGCAGGTTGTAGAACGTGCTCATCGGCACGTCCACTTCGTAGCCGACGCCGTTGCAGTCGACGAGCAGATGCGGCGGGTTTTTTTCCAGCAGAACGCCGGCAATGCGACCGATCATGGCGGATTAGTTTTCAGAGTCGGATGGGAAAGCGCGAGTGTAGCGCAGCGGCTCGGCGGCGCGTACGGCGAAGCGGGTCATACATCGCGTTAGCCGACCAGACGTCCACGCCGCACCCGCAGCCCCTTCTTCGCGAGTGCCGGCGCGATGCCGCCGAGCGTGCTAAGTGTCGAGCCGCCGTGCGCGTGACAGATGGCCATGCCGAGCGCGTCGGCGGCGTCGGTGCCCGGTACGCCCGACAGGCTCAAGAGCCGCACGACCATCTGCTGCATCTGTTCCTTGGTCGCGCGGCCATAGCCGACCACCGACTGCTTCAGTTGCAGGGCGGTGTATTCGGCGACCGGCACGCCGCCCGCGACGAGCCCGCAGATCGCGGCGCCGCGCGCCTGGCCGAGCAGCAGCGTCGACTGCGGATTGACGTTGACGAAGACTTTTTCGATCGCCGCCTGATCCGGCGCGTGCTCGCGGATCAACGTCGAGATGCCTGCGAAGATGGTGCCGAGCCGCGACGGCAGATCGGCGTCGGCGGTGCGGATCACGCCGCTCGCGACGTAACGCAGTGTGTGGCCGTGTTGTTCGATCACGCCGAAGCCGGTCACGCGCAGGCCGGGGTCGATGCCGAGAATTCTCATGAGGTGCCGCACAAGCGATAGAAACCAGGTGCCTGCGATACTACAACGAACGTGGCGCGTGGCGGTCGGTGAATCGCCTCGCCCCAAGACAAAAGGCCCGGCGGGACAACCCGCCGGGCCTTTTTTGCAGCTATCGAACCGCAGTCAATCAATGACGGAAGTGACGCACGCCCGTCAGCACCATCGCGATGTTGTGCTCGTCGGCGGCGTTGACCACCTCGTCGTCACGCACCGAGCCGCCCGGCTGGATCACGCAGGTCGCGCCTGCCGCGACGACCACGTCGAGACCGTCGCGGAACGGGAAGAACGCGTCCGATGCGACCGCCGAACCGGCCAGCGTCAGACCGGCGTTCTGCGCCTTGATGCTCGCGATACGCGCCGAGTCCACGCGGCTCATCTGGCCCGCGCCGACGCCGAGCGTCATGCCGTTCGCGCAGAACACGATCGCGTTCGACTTCACGTACTTCGCGACGCGCCATGCGAACAGCAGGTCGTCCATTTCCTTCGGCGTCGGATGACGCTTCGTGACCACGCGCAGTTCGCGCGGCTGCACGTTCTTCGAGTCGAGCGACTGCACCAGCAGACCGCCGCCGACACGCTTCAGATCGAACGTGTTATGGCCTTCGCCCAGCGCGATTTCGAGCAGACGCACATTCTGCTTCGCCGCGAACACCTGACGCGCTTCGGCGCTGAACGACGGCGCGATCAGCACTTCGACGAACTGCTTCGCGACGGCTTGCGCGGACGCTTCGTCGACTTCACGGTTGAACGCGATGATGCCGCCGAACGCCGAGGTCGGATCGGTCTGGAACGCCTTCGAATAGGCTTCGTGCGCGTTCGCGCCGACCGCGACGCCGCACGGATTCGCGTGCTTGACGATGACGCAGGCCGGCACGTCGAAGGTCTTCACGCATTCCCACGCCGCGTCGGAGTCGGCGATGTTGTTGTACGACAGTTCCTTGCCCTGCAACTGGTTGTAGTTCGCAAGCGCGCCGGTCGGCACCGTCAGGTCGCGGTAGAACGCCGCGCTCTGGTGCGGGTTCTCGCCGTAGCGCAGGTCCTGCACCTTCTCGAACGCCATATTGAAGGTGGCCGGATATTCGTTGCGCGACGCGTGCTGCAACTCGTCGGTCAGGCTCGTCAGGTAGTTCGTGATCGCGCCGTCGTACTGCGCGGTGTGCGCGTACACCTTGGTCGCGAGGCGGAAGTTCGTCCGGTACGACACCGTGTTGCCGTTCGCGCGCATCTCGTCGAGCACGACCGCGTAGTCGGCCGGATCGACCACCACCGTCACGTCGCGGTGATTCTTCGCGGCCGAGCGCAGCATCGTCGGGCCGCCGATGTCGATGTTCTCGATCGCGTCTTCCAGCGAGCACTCTTCCTTCGACACGGTCTGCACGAACGGGTACAGGTTCACGACCAGCAGGTCGATGGTCGGAATGTTGTGCTTCTCGAGCGCGGCCATGTGCTCGGGCAGATCGCGACGCGCGAGGATGCCGCCGTGCACCTTCGGATGCAGCGTTTTCACTCGCCCGTCGAGCATTTCCGGGAAGCCCGTGTAATCGGCGACTTCGGTGACGGACAGGCCCGCGTCCGCGAGCAGTTTCGCGGTGCCGCCGGTCGACAGAATCTTGATGCCGAGGTCCGACAGCGATTTGGCGAAGTCGACGATGCCGGACTTGTCGGAAACGGAGATGAGCGCTTGCTTGATCATGATGAAGACGAAAAGCCGAAGGGGAAACGTGGCAGGGCGCGAGAAACTACAACCCGCTACAGCAAACCGTGTTGTTGCAGCTTCTTGCGCAGCGTATTGCGGTTGATGCCGAGATACTCGGCGGCCAGCGACTGGTTACCGCCGGCCTGCTCGAGCACCACTTCGAGCAAGGGTTTTTCCACGCATGAAATGACCATGTCGTACACGTCGTGCGGATTGGAGCCGTCGAGATCCTGGAAATACACGTCCAGGCTGTCGCGGACAGATTGTTCGATATTGTTCTTGCTCATGCTGCTAGTCGGTCGGTGGGGTCCTCGCCCTGGCTGTCGGGCGCTTCGTCGATGTAGACGAGGCGGTCTGAGATCGCCTTTTGCGCGTCAAAGAACTCGTTGACGGCGAGGAGTTGTTCGCGCGTGGTGTCCAGCGTATTCATGCGATGCCGGAACAGGTTGGCGCCGGAAAGGCCGCGAGTGTACCAGCCGATGTGCTTGCGCGCAGTGCGCACACCGGTAAATTCCCCGTAAAACGCATAGTGATCTTCGAGATGCTCGTTCATCACCTGCTGGATTTCGTCGATGCGCGGCGGCGGCAGCAACTCGCCGGTCTGCAGGAAATGCTCGATTTCGCGAAAGAGCCACGGCCGGCCCTGCGCGGCGCGCCCGATCATGATCGCGTCCGCGCCGGTCGCGGCGAGCACCTCGCGCGCCTTTTGCGGCGACGTGATGTCGCCGTTTGCGACGACCGGAATGCGTACCGCCGCTTTCACCGCGGCGATGGTTTCGTACTCGGCGTCGCCGTGGTACAGGTCGGCGCGTGTGCGGCCGTGGACGGTCAGCATCGAAATGCCCGCTGCTTGCGCGAGACGCGCGACATTCAGCGCGTTTTTGTTCTCGCGATTCCAGCCGGTGCGGATTTTCAGCGTGACGGGCACCGCGTCGGGCCCGACGCCAACCGCGTTGACGACGGCCTCGACGATGCGCTGCACGAGCGGCTCGTTCTGCAGCAGCGCGGAGCCGGCCGCGACGTTGCAGACCTTCTTGGCCGGGCAGCCCATGTTGATGTCGATGATCTGCGCGCCGTTCGCGACGTTGTAGCGGGCCGCTTCGGCCATCATGTCCGGGTCCGCGCCGGCGATCTGCACCGCGATCGGCTCGACCTCACCTTCGTGGTTCGCGCGGCGCATGGTCTTTTCGCTTTTCCACAGCTGCGCGTTCGACGCGACCATTTCCGACACCGCGTAGCCCGCGCCGAGCCGTTTGCACAGCTGGCGGAACGGTCGGTCGGTCACACCGGCCATCGGGGCGACGAACAGGTTGTTGCGCAGATTGTGAGGGCCGAGAGTGGGCATGACGTGAGCGTGCGCCGGCGACGGGTCAGGATTTAACAATCGTGACAGCCGGCGCTGCGCGAAATACGAGGGAAAACCTCTATTTTAGCGTTAACGGCTTGCCGGGACTCGCGATCTGACTCTCGTAACCCGTTAAATCTTCTATGAAAGTCGCGCGGTTCATAGAACCGCACGGTGCTTTCCCGCGCCTAGCGGCGCTGGCCGAACATCATCTGCCGGGCGAGCGCAGTTTTTACCGGCGGCACGAATTCGAGCGCGGTCAGCGCGAGGCCGCGCAGTACCGCGAGCGGCGCGAAGTCGACGGTGAACAGGCGCGCGAGCGTGTCGGTCGAGCCGATCGTCAGGCGCCGGTCGAGCGCGCGGCGTTGCGCGAAGGTCGCGAGCGCGAGCGGCGTCGGGCCTTCGGCGGACAGCGCATCGGCGAGCGCGTGCGCGTCGCGCAAGCCCAGATTGAGGCCTTGACCCGCCACCGGATGCAAGGTCTGCGCCGCATTGCCGATGGCGACGATGTGGCCGTTCACGAGCGTGTCGACCGCGTTGAGCCCGAGCGGGAACGATGCGCGCCCCTTGATGTGCGTAAAACGCCCCATGCGGTCGCCGAACGCGGCGTCGAGCTCGCGCAGGAACGCTTCGTCGGAGAGCTGCGCGCGGCGCGCGGCTTCGTCGGGCGCGCAGCACCAGACGAGCGCGTAGTCGGCGCCGCGCACGCCGCCCATCGGCAGCAGCGCGATCGGGCCTTGCGACGTGAAGCGCTCCCACGCGACGTGCGGCTGCGGCGCGGAGACGGTGACCGTGCCGACCAGCGCGGTCTGGCCGTAGTCGCGCGAGCCGGCGTTTTTTTTGCCGATGCTGCGTGTGCCGGTGTCTTCATACGTGGCGCGGCTAGTGCTTTTCGCGTGCTTCTGGTCGCCGAACAGTCCGCCCTCGGCGTTCACGAGAATCCGCGTGCGCAACTGTCGCGCGACGCCCGCGGTTTCGATCGGCAGCGTGACGCCGTCGAGCTCCTGAACCGGCGCGCCGGCCGACGTCGAGCGGAACCAGTGGACTGGCGTCGCGTGCACGGCCTCGGCGAGGCCGTGCACGATCGAGCCGTAGCGCAGCACGTAGCCGAGCGCGGGCAGCCCGTGCTCGCGATGATCGATCAGCGTGCGCCCGAAATGACCGCGCTGCGACACGTGGATGCGCTCGATCGCGGTGGCGTCGGCGGGCCAGCGCAGCGGCTCGAGGATCATCCGGCTGCCGTGAGAGACTGCGATCGCGCGCGGATCGGCGATCGAGTCTTCCGGTTCGCGCGCATCGACGAGCGCGATCTTCAGCTCGCGCGTCACGCTGCGGCGCGCGAGCCAGCCGGCCAGCGCAAGGCCGACCGGTCCGGCGCCGACGATCGTTACGTCGAAATCGAACCCCTGCTGGTGGGAGGCGGGTCTCAGGATCACCGCAGATGGAGAGGCTTCGTTCATCGCGGATCAGGTCCTCGCTTGATGCGCCGCTCGATGGGCCGCCCGCGCTTCCTGCATCAGCGCCTCGATCTCGTCGGCGGCGACCGGCACGCCACGCGTGATCAGCTCGCAGCCGGCCGGCGTGACGATCGCGTCGTCCTCGATGCGGATGCCGATATTCCAGTAGCGCTCGGGCACACCCTCGGCCGGGTGGACGTACAGGCCCGGTTCGATCGTCAGCGTCATCGACGCGCGCAGCGTGCGCCACGGCAGGGCGCCCGCCTCGTCGCGCGGCGCGCCGCGCTCGCGGTAGTCACCGCAGTCGTGCACGTCCATGCCGAGCCAGTGTCCGGTGCGGTGCATGTAGAACGGCGCGTAGGCGCGTTCGGCGATCACGTCGTCGACCGATGCGAACTTCGCGCGCGGCACGATGCCGGTGTCGAGCAGCCCCTGCGACAGTACGCGCAGGGCGGCCTGGTGCGGATCGTCGAAGCTCGCGCCGACGCGCGTCGCGGCGATGGCGGCCTGCTGCGCGGCCAGCACGATGTCGTACAGCTCGCGCTGTGCCGGCGTGAAGCGGCCGCTCGCCGGGAATGTGCGCGTGATGTCGGACGCGTAGCCATCGAGTTCGCAGGCCGCGTCGATCAGGATCAGGTCGCCGTCCTGCGCGATCGCGTTGCCAGCCGGGTAGTGCAGCACGCACGCATTCGCGCCGGCCGCGACGATCGACGTATAGGCCGGCGCCTGCGCGCCGAGCTTGCGGAACGTGTACAGCAGCTCGGCCTCGAGTTCGTACTCGCGGATGCCGGGGCGGCACACCGCCATCGCGCGACGATGCGCGGCCGCCGAAATCTGCGCCGGCGCGCCGCATGATCGCGAGCTCGTGGTCGTCCTTGACGAGCCGCATCTCGTCGAGCAACGGCAGCAGGTCGCGCGCGGCCGTCGGCGCGACGGTGCCGGCGCGGCTTTGCGCGCGCACCGCGTCGAGCCAGCCGCGCACCTGCTCGTCGAGCCGTGCCGAAGTGCCGAGCGCGTAGTGCAACGCCGGCTTGTCGGCGATGATGCGCGGCAGTTGCGTGTCGCGTTCGCCGAACGGGAACGCGGCATCGAGCCCGAACGCTTCGCGCGCGCCGTCGGGGCCGAAGCGGAAGCCTTCCCAGGTCTCGCGCTCGACGTTTTTCTCGCGGCAGAACAGGATCGACGCGGGCGCGCCGGGCGCGGCACTGGCGTCGAGCACGAGCAGCGCTTCGGGCTCGGTGAAGCCGGTCAGATAATAGAAGTAGCTGTCGTGGCGGTACGGGTAGTCGGCGTCGCGGTTGCGCAGTGCCTCCGGCGCGGTCGGGACGATGGCGACGCCGCCGCCCGCGGCGCGCAGCGCGGCGAGAACGCGCTCGCGGCGCGTGCGGTAGACGTCGATGGCGATGGTGGGTTCGGTCGGCTGGTTCATCGTGCGATTGTAGCGCCGCGGTCCCCCGGCCATGGTGCGCGCACTACATTGACTCGGTTTGTGCGGATTCCGACCGCGCGGCAGCCGCCGTCATGTTGCAATCCGCCCACAGCGGGTCGGCGGGCAGCTTGCGAAGATGCTTACAGCACGTTCGCGAACGCCTTGGACCACTTATACTTTCGCCGGATTCAGAAAAAGGCAGAAGGTCATGATGAAACTCATCGGTTCGTTCGGCAGCCCGTACGTACGTAAAGCGCGGATTGTGCTCGCCGACAAGAAGATAGACTACGAACTGGTGCCCGAGAACGTCTGGGCGCCGGATACCCGGATTCACACCTTCAATCCGCTCGGCAAGATCCCGTGCCTCGTGATGGAAGACGGCGAGGCCGTGTTCGATTCGCGGGTGATCTGCGAATACGTCGATACGCTGTCGCCGGTCGGCAAGCTGATTCCGCAGTCGGGGCGCGAGCGCGTCGAGGTGCGCTGCTGGGAAGCGCTCGCCGACGGCGTGCTTGACGCGGCCGTGCTGATCCGTCTCGAAGGCACGCAGCGCGCGCCCGAGCAGCGCGTCGACGCGTGGGTCGCGCGGCAGCAGCGCAAGATCGACGAAGCGCTGATCGCGATGTCGCAGGGGCTCGGCAGCAAGCCGTGGTGCGCGAGCAATCACTACACGCTCGCCGACATCGCGGTGGGCTGCGCGCTCGGCTATCTGGACTTCCGTACGCCGGAACTGAACTGGCGCGAATCGCACCCGAATCTGGACAAGCACTTCCAGAAGCTGTCGCAGCGGCAATCGTTCATCGATACGGTGCCGAGGGATTGAGGAAGCAAGAAAGAGCATGAAAAAAATGCGCCTGCATGTCAGGCGCATTTTTTTTGCGGGTAGGGTTCGTTTGACGTCGGCTGTGGCGTTACCGCTTGCCGTTGCGTCGCCGCGCGATCCCCGGTCCGAAAGCAAAACCGAACGCGAGCAACAGCACCGACACCGCGAGCACCGTATTGTTGCCGCTCGTCACATAAGGCGTGTTGCCCGCGGTGCCTTGCACCGTCACGTCGAGCGAGCCGACCGTGTACGGCGTCAGGCGCCCGATCACGCGGCCGTTCGCGTCAATCGCGGCGGTCATGCCGGTGTTGGTCGCGCGCAGCATCGGCCGGCCGGTTTCGAGCGAGCGCATGCGCGCGATCTGCAGATGCTGGTCGAGCGCGATCGTGTCGCCGAACCACGCGAGATTGGTCGTGTTGACGAGCACGCCGGCCGGCGTCGCATTCTCGCGCAGCGTGCGCGCGATCTCCTCGCCGAAGATGTCCTCGTAGCAGATGTTCACCGCGACCGGCTGGTTGTGAACCATAAACGGCTTCTGCACCGGCGGGCCGCGGAAGAAGTCGCCGAGCGGAATGTTCATCAGGTTCACGAACCAGCGGAAGCCCCACGGCACGAATTCGCCGAACGGCACGAGGTGGTGCTTGTCGTAGCGGTAGATTTCGTGCGAGCCGGGCGTGACGCCGAACAGGCTGTTGGTGTAGTCGACGACCCGGCCGTCCGGCGTGATAGTGCCGCCGATCGCGCCGAACAGCAGCGCGCTGCCGGTCGAATCCGAGAACTGCCGGATCGCCGCCGCGAAGTCCGGCGGCAACTGCTGCGCGAGCACGGGGATCGCGGTTTCCGGCGTGACGATCAGATCGGCCGGCTTCGACGTGATCATCTGCTGATACTCTTCGATCGCCCCGCGCATGCCGGCTTCCTCGAACTTCATGTCCTGCTTCACATTGCCTTGCAGCAGACGCACCGACAGCGTCGCGTTGGCGGGCGTGGTCCATTGCACGAGCGGCAGCAGCAGGCCGATCACGATCAGCGCGAGCGCGACGCCGGTGGGCACGACGACAGGCGCGACGCGGCCTCTGTTGTTCGGATCGCGCGCTTCATCGGCACGCCCGGAGCGCCACGACGGCCGCAGCGCGAGCAGCGCCTGCGCGATCAACGCGGCCGTCAGCGCGACCATCCAGCCGACGCCATACACACCGACCACCGGCGCAAACCCCGCGAACGGGCCGTCGACCTGAGCATAGCCGGTCGCGAGCCACGGAAAGCCGGTGAACACCGTGCCGCGCAGCCATTCACCGATTGCCCACGCGCTCGCAAAGGCGAACGCGCCGTGCCAGGTCGGCGAGAACGGTGCGCGGTCGTCGGCCGCGCCGTTGCGCGCATGGCCCGCGCAGAACGACCACAGCCCCGCGGCGAGCGCCGGATAGACGGCGAGGTATAGCGAGAACAGCACCAGCGCCGTGCCGGCGAGCGGCGCGGGCATGCCGCCGTAGTAGTGCATGCTCACATACAGCCACCAGACCCCGCTTACGAAGTTGCCGAAGCCGAACGCGCCGCCCGTCAGCGCGGCGCTTTTCCAGCCGGTGCTGCGCGTGAGCCACGCGAAGAAGAACACGAAGATCGCGAGCTGCAGCCAGCCGCCGTGCGGCGTCGGCGCGAACGACAGTGTATTGGCCGCGCCTGCGGCCAGTACGACGAGGTAGTGCCAGCGCGGCAGCGTGCGGCTGCGCGCGGCGTCGTCGGCGGGAGCGGGGGCGCTCACGCCGCGGCGTGAACGGGAAGTGATCGGGTCGGCCATTGTTGCGCGGTCGGCGTCGGAAGTTAAAAAGTCAAATGAGTAGACAAAATGCGCACGCAAAAAAGCACGCGGGCGCGCAGGCGGTGCATCGAACCGAGCCGCCGGCTCAGGTCTGCACGTGCTGCGTTTCGCGCTCGCGCTGCCCCGCGAGCGGGTCGCGGCGCACCAGCAGCATGTGGACCTGGCGGGCGTCGCCACGCAGGATCTCGAAGATCAGATCGTCGAGGCGGACCTTCTCGCCACGATGCGGCACCCGGCCGAAGTGATGCGTGACGAGTCCGCCGATCGTGTCGACTTCATCGTCCGAGTAATGCGTGCCGAAGGTGTCGTTGAACTGCTCGATCTCGGTCAGCGCGCGCACGCGGAAGCGTCCGTCCGGCGACGCGATGATGTTGCCGCTTTCCTCGTCGAAATCGTATTCGTCCTCGATGTCGCCGACGATCTGCTCGAGGACGTCTTCGATCGTGATCAGCCCCGCGACGCCGCCGTATTCGTCGACGACCACCGCGAGGTGATTGCGATTCACGCGGAAGTCGTGCAGCAGCACGTTCAGCCGCTTCGACTCGGGGATGAACACGGCCGGGCGCAGCATACCGCGCACATCGAACTCTTCTTCCGCGTAGTAGCGCAGCAGGTCTTTCGAGAGCAGCACGCCGATGATGTTGTCGCGATTACCCTCGTACACCGGATAGCGCGAATGCGCTTTCTCCAGCACGTACGGGATGAATTCAGCGGGATTGTCCGCGATGTTGATCGCGTCCATTTGCGCGCGCGGCACCATGATGTCGCGTGCGCTCAGTTCCGACACCTGGAACACGCCTTCGATCATCGACAGCGAGTCGGCGTCGATCAGGTTGCGCTCGTGCGCATCCTGCAGAATTTCCAGAAGTTCGGCCCGCGAGTCGGGCTCGGGCGAGATGAAGTCGGTCAGCCGCTCGAGCAGCGAGCGCTTTTCCTGCGGTTTGTCGAGTTGGCGTCCGGTATGGCGTCGACTGGGATACGTGTCGTTCATGGTAGTGCGCCCGGCGAGACTGGGCGCGCTGTTGCAGTGCGTTAAGGATACACCAGGCACATGGCGGAACCGTGTCCCGCCGGGACTGGCGATGAGCGAAGCCGGGGTGAAGCGGCCGCGCCGGGACGGCGGGGCGTAGGTCCATCCTAACCGATTACACGAGCAAAAGCGCTTGCGCGGAAAAAAGTCGCAGGTGGGGTTTTCGCCGATTCGCCGGGGTCACGCCGTCTGTTTGCAGCGCGCGAGCAGCGCTTCGAGCGCACGGTCCGGCATCCCGCTTTCGCGCAGCGCATGTACGGTGCGGCTCACGTACTCGAACGTCGTGCCGTAGCGGCCGCTCGCGCAGCCCAGCACGGTCCGGATGATGTCGTCGCGCAGCTTGCCGGTGTAGCTCGGCACGTCGCGGCGCATCACGAACGCGAGCGCGTCGACACGCCGGCCGTCCGCGAGTACGCACGGCAGCCACGCGGGACGGTACGAGCCCATCGGCATTTCGCGGCGCCACAGTGCTTCGAGATGCGGCATCGAGCCAACGGCTGCGAGCCGGAACGCCATGCCCGTGCACGAACCGCCGCGATCGAGCGCGAGCACGAGGCCGGGCTGCTCGGGCGTGCCGCGATTCACGCGCGACCACAGATAGAGGCCGCGGTGATAGCCATGCACCTTCGAGCGCATCGCCTCGACGGTGGGCAGGCCCGGGTTCCAGATCAGCGAGCCATAGCCGAACAGCCATAGATCGCTCTTGCGGTCCCACTCGCGCAACGTGCATTCGAGCGACTCGCGCAACTCGTCGTCCGTCAGAAGCCGCGATTCGCCGAGCACCGGCGGGTAGTCCGGGCAGCGCACGGGGGTATCGGCTTCGGGCGACGGAGTGCTCACGTTGGGTTCGATCGGGCTGGCGTGGAGAAGGGCGGGGCCGAGAGAAGGAAGCTTATTGATAAGGGTCCGGAAAGCCGAGCTTGTCGAGAATTTCGGTTTCAAGTGCTTCCATTTCCTCGGCTTCTTCTTCGACCTCGTGGTCGTAGCCCTGTGCATGCAGCGTGCCGTGTACGAGCAGGTGCGCGTAGTGCGCGGCGAGCGGCTTGCCCTGCTCCGCGGCTTCCTGTTCGACCACCGGACAGCACAGAATCAGATCGCCCGTGACCGGGTCATCTTCCGATTCGGCGTAGGCGAAGGTCAGCACGTTGGTCGCGTAATCCTTGCCGCGATAGGTGCGGTTCAGCGTGCGGCCTTCTTCGGCGTCGACGAACCGGATCGTCAGTTCGCCATCCGCGAACAGCGCCGCCTTGATCCAGCCGGCCACCGTCGCGCGTGGCAGCAGCGCCTTGTGTTCCGGCCAGGCTTTGGCGGCGGGGAATTGCAGGTTCAACGTTAGTTTCGGGGCGCGGCTCATGCGGGTTCTGTGTGTGGCGTTCGTGGCTCAAGCGTTTTTTGCGGTGTGGCTGGTTGCGCCTCGGGCTGCGAGGCGCACCGCTTCAGCGTGGATCGACCGAAGCCGCCGCTTTCTGCGCATGCGCATCGTACGCCTCCACAATCCGCGCGACCAGCGGATGCCGCACGACGTCCGCACTCGTGAAGCGCGTAAGCGCGATGCCGCGCACGTTCGCGAGCACCTGCTGCGCTTCGATCAGCCCGCTCTTCTGGCCGCGCGGCAAATCGACCTGGGTCGTGTCGCCGGTGACGACCGCCTTCGAGCCGAAGCCGATGCGGGTGAGGAACATCTTCATTTGCTCGGGCGTCGTGTTCTGCGCCTCGTCGAGGATGATGAACGCGTGATTGAGCGTGCGACCGCGCATGTACGCGAGCGGCGCGATTTCGATCATCTGCCGCTCGAACATCTTCGCGGTCTTGTCGAAGCCGAGCAGGTCGTATAGCGCGTCGTAGAGCGGGCGCAGATACGGATCGACCTTCTGTGCGAGATCGCCCGGCAAAAAGCCGAGTCGCTCGCCTGCTTCGACCGCGGGGCGCGTCAGCACGATGCGCTTGACCTGGTCGCGCTCAAGCGCGTCGACCGCGCAGGCCACCGCGAGGTAGGTCTTGCCGGTACCGGCCGGGCCGACGCCGAACGTGACGTCGTGCGACACGATCTGCTTCAGATACTCACGCTGCGCCGGCGTGCGGCCGCGCAGATCCGCGCGTCGCGTGTACAGCTTCGGGCCGTATTCCTCGAAGTCGTCTTCGTTTGCATTGGCATCGGCGGGCTGGTCGAACGGATGGTCGGGGTTGCCCGCGAAGCGCGGGTCGGTGCCGCCGTCGCCGTCGCCATTGCCATTTCCGTTGCCGTTCGGGCGGTGGCGCGCCGGATGGCGCACTTCGACGAGCGCGAGCTGGATGTCGTCAACCGACAAAGGCTCGCGCGCGCTGTTGTAGAAGTTTTCGAGGGCGGTGAGCGCGAGTTTCGCGCCGCGCCCGCGGATCGTGATGCGGTGGCCGCGGCGCTGCAGGGTCACGTCGAGCGCCTGCTCGATCTGCCGCAGATTTTCGTCGAGCGGTCCGCAGAGGTTGGCGAGCCGCGCGTTGTCTTCGCGCGGTGCGGTGAATTCCAGATGCTGCTGAGTGGTCTTCAAGGCGGTGAGTCGATCCTGTCGGTTGCGATACTCAGAATATCGTTCAGTGCGCTCAGTGCGTCGCGGCGGCGCTGTCGTCGTGAACCATCACGAGTTCACCGCGCAGCGAGTGCGGGTACGCGTGCACTATCTTCACGTCGACCATCTGACCGATCAGCCGTGCATGCGAGGCGACCGGCGCCGGGAAATTGACGACGCGGTTGTTCTCGGTGCGCCCGGCGAGCTCGTTCGGGTCCTTGCGCGCCGGGCGCTCGACCAGAATGCGCTCGACCTTGCCGACCATCGCATTGCTGATGCGCTGCACGTTCTCTTCGATCGTGGCCTGCAGATGTTGCAGGCGTTTGAGCTTCACCTCGCGCGGCGTGTCGTCGTGCAGGTTCGCGGCCGGCGTGCCGGGGCGCGGGCTGTAGATGAACGAGAAACTCGTGTCGTACTTCATCTCTTCGACGAGCGCCATCATCTTCGCGAAGTCTTCGTCGGTCTCGCCGGGGAAGCCAACGATCATGTCCGTCGACAGCGACAGGTCCGGGCGGATCGCGCGCAGCTTGCGGATCACGGACTTGTATTCGAGCACCGTGTAGCCGCGTTTCATCGCCATCAGGATGCGGTCGGAGCCGTGTTGCACCGGCAGATGCAGGTGGCTGACGAGCTTGGGCACCTTCGCATAGGTATCGATCAGGCGCTGCGTGAATTCCTTCGGATGCGACGTCGTATAGCGGATCCGTTCGATGCCGGGGATGTCCGCGACGTATTCGATCAGCGTCGCGAAGTCGGCGATCTCGGTCGAGCCGATCGTGAGCGCGCCGCCGAATTTGCCACGATAAGCGTTGACGTTCTGGCCGAGCAGCGTGACTTCGCGCACGCCCTGGTCGGCGAGACCGGCGATTTCGGTCAGCACGTCGTCGAGCGGACGCGACACTTCCTCGCCGCGCGTGTATGGCACGACGCAGTAGCTGCAGTACTTGCTGCAGCCTTCCATGATCGACACGAACGCGCTCGGACCTTCGACGCGCGCCGGCGGCAGGTGATCGAACTTTTCGATTTCCGGAAACGAAATATCGACCTGCGCGCGGCCGCTGGCGCGGCGCACGTCGATCATCTGCGGCAGGCGGTGCAGCGTCTGCGGACCGAACACGATATCGACGTACGGCGCGCGCGCGACGATCGATGCCCCTTCCTGGCTAGCAACGCAGCCACCCACGCCAATGATCAGATCTGGATTCGCGTCCTTCAGCTCGCGCACGCGGCCGAGTTCGGAGAAGACTTTTTCCTGCGCTTTTTCGCGCACCGAGCAGGTATTGAACAGGATCACGTCGGCGTCTTCCGGCGTGTCGGTCTTGACGAGTCCTTCAGCGGCACCGAGCACGTCGACCATCTTGTCGGAGTCGTACTCGTTCATCTGGCAGCCAAAGGTCTTTACATAAACTTTCTTGGTCATCGAATTTCGCCGGTCGCAGTGGTTAACCTGGGGGCGTCGTAAAAAGGTGAAGGGGGCTGCGGCGCGGGGCAGCGCGGCGCGTGGTGGCCGGCTTGCGCGTGTCTTTGCAGCGTAACTGCATATTATAGCCCTTCACGCTGCGGGGGTTTTGGGGCGCATCGGCCGGTCCGGCGGCAGTCCCAGCACGCTTTCCAGCTCATCCGGGACACGTGCGAAGCGCTCGCAGGTGGTCAGTTGCTTGCCCCCGCAATGCTGATAACAGTGTGAAGATAACTTCGTTGGGCGCGGCAAAAGCCGATGCTATCTTGCTTCCACTTACTGCTCTTGCGCCGCCGGACGGCGCTCTGGAGGCCAATATGCATTCCCCGCTCGCGCTGGTCCGCGATCCCTCTGCCGAGGTCAATTCCGACGCCCCGCCGCGCTCCGCCGAACCGTTCGACGCGCTCGAACAGCTGGTCGGCGTGAATCTGGCCCGGCTACGTGCCGAACGGCAGCTTTCGCTCGATGCGCTGGCGCGTGCATCCGGCGTGTCGCGCGCGATGCTCGCGCAGATCGAGTCGGCGCGCAGCGTGCCGTCGATTAAGGTGCTGTGCAAGGTGGCGGCGGCGCTGAAGGTATCGGTGGCGGCGTTCCTGCGGCGTCACGCGACCAACGGCTTCGAGCATCTGCCGGCCGAACGTTCGGCGCGCGTCGTCAGCGCGAACGGGCGCTACTCGGCGCGGCCGCTCTATCCCGACGACGAGTCGATCGCCGCCGAGTTTCACGAGCTGCGCATCGCGCCGCTCCACACCGAAGCCGGCATCCGCCGTGCGCCGGGCACGACGGTGAATCTGGTGGTCAGCGACGGCACGCTCGAAGTCAGCGTGCACGACCAGCGGCAGCTGCTCGCCACCGGCGATGCGATCGTGTTCGACGCCGACCAGCCGCACAGCTTGCGCAATCCCGGCGACACCGAGGCGCGCGCGTTTCGCGTGACGTTGCGGGCGGAGACGCCGCCGCGCTGGGACGTGCCGGCTGCAGGCGTCCCACGTGATGAAGCCGCGCGCGAAGGCGTGTCGGGTTGAGGATCGACGGCGCCCGAGGTTCTGGCGCGCGGGTCAAGGCGTTGGTGCAGGTCCAACGCCGCGAGTAGGGTCTTTGTGCGTCGCGCTGCAGTTCCCGCGCGACTGTTGTATGCTTCGCCCGCCGGTCGAACCGGCAATCAGTGCGTCTTCAGGGCGGGGTGAAATTCCCCACCGGCGGTAGGCCGGCAGCGCGACAGCGCGAGCCGGCAAGCCCGCGAGCGCCCGCATCGAGTCGTCTTCGGAGTGTTGGAGACAGCGGCGGGGTCAGCAGATCTGGTCAGAAGCCAGAGCCGACGGTCACAGTCCGGATGGAAGAAGAGGTGCAGATAGTCATGTGCGTTCCGCGACGCCGCCCGTAGCTGAGGCGGCGGATCAGCGCCCGCTTTCGTGCGGCGCGCGGCGGCGCGTCTCTGTCTGTTTGCAATGCCCTGAAACGTTTCTCGCCCAACTTTTGCGATGAGCGTTTCAACCATGTCTTTTGCAACTTTTCCCGGTCCGTCGACGATTGCAGACGATGCCTTCGCCGATCTCCCACTGCTCGCCACCGAAGCCGTTCCGCCCCGTATCGCCGCCGCCTTGCAGGCGCTGCGCGAGGGTCGCGCCGTGGTACTGCAGGACGACCATGATCGCGAGAACGAAGCCGATCTGATCGTCGCGGCCGAGCGCCTTTCGGTCGAAACGATGGCGCTGCTGATCCGCGAATGCAGCGGCATCGTGTGTCTGTGCCTGCCCGACGAAAAGATCCGTGCGCTCGAACTGCCGCCGATGGCCGTCAACAACGAAAGCCGCCACGGCACCGCGTTCACGGTGTCGATCGAGGCGCGCGAAGGCGTTAGCACCGGCGTGTCCGCGCAGGATCGCGTGACGACGATCCGCGCCGCGATCGCCGATACGGCGAAGCCCGCCGACATCGTGCGCCCTGGTCACGTGTTCCCGCTGCGCGCGATGCCCGGTGGCGTGCTCGCGCGGCGCGGCCACACCGAAGGCACCGTCGATCTCGCGATCCTCGCGGGCCTGAAGCCCGCTGGCGTGCTGTGCGAACTGATGAACGCCGACGGCACGATGACGCGCGGCGCGGACGTCGAACGCTTTGCCGCGCAACACCATCTGCCAATGCTGACGATCGCCGAGCTGGTCGAATTTCGCGAGGCGCTCGCGCAGGTGCGCGAGGGCGCGATGGTCGAGGCTTGACGGGCTATTCATCGAGCGGCGCTTGACGCCATCATGCAAAAAGCCGGTTCTTCAGGAGAAGAGCCGGCTTTTTTATAGGCCTTGCAGAAACCGCTACGACTGCACGTCGCCAAACTCGCCGCGCACGCCCGCGTCGATGAGCGCCGGCAGCTCATCCATGTGCTTCATGATCCGCGTGATGCCCATCGCGCGCAGCGCATCCGCGTAGCCGTCAGGAATATGGCTCGCGCCGACGAACGCGATCGTCTTCATGCCGGCCGCGCGCGCCGCGTTCAAACCCGCGACGCTGTCTTCGACGACGATGCAGCGCGCCGGCTCGACGCCGAGTGTCTTTGCCGCGAACAGATAGACGTCGGGATACGGCTTCGGCCGCGCGACCTGCTCGGCGCTGAACACGCGCTCGCCGAAAATCTGCTGCAGACCCGCGCGTCGCACTGAAGCGCTCACGCGCGTCATGCGGCTGTTCGACACGACCGCGGCCGGCAGCGTCACGCGTTGCAACGCATCGCGCACGCCGTGGATCGGACCGAGCGACGTAGCGAGCGCGTGCTCGACGTTGTGCTCGATCGTATCGAGGAAGTTCGCGGGCAGCGTGATGTCGAACTGCGTTTCGAGGCCGGCGAGAAAGCGCGACGTCTGCTGGCCGAACGCGGTTTTAACGACGGGGGCGAAATCGATGCCGGGGAAGGTGGCCGTCAGCGTGTCGAACATCACGCGATCGGCGATGACTTCACTGTCGACGAGCACGCCGTCGCAGTCACAAATGAGGTGGTCGATCATGCCTGAAAAACGGTAAGCGCAAAGCGCGGGGGCGACGGGTTGCGGGCCCGTGCGCCGTGGTGAAAAACGCCATCATACGTGCTTTCGGACGCCGGCCTTCGCGCCGGGCCAAACCTGAGGAATGCGCCGCCTTACGGCGTATCCGCCCAGGCCTTCGCCGCGCGAATCGCGCGCTGCCAGCCTTCGAGACACGTCTTGACCTCCGCATGCGGCAGCGCGGGGGTAAAGCGGTGCTCGAGCTTCCACTGGCTTTTCAGTGCGTCGATGTCTTTCCAGTAGCCGACCGCGAGACCGGCCAGATACGCGGCGCCGAGTGCGGTCGTCTCCGACACCTGCGGGCGCACGGTGTCGACGCCGAGGATGTCGGCCTGGAACTGCATCAGCAGATTGTTCGCGCAGGCACCGCCATCCACGCGCAGCTCGCCGATGCGAATGCCCGAGTCGGCTTCCATTGCCTTCAGCACGTCGAGCGATTGATAGGCGATCGAATCGAGTGCGGCGCGCGCGATGTGCGCCGACGTCGTGCCGCGCGTGACGCCGAACAGCGTGCCGCGCGCGCGTGCGTTCCAGTGCGGTGCGCCGAGGCCGGCGAACGCGGGCACGAGGTACACGCCGTCGCAATGCGGCACGCCGCGCGCGAGCGTTTCGATTTCCGCCGCATTCTTGATGATGCCGAGGCCGTCGCGCAACCACTGCACGACCGCGCCGCCGATGAAGATGCTGCCTTCGAGCGCATAGTCGATCCGCTCGCCGATCTGCCAGGCGATCGTCGTGACGAGATTATTCTTCGACTCGATCGGTTTCTCGCCCGTGTTCATCACGAGGAAGCAGCCGGTGCCGTAGGTGTTCTTCACCATGCCGGACTCGGTGCACATCTGGCCGAACAGCGCGGCGTGTTGATCGCCGGCAATGCCCGCGAGCGGAATCTTCGACGCGAACACGGTGGTCACCGTCGGGCCGTACAGCTCCGACGACGGCCGCACTTCCGGCAGCATGTTGCGCGGAATGTCGAGCGCGGCGAGCAGTTCGTCGTCCCACTTCAGCGTGTGGATGTTGAACAGCATCGTGCGCGACGCGTTGGTCACGTCGGTGACGTGCAGCGCGCCCTTCGTGAAATTCCACATGAGCCAGCTATCGACGGTGCCGAACGCGAGCCGGCCCTGACGCGCTTTTTCGCGCGCGCCTTCGACGTTGTCGAGAATCCAGCGGATTTTGGTGGCCGAGAAGTACGAGTCGATCGGCAGACCGGTCTTCGCGCGTACGCTCGCTTCGAGCCCCTGCGCCTTCAGTTCGTCGCAGAAGTCGGCGGTGCGGCGGTCCTGCCAGACGATCGCGTTGTAGATCGGGTGGCCGGTTTCGCGATCCCACACGATGGTGGTTTCGCGCTGGTTCGTGATGCCGATCGCCGCGATCGACGTGCCGTTCATGCCCGCACGCGTGACGGCCTCGGCGGCGACCCCGGCCTGGGTCGACCAGATTTCCTGAGGGTCGTGCTCGACCCAGCCCGGCTGCGGGTAGATCTGCTGGAATTCCTTCTGCGCGATCGACACGACGTTGCCGCGCCGGTCGAACAGCATCGCGCGCGAGCTGGTGGTGCCTTGGTCAAGCGCGAGGACGTACTGATCCTGCATTGTCTCTTCTCCATGCATGTTTCGGATCGCCGTGTTGCAGGCCGGCGATGGGAGCGGCGTGTAGTTGTGAGTGGGCCGCCATAGTGTGAGGGCGCGTGCCCGCGTCGTCCAGCCGAACCTGCTGCGGGTGGCGCGGGCTTGTGACTGCCGTGCGCCGCCTACGCGCTCTGCCGCGCCGGCTCGCGCGCGAACCACGCGTCGATGTCGCTCGTGACCTGCTCGAGCGTGCCCGGCTCGACGTGCAGACCAAGCTTCGAGCGTCGCCACAGCACGTCCTCGGCGCTGAGCGCCCATTCGGTATCGCGCAGATAGACCAGCTCGGCTTCGTACAGCCCCGGCGCGAACTCGCGGCCGAGCTCGGCGCGCGAACGCGCCAGGCCGATCACGCGATTCGCGCGCGTGCCATACGCGCGCGCGAGCCGATGCGCGAGCGACGCCGGCAGCCACGCATGCTCGCGCGAGAACTCACCGAGGAAGCGATTGAAGTTCGCCTGCGCGATGTCGCCGCCCGGCAGCGGCGCGCCGACGGTCCACGCGGGCGCGCCGTGGCGAAGTGCCTCGCTGAGCGTGTCGACGGCCTGCTCGGCGAGCTTGCGAAACGTCGTGATCTTGCCGCCGAACACCGACAGCAGCGGCGCTTCGTCCGCGGGTGCGTCGAGTTCGAGCGAGTAGTCGCGCGTGACCGCCGACGGATTGTCCGCATTCTCGTCCTCCAGCAGCGGGCGCACGCCCGAATAGCTCCAGCGCACGTCGGCGGGGGAGATCTTCTGCCTGAAGTAGCGGTTGATGGAGTCGCACAGGTACTGCGTTTCGTTCGCGTCGATCGCGACCTGCGACGGGTCGCCGCGATATTCGAGGTCGGTCGTGCCGATCAGCGTGTAGTCGTGCTCGTACGGAATCGCAAAGATGATCCGCTTGTCCGGGTTCTGGAAGATGTACGCGTGGTCGTGCTCGAACAGGCGCCGCGTGACGATGTGGCTGCCCTTGACGAGCCGCACGCTGTGCGACGCCGGCCGGCCGAGCGCGCCCTTCAGCAGCTCGCCGACCCACGGACCCGCCGCGTTCGCGATCGCGGCGGCACGCACGTCGAGCGTCGTGCCGTCCGCGCGTTGCAGTTGCGCGCGCCACTCGCCGTTCGCACGCTCGGCGTTGATCAGCTTCGTGCGCGTGAGGATCGTCGCGCCGCGCTCGTGCGCGTCAAGCGCGTTCAGCACCACGAGGCGCGCGTCGTTGACCCAGCCATCCGAATAAACGAAGCCGCGCTTGATCGAATCGACGAGCGGCGCGCCGGCCGGATGCCGGCTCATCACGATGCCGCGCGAACCCGGCAGCAGCTCGCGTTTGGCCAGATGGTCGTAGAGGAACAGACCCGCGCGGATCAGCCAGACGGGGCGCAGGTCCGGCATATGCGGCATCACGAAGCGCAGCGGCCACATGATATGCGGCGCCGCGCGCAGCAGCGTTTCGCGTTCCTGCAGCGCCTTGCGCACGAGCCCGAACTCGCGGTACTCGAGATAGCGCAGGCCGCCGTGAATCAGCTTGGTACTCGCCGACGACGTATGCGCGGCCAGATCGTCCTGCTCGCACAGCAGCACCGACAGGCCGCGGCCGGCCGCGTCGCGGGCGATGCCCGCGCCGTTGATTCCGCCGCCCACGACGAGCAAATCGTATTTCGTGCCTTGCGCCACGTGCTGAGTCCTTTGCATCGAATCTGGAAGTGAGTTGGAAAGCAAATCGAACGAATGATGTTCGTTTTCGAACTTTAAGGAACATATTCGAAAAAGTAAAGTTCGCTCTGTCTGAACGAGTCCTGGCCGAATGGCGAGGGAGTGGCGCAACGCGTGGCCGCGGACGATACTCCTGTCAGCAGCCATTTCGAGGTGATGTATGCGTGGACTTGTGATGATCGGCGCGGCGGCGCTTCTGGCCGGATGCGTGAGTACGCCGAGCCTGGAGGGGACGAGGGGCGCGACGTCGTTCGAGGCATTGCAGCAGATGTGCTCACCGGAGACCGTCGATTACGGCCGCGATGCGCAGGTCGTCTACGAGACGTTCTTCGACGCCTATGTGGCGAACCGGCGCGGCCGCCTGTCGAAGGACGACTTCTGCGCGTTCCAGGCGTCGATTGCGCAGCGCCATGCGAGCGAGGCGACGAGCAGCGATCCGAAGGTGCGCAACCAGTGGGTCGAGTTCTTCAACGAGCAGCGCGCAAAGGCGATCAGTTGGCGTGCGAGTGCCGATCCGACCTTGCGTGCCGGGTGAGTGTCGGCGGGGTGACGGACGGCCCTGATTCTCCCGCCGCCGGCCCGGCGCGCAGGTTCAACCGCGCTGCGCCAATGCTCCGCGCCACAGCATGCGCAAAATTTGCGAGAACACCGCTTCGCGCGACGGCTCCCGCGCGCCGTCTTCGCCGGACTTGCCCTCTTGCGCCGCCGACGGCGGCAACTGGTTCGCGAGCGCGAGCATCGTGAAACCGTGCAGGCTCGTCCAGTACGCGTAGCCGATCAGGCGCGCATCGCCTTCAAGAATTCCCGCCTCGACGAGCCGCTCGAAATGCGCTTCCAGCAGATGCCATGCGCGCTGCGACGCTGCGGCCAGCTCAGGGTAGGCGCCTTGCTGCTGCGGTGTCTGGTCGAACATCAAACGGTAGGCGTGCGGTTCGTCGAGCGCGAAGGCGACATAGGCCCGGCTGACGGCGCTGTGATCGATGGCAGGGGCGTCCGCGGGGATGCTTTGCGCAGCCGCTTCGAGGCGCGCGGCGAACCGGTTGAACGCGGCGGCGCGGACCATCGCCAGAATTTCGTCTTTGTCACGGAAATAGCGATAGGGTGTCATCGCGCTGCAGCCGAGCTCCTTCGCCAGCTCGCGCATCGTTACGCCCTGCGCGCCGCGTGTCGCGAAGGCATTTTCGGCGACACGCCGCATGGCTTCGCGAAACTGCTGGATGTCGTCGGCGGAGAGCGTCTTGGGCATACGCGATGGCAGGAGGTGCGTCGCGCGAATTTACTGTGTAAATGAGCCGCGCACAATAAAGGGCCGCGAAGGCGGCCCGCTCTTTTGCGAATCGGGTGAGGTGAAGCCGGAAGAGGAGAGCGCGCGAGGCGCAGGCGCAATGGCGGCGCGAACACGCCGCCAATGACACTCGAATCGACTACCGGGAAAACTCAGCAATAACTCAGGAATAACGTTTGATGGCCCGCAGCGCGGTGTCGCCGGTTTCCGTCACGCGCCATTCTTCATTGCCCGATGCGAGGCGTTCGAGTTGCACCAGTTGGCGTTCAAGCAATGCATCGAGTTCTTGTCGGTCCATATCGACCTGGTGGGGGGCGTCCTTGACGAGCAACAACGTGGCGAATTCATGCGGACTCAGCATCGTTCTCTCCATGTCAGGCAATCGCGGACAACCCTTGCAGTCGACCGGCAGGCCGGGTCGGGGTCCGCTTTAGGATCAGTGCGGGAGGTACGGCTTACACGACAGATTCATACAAACAAACGGCCCCGCGCGGAGCGCGCAACGTCCGTTAGGGAACTGGAGTGTAGGCGACCACCGACGAAACGCCAACCTGGTCGCCGTAAATTTTCCGTTTGACAATTGGCCACACGACCGGCGGTCCAGCGCTGCCGCCAGATTCTTGATTTCACTCGAAGTTTTGCGTGCGCCGCAGCATGGCGGACAACGCCTGGAATTATCCCGCGATGTAGATTTGACAATTGGCGGCGCTCAGCGCCTCGGCCATGTCGGCGGGCGGGGCGGCGTCGGTGAACAGCGCGTCGATCTGCTCCAGATGTCCCTGGCGAACTAGCGCCGGGCGGCCAAACTTGGAGTGATCGGCGGCGAGGAACACGGTGCGCGCGTGCTCGATGATGGCCTCGGCGACCCGCACCTCGCGCGTGTCGAAATCGCGCAGCGTACCGTCCGTTTCGATGCTCGACGTGCCGATGATCGCGAAATCGACCTTGAACTGCCGGATGAAGTCGATCGCCAGTTCGCCGACGATGCCTTTGTCCCATGGCCGTACGATGCCGCCCGTCACCAGCACCTCGCAATCCGGGTAGCCGCTCATCATGCTTGCGACGTTCAGATTGTTCGTGATCACGCGCAGTCCGCGGTGGCGGTTCAGCGCCCGCGCGACTTCCTCGGTGGTCGTGCCGAGATTGATGAACAGCGACGCCTGATCGGGAATGTGAGTGGCTACTAGCGCCGCGATGCGCCGTTTCTCTTCATGGAACATCCGCTGCCGTGCGGTGTAGGAGACGTTCTCGGAGCTGGTCGGCAGACTGGCGCCGCCGTGATAGCGGCGCAACAGGTTCATATCGGCGAGCCAGTTGACGTCGCGGCGGATCGTCTGCGGTGTGACGTCGAAATGGCTCGCGAGGTCGTCCACGGTCACGAAGCCGTCGCGTTGCACCCACTCCAGCAATTCCTGTTGCCGGGCGTTGAGAGTCAGGCGGGGGTCTCGTGTCATGTGTCTCGTTTCGTGGCTGTTGTGTCGGCGCGGTCCGTCGACGAACGCGGCAGTGGCTATTGTAAGACCATCGGGCCCCTTGTCCGCCAACGGGCGCAATCCGCCTAAACTTCACGCGAAGGTTTCGAACCTGCTTCGACCCCCATTCAGATACATTGCGCATTTATTCATTTGATAAATGAATTTGTTTTTTGGCCCGTGCCGCGATGCAATCCTGAATTCCGCGTTTTACTGCTTTACAACCTTTCCCATGATGTCCGGCGACTTTTTCGTGCCGGGCCACGCTTTCGAGAGTGTTCGACATGACTGGCTTCAACTGGCAAAACCCCTATCCGACGCAACGTCTGCCCGTATTCGCACGCAATATCGTCTCGACCTCGCATCCGCTCGCCGCGCAGGCCGGGCTGCGCATGCTGTGGAAGGGCGGCAACGCGGTCGATGCAGCCATCGCGGCGGCCGCCGCGATCACGGTCGTCGAGCCGGTGTCGTGCGGCCTGGGCGGCGATGCGTTCGCGCTCGTGTGGGACGGCAAGAAGCTGCATGGTCTGAACGCGTCGGGCGTGTCGCCGGCCGCGTGGAACGTCGATTACTTCAAGCGCAAATACGGTGAAGAAAACGGCCTCGCGAAGCAGCCGATGCGCGGCTGGGACGCGGTCACGGTGCCGGGCGTGATTGCCGGCTGGGAAGCACTGCATCGGAAGTTCGGCAAGCTGCCGTTCGCCGACCTGATGGAGCCGGCCATCGAGATCGCCGAGCGCGGTCACGCGGTGGCGAGCGTCGTCGCGTACAAATGGGCGGCCGCCGTGCCGGACCTGAAGGATCAGCCGGGTTTCGCGCAGACCTTCATGCCGCGCGGCCGCGCGCCTGAGGTCAGCGAACTCGTGCGCTTCCCCGGTCACGCGAAGACGCTGCGCCTCATCGCCGAGCAAGGCCCGCGCGCGTACTACGAAGGCGAGATCGCCGAGCGTATCGCCGCGTTCGCGCGCGAAGGCGGCGGCGCGCTGACCGCCGACGATCTGCGCAACTACCGCGCCGACTGGGTTGAGCCGATCGGCAAGGACTATCGCGGCTACACGGTGCATGAGATTCCGCCGAACGGTCAGGGCATCGCGGCGCTGATTGCGCTCGGCATTCTCGAGAAGTTCGACGTGAGGTCGCTGAAGGTCGACAGCGTCGAGTCGCAGCATCTGCAGATCGAAGCGATGAAGCTTGCGTTTGCCGATGTGTATCGCTATGTCGCCGATCCGCGTTCGATGGAAGTCACGCCCGAGCAGATGCTCGACGACGCGTATCTCACGTCGCGCGCGAAGCTGATCGATCCGAAGCGCGCGACGCACTTCAACTTCGGCATGCCCAAGGCGGGCGGCACGATCTATATGTCGGCCGCGGACGAGAGCGGCATGATGGTCAGCTTCATCCAGTCGAACTACATGGGCTTCGGTTCGGGCGTGGTGGTGGCGGACAGCGGCATCGCGATGCAGAACCGCGGCTGCGGCTTCTCGATGGATCCGAAGTCGCCGAACGTCGTCGAGGGCGGCAAGCGGCCGTTCCACACGATCATCCCGGCGTTCCTCACGCAGCAGGTGAACGGCCAGCAGGAAGCGGTGATGAGCTTCGGCGTGATGGGCGGCGACATGCAGCCGCAAGGCCACCTGCAAACGGTGGTGCGCATGCTCGACTACGGTCAGCAGCCTCAAGCCGCGTGCGATGCGCCGCGCTGGAAGGTCAACCGCGACTTCACGGTCGATATCGAGTCGACGCTCGATCCAAAGACCACCGAGGGCTTGCAGAAGCTCGGCCACACGATCAAGTCGGTCGATGATCCGTACATGGACTTCGGCTCCGGCCAGTTCATCTGGAAGCTCGATCGCAACGAGCCGGAGCGCGGCTACGTGGCAGCCAGCGACAGCCGCCGCGACGGGCTCGCCGCCGGTTTCTAGGCCGGCGCCAGGCAGCACTGCGATCATGGGCGCGCTGTCCGATCGCATCGGCTGCATTCGCATCATGCTGACGACGTCGATCCTGATGGGTCTCCTGATCTATCCGATGTTTGCAAGGCGGCAGACACATCCGACGATTGGCTGACTGCTCGTGCTGCAAGGCGTCGCCGGTATGTTCAAGGCTGCTGACTCGGGGCCGATGCCCGCGCCGATGTCTGTCCGGAAAGCCAGCCTTTTGGGCTGGCTTTTTTTTCGCCTTGCGGGCTTCGTTTATTACGTTGGAAGATTTCGACTATCTTGGAATAGGAACTGCGTTGATGCGGCATGGTCTGTGCTGTGTGATCTGCACGGTCGGATATCTCCGGCTAACATGCAGAGTACAAGGGCCCAACTCTAATTCACGGCGTTGTATCCGACGCGGAGAAACATCAAGGCGAGCGCGGGGGGCAGTTGCGAGTAGCTCCACGGGTCGGTACAGCATGGGAGCAAGACACGATGCAAACAGAGCTGAACCATGTCATGCCCTGGCGGATCGAGGACATCGACCTCACGCGCATTGACCGGCAGAAGGCCGCCTCCAACGAAGACCTGCTGCTGTTGCTGTGCGCGGCTTCGTTCATCGAAAGCGGCACCGATCTCTACACCAGCAATCTGAGTACGTTTTTCAACGACGATCCCGAGGTCTCCGCCTGGCTCAACAACGAGTGGGAGCCCGAGGAAATGCAGCACGGCCGGGCGCTGAAAACCTATATCGCCTATGTATGGCCGGAGTTCGACTGGGCCACCGCGTTTCGAAATTTCATGGACGAATATTCGCTCACATGCTCGTTCGAGGATTTCGAAAAGACCCGCGCGCTCGAGATGGTCGCGCGTTGCGTCGTCGAAACGGGTACCGCGACGCTGTATCGTGCGATCAACGAGTGCTCGGACGAACCGGTACTCAAGCAGATCACCGACAACATCCGCAGCGACGAAGTCCGTCACTACAAGCACTTTTTCAAATACTTCAAGAAGTACAACCGGATCGAAGGCAATGGCCGGCTCGCGGTGCTCGGCGCGTTGATGCGTCGCGTGATGGAAATCAAGAACGAGGATTCGGAGATCGCGTTGCGGCACGTATTCGCGATTCGCTATCCGGAGCGCGTGCACGACTGCGCGTATAACCGCGAGCGCGCGGCCCGCATCAATCAGCTGGTGCGGCACAATCTGTCTGCAGACATGTTCGTGAAGATGCTGCTCAAACCGCTCGATCTGCCGGCGCGCATTCAGCCGGGCGTGCATTACCCGCTCGCGAAGATTACGCAGCATGTGTTCCTTCGCTGAGTGATCGGTCGTTGCGCCATTCATCAGCCGGATGCCGGAGCAACGACCTGACGAAGCGAACCAAAGCCCGCTCATGCGGGCTTTGGTTTTTTCGAGGCATGATTGAGCCTTACTGACCACTAAGAATGGATCGATGCCATGAGCGATTCCTCCGCATCCGCGCGTCCGCTCGAACAGACCGTCTTCGACGAATGGCCGGCCAACGTGCGTGCGCTGTTCGACGGTTCGTCGCTTGCGGATAAGGCGGGCTTCACCGCATCGCTGCTGACTGTCGATGCGAACGGCCACGTGCGCACCTCGCTGCTGAGCGTCGGCGAACTCTATGCACCCGACTCACGCACGCTGTGCATCGCGCTATGGCCTCAGGCGCGAGCGACGCGCGCGATCGCGCACACCGGACGCGCGGCGCTGAGCTTTGTCTGTGATGCAGCGTTCTATCAGGTGCAGTTGCGAGTCGCGCCGCTGCAAGGCGTCGACGACGACAGCGGTCTCGTCTACCTGCTCGGCTCGATCGACACGGCTGAAGCGCAAAGCGTCCGCTATGCGCGCCTGACAGGCGGCATCACGTTCGAATTGCAAGGAGAGGGAAGTGCGGTGCTCGAGCGATGGGAACGGCAGGTCGAGCATTTGAAGCGGGCCGCCGCCGCGGGCAGCCGTTAGTCTTCAAACAGGAAGCACTAACGGCTGATACAGCGGCAGCCTTCAGGCAGAGCGGCGCTTAACGGCCGCGCTCGCCGTTGCGCGACGGTTGCGCGCCACGCGGCGCATCGTTGCGCTTCACGCCGCCGCCGAGCAGCGCGCCCGGATTGCCGTTGTGCGAACGATTACCCTGCGGCTTACGCGGCGCATG
>ABYL01000031.1 GCA_000173575.1 Burkholderia sp. H160 | reverse complement strand
CTAAACAGACCCTACTTGTCGTGCGCGAGCGAAGGCGCGTGGATCGACCGCCAACGCCTTGCGGGCGGCGCGCGGCAAGGGGCCCGCATGTTAACATCGCGTTCTATCCAATCCCACCCTCATCACGTCTTTTATCTGGAGTTCCCATGCAGATCGGCCAACGGATCGGCACCCCCCTTTCTGAATCCGCGACGCGCGTAATGCTGCTCGGCGCCGGCGAACTCGGCAAGGAAGTGATCATCGCGCTGCAACGGCTGGGCGTCGAAGTGATCGCCGTGGACCGTTATCCGAACGCGCCGGGCCATCAGGTCGCGCATCGCGCGCACGTGATCGACATGACCGACCGCGCCGCGCTGCGCGCGCTGGTCGAGCAGGAGCGCCCGCATCTGATCGTCCCCGAAATCGAGGCGATCGCCACCGACGAACTCGCCGCGATCGAAACCGAGGCGCTCGCCGAGGTGATCCCGACCGCGCGCGCCACCCAACTGACGATGAACCGCGAAGGCATCCGCCGGCTCGCCGCCGAAGAGCTCGGCCTCGCGACTTCGCCGTACGCGTTCGCCGATTCGCTCGACGAACTGCGCGCGGGCATCGCGAAGGTTGGCTATCCGTGCGTCGTGAAGCCGGTGATGTCGTCATCGGGCAAGGGGCAGTCGGTGCTGCGCAGCGACGCCGACGTCGAGCCCGCATGGCAGTACGCGATGGCGGGCGGCCGCGTGAATTACGGGCGCGTGATCGTCGAGGGTTTCATCGATTTCGAATACGAAATCACGCAGTTGACCGTGCGCGCGATCGACCCGGCAAGCGGCCAGGTCAGCACGTACTTTTGCGATCCGATTGGCCACGTGCAGGTCGCGGGAGACTATGTCGAATCGTGGCAGCCGCAGCCGATGAGCCCGCTCGCGCTCGAGCGTTCGCGCGAGATCGCGCATAAAGTGACGGCGGCGCTCGGCGGCCGTGGCCTCTTTGGCGTGGAACTGTTCGTGCGCGGCGACGACGTATGGTTTTCGGAAGTCAGCCCGCGTCCGCACGACACGGGGCTCGTCACGCTGTGCTCGCAGCGCTTCTCGGAGTTCGAACTGCATGCGCGCGCGATCCTCGGCCTGCCGGTCGACACGTCGCTGCGCGCGCCGGGCGCGTCGGCGGTGATCTACGGTGGTCGCGACGAGGCTGCCATCGCTTTTGAAGGCGTCGCAGCGGCGTTGGCGGTGCCCAATGCGGACCTGCGCCTGTTCGGCAAGCCGGAGAGCTTCGTCAAACGCCGCATGGGCGTCGCGCTCGCGACCGGCGAGAACATCGACGAAGCGCGCTCGCGCGCGAAGCAGGCCGCGGCCGCGGTGCGACCGGTGTCGGCGAAGTAAGGATTAAGCGGCGCCCCGCCGCATTCGTTCTGGCCGATCGAAACAAAGCAATCGGAGTAGAGGATCGTATGGCGTTTGAATCGCGCGGCAATCCATGGCGCGGCACGCTTCGCCGTGTCGGCGCGCTCGGCGTGGCGTTCGCGCTGTGTGCCGGCATCGGCGGCTGCGGGCTCGCGGCCGCGCCGTGCCGGGTCGTGTCGGCGGGACTGAAGATCGTGCCGGTGGTCGGGCACGTCGCCGCCGCGCCGACCGATGCGTGCGCCGATGTGATCGATCCTTGAGCTGTCTGTGACTCGTCTGTAATCCGGCCTCGCGGCCGGTACGCCTTCCGTGCCTGACCCCTGCAACGATCGAGGTGTTCGATGAAGACATGGCGTGTTGCAATCCTCATGGCGGCAACATCGGCGGTGGCCTGGGCGGCGGTAGCTTCAGGCAGCGCATCGGCCGCGCCGCTGCAGTTCAGGCACATCGAGGGCAAGAACCACGAGACCCGCAAATACACGTGCTCGACTGGCAAGATCCTGCAGGTCACCTACTGGAACGCGCAGAACGGACAGAGCTTCGCCGTGCTGCCGGTGAAAGGCACGCAGATGCTGTTCGTCAACACGATCTCCGCGTCAGGCGCGAAGTACCAGGCCGGCAGCTATACATGGTGGACCAAAGGTCCGCGCGCCAACCTGTATGACCTGACGAGCGGCGAGAACGCGCCGCCGATTCTGTCCGACTGCGTGACCGTGATCCGCTGATTCCCCGTCCCCCGCGCGGCCTCGTCCGATCGCGCACATCGTTCCCGTTCGAGTAGTAAGCTGTCCGGCATGGCGTTCGCCATGCCGTCTGCCATGCCGCGCGCGATGTCGTGTTGCGCGCGCGATCGTCGTTGTCGTCTTCGATTGTCCGTCCCCGAGTCATCAAGCGAGACCCTCAATGAAAGCATCGGACCTGTTCGTCAAATCGCTGGAAGCCGAAGGTGTCGAGTACGTGTTCGGCATCCCCGGTGAAGAAAATCTCGATCTGCTCGAGTCGCTGCGCCGCTCGAAAATTCGTCTGATCCTCACACGCCACGAGCAGGCGGCCGGCTTCATGGCCGCCACCTACGGGCGGCTCACCGGCCGCACCGGCGTATGTCTGGCGACGCTCGGCCCCGGCGCGACCAACTTCGTGACCGCGGCCGCCTACGCGCAGCTGGGCGGCATGCCGATGCTGATGGTGACCGGCCAGAAGCCGATCAAGTCGAGCAAGCAGGGCCACTTCCAGATCGTCGACGTGGTGCGGATGATGGAGCCGCTCACCAAGTACACGCGGCAGATCGTGTCGATCGGCAATATTCCGGCGGCGGTGCGCGAGGCCGTGCGCCGCGCCGAGGAGGAGCGTCCGGGCGCCACGCACCTCGAATTGCCCGAGGACGTCGCGCACGAGGAGGGCGACGGCAAGCCGATTCCGAAGAGCTACAGCCGCCGTCCGGTTGCCGAGGAGAAGGCGGTCGCGCGCGCGGTCGAGGCGATCACCGCCGCGAAGCATCCGCTGCTGATGATCGGCGCGGGCGGCAACCGCAAGACCACGACCAAGATGCTGCGCGAGTTCGTCGACCAGATCGGCATTCCGTTCTTCACGACGCAGATGGGCAAGGGCGTGATCGACGAATCACATCCGATGTGGCTCGGCAACGCGACGCTCTCCGACGGCGACTTCGTGCACCGCGCGATCGAGCACGCGGACTGCATCATCAACGTCGGTCACGACGTGATCGAAAAGCCGCCGTTTTTCATGCGCAGTGGCGAGGCGGGCGAGAAGACCGTGATCCACGTGAACTTCCTCGGCGCCGAAGTCGACCCGGTGTATTTCCCGCAGATCGAAGTGGTCGGCGATATCGCGAATGCGGTATGGCAGTTGAAGGAGAGCCTGAAGACGCGTCAGGAGCATTGGGACTTCACGCGTTTCAAGGAGATCAAGGAGCACTTCGAGGCGCATCTGGTGAAGGGCCAGCACGACGACCGCTTTCCGATGTATCCGGTGCGGATCGTCAACGACGTGTACGAGACCACGCCGACCGACGGCATCGTGTGTCTGGATAACGGCATGTACAAGATCTGGTTCGCGCGCTACTACCGTGCGCACGAGCCAAATTCTCTTCTGCTCGACAACGCGCTGGCGTCGATGGGCGCGGGGCTGCCGTCGGCGATCGCGAGCAAGATCGTGCATCCGGAGCGCAAGGTGATCGCCGTGTGCGGCGACGGCGGCTTCATGATGAATTCGCAGGAGCTTGAAACGGCGGTGCGCCTGAAGCTCGATCTGGTGATCCTGATTCTGCGCGACGACGCGTTCGGCATGATCCGCTGGAAGCAGGAGAACATGAACTTCCCGGACTACGGCATGACGCTTGCGAATCCCGATTTCGTCGCCTATGCGCAAAGCTATGGCGCGCAGGGGCACCGGGTCGAGGCAGCCGAACAGTTCGCGCCGCTGTTGCGCGAGTGTTTCGCGACACCCGGCGTGCACGTGATCGACGTGCCGATCGACTATTCCGACAACGAGCGCGTGCTCAATCGCGAGATCAAGCGGCTGTCCGCGCGGCTTTGAGCCTCTGTGCATCGACGCTGTGAATCGATTCCAGGAGAACGTGACATGTTGCAGAAAACCTATCCGTACTACCTCGCCAACGAGCCGGTGGCCGCCAATACCGATCTCGAAGTCACCGACAAATTCAGCGGCGAAGTCGCCACGCGCGTCGCCATGGCCGACGCGGCCGCGATCGACAAGGCGATCGGCCTCGCGGTCGATGCGATGCCCGCCATGCGTGCGTACCCGCCGTTCAAGCGCCAGGCGGTGCTCGAACACTGCGTGAAGCGTTTTCGCGAGCGCTACGACGAACTCGCGCTTGCGTTGTGCATCGAGGCGGGCAAGCCGATCAACGATTCGAAGGGCGAAGTCACGCGTCTGATCGATACGTTCAAGGTCGCCGCGGAGGAGAGCGTGCGCATCGACGGCGAGATCATCAATCTGCAGATTTCGCCGCGCGCGAACGGTTACCACGGCTACGTGAAGCGCGTGCCGATCGGGCCGTGCTCGTTCATCTCGCCGTTCAATTTTCCGCTGAACCTGACCGCGCACAAGGTCGCGCCGGCGATCGCGGCCGGCGTGCCGTTCGTGCTGAAGCCGGCCAGCCGCACGCCCGTCGGTGCGCTGATCATGGGCGAAATTCTCGCGGAAACCGATTTGCCGAAGGGCGCCTTCTCGATCCTGCCCGCGCATCGCGACGGCGCCGACCTGTTTACGACCGACGAGCGCTTCAAGCTGCTGTCGTTCACGGGGTCGCCTGCGGTCGGTTGGGAACTGAAGCGTAAAGCCGGTAAAAAGAAGGTGATTCTGGAACTTGGCGGCAACGCGGCCGCGATCGTCGACGGCGATCAGGGCGGCAAGCTCGACTACGTGGTCGAGCGGCTCGCGTTTGGCGCGTTCTATCAGTCGGGGCAGAGTTGCATCGGCGTGCAGCGGATTCTCGCGCATGCGAGCGTCTACGACGCGCTGCGCGAGAAGCTGATCGCGAAGACGAAGTCGCTCGTGATGGGCGATCCGAAGAACGAAAAGACCTTCGTCGGACCGATGATCTCCGAGTCGGAAGCGAAACGGCTCGCCGGTTGGATGGAGGGGGCGGTGCAGGCCGGCGCGAGGATCATCGCGGGCGGCAAGGTCGACGGCGCGATGTTCGAGGCGACGCTGCTCGAAGGCGTCAAGCGCGACACCGATCTGTATCGCAAGGAGGCGTTCGGGCCGGTCGCGATCCTCGAGCGTTTCGACGATTTCGAGGCGGCGCTCGCGCAGGTCAACGACAGTGACTTCGGACTGCAGGCCGGCGTGTTCACCAATTCGCTCGCGCATGCGCATCGCGCGTGGGATGCGCTCGAAGTGGGCGGCGTCGTGATCAACGACGTACCGTCGTTCCGCGTCGACAACATGCCATATGGCGGCGTCAAGGATTCGGGGCTCGGGCGCGAGGGCGTGCGTTATGCGATCGAAGACATGACCGAGATGCGGCTGATGGTGATGCGGGAGACGTGGTGAGGGGTTCGATCTGACGTGAGCGGTGGCGGGGTGGCTGGCGAACGCCGCCCGCCGTCGTCCAAAGCGCCGGGCTGTCACGCCACTGTCGTCTGTGCGCACTACGCTGCGACCGAAGCACCGGCCGCGAGCCGCCAGCCAGCCGCCACGAGCGTTTTTGCTGAAGTGCTACAATACTGGGCTTTCGGCGGGTGTTTCCGCCAGCCGGAGCCGGCCGCATTATCCGAACTCAGACGGGTCTCGCGCGGAACGACGTGGCTCCGCCTTCATCCTGATGCCCTCCGCGGTCTCGACCGCTGCCGCGCGCATCACGCCACGCGCCTTTTTAGCGAAAGCCACCATGTCCGACACAGCCGTCACGCCCAGCACCGAGACTTTTGATCAATTCGGCCTCGCGCCCGACATCCTGAAGGCTATCAAGGAATCGGGTTACACGTCGCCCACGCCGATCCAGGCAAAGGCGATCCCGGTCGTGCTGGCGGGCCGTGACGTGATGGGCGCCGCGCAGACCGGCACCGGCAAGACCGCGAGCTTCTCGCTGCCGATCATCCAGCGTCTGCTGCCGCAGGCCAGTACGAGCGCATCGCCGGCGCGTCACCCGGTGCGCGCGCTGATCCTCACGCCGACCCGCGAACTCGCCGACCAGGTCGCCGCGAACGTGCAGGCGTACGCGAAGCACACGGCGCTGCGCAGCGCGGTCGTGTTCGGTGGTGTCGATATGAATCCACAGTCGGAGCAGTTGCGCCGCGGCGTGGAAATCCTGATCGCGACGCCGGGGCGTCTGCTCGATCACGTGCAGCAGAAGACCGCGAACCTGGGCCAGGTGCAGATGCTCGTGCTCGACGAAGCCGACCGCATGCTCGACATGGGCTTCCTGCCTGACCTGCAGCGCATCCTGAACCTGCTGCCGAAAGAGCGCCAGACGCTGCTCTTCTCCGCGACGTTCTCGGGCGAAATCAAGAAGCTCGCCGCGACGTATCTGCGCAACCCGCAGACCATCGAAGTCGCGCGCAGCAACTCGACCGCGACCAATGTCACGCAGGTCGTCTATGAAGTCGCCGAGGGCGACAAGACCGGCGCGGTCGTGAAGCTGATCCGCGAGCGCGGCCTGAAGCAGGTGATCGTGTTCTGCAATAGCAAGATCGGCGCGAGCCGTCTCGCACGTAGCCTCGAGCGCGACGGCGTGGTCGCGACCGCGATTCACGGCGACCGTTCGCAGAGCGAGCGCATGCAGGCGCTCGACGCGTTCAAGCGCGGCGAAGTCGAGGCGCTGGTCGCGACGGATGTCGCCGCGCGCGGTCTCGATATCGCCGAACTGCCCGCGGTGATCAACTTCGACCTGCCGTTCAACGCCGAAGACTATGTGCACCGGATCGGTCGTACGGGTCGCGCGGGCGCATCGGGCGACGCGCTGTCGCTGTGCAGCCCGAACGAGCGCAAGCAACTGGCCGACATCGAGAAGCTGATCAAGCGCCCGCTCGATTTGCAACGGCTGACCGTCGATGCACCGGTGCGCCATCATCACGAAGACCGCTCGCTGCGCCGCGAACGCAGCGAGTCGCGCGACGAGCGCAGCCGCCGTCGTACGGGCGGAGCGTCGGGTTCGTATGACCGTACGCATCATCATCGCGCGCAGCCGGTCGACGATTTCTTCCTGAAGCCGTACGAGCCGTCGCCGGCATCGGTGCGCAAGGTCGAGGAGGCAAGCATGTCGGACGGCGCGCCGCAGAAGGCTGCGCCGAAGCGGCAATTGGCCGCGTTGCTCGGTGGGTTCGGGATGCCGAGAAAGACGCCTTCGTCGTCGTAAGGCGGGTTGTTTAGCGCCCGGGCGCAACGCCGGGCGTGCGCATCATCGGGATGCGCGAATCTTCATCCGTTTCGCCCAGACCGCGGTCGCGGCGCTGTAGAAGCTCTCCAGCGTCGCAGGTGGCTCGCTTCCCAGATCCAGTCCCAGATGCCGTGCCGCCGCGACTAGCGCGTCGAGTGGTTTATCGCAATCGAGCGCGGTGGCGCCGGTCTGCTTGCTCAGCTTCTCGCCGTGCTCGTTCGTAACGACCGGCACATGCAGATACGAGGAAGTCGCCACGCCCAGACACCGCTGCAGATAGATCTGCCGCGCCGTCGAATCCATCAGATCCGCGCCGCGCACGATGTGTGTGATGCCGGCGTCCGCATCGTCCACCACCACAGCAAGTTGATAGGCCCACTGATCGTCCGCGCGGCGTAGCACGAAATCGCCGACCTCGGTCGCGAGGTTTTGCGTCTGCGGGCCTTGCCAGCGATCGTCGAACGTGATCACGGCGGGCGCGCCATCGGGCACGCGCAGGCGCCACGCGCGCGCGGGCTTGCCATGCAGACCCGTGCGACAGGTACCGGGGTAGGCGAGCGTCGTGTTGCGCGCGTGCGCGTGCAATAGCGAATCAGCGATTTCCTTGCGCGTGCAGCCGCACGGATAGACGAGACCGGTCGCTTGCAACTGCTCCAGCGCCTGCTGATAGCGCGCTATGCGCTGGCTTTGCCAGATAGGTGTTTCATCGGCATGCATGCCGAAGCGCTCGAGGGTCGCGAGGATGTCTTCGGCGGCACCGGGCACCGTGCGCGGTCCGTCGATATCTTCGATGCGCACGAGCCACGCGCCGCGATGCGCGCGCGCGTCGAGCCAGCTTGCGAGCGCGCTGACCAGCGAGCCGAAATGCAGCGGGCCGGTCGGTGACGGCGCGAAGCGTCCGCGGTAGGTCATGGTTTGGGGACGACAGGCGAGACGCCGGCGCCACTTGCCGCCCCGGCTGTCCCGGGTGACATTACGCGGCGCACGCGGCCTTGCTGTCCGGATGGCACGCCGGACAGGTCTTGCCCGCGACGTACATCGGCGATTGCTGTTGCTCGGGCGTGACCACCGCGCGGCAGCCAAAGCATTGCCTCGTCGCGGTCGGTTCGAGTTGCGGGTTCAGCGCGGTGCGATAGTCGAACACGAAGCAGTCGCCGCGATAATGCGCGCCGCCCACTTCCTCGAAGTATTTGAGGATGCCGCCTTCGAGCTGGTACACGTTCTCGATACCGACGTCCTTCATATGGATCGCGGCCTTCTCGCAGCGGATGCCGCCCGTGCAGAACGACACGACCGTCTTGCCTTCGAGATCGGCGCGGTTGTTCTCGATCACCTCGGGGAATTCGCTGAACTTCGTGATGCGATAGTCGAGCGCGTTGTCGAACGTGCCGACGTCGACTTCGAACGCGTTGCGCGTGTCGAGCATGACGACGGGGCGGCCTGCGTCATCATGACCGCGATCGAGCCAGCTCTTCAGCGTGGGCGCGTCGACGAACGGTGCGCGGCCGAACTCGGGGCGGATCGCCGGCTTTTTCATCGTGATGATTTCGCGCTTGAGCTTGACCAGCATGCGCGTGAACGGCTGCGAGTCCGACAGGCTTTCCTTGAACTGCAGATTCGCGAACTTGCCTTCGAACAGCGGATCGTGGCGGATGTAGTCGATGAACGCGTCGGTGTTCTCGCGCGTGCCGGCGGTAAACAGGTTGATGCCTTCCGGGGCCAGCAGGATGGTGCCGCGCAGGCCGAGCGCATTGCAGCGCTCAGTGACGAACGGGCGCCACGCGGCGGTGTCTTCGATGGTCGCGAATTGATACGCGGAGAGATTGACGATACTCATGGGTGTTCAGCGGTAAAGATGGCCGGCGTGTCGTGCCGTCGGTGTTGCGTCCCCGTATAAGACGACAGGCGAAACCACTATTATCCCTCAACCCGGCATTTTCTCTCCCTGGCCGAATGGCTAACGGGTTGCGCTAGCGCAAACAGTGCTCTCGCCGACCCCGTCCTGGCCGGACGGCCAGCGTCCCGTATTGACCTGAAATCTGCGGAAGGCTGGGGTTACAATGTCGCCCATGTCAGATCCCCGCTTCGTTCATCTCCGCGTTCACTCCGAATTCTCGATTGCCGACGGCATCGTGCGTCTCGACGACATCGTCGCGGCGGCGGCCAAAGACGGTCAGGGCGCGCTCGCGCTCACCGATCTCGGCAACGCGTTCGGCCTCGTCCGTTTCTACCAGGAAGCGCGTGGCAAGGGGGTCAAACCCATTGCCGGCTGCGACGTCTGGATCACCAATCCGGACGACCGCGACAAGCCTTCCCGTCTGCTGTTGCTGGTCAAGGACCGGCGCGGTTACCTGAACCTCTGCGAATTGCTCAGCAAGGCGTCGCTGACGAACCAGTATCGCGGCCGCGCGGAAGTCGAAGCCGGCTGGCTCGAGTCCGGTCTCGGCGAGGGGCTGCTCGCGCTGTCGGGCGCGCAGCAGGGCGATATCGGTCTCGCGCTGGCGGCCGGTAACGAAGAGGCGGCAAGGCGCAACGCGCGGCATTGGGCAAAGGTGTTCCCGGGCGGCTTCTATATCGAGCTGCAGCGCTGCGGTCTGCCGGGCGGCGAGCAGTACGTGCAGCAGGCGGTCGCGCTCGCGGCATCGCTGAAACTGCCGGTCGTCGCAACGCACCCGATGCAGTTCATGACGCCGGACGACTTCACCGCGCACGAAGCGCGCGTGTGTATTTCCGAAGGCGATATTCTCGCGAATCCGCGTCGCCAGAAACGCTTTACGGCCGAGCAGTATTTCCGCTCGCAACAGGAGATGGCCGAGCTGTTCGCGGACATCCCGTCGGCGCTCGCGAACACGGTGCAGATCGCGAAGCGCTGCAATCTGAAGCTCGAACTCGGCAAGCCGAAGCTGCCGCTCTTTCCGACGCCCGACGGCATGTCGCTCGACGACTACCTCGTGCAGCTGTCGAAAGAAGGCCTCGAAAAGCGGCTCGCACAGCTGTATCCGGACGAGGCCGAGCGCGACGCGCAACGCGCGACGTACTACCAGCGCCTCGAATTCGAGTGCGGCACGATCATCAAGATGGGCTTTCCGGGCTACTTCCTGATCGTCGCGGACTTCATCAACTGGGCCAAGAACAACGGTGTGCCGGTCGGGCCGGGCCGGGGGTCGGGCGCGGGTTCGCTGGTCGCCTATGCGCTCGGCGTGACCGATCTCGATCCGCTGCGCTACAACCTGCTGTTCGAGCGTTTCCTGAATCCGGAGCGGGTGTCGATGCCCGACTTCGATATCGACTTCTGCCAGCACGGCCGCGATCGCGTGATCCAGTACGTGAAGGAGAAGTACGGCGCGAACGCGGTGTCGCAGATCGCCACGTTCGGCACGATGGCGGCGAAGGCGGCGGTGCGCGACATCGGCCGCGTGCTCGATCTCGGCTACATGTTCACGGACGGCATCGCGAAGCTGATCCCGTTCAAGCCGGGCAAGCACGTGACGATCGCCGACGCGATGAAGGAAGAGCCGCTGTTGCAGGAGCGCTTTGACAACGAAGACGAAGTGCACCAGCTGCTCGAACTCGCGCAGCGCGTGGAAGGCTTGACGCGTAACGTCGGCATGCACGCCGGCGGCGTGCTGATCGCGCCGGGCAAGCTGACCGATTTCTGCCCGCTCTATACGCAGGGTGACGAAAGCGGCGTCGTCAGCCAGTACGACAAGGACGACGTCGAAGCCGTCGGCCTCGTGAAGTTCGACTTTCTGGGCCTGACCACGCTGACTATTCTGGATTGGGCCGAGCGCTACATCCGCCGCCTCGATCCGTCGAAGCAGGACTGGTCGCTAGGCCAGGTGCCGCTCGACGACCCGGCGTCGTTCTCGATCCTGAAGAAAGCGAATACGGTCGCCGTGTTCCAGCTGGAAAGCCGCGGCATGCAGGGCATGCTGAAGGACGCGCAGCCCGACCGCTTCGAGGACATCATCGCGCTCGTCGCGCTGTACCGTCCGGGTCCGATGGACCTGATCCCGAGCTTCTGCGCGCGTAAGCACGGCCGCGAAGTGGTCGAGTATCCCGACCCGCGCGTCGAACCCGTTCTGAAAGAGACCTACGGCATCATGGTCTACCAGGAGCAGGTGATGCAGATGGCGCAGATCATCGGCGGCTACTCGCTCGGCGGCGCCGACCTGTTGCGTCGCGCGATGGGCAAGAAGAAGCCCGAGGAAATGGCGAAGCACCGCGAAATTTTCGCGGAAGGCGCGGCCGTGAACGGCCTCACGCGCGAGAAGTCCGACGAAATCTTCGACCTGATGGAGAAGTTCGCGGGCTACGGCTTCAACAAGTCGCACGCGGCCGCGTATGCGCTGCTCGCGTACTACACCGCATGGCTGAAGGCGCACCATCCGGCCGAATTCATGGCGGCCAACATGTCGCTCGCGATGGACGACACGGACAAGGTCAAGATCCTGTTCGAAGACTGCCTCGCGAACAAGATGGCCGTGCTGCCGCCGGACGTGAACCTGTCTGCGTATCGCTTCGAACCGGTCGCCGAAACCGACGGCAAGCGCTCGCGCACGATCCGCTATGGTCTCGGCGCGATCAAGGGCAGCGGCCAGAACGCGATCGAAGAAATCCTGCGCGCGCGCGAAGAAGGCCGCTTCATCGACATCTTCGATTTCTGCAATCGCGTCGATCGCCGCATCGTCAATCGTCGCACGATCGAGGCGCTGATTCGCGCCGGCGCGTTCGACACGCTGCATCCGAACCGCGCGCAACTGATCGCATCCGTCTCGCTAGCGATGGAAGCGGCCGAGCAGGCGGCGGCCAATGCGCTGCAGGCCGGTCTGTTCGACATGGGCGACGCGCCGTCGCAAGGCCATGAACTCATCGACGAACCCGAGTGGCCGGAAAAGCGCAAGCTGCAGGAAGAAAAGGCCGCGCTCGGCTTCTACCTGTCGGGCCACCTGTTCGATGCCTACAAGGACGAAGTGCGCCGCTTCGTGCGTCAGAAGATCGGCGAACTGAAGGAAGGGCGCGACAAGCTGGTCGCGGGCGTGATCGTGTCGCTGCGCACGCAGATGACCCAGCGCGGCAAGATGCTGATCGCGCTGCTCGACGACGGCACCGGCCAGTGCGAAGTGACAGTCTTCAACGAAGTCTTCGAAGAGCACAAGCAATTGTTCAAGGAAGACGAACTGCTGGTCGTACAGGGCCAGGCGCGTAACGACGCATTCACGGGCGGCATCCGCTTCACCGTCGAAACGGTCATGGACCTCGGCCGCGCGCGCTGCCGTTACGCGGACTCGGTCAAGGTGCAGATGAACGGCAATGCGGACGCGCAGGCGTTGCGCCGTGTCCTCGAAGCGCACACCGCGGGCAAGGACGAGCCGGCCGCGTCGGCGGCCGCCACACGTGGCAACGGCGGCGGCAATGGCGGCGGACGGGGCGGCTTCGGCGGCGAGGGCGGCCGTCAGCGTCAGGCGGTGCAGATTCCGAACGGGCTCGCGGTGCAGGTCGTCTATCGCAGCGAGCATGCGCAAGGCGAAATGCGTCTCGGCGACGCGTGGCGCGTCAAGCCCACCGACGAATTGCTCGCCGCACTGCGTGGCGAGTTTGCGGGAAGCTCGATCGAGATCGTGTATTGAGCAATGCCTATGGCGTGGTTAGCCGGTGCCGCGTGCACCAGCTAACCTTGGCCTACCGCCCGCCCGTTTCTTCCAGACGTGCCAGCTTCAGAAACCGGTAGTACACCGTCTCCGCGTTGAACAGCGCGATCATCAGCCCGGCGCGGCCGTCCAGAAATCCGCGTCGCAGCAGATAAGTCCGCACGAATGCCCACAAGCCGCGCCCGAGCGCGAGGCGAATGCTGCCTTTCTGTCCGGCCTCGTAGCGCTGCCGCGCGCCCGCCGTCGAATATGCGTTGAGCTTGCGCAGCACGCCCTCGTAGTCCTCGTACGAGTAGTGCATCAGCTTACCGGTCAGGCGTTGCGCGGGCGTGTCGAACACGAGGCGCTCGTGCACGAGATCGTCGGAGAAGCGCGCGGTGCCGCGTTTGAAAAGGCGCGGAATCCAGTCCGGATACCAGCCGCTGTGATGAATCCAGTGGCCGCAGAAGCTCGACAGACGGTCCACCGCGTAGACGTCGGCGGCGGGTGCTGCGAGCGTCGCGCGAATCGACGCGGCAAGCTCCGGCGTGACGATTTCGTCGGCGTCGAGCGAGAGGATCCAGCCGGTTGTCAGCGCGTCGACCGCGCGGTTCTTTTGCGGGCCGAAGCCCGGCCAGTCGGTCTGTTCGATGACGCGAGCGCCGTGCACTCGCGCGATGTCGGCGGTGCCGTCGGTGCTGCCGCCGTCGATCACGACGATCTGATCGGCAAAGGCCACGGCTTGCAGGCATTCGGCCAGCCGTGCCGCCGCGTTGCGGGTGATGATGGCAACGCCAAGAGTGGTTTCTTGCATACCTGAGTTGCGTGGAGGACGAAGTGACGGCGCGGGCCGCGACCCCGCCATCGAGCAGCGAGTATACACACCCCATCCGGCCCCACACCACAGCACCGATCCGCCAGGCGTTCCGCGCATTTCGCCGCGCACCGAGCGGTGGCCGGCATCTTCAACCGATTACAATGCTCTTTTTTGATATTCCACGCGGCAGCCCAACCATGCGCCGCGTGCTCGCAGTTCCGCATTTCCAGAGGATTCCTTGAGCGCGAAGCCAACGTTAAGCAAACCCATGGGTACAGGCGACGCGTCGTCGCCGTCCGTCGTCCTGCGGCGCCTGTGGCCTTTCATCAAGCCGTTGCTATGGGTTGTGCTGGGGGCGATCGTCGCGATGGCGGTGAGCGCCGGCACCGACGCCGCCATTCCCGCGCTGCTCAAGCCGCTGCTCGACAAGGGCTTCGGCTCGCATGCGGTCGACAAGACCAAGTGGCTCGTGCCGATCGCGGTGATCGGCCTCGCGCTGATTCGCGGCGTGTCGCAATACGCGTCCGGCTATCTGCTTGCGTATGTGTCGAACAAGATCCTGCTCGAGCTGCGCCTGAAGATGTTCGACCGCATGATCCACACGAGCGTCGCGTTCTTCCAGCGCGAAACCGCGAGCACGGTGATCAACGCGATCGTCTTCGAGGTCAACCAGATCCTGAACGTGCTGCTCAGCGTGATGGTCACGCTCGTGCGCGATTCGCTGACGGTGATCTTCCTGCTCGGCTATCTGTTCTATCTGAACTGGCGCCTGACGCTGATCGTCGCGGTGCTGCTGCCGGGCATCGGCTGGCTGGTCGGCAAGATCAACCGCCGCCTGCGGCGCCTGAACCGCGAGCACCAGCTGCTGACCAACGAGCTGTCGTACATCGTCGAGGAGACGGTGGGCGGCTACAAGGTCGTCAAGGTGCATAACGGCGAGCAATACGAGATGGACCGGTTCTCCGCGATGAGCCGGCGTCTGCGCGGCTACGCGATGCGCATGACGGTGTCCGGCGGCCTCGCGCAGCCGTTGACGCAGTTCCTCGCGTCGATCGCGCTCGCAGTCGTGATCACGATCGCGGTGGTGCAGTCGTCGTCGGATCAGACGACGGTCGGCGGCTTCGTCGCGTTCGTCACGTCGATGCTGCTGATCATCTCGCCGCTCAAGCATTTGATGGACGTGAACCAGCCGTTGCAGCGCGGCGTGACCGCCGCCGAGCTGATCTTCGGCCTGATCGACGAGCCGGCCGAGCCGGAAGGCGGTGGCAAGCCGCTCGCTCGTGCACGCGGCGAGGTGGAGTTCCGCGACGTGTCGTTCCACTACGGCACGAACGCTACGCACAACCGTCACACGCTCGACCAGGTGTCGTTCAAGGTGGCGCCGGGCGAGATGGTCGCGCTCGCGGGTCCGTCGGGCAGCGGCAAGACCACGCTCGTGAACCTGCTGCCGCGCTTCTTCGATCCGACCGGCGGCGCGATTCTGGTCGACGGCGTCGCGTTGCCCGAATACGACCTGCATGCGCTGCGCAGCCAGATCGCGATGGTGAGCCAGGACGTCGTGCTGTTCAACGACACGATCGCGCACAACGTCGCATACGGTCAGCAGGTCAATGCGGAGAAGGTCAAGGCCGCACTGCGCGCGGCGAACCTGTGGGACACCGTACAGGCGATGCCGCAGGGCATCGAGACGCTCGTCGGCGACAACGGCATGATGCTGTCGGGCGGCCAGCGCCAGCGTCTCGCGATCGCGCGCGCGATCTACAAGGACGCGCCGATCCTGATTCTCGACGAAGCGACCTCGGCGCTCGATTCCGAGTCCGAGCGCCACGTGCAGGCCGCGCTCGAAACGCTGATGAAGGGCCGCACGACGCTCGTGATCGCGCACCGGCTCTCGACGATCGAACGCGCCGACCGCATCCTCGTGATGGAGTCAGGGCGGATCGTCGAGCGCGGCAGCCACCGTGAGCTGCTCGAGCACGACGGCTTGTACGCGCATCTGCATCGAATCCAGTTCCAGCAAAGCGCGGTTTAATCCGGCGCTTTGCCGCGGCCTCAGCGGCCGGTTCGTCGTTTCGGCCCATTTTTGAGACAGTGTTGCGTTTTTGTCTCGATTTGTTGCGCTTTTTCGGCACTAATCGCATGCTGGCGGACACTCACAGTCCGCCTTGTGGAAATCGACGACCCATGTTTCTCGACGATCCGAGCAAGCCGCTCGTCTCCATCGCGCTCGCGACATACAACGGCCGTACCTATCTGCCCGAGCTGCTGGCTTCGCTCGAAGCGCAGAGCTGGCCCCATCTCGAAGTCGTGGTGTCCGACGACGCCTCCAGCGACGGCACGCGCGAACTGCTCGCGTCCTACGCTGGACGCGTGCCGGTGCGGCTCGTCGGCGATGGCACGCGAGCCGGTATCGTCGGTAATTTCGAGCGCGCGCTCGCCGGCTGCCGCGGCAACTACATCGCGCTCGCGGATCAGGACGACGTCTGGGCGCCCGAGAAAGTCGCCGATCTGATGCACGAACTGCAGCGCGTGGAAAGCACGCGCGATGCGGCGACGCCCGCACTCGCGTTCTGCGACATCGAGCTCGTCGACTCGACGCTGTGCTCCCTTTCGCGCTCGCTGTTCGATATCACCGCGAAGTCGCGCTGCGCGGCGCGCCTCCGCGATTTTCTACTGAGCAACCATGTGCCCGGTTGCGCGATGCTCGTCAACCGCGCGACGCTTGAACGCGCGTTGCCGTTCCCGCCCGGCATCGTGATGCACGACTGGTGGCTCGCGATGGTGGCCGCGTCGTTCGGCGAGATTCGCCACGTCGCCGCGTCGCATCTGAAGTATCGGCAGCACGGGGGCAACGCGGTGGGCGCGAGCGCGACCAACGAGCGCGGTGCCGCGCGCGACGAATGCGGCGCCGAAGCGCAACAGCGGCGCGGCGCGAGCCGGCGGCGGCAGATCGAAGCCATCGCGGATCAGGTGCGGGTGTTCGCGCGCCGCTTCGGCGCCGAGTTGCCCGTCGACGCGCGCCACGACATGCATGCGTTTTCGCGCGGCGTCGCAAGCTGGCGCGGCGCGTTCGAGTTCGTGATGATCAGCCACACCGGCGAGACGTTCGTGCGCTCGGTGAAGATGCTGCGGCGCCTGCGCGCGAGCGTGCTGAGCTTTGGCGTCGACGCGCGGCGGCCGAGCCTCGTGCGACGGTTGCGGCAGCGGCGGGGCACGTCGCGCAGACTTTCGTGACCGGTGTCGCGCTACAAAGCACGTCCAGACCCCGCCGCCGTCTTCAAGCCTTTCTGCCGCGCACGACCCGCTTGATCCAGATACCCGGCGCATAGACCGCCGGACAACTCGCGTACAGGAACATCCGAATCCGCAGCCCGAGCTTCACGCCGGCGCTGCGCGTCACCAGCCCGATGCGTTCGCCGAGGCTGCCGGCTTCGAACATCGCGTGGATGAACTGCTCGCGCGCGAGCTTCGGCGCCATTGCCGCGCGCATGCGTTCCCCGATGCCGGCGATTTCCGCGTCGCGCTGTAGCTGCGCGAGCTCCGCGAGTCCGTAGCGATTGCTCTGCCGCATCCGTGCGATCAGCTCATCGACCGACTGGTAGCGGCGCTTGCGCGATAGTCCGCCGCGCCGGTAGCGCACCAGCGGCTCGCGCAGACTGATCGCGCCGCCCGACAGGATCGCGCGCAGCACCATGATCTGATCTTCGGCCGCGGCACCCGGCAGCATCGGCCCGAAGCGCTCGATCAGACGTCGCGACCACGTGTGTGCCGCGCCGATCAGCCAGGGACGCTCGGCGAGCCAGTCGTCGAAGCTGTGGTAGCGATCGAGTTCGGTCGGGCTCACGCGCTCGTGCACATGTCCCCCTTCGTCCATATCGGCGAGATCGGTCGCGATCAGGTCGGGGCGCCGCCCATGCGCGAGCCAGCAGTCGACGACGCGCGCGCAGCGCTCGGGCGCCGACATGTCGTCGCCGGCGGCGACGAACAGGAGCTCGCCATGCGCGAGCTGCGCGAGTTGCGACAGGTGTGCGCTGATGCCCTGGTTCACGGTGTTGCGCCGTGCGATCACGCGATGTGGCCCGCTATAGCCGGCAAGCGCCGCTTCGATCGCGGCGAAGGTGGCGTCGCTGGACGCGTCGTCGGAAACGATGATTTCGAGCGGCTCGTAGGTTTGCGCGAGCGCGCAGCGCACGGCGTCGCCGATCTGCTGCGCCTGGTTGTAGGCGATCACGAGCATCGAGACGAGCGGGCGGGCAGTGTCGGCGGTTGCGGCGGGCGGCAGGCTATCGGTCATGGAGTCGGGAGGAAGGCGAGTGGCCTAGATTCTAGCCGCTGACGGCCGCGCCGCGCGAAGCACGCGGCAAACCTGGGCACCTCGACCTGAGCCCGGCGAAACCCATCCTTTACAATTGCCGCTGCCCCGAAACTCCGCACTCACGGCCTCGCCCGCGCGTGCGCCTCACCGAGACCGATCCTTGTCAGAGCCGACCCGCGACCCGAACCGCCGTCCCCTCATCGACATCGCGCTGACTGCCCAGGCGCTGAAGAACAGCGGTGGCGCCGAGCGCTACACGCGCGACGTGATCGCCGGCCTGCATCGAATGGGTTTGCGTCCGACGCTGTTCGCGCGCGAGATCGACCGCGCGCTGCCGGAGGCCGCGTGGATCGACGCGCAGCCGCTCAACGTGCGCTGGGCGCCGCGCAAGCTGCGCAACCTCGCGTTCGACTGGCGTCTGCAGCAGCGTCTGAAGCGGCATCGCCCGGCGTGCGTGTTCTCGATCAATCACTCGACGCATGCAGACGTCGCCTTGTGCGGCGGCACGCATCCGGGCTCGCTCGAAGCCGCGGGCCGCGCGCCGCGTCGCAGCGACGAGTGGCAGATCGAACTCGAGCGGCGCGTCTACACGCGATCGCGCGCGATCGTCGCGCATTCGCAATTGATGAGCCGCGAGTTGCAGCGTTTCTATGACGTGCCGGCCGCGCGCATCGACGTGCTCTATCCGCCCGTCGACACCGAACGCTTCAGACCGCTCGACGCCGCCGGACGCGCGGCCGTGCGCCGCCAGCTTGGCGTCCCCGACGACCGCGTGATGTTCGTGTTCTCGTCGACGAGTCACGAGCGCAAGGGCTATCCGCTGCTCGAAGCGTTTTTCTCGCGCACGACGCTGCCGGTCTGCCTCGTCGTGGCGGGACGGCCGGTGCCGAAGACCGGCGACACAATTCGTTACGCGGGTTACAGCAAGGAGATCGAGAAGCTGTTCGCGGCCGCCGATTTCACGGTCGTCGCGTCGGCCTACGAGCCGTTCGGGCTCGTCGGTGTCGAGTCGGTGATGTGCGGCACGCCGCTCGTGATCGCCGACAACGTCGGCTCGGCGGAGACCGTGACCGGGCCGGCGAAGATCGAGTTTTCGCGGCAGTCCGAGGGCAGTTTCGAGCGCGCGATCGAGCAGGCGGTCGAGCGCGTGAAGAGCGGCGGGGCGCGGATCGCGGCGCCGCGCGAGAGCCTCGTGTACGACCCGCGCGTCGACGCGCACGTCGCGGCGCTTTACGAGGTGTTCACGCGAGGATGAGGGCGGCGGCCCGGGTTCGGGTGACCACCTCTTCTCAAACAATCAATCGTGCGGCTGCTTCTCGCGCACTCGCGCCGCCGGCGTGACCCGCGCGTCGCTTCGCAACTCGCGTTGGCGCGCATCGATTACCGCCAGCAGCGTCGCCACCAGCGAGGCGATCAGCACCGTCACCATCATCGGCACCAGCACGTCGATCGTGAGCCCGAAGATCACCGTGCTCGTCGCGACCGCGAGACCCGCGTACGAGGCGGCGCGAATCGTCGGATCGGTCGCAAGCCGGTTTCGCCAGAAATAGACCGTGATCCCGTAGTAGAACAGCAACAGGCAGATCACGCCGACCGCGCCCATCTCGGCGAGCGTTGAGAAAAAGTCGCTATGCGCGCGCTCGTTGACGATCTCGGCCTTCACTTCGCCGCGCTTGGCCATCACGCCGAGCTCGTCGACCAGATGGCCTTTGCCGACGCCCCACACCGGATGCCGCTCGAACATCAACCGTGACGCGTTCCACAGTTGCAGGCGCAGGCCGGTGGCCGTGTCGTCCTCGCCCTTGTGCATCATCGACACGTCGTTCGGCACCTCGGCCAAGCGCTTCTGAACCCGTTCGGTCGACAGCACCCCGCCCGCCGCGATCACGATCGCGAGCGTCGCGATCAGCAGGCGCTTTTTCTGCGTGAACCAGTGGTACTGCATGCCGAGCAGCACGACGAACACCGGCACCGCGAGCCAGCCGCCGCGCGTGCCCGACAGAAACGATGCATAGCCGCCCGACACCAGCGCGAGGACGCGCGGCACCAGCACGCGCCAGTCGCGCGGATTGTCCCAGCCAAGCGTGAACACCGACAGAAACGCGAGCAGCAACGAGGTATCGCCGAACGGAATCGCGTTCGTGTACGAGTTGTTCAGACGGTTCGCTTCGGTCCAGCCGCCGGGCGGCTGATCGATGATTGCCCATGCGCCGACCGCGAGCGCGCCGGCCGCGCAGCCCCAGCCGATCATGCGCAGATTGCGTGACGGCAATTGCCGCAGCAGCAGGAACACCAGCAGCGCGAGCACGAAACGCGACGCGTTGTCGAACTCGCGGGGCAGCCAGTAGCCGAGCGCCAGTTGCTGCGCGCCGATCCCGACGACGAAGGCGAGCATGCCGATCGTGAACCAGCGGTAGGTGCGCAAGGCGGAGAAATAGCCCGGCATGCGCCGGTTGGCGATGGCCGCGCCGAGCGCGAGCGCGAGGAGTGCGAAAAAGCAGTAGCCGGTGCCGCCGCGCCACATCAGATTGACCGCGGGCGCGAGAAACAGCAGAGCCGTCGTAAGCCAGACCAGGCTGGATGCAAAAATCATAGGTCTACGTTATCGATGAACACACTACCGTTCCGGTGGTGAAATTGCAGGGGGGGCCGGACCATTTGAATCCTTCCAAGACGGTAGAGCGATCCGGATTATAACCATGTGCTCCCTTGCAATATGCTTGCTGGCGCACGCTGTAAGGCTAGGGGGCCTCGGCATGCGCTGGGGCGCACGGGCGGCGTCTGACGTGCGGGCAGGCGGGGGCGGTACAATCGCGCGACACTCATGGCCGGTGCGCGGCGCAGGCCGCGCCCGTGCCCAGCTCAACGGACCGACTCGATGTTTTCAATCATCATCCCGACCTGGAACAATCTGCCTTATCTGCGCCTCGTGATCAAAAGCCTGCGGCGTCATTCGACGCATCGGCACCAGATCATCGTGCACGTGAACGACGGCTCGGACGGCACGCTCGCGTGGGTGCGCGACGAGGGCATCGAGCACACGGCGTCGCCCGGCAATATCGGCATCTGCCACGCGGTCAACATCGCGGCGGCGCGCGCGACGCAGGACTACATCGTCTACATGAACGATGACATGTACTGCTGCCCAGGCTGGGACGACGCGCTCGTCAAGCGTCTTGCGCAGATGCCGGCCGACAACCTGTTCATGCTGTCGGGCACGATGATCGAGCCGGTCGATTCGGGCAATCCGTGCGTGGTCGTGCGCGACTTCGGCCGCGATGCACAGGTGTTTCGCGCCGACGAGCTGGTCTCTGCCGCGCCCAGTCTCGTGCGCGCCGACTGGCGCGGCGCGACATGGCCGCCGACGCTCGTGCACCGCGACTGGTGGTTCAAGGTGGGCGGCTACAGCAGCGAGCTGAGCCCCGGCATGAGCAGCGACAACGATTTCTCGATGAAGCTGTGGGACGCCGGCTGCCGCGTGTTCGTCGGTGTCGGCGACAGTCTCGTCTATCACTTCCAGCAGAAGAGCACCGGCAAGATCGTGAAGAACGACGGGCGTCGGCAGTTCCTCAACAAGTGGGGGATGACGCAGGCGACCTTCGACCGCTATTACCTGCGCCGCGGCACCGCCGCCGACGGCGCGCTCGCCGTCAGCGAGCCGGAGCGCACCGGCCGGCTGCGCCGTGCGCTGCTGAAGTCGCGCATCAAACGCGCATTGGGCTGACGGGACAAGCGTCGACGCGCGGCGCGTGTCAAACGCCGCCCGTCACGAGCGGCAGCACGGTCAGATCCGGATGCGTGCCGTCGATGATGCTGCGTCCCACGTGCACCGCTTCGTATAGCGCGTCGTCGAGGCTCGCGAAGCTCTCCTCGCCATCCGCGTGAAACGTCACGGCATGGCCGGGAAGATGGGGATTGGCGCCCGGATGGCAGACGTAGCCGAGATACGTGTAGCGGCTGCTTGGCGCGGCCGCCGTATCGGCGGCATGCGCCGGGTCGGGCGGGTCCTTCGCGACAGGTGACACGTGTATCTCGAAGCCTTCGTATTGCACCGTCTGCCAGCCTGCGGTTTCGTCGGCCATGAACGCCTCCGTCTAGGTCTGTCCTGAGAAAAAGTCTAGGTGATTTGCCGCCAAACGGCTGGGTCTCGTCGGATAAAATGCTGCGCTTTGCCCAAATCCGACTTCGCTCATGTGGTTCAAAAACCTTCAGCTGCACCGTCTGCCCGCTCCGTGGTCCGTCACCCCTGAACAGATGCAAAAGTGGCTCGCGCCGTACGCGTTCGCGCCCGGCCAGAGCGTCGAGATGCAGGCCCAAGGCTGGGCGCCGCCGCGCGATGGCGACTCGCTCGTCTACGCGATGAACGGTCAGATGCTGCTGACGTTTCGCGCCGAGAAGAAGCTGCTGCCGGCGTCGGTCGTCACCCAGGTCACGCGCGAGCGCGCGGCCGAGCTCGAGGAGCAGCAGGGCTTCAAGCCGGGCCGCAAGCAGATGCGTGAACTGAAGGAGCAGGTCACCGACGAGCTGCGTCCGCGCGCGTTCAGCATCCGCCGCGACACGCGCGTGTGGATCGATTGCACGAACGGCTGGCTCGTGATCGACGCGGCGTCGCAGGCGGTCGCCGACGATGTGCGCGGACTGCTCGTCAAATCGATCGACTCGTTGCCGCTGATGACGGTGCGCGTCACGCAGTCGCCGGTCGCGGCGATGACCGGCTGGCTGCTCGACGGCGACGCGCCGGCGGGCTTCACGCTCGATCAGGACACTGAGTTGCGCTCGCCCACCGAGGGCAATGCGACGGTGCGCTATGTCGGACATACGCTGGACGCCGACGATATGCGCCGGCACATCGAGGCGGGCAAGCAATGCATGCGGCTTGCGATGACGTGGAACGATCGCGTGTCGTTCGTGCTGACGCCGTCGCTGACGATCAAGCGCGTCGCGGCGCTCGACGTGCTCAAGGAAGCGAGCGACCCGACCGCTCAGAACGACGACGAACGCTTCGATTCCGACGTCGCGCTGATGACGGCCGAGCTCGATCGCATGCTGCGCGATCTGCTCGATGCGTTGGGCGGCGAGCAGGCGGAACAGGGGTTCGCATTGCCGCAGGCCGCGGCGGCTTGAGCGTCAGACTCTCTCGCCGTCGAGCGCTTCAACGATGGTCCAGTACTCTCGTTCCCGCCACGCCAGCCAGATATTGCCTGACCACCTTGCGCTTTAACTGCTCACTATGCTTCGCCATAAAAAACACCCCAAAAGTTGGATCGGTGTCCAACTTTTGGGGTGCAGTTCAGCGTATGCCTTTTCTTATTGGGTAGGCAATTTTTGCAAGCCGGTGGACACATATCCAGCGACGCATGAACCTCGGTAAAACTCCGTGCGCTACCGCACCTTCGATGCAGACTAAAAAACGACAGTCATATCAACGGTTTGCGGATTTTCCCGGGAAGTTATGCACAGATTTGCCAACAAAATCTGTGGGTAACTTTGCGCGCTTGCGGCGCAGCAGCAACGAGCCGATCGAAACGACCGCCCCGATGCCGCCCATCGTCAGCGATAACGCGACGATCAGCGGACCGGTTTGCGTGCGCGCGGAGAATACACCGACGAGCAGGCCGGCAAGCGGCTGCGTCAGGTTGTTCAGTAGGATCGCGACGCCGATCGTCTTGCCGTAGTCCTCGGGTGGAATGATCTGCAAACGCGCGCTGCGGATGTAGACGTTGAACATCTTGTCGAAGCCGACAATCAGCAGGAAGCCGAGCGCATAGCCCCACGGCGACGCGCTCGCGCCTGCGATCACGCCGCCCGCGCAGATCGTCACGAACGCGACGGGACCGAGCACGCGCGCGGGCCAGCCGGCGCGTGCGACCGTCAGCAGCACCAGCACCGTCGCGATCGCGCCAGCCGTTTGCAGACCCGCGTAGTAGCGGTTCGATTGCGCATGCAAGCCCGTCACCATCGCCGCCGATGTCGCGAGCGTCACGCCGATCACGAGGTTCTCCGCGGCCGCGAGCATGATGACCTTCTTCAGGCCCGGCAGCGCCCATACGTGATCGAGCGCGATGCGCAGCGGCCTCGTCCAGTGAGTGACCGCCGCCGCTGGCCGAGCGGGTGGGCGAAAACCGCTCAGTCGCTGCCAGACGAACAGCGCGGCGTCGGCGAAAAGAAATAGCACGCCGGTCGCGGCGACCACCCACTCCCAGCGCCACACACCGAGCATCAGCGCGGCGAGCATCGGTCCGAGCACGAAGCCGAGCTGGTCGGCCAGTTGCGAATACGCGAGCACCTTCTGGATCTGCTGCGTGCTGAAGATCTGCGGCAGCATCACCTCGCGCGCGACGAGCCCCTGGCTCGTCAGCACGCCGCACGCGGCCGACAGCGCGATCAGCCAGCCGATGCCGCCGAACATCGCATACGCGGCGATGCCGCCAAAGCACGCAAGCGCGCGCACCGCCTGGCTCAACCGCATCAGACGCAGCGGCGGGAAGCGGTCGCATAGCGCGCCGAAGAACGGGAACACGAGGTAGCGGGGCAGCGTTTCGATGAAGAACGCGAGGCCCGACCACGAGACCTGGCGCGTGGTCTGAAACACGACGAGCGGGACCAGAAAGAGCAGGATCTGATCGGCGAGACGCGCGATGAACAGCGAGCAGAAGAAGGCCTGACGGTTGATGCGCACCGTGGTTGTCTCGCCTTGTTGGGGTCGAGACCGATGCTATCAAAAGATCGTGCGTGCGGTGCGCGCGCACGCGCCGTGCGCCGTCCTACTCGCCGCGATACGCCTGTTCGAGCAACGCGATATCGAGCTTGACCATCTTCATCATCGCCGCCATCACACGGCTTGCCTTCTTGCGATCCGGGTCGTGCACCATCTCCAGCAGCACGCTGGGCGTGATCTGCCACGACACGCCGAAGCGGTCCCGCAGCCAGCCGCAGGCCACCGGCTCGCCGCCGCCGTCGAGCAGTTTCGACCAGTAGCGGTCGACTTCTTCCTGCGAGTCGCAGTGCACCAACAGCGAGATGGCCGGCGTGAATTTATATTGCGGGCCACCGTTCAGAGCCATGAATTCCTGGCCTTCGATTTCGAAGGTAATGGCCAGGACCTTGCCTTCCGGTCCGGGGCCGGCGTCGGTGTAGTGCAGCGTGGTGGTGATGCGCGAAGCCGGAAACACGGATGTGTAGAAATCCGCGGCTTCTTCTGCATTGCCGTCGAACCACAGGCACGGCGCGATTTTCTGCATGACGTGTCTCCTTTGGGACTGCTGACGGTGGGCCTCGTTGCGCGTTCGCCCGAGGCCCACCGGCCGCTCACTTCTGCTTTTCGGGCGAACAGTTCATCGAGGCCATCGCCTGCTGGATTTCCTCGGTGCTCAGGTCGCGCTTGTGCGTCGCGAGCGACCAGCTGTGGCCGAACGGGTCCTTGACCTGGCCGTAGCGGTCGCCCCAGAACATGTCGGTGACGGGCATCGTGACAGTCGCGCCCGCGTCGACGGCCTGTTTGAAACTCGCGTCGACGTCTTGTACGTAGTGATGAATCGTGACCGGCGTGCCCTTCAGCGTGTTGGGGCCGAAGCTTTGATGCTCGGGCCATTCGTCGGTCAGCATCAGCATCGAGTCGCCGATTTTCAGGCACGCGTGCATCACCTTGCCATCCGGGCCCGGCAGACGGATCTGTTCGACGGCGTTGAAGGCTTTCGTGTAGAACGCGATTGCTTCGGCGGCGTTCTTGCAGATCAGGTACGGCGTGATTGAGTGCATCCCGTCCGGGATCGGTTTGACGGCAGCGCTGGACATAACTGTGACTCCTTGAAGTAACGGTTCCTCAGTGGGAAGACCGGCTGCGAGAGCTGGGTCTTCAACGTTACGACGAGTTCGTGACCGTCGGATCGACACTCCGAAAAAAATATTTTTGGGCGCGAGTGAGGGCGCCCGCCGCCATTTACCCGGCCGGATTATCCTCGTCCGCCGGCGCCGCGCTGCCCGCCGGCTCGCCGAGGATGCTGATCTGGAACGTGGGCGTCGCGGCGAGCGACTGTAGCGTCGCGTCCTCGGGAATGTGCTCGTCGAGCGGCAGGATCACCGAGCCGCCGATCACCGCGCGACGGCTGTTGTCGGCCGGGCGCAAGCCCCATACGTCCTGATAGACGACGGGGACCGTGACGCCGTCGCGGGTCGTGTTGCCGAGGTACAGCATCACGTGGCCGCCGATGTAGACCAGCGTGCGCAGCGGCACGCCGTGCCGCGCCAGATAGTCGAGCCGCTCGGCGGGCGTCGACTCCGACAGGTCGACCATGCGGCCAGCGCTCATCTGCGTCGACGAATGCCGCGGCAGCCCCACGCCGAATGCGGCGAAGATACTTTGCAGTTCCGACGAACAGTCGTTGTAGAGCCCGCTATTGCCCCAGCCGTACGGGCGGCCGATCAGCGCCTTCAATAGCATCGCGAGATGGCGCGGCGTCGCGGCGAGCGGCATCGGCGTGATCTTCGTGGCGTCGAGCGACGCGGTGCGGATCAGCGCGCGGCCGTCGACGTCGCGGGCGGGAACGAGGAGCTGGCGCGTGGCTGGATTGTCGCTAGTCGTCGTCGATGCTGCCGACGACCCCTCCACGAGCGGCAGCATCGTCCCGGCCGGCGCGTCGAAGCGGAATACGCCGCGGCTGTCGTTCACCGCCGCCGACGCGACGATCACGGCGCCCAGCGACTTCCCGGCCGCCGCGCGCCATTGATCGATGAAACGATCATCGGCGAACGCAACGCCGTCGCTGCGCACCCAGCCCTGCACGTCAGGCGTCTGCACGTAATGCCAGGCACCATCGACGCTGCTGCCGAGCACATAGAGCGGCGTGCCCGGTCGCACCGCCGAGATCTGCAGGTTGTCGAACGGATAACCCTCGCCGGCCAGATGACGGTCGTAGAACGACGGATCGGTGGTAGGCAGCTCGCGCACCATCAGGTTGCCGGTCGCGATCGCGCGCCGCTCGGGCTGATACACCGGCGTTTGCGTGAACTGCGCGACGTTGATGTTGCGCGCGATCGCGTCGATCCACGCCTTGTCGCGCGGCCGGAAGTTTTCGCCGTAACCGATTACGCTGCCATGCTTGCCGGTGTTGTCGAACTTGTCGATGCGGCGCTGTTGCAGTGCGGCAATGTCCTCGCCCTGTTCGTGAAACACGCGCGTCGTTACCCAGGCGGGATTCCATGGCGACGGCGCGTTCGCGCCCGTGCCGAAGTAGCGCGCGAATAGCGCGTCGAAATGCGCGCGCTGCTCGGCGGCGCTGATAAACGGCCGATCGTAGTCGGGGCTGTCCGGATCGAGCGAGTGATCGACGTTCTGGTCGTAATGGGCGAGCGGAAACAGCGTGACGTTGTCGACGAACGCATGCGTGTCGCGCGGCGGCGTCGGAGTGCTGCACGCGACCAGGGTCGCGACTGCGGCGCACAGCACGACGGCGCGGCAGGCACGGCAGGAGAGAACGGCGACAGGCATAAAGATTCGGCGTATGAGGTCCAAGGGCACGATGATACGGTGTCGGCGATGCCCGTGGCGTATTGGATATTTGGCGGCGGCCCTTGCGGCTTCCTTTACACTCGCTTTATCCATCCAACCCGCGCGTCGTCACGCGCCTGAATCGACAAGGAGAACGCCATGAAAACCAGCGCGCGCAATCAGTTCAGCGGTGAAGTCATCAACGTCACGCACGGCGCAGTCAACGACGAAGTGACGCTACGCACGCCGGAGGGTCTCGAGATCGTCGCGATCATCACGCACGGCAGCGCGAAGTCGCTCGGGCTGGCGACCGGCAAGCAGGCGTTTGCGCTGGTGAAGGCATCGTCGGTGATCGTGATGGTCGATGTCGCGAGGCAGCAGGTGTCGGCGCGCAACTGCATCGAGGGGACCGTCGCGGCGGTGACGAAGGGCGCGGTCAATTCGGAAGTGACGATCAGCGCGGGCGGCGCGCAGATCGCGGCGATCATCACGAACGACAGCGTCGATCGCCTCGGCCTCGCGAGCGGCAAGGCTGCGATGGCGATTTTCAAGGCGTCGAGCGTGATTGTCGGTGTCGATCAGTAAGGCTCCCCGATGTATGCGCCGGTAACCATTACCTAATGGTCACCTTGAGTCTGATTGGCTGCAGATAACCCGGCGCAGACAATTGCAGCTTCACTTATCGTGGATGGCGCGATCCTGTGAGCGTCCGTCCGGAAAACCTCGAAACAATTAGGGCGGCGCGTACCGCAGCGGTCGACACGCTGGCGCGCGCGGGAATTGCGCTTGCTTTAAACTGCACGCCATACCGATTTTCATCTCGCTCTGATCACGGACGCTGTCATGTTCGAAGTTTCCTCCACCTCGCATCTGCCCAAAGCCGCGCAATACGAAGAACTGGTCGCGCAGGCGCGCGCGCTGCTCTCCGGTGAAACCGACTGGATCGCCAACGCGGCCAATTTCTCGTCATTCGTATTTCATTCGTTGAGTGATTTGAACTGGGCTGGCTTTTACTTTCACGACGGCCGCGAACTGGTGGTCGGCCCGTTCCAGGGCAAGCCCGCGTGCGTGCGCATTGCGCTCGGCAAGGGCGTCTGCGGCACGGCCGCGCAAACCCGTCAGACCCAGGTCGTGCGCGACGTGCACGAATTCCCCGGCCATATTGCGTGCGATTCGGCGTCGCAATCGGAAATCGTCGTGCCGCTCGTCGCGCCCGACGGCACGCTGATCGGCGTGTGGGATGTCGACAGCCCCGTCATCGCGCGCTTCGACGAAGAGGACGCGAAGGGTATGGAAGCGCTGTGCGCGGTGTTCATCGAGGCGGCGCTGCCGCACGGCGTGTAGCGTCGACGGCGCGGTCGACGACTTCGGCGCGATGTGCATGTTTGCACGCGTAACCCGTGGCGTGACGGACGCCCGATTCTAGTTACGGTTTAGCGGCATGACGATCGAATATATTTCCAATACCGAAACAACCAGGATGCCTTTTCGCAAGGAACCGCTTTGGGTATTGGGAAGGGCGGTTTCCCTTGGATCGCAGACAAGCCCGCGCGGCTTACAGCGCTATGGACAATTGCCTGGCGCTGCCCAACCCTCGGCGAGGATCGCACCAATAACGACCAGTGAGAAAAGGGTGGCCGTGAGGACATACACTCCCCATGCGCCCACGGGCGGCCGATTGGGTTTGTGCTGATCGGTCATCATGCCGCGTGGGTTTTCCGCCGTGCAGCGGAGCATCGTTGATCGATCTTTGTGCGAACGACCGGGTTGCCTAGCGACTGGTGAGCGTCAAGCACGCTATAGCGGGCACGTAGCGCTTTTTCAACCGCCCGCCAGTCAGCATATTTGCCGCTGTCGGCGAGGCTGTACGCCGCACGCCGGACGGCCTCGCGTCGTCCCGCCCCCAATACATCCCGGCTCATGATGGCCTGCCTCTGAAGTAAGGGTGTCGCTTACATCATAGGCCGCACGGGCGAGGCGTGCTTGTACGCCATCATCAGCGAACTAAACAATGTCATCGACTGTTTCGGTTCTATCGCGCCGTCTCCTGCCTTGTGCTACGTATGCCCGCTTCAAATCGATCTGGCGGGGTAACGCATGTGGGCTGGCTACAAGCGCGACGAGGGCGCGCCGGTCTCCTTGCTCCCTTGGTAAATCGATATGACAGATGAAATATTGAAGGCGTGGGGCTATTTCCACAATTGGTATCTGGACAGCGTGGTCATTGGCCGGAATACCGAGCCCCGGACGCTGACGCTAGGTCTGTACCTTGCCAACAGGCGCGCGGTGGTCACGTTCAACGGCGTGACGTGCGTCTCGGTTGAGCACCTTGGCTTGCTGAATATTGTCTACGGCATCCATATCGTTGCGCTGGCCGACGCGAAGTACGCGCGCGCCAGTGTTGTACTCGAAGCTGGCGAGCGGCTTACGGACAGGAAAGCCGCATTGCTTGCTTTCGTTTATTCCACTCTGGGTGCCGAACTCGCGATTGAGTGTGACTCGCTTGAGGTCCATGAGACCGACGGTGGAACATTTGGCTCTCGGCTCCTGTGATCGCAAAACGAAAGCGGGACCGATTGGTTGGCGAGCTTGCCTGCTTCGTTCAGAAGTACGCGCGTAAGGCGCACGCCGGGCATGATCCGAACGACCGCCGATACGACAGGAAAATCGAGAAAGCGATGCGGGCAGTACGCCCGGACGAGCTTTCCGAACTGCTGTCCGGCGACTGCAAAGAGGACGAACCGCCAGAAGCGACGAGCGGCACGGTCGAGATTGACCAGTAACGAATGCCCTCCAGCAAAGGACTTTCAGCGGCCTTCGATGGACGTGAGTAACCGCCAATTACCCTACATCAAAACAATGTCGTACTGCTCCTGACTCAAATTCGACTCCACCTGCAACGACACCGGCTTACCGATGAAATCGATCAGCATCGCCAGATGCTGCGACTCTTCCTCGAGAAACAGATCGATCACCTGCTGCGCGGCGACCACACGAAACTCGCGCGGATTGAACTGCCGCGACTCGCGCAGAATCTCGCGCAACACGTCATAGCAAACCGTCCGCGCGGTCTTCACCTGCCCCTTGCCCTGGCAAACCGGGCAAGGTTCACACAGCACATGCGCGAGCGATTCGCGGGTACGCTTGCGCGTCATCTCCACGAGCCCAAGCTGCGAAAAGCCATTGACGGTCACGCGCGTGCGATCGCGCGACAACGCCTTCTTCAATTCCCCGAGCACCTGGTCGCGATGCTCGACGTTCTCCATATCGATGAAATCGATGATGATCACGCCGCCCAGATTACGCAGCCGCAATTGCCGCGCGATCGTGTGCGCGGCTTCGAGGTTGGTCTTGAAGATCGTGTCGTCGAAGTTGCGCGCGCCGACGTAACCGCCGGTGTTCACGTCGATCGTCGTCATCGCCTCGGTCTGGTCGATCACGAGGTAGCCGCCCGACTTCAGGTCCACGCGACGCGACAGCGCGCGTTGAATCTCGGCCTCGATGTTGTACAGATCGAATAGCGGCCGCTCGCCGGTGTAGTGGTGCAGCTTCGACGATACCGCCGGCGTGAACTCGGCCGCGAAATCGGCGAGCATCTGATGCGTCTCGCGCGAATCGACCTGGATGCGCGACGTTTCATCGTTGACGAAATCACGCAGCACGCGCTGCGCGAGATTCAGATCCTGGTAGAGCAGGCTGGTGGGCGGCATGCGCTGCGCCTGCGACAGAATCGTCGCCCACGTCTTGCGCAGATACGCGACGTCGGCGGCCAGTTCTTCGCTCGTCGCGTCTTCGGCGATCGTGCGCACGATGTAGCCGCCTTTCTCATCGGCGGGCAGCACGGCGGTCAGACGCGCACGCACGGCCTCGCGCTCGGCTTCGCTCTCGATCTTCTGCGAGATGCCGATGTGCGGCTCCTGCGGCAGATACACGAGCGTGCGCCCGGCGATGCTCACTTGCGTGGACAGCCGCGCGCCCTTCGTGCCGATCGGGTCCTTGACGACCTGCACCATCAGCGTCTGACCTTCGAAGACGATCTTTTCGATCGGCTGATGCGGCGTTTGATGTTGCGCTTCGCCGGCAATACGCGGATGCCAGATGTCGGCGACATGAAGGAATGCGGCGCGTTCGAGGCCGATGTCGATGAACGCCGATTGCATACCCGGCAGCACACGCACGACCTTGCCGAGATAGACATTGCCGACGCGCCCGCGCGACAGCGTTCGTTCGACGTGAAGTTCCTGGACGGCGCCCTGTTGAACGAGCGCGACGCGCGTTTCCTGCGGCGTGACATTGATCAGGATTTCTTCATTCATGGTGTTGTTCTAGAAGTCGATGCGCGCTGCACGCAGGAGCGCAGCGGTTTCAAAAAGCGGCAAACCCATGATACCCGAATAGGACCCGTCTATATGCTCGATAAACTCCGCCGCGCGTCCCTGCACGCCATAAGCGCCCGCCTTGCCTAGCGGCTCGCCGCTCGCCGCATAGCGACGCAGCGCATCTGCGTGCACTGCAGCAAAACGCACTTTTGAGACCGACAGCGCCGCGGGCAGCAACGCGCCCTCGGCATCGATCACGGCAAGTGCGGTCAACACTTCGTGCGTGCGGCCCGCGAGACGCGTGAGCATCGCGACCGCATCGTCAGCGTCGATGGGCTTGCCGAGAATCGCGTCGTCGATCGTGACGGTGGTGTCAGCGACGAGGATTGGCCGCGCCGCGTGGCCACCGTCGACGAGTCGCGCGCGCGCCGCATATGCCTTCGCGATGCACACCCGCTGCACGTAGTCGCGCGCGTGTTCGCCAGGCCGTTCGGCTTCGAGCGCTTCGGCGTCTTCATCGGGGCGCGGCAGCAGCAATTCGAAACGCACGCCGAGCTGTTGCAGCAGCTCCTGGCGGCGCGGACTTTGCGAGGCGAGGTAGACGAACGGATGCAGCGAAGCGGAGGGCGTGGGCATGAACGGGTCTCGATGGAGCGGGGAACGGATGGCGTGAGGGGGGAGGCTACCGATACGCGAACGCATCGACGCAAGCCGACCCATGGCGCGATGTGGCCGCGACATGTTCAAGCGCAACGAGCGATGGCGCGTCGCCGCGCCTCGCTCGGGCACTCACGCGCGATGATAGGGATGATTTTGCGTGATGGTCCACGCACGGTAAAGCTGTTCGGCCAGCAGCACACGCACCATCGCGTGCGGCAGCGTGAGGCTCGACACACGCAGCATCATATCGGCGCGCGCCTTCAGCTCGGGATCGAGCCCGTCCGCGCCGCCGATCAGAAAGGCCACGTCGCGGCCGTCCTGTTGCCAGCCCGGCAACGCGCCCGCGAGCTGCATCGTGGTCCAGTCCTTGCCGCGTTCGTCGAGCGCGACGATGCGTGCGTTCTTCGGCAACGCGGCCTCGATCTTCTGCCGCTCGGCGGCCATCACGCTTTCGGCCGAACGTCCCGACGAGCGCTGCTCCGGTTTGATCTCGCGCAGCTCGATGCGCAGTTCGGGCGGCATGCGCTTCGCGTATTCGTCGAAGCCGGTCGCGATCCAGTCCGGCATCTTGTGGCCGACGGCGAGGATGTGCAGTTTCATCGCGAGGAAAGCAGCGGTGTGGCTGACACGTCCCGCTTACTTGCGGCGCGCCGCGGTCTTGCGAGCGGGCTTCGCGGCCGGCGCTTCGTCTTCTTCCTCGTCGTCGGATTCGCTCGCGCGCGCGCCGCCGAACGGACTCGGCGTCGACAGCTTGATGCGCACCGGCTTGTCACCCCAGATTTCCTCGAGGTTGTAGTACTGGCGCAGCGCCGGTTGCAGGATGTGGACGATCGCGTCGCCGCAATCGACCAGCACCCATTCGCCGATATCCTCGCCCTCGGTGCTGACGATCTCGCCGCCGGCTTCCTTCACGCCTTCGCGCACGCTCGACGCGAGTGCCTTGGTTTGCCGGTTCGACGTGCCGCTCGCGACGATCACGCGATCGAACAGCGAGGTCAGGTGGGTGGTGTTGAACACCTTGATGTCTTGCGCCTTGACGTCTTCGAGAGCGTCGACGATCACGCGCTGCAGTTTGCGAATATCCATAGAGTTACCGGTGGTACAGATGATGTTGAAGAATATAGTCCCACACCGCGGCGGGGACGTGACTCGCGGCCTGATCCTGTGCTGCGCCGCCCGCACCCGCGTGGGCGAGCCGCTGGTTGACCTGTTCGCGCAGATGCGCGCGAATATCGGTGGCCGATACGTCGAACGCGAGCGCCGTGTCGATCAGCAGATGGCCGCAGGGCGTGGCCTGCAGCACGTCGGCTTTCGCGCGGCGCGCGGCGATTTCGCTGGAAACCGCGGGGCCGATCGACTTGAGGTCGAAGCCGGGCCGCGTGGCCGCGCCGATATGCGCAAGCTCGAACAGACGCCGCCAGTCGCGCCACGTGTCGAGATGCACCAGTTGATCCGCGCCGATCAACAGCGTGATCGACGCGTCGTCGCCTTCGCGTTCGCGCCAGCGCTGCAGCGTGTCGACCGTGTAGGTTGGGCCCTCGTGCTCGATTTCGTCGGTCGCGACGCGCACCGTCACGCCCGGCAGTTCGAGCGAACCGGCCGCCGCGCGCGTCATCGCGAGTCGATGTTCGGCCGGCGACACGTCGGTCTTCTGCCACGGCTGGCCGGCCGGCAGCAGCACCAGTTCGGTCAGCCGCAACACGCGGGCGAAGCGCCGCGCGAGCGCGAGGTGGCCGTCGTGGATCGGATCGAAAGTGCCGCCCAGCAGACCGATCCGGCGAGGCAGGGCGACAGGGTGAGCGTTCGGCTTCAGGTGAGGATCCTTTGTCGTGACCGTAAGCGAGACAGGTGGCCTGTCACACCCACTCGCGCGGCACGAGGAAATCGCTGTACAAACGAGCTTCCGGCGTGCCCGGCTCGGGCTGCCAGTCGTAGCGCCAGTTCACCACGGGCGGCATCGACATCAGGATCGATTCGGTTCGTCCGCCGCTCTGCAGCCCAAACAGTGTGCCACGGTCGAAGGCCAGATTGAACTCGACGTAGCGGCCGCGCCGATAGGCCTGGAACGCCCGCTCGGCTTCGCCGTAGCTCGTATTGCGGCGCCGCTCGATGATCGGCAGGTACGCCTTGAGAAAACCCTCGCCGACGCTTTTGAGCATCGCGAACGACTCGTCGAAGCCCAGCTCCGAGAAATCGTCGAAGAAAATCCCGCCGATGCCGCGCGGCTCGTTGCGATGCTTCAGGAAGAAGTACTCGTCGCACCAGCGCTTGAAGCGCGGGTACAGGTCCGCACCGTACGGCGCGAGCGCGTCGCGACACACCTGATGGAAATGCCGCGCGTCTTCCTCGTAGCCGTAGTACGGGGTCAGGTCCATGCCACCGCCGAACCAGAACACCGGCTCTTCGCCTTCCTTGGTCGCAACGAGCAGGCGCACGTTCATGTGTACGGTGGGGCAGTGCGGATTGTGCGGATGCAGCACGAGCGACACGCCCATCGCTTCGAAGCCGCGCCCCGCCAGTTGCGGCCGCGCGGCGCTCGCCGAGCCCGGCAGCGCGTCGCCCGCGACGTCCGAGAAGCCGATGCCCGCACGCTCGAAAAACTGCCCGCCTTCGAGAATCCGCGTAACGCCGCCGCCGCGCAGCTTCTCGCCGGGCTCGCGTTGCCACGCGTCGGTCGCGAATGCGGTGCCGTCGAAGGCGCCGAGCGTGTCCGCGATATGCGATTGCAGGCCTTGCAGCCAACTGCGCACGGCTTGAGCGTCGTAGCTCGAATTGCTCATGAATGCAGGTCCTGAGGACGGCACGCTTGGCGTGCCGCGGGTTCTTCGAAAGAGGGCGATGGCCGCGTTCGCGTCAGACAGGAGCCTGCGCGGACGGGTCGTTCGTTCGGATCGTGCGGGCGTCGGAGGCGGATAGGGGAGGCGGCTTGCCGCTTCAGCCGATCCGCGGGCTCCGGGCCCGTTTGTCGCGACGTGCGCGAAAAATGCAGTGTAGCGCGCGTCGTGTGGCGTGCCCGCGGCGCGCTGTCGCGCTGGCGGCCGCTCGCACGGCGGCCAGCACAAGCGCCGCTTACTTGCCGTCGTGCTTGCGATTGAGCGCGCGATAGCCGATGTCGCGGCGATACTGCATGCCGTCGAACGAAATCTGGTTGATCGTTTGATAGGCGGCCGCCTGCGCGGTGCGCACCGAATCCGCGAGACCGACGACGCACAGCACGCGCCCGCCCGAGGTGGTCAGCTTGCCGTCCGTCAGCGTGGTGCCGGCGTGGAACGTGACCGAATCCGCGGTTTCGGCGGGAATGCCGTTGATGCGGTCGCCCTTCCTCGGCGTGTCCGGATAATTGTGCGCGGCGAGCACGACGCCGAGCGCGGTGCGGCGGTCCCATTCGAGCTCGACGGTGTCGAGCGTGCCGGCGATCGCGTGTTCGACCACCTTCGAATAGTCGCCCTTCAGACGCGCCATGATCGGCTGCGTTTCGGGGTCGCCCATCCGGCAGTTGAACTCGAGCGTCTTCGGGTTGCCTTGCGCGTCGATCATCAGGCCCGCGTACAGGAAGCCGGTGTAGCGGATGCCTTCCTTCTCCATGCCGCGCACCGTCGGCTGGATGATTTCGCGCATCACGCGCGCATGCAGTTGCGGCGTGACGATCGGCGCGGGCGAGTAGGCGCCCATGCCGCCCGTGTTCGGGCCCTGGTCACCGTCGAGCAGACGCTTGTGATCCTGGCTCGACGCGAGCGCGAGCACGTGCTTGCCGTCGACCATCACGATGAAGCTCGCTTCCTCGCCGGCGAGGAACTCCTCGATCACGACGCGCGCGCCGGCGTCGCCGAGCTTGTTGTCCGACAGCATCATGTCGACCGCGGCGTGCGCTTCTTCCAGCGTCTGCGCGACCACGACGCCCTTGCCGGCGGCGAGGCCGTCGGCCTTGATCACGATCGGCGCGCCCTTGGCGTCCAGATACGCGTGCGCGGCGGCGACGTCGGCGAAGGTTTCGTATTCGGCGGTCGGGATGCCGTGACGTTTCATGAACGCCTTGGCGAAATCCTTCGAGCTTTCGAGCTGGGCGGCTTCTTTGGTCGGCCCGAAGATCTTCAGACCGCGCGAGCGGAACAGGTTGACGATGCCCGCCGCGAGCGGCGCTTCCGGCCCGACCAGCGTGAACGCGATCTGTTCTTTTTCGACGAAATCCGCGAGCGCGGCCGGATCGGTGATGTCGATGTTGAGCAGACGCTCATCCTGAGCCGTGCCGCCGTTGCCCGGCGCGACGTAGACGAGCTGGACCCGCGGCGATTGCGCGAGCTTCCATGCCAGCGCATGTTCGCGACCGCCGGAACCGACGACGAGTAACTTCATGTGAATCCCCGAGACTTGAAAACCATAAACGGCCGAGCGGTGTGCTCAGCCGTGCAATAAACCATCAACAGCAAGGGCAAACGATGCCCCGCGCCCCGTCATTCGCTGGCGATCGACGCGTTTGTATAGACTTCCTGCACGTCGTCCAGATTTTCCAGCGCGTCGAGCAGTTTCTGCATTTTCACGGCATCGTCGCCGGTGAATTCCACTTCGGTCTGCGGCTTCATCGTGACTTCGGCCAATTCGGCCTTGAAGCCCGCCGCTTCGAGCGCAGCCTTCACCTTCGAAAAATCGTGCGGCGGACACAGCACTTCGATACTGCCGTCCTCGTTCGTCTGGACGTCGTCGGCGCCCGCTTCGAGCGCGGCTTCCATCAGCGCGTCTTCGGCGGTGCCGGGCGCGAACAGGAACTGGCCGACGTGATCGAACATGAACGACACCGAACCGTCGGTGCCCATGTTGCCGCCGTTCTTCGAGAACGCGTGACGCACTTCCGCGACCGTGCGGGTGCGGTTGTCGGTCATCGTGTCGACGATCACCGCCGCGCCGCCGATGCCGTAGCCTTCGTAGCGGATTTCCTCGTAGTTCGCACCGTCCGCGCCGCCGACACCGCGCTGGATCGCGCGGTTGATGTTGTCTTTCGGCATGTTGGCGTCGTACGCCTTGTCGACCGCGAGCCGCAGACGCGGGTTCGAGTCGATTTCGCCGCCGCCCAGACGGGCCGCGACCTGGATTTCCTTGATGAGCCGCGTCCAGACCTTGCCGCGCTTGGCATCGGCCGCTGCTTTCTTATGCTTGATGTTGGCCCATTTCGAATGACCCGCCATACTTTTCTCCGTGGCGCGCGCCAGCGGGGCGCACGCATAGTGCAATTGTTGTTGCGATGTCGGACGCCTCGCGTGTTGCGCCTCGATGTCGAACTGTCTGGTGGAAGGCTGCCGGCTGGGCGCCGTCCCCAACCTGCCCGCAGCCCGCCCGCACTGAACGACCCGCTCGGGGCTGGCCATCCATGCCGGCCGCTCGTTTCGGCCCGTCCATGCATTACCGGCCAGCCAGGCGGCGGCGCGGTGAGGGCGGGGCAGCTTGCGCGGCCAGGCGCCGCATGACCTGATGCGAAGGCGCCGTGCGCCAGTCGAAATTGCAGACGGTGGTGCGAGTGATCGTGCGGGTCGAGCCGCTCATCGAGCGGATTCGAATTTTATCACGCCGCGCGGGGGCGGCAGAGGGGCTGCGGCCCGAAACTGGCCGCAAATGCAATCAGATCGGAGCGGAAATGACAGGGAAGCGACGCAATGCCGCTCCCGCCGGCTCCCGCGCGTCAGTTCTTCGTGCCGAACAAGCGGTCGCCCGCGTCGCCGAGACCCGGCACGATGTACGCATGCTCGTTCAGATGCGAGTCGAGCGACGCAACGAACAGCTTGACGTCCGGGTGCGCGTCCTGGAACACCTGTACGCCTTCAGGCGCGGCGACGAGCGCGAGGAACATGATGTTTTCGGCGGGCACGTTGCGGCGCTTGAGCACATCGACCGCGTGCACGGCGGAGTTGCCGGTCGCGACCATCGGATCGCAAAGGATGAACACGCGGTCTTCGAGATCGGGCAGGCGCACCAGATATTCGACCGGCCGATGATCCTCGTCGCGATATACGCCGATGTGTCCGACCCGCGCCGACGGCACCAGCTCGAGCAGACCGTCCGACATGCCGACACCCGCGCGCAGCACGGGCACGATCGCGAGCTTCTTACCGGCGATCACGGGCGCGTCGATCTCGACGAGCGGCGTGGTGATGCGGCGCGTGGTCATCGGCAGGTTGCGGGTGATTTCGTAACCCATCAGCAGCGTGATTTCGCGCAGCAGTTCGCGAAACGTGCGCGTCGACGTGTCCCGGTCGCGCATATGCGACAGCTTGTGCTGGATCAGCGGGTGATCGAGGATGAAAAGATTGGGAAAACGGCTGTCCTGGGTCATGGCGGGCTCGCGGGCGGCGGCAAGGTGGATCGGTTCGGCGCGCCCATCCGTTCGTCCTGCCGGTACCCGGAAGCGGGGAGGAGGGCAGGAGAAGCGCGCCACCGCGCAAGTTTACCGAAAGAGTCGCGCCCGGCGATACCTGAGATTGCAGAGGCGCGGCACAGTCCGGCACTGATTCTTCTAGAATCGGGGGAAACATCGCCAGGAGGATGGACACATGGATATGGGAATCGCAGGGCGTACCGCACTCGTCTGCGCGGCGAGCAAGGGTCTGGGACGCGGCTGCGCGGAAGCGCTCGCCGCCGAGGGCGTCAATCTGACGATCGTCGCGCGCACCGCCGGGACGCTCGAAGCGACCGCCGAGGCAATCCGCAAGCAGAGCGGCGTCGAGGTGAAGACGGTCGCGTGCGACATCACCACGCCTGAAGGGCGCGCCGCCGCACTCGCCGCGTGTCCGCAGCCGGACATTCTCGTCAACAACGCGGGCGGGCCGCCGCCGGGCGATTTCCGCAACTTCACGCACGAGGACTGGATCCGCGCGCTCGAAGCCAACATGCTGACGCCGATCGACCTGATCCGTCAGACCATCGACACGATGAGCGCGCGCCGCTTCGGGCGCATCGTCAACATCACGAGCTCGGCGGTGAAGGCGCCGATCGACGTGCTCGGTCTGTCGAACGGCGCGCGCTCGGGGCTGACCGGTTTCGTCGCGGGCATTGCGCGCAAGGTCGCGCCGACCGGCGTGACGATCAACAACCTGCTGCCGGGCCTGTTCGACACCGACCGCATCGCGGTCACGTTCGAGGCGCAGGCGAAGACGCACAACATTTCCATCGATGAAGCGCGCAAGCAGCGCATGAAGACGATCCCCGCCGGGCGCTTCGGCAACCGCGACGAATTCGGCCGCGCCTGCGCGTTCCTGTGCAGCGTGCATGCGGGCTATATCACCGGGCAGAACTGGCTGATCGACGGCGGCGCTTATCCCGGTACGTTCTGAGCCGCCGCGCGCGAACGACACACATCCCCACAACAACGACAGTCACAAAGGTTTGAGGAGTCTTACGTCATGACCACCCGCATTGCGCTGATCGCGCACGATCACAAGAAGGACGACATCGTCAAACTGGCCGGCGAATACGTCGCCACGCTCGCGCGCTGCGAGATCGTGGCGACCGGCACGACCGGCGGACGCATCAGCGACGCGCATGGCCTCACGGTCGAGCGCATGCTGTCGGGCCCGCACGGCGGCGACCTGCAGATCGGCGCGCAGCTTGCCGAAGGGCGCGTCGACATGGTGATCTTCCTGCGCGACCCGATGACGCCCCAGCCGCACGAGCCGGACATCAACGCGCTCGTGCGCGCGTGCGACGTGCACAACATTCCGTGCGCGACGAACATTTCCACCGCGCGCATGGTGCTCGACGTGCTGACCCTGCGTCTGGCCGGCCAGGCCTGAGCATGCGCGTCGCCGCACGGACATCCGGACCGACATCCAGAAAACTATCCAGACAGATCAAGGAGACATGAATGATGGTCAAGGCAATCCGATTCGACAAAACCGGCGGCCCCGAGGTAATGAAGTGGGTCGACGTCGAGGTGGGCGAGCCCGGCGCGGGCGAGATCCGCATCCGCCAGACGGCGGTCGGCCTCAACTATATCGACGTGTATTTCCGCACCGGTCTGTATCCGCTGCCGCTGCCAGGCGGGCTCGGCATGGAAGCGGCCGGCGAGGTCAGCGCGGTCGGTTCGGGCGTGAGCGGTCTGAAGATCGGCGATCGCGTCGCGTATGTCGCGCGGCCGCCCGGCGCGTATGCGCAGGAGCGCGTGCTGCAGGCCGCGCAGGTCGTCAAGCTGCCTGATGCGGTCAGCGACGAGCAGGCCGCGTCGGTCATGCTGCAAGGCTTGACCGCGCAGTATCTGCTGCGCCGCACGTATCAGGTGAAGGCCGGCGACACGATCCTGATTCAGGCCGCGGCGGGCGGCGTCGGTCTGCTCGTGTGCCAGTGGGCGAAGGCGCTCGGCGCGACGGTGATCGGCACGGTCGGCTCCGACGAAAAAGCCGAAATCGCGAAAGCGCACGGCTGCGATCACGCCATTGTCTATACGCGCGAGAACTTCACGAAGCGCGTACGCGAGATCACCAACGGCGCGGGCGTGCCGGTCGTCTACGATTCGATCGGCAAGGACACCTTCGAAAAGTCGCTCGACTGCCTCGCGCCGCTCGGCCTGTTCGTCAGCTTCGGCAACGCGTCGGGTCCGCTGCCGCCGATCGATTCGTCGGAATTCGCCGGACGCGGCTCGCTGTTCTTTACGCGCCCGACGCTCTTCACCTATATCGCGAAGCGCAGCGATTACGAGGCGATGTCGGCCGAACTGTTCGACGTGCTGACTTCAGGCAAGGTCAAGACGAGCATCAACCAGCGCTATGCGCTGCCGGACGTCGGACAGGCGCATGCGGCCCTCGAAGGGCGTCGCACGACCGGGTCGACCATCCTGTTGCCATAAAAATAAAAGCGCCAACTCAGCCTGCGATCCGCTTCATCTGAAAGGCCGGTTCATCGCGAGATGAATCGGCCTTTCCCGTTTACGCGATTTTTACGCGCGCCCCACCATCTTTGACCGGCCCTTTAGGTCGATCGGAATACCGTTGCGTTTGTCCAAAATCCGTAAATGGGGAACGAAAATGGATGTGCTGTATGTCGGGGGGCTCGTGGTATTCGCCGCGCTGACCTTTGGGCTGATTGGCGGCTGCGAGAAGCTGATGCAGTTCCGTCGTGGGCAGGGAGACCGTTCATGACCTGGATGCTATGGCTTTCCGGCGCGTCCACCGCGCTGCTCTTCATTTATCTCGTGTATGCGCTGCTGCGCGCGGAGGACATTGAATGAACACGAACAATGTCCTGCAGGCGAGTCTTTTTATCGTCGTACTGTTGGCCGCCGCGGTGCCGGTGGCGAGTTACATCAGCGCCGTGATGGACGGCAGCTCGCGCGTCGTGCGCGTCGGCGCGCCGCTCGAGCGATTGCTGTACCGCATCGCGGGCGTCGATCCATCGGCGGAAATGGGCTGGAAGCACTATGCGATCGCCACGATCGCGTTCAACGTGCTCGGCGTGGCGTTCCTGTACGTGCTGCTGCGTGTGCAGGGCTGGCTGCCGGGCAACCCGCAGCAGTTCGGCGCCATGTCGGTCGACAGCGCGTTCAACACCGCGGTCAGCTTCGTGACCAACACGAACTGGCAGGACTACACGCCCGAGCAGACCGTCGGCTATCTGACGCAGATGCTTGGCCTGACCGTGCAGAACTTCCTGTCGGCCGCAACGGGCATCGTCGTCGTGATCGCGCTGATTCGCGGCTTCGCGCGCCACAGCGCCAAGACCATCGGCAACTTCTGGGTCGACGTCACGCGCGTGACGCTCTACGTGCTGCTGCCGATGTCGGCGCTCGTCGCCGCGCTGCTGATGAGCCAGGGTGTGATCCAGAACTTCAAGGCGTATCAGGACGTGCCGACGCTGCAGACCACCACCTACGCCGCGCCGAAGCTCGACGCGCAAGGCAATCCGGTGAAGGACGCGAAGGGCAATCCGGTGACGGTCGATACCCAGGTGAAGACGCAGACCCTCGCGATGGGCCCGGTTGCGTCGCAGGAAGCAATCAAGATGCTCGGCACCAACGGTGGCGGTTTCTTCAACGGCAACTCCGCGCATCCGTATGAAAACCCGACGCCGTTCTCGAACTTCGTGCAGATCTTCTCGATCCTGATCATTCCGGCCGCGCTCGCGCTCGTGTTCGGCCGCGTGATCGGGGACCGCAGGCAAGGCGTGGCCGTGCTCGCCGCGATGACGATCGCGTTCGGTGTTTGCGTGTTCGGCGAGATCAGCGCCGAGCAGAGCGGTAATCCGGCCTTCACCGCGCTCAACGTCGATCAGTCGGCAAGTGCGCTGCAGGCGGGCGGCAATGCGGAAGGCAAGGAAACGCGCCTCGGCATCGCGCAGTCGGGCATCTTTACGGTGGCGACGACGGCGGCGTCGTGCGGTGCGGTCGTCAATACGCACGATTCGCTGACGCCGATCGGCGGCCTGTACCCGATGCTGCTGATTCAGCTCGGCGAAGTGATCTTCGGCGGTGTCGGCTCCGGCATGTACGGCATGCTCGTGTTCGCGCTGCTTGCGGTGTTCGTCGCGGGTCTGATGATCGGACGCACTCCTGAGTATGTCGGCAAGAAGATCGAGGCCTACGAGATGAAGATGGTGTCGATCGTCGTGCTGCTCACGCCGCTGCTCGTGCTCGTGGGCACCTCGATCGCGGTGTTGACCGATGCGGGCAAGGCCGGCATCGCGAACCCAGGCGCGCATGGCTTCTCCGAAATCCTCTACGCGTTCAGCTCGGCCGCGAACAACAACGGCAGCGCATTCGCGGGTCTGACGGTAAGTACGCCGTTCTACAACTGGCTCACCGCGATCGCGATGTGGTTCGGCCGCTTCGGCACGATCGTGCCGGTGCTCGCAATCGCCGGCTCGCTCGCCGCGAAGAAGCGCATCGGCGTCACCGGCGGCACGCTGCCGACGCATGGACCGCTGTTCGTCGTGCTGCTGCTCGGCACGGTGCTGCTGGTCGGCGCGCTGACCTACGTCCCGGCGCTCGCGCTCGGTCCCGGCGTCGAACATCTGATGATGTTGGGCGTGCAGTGACGCGCGGCCGCGAACCAATGACCGAACAGGCGCTTGCACGCAGCAAGCCTGCAAGCGCGCACGGATATTCGAGGATTCAATGACTGAACATAACGCTACGCGGTCCATGTTCGACCCGGCACTGCTGCGCCCGGCGATCGTGGACTCCTTTAAAAAGCTCACGCCGCGCACGCAGTTCCGCAACCCGGTGATGTTCTGCGTGTACGTCGGCAGCATTCTGACCACCATTCTGTGGATTGCCGCACTCGGCGGTCAGGCCGAGGCGCCCGCGGGCTTCATTCTCGCGGTCTCGTTGTGGCTGTGGTTCACGGTGCTGTTCGCGAACTTCGCGGAGGCGCTCGCCGAAGGCCGCTCGAAAGCGCAGGCCGCGTCGCTGCGCAGCGCGAAGAAAGACGTGATGGCCAAGAAGCTCAACGAGCCGCATCCGAAGTCGCCGATCCGCATCACGACCGCGACCGAGCTGCGCAAAGGCGATGTCGTGCTGGTCGAAACCGGCGACGTGATTCCGGCCGACGGTGAAGTGATCGACGGCGTCGCATCGGTCGACGAATCGGCGATCACCGGCGAATCGGCGCCGGTGATCCGCGAGTCGGGCGGCGACTTTTCGTCGGTGACGGGCGGCACGCGCGTACTGTCGGACTGGATTGTCGTGCGCGTCACCGCGAACCCGGGCGAGGCGTTTCTCGACCGCATGATCGCGATGGTCGAAGGCGCGAAGCGTCAGAAGACGCCGAACGAAATCGCACTGACGATTCTGCTCGTCGCGCTGACGATCGTGATGCTGCTCGCCACCGCGACGCTGCTGCCGTTCTCGATGTTTTCCGTCGAGGCCGCCAAGGCGGGCCATGTGGTGACGATTACCGCGCTTGCCGCGCTGCTCGTGTGTCTGATTCCGACGACGATCGGCGGCCTGCTGTCGGCGATCGGCGTGGCCGGCATGAGCCGCATGATGCAGGCGAACGTGATCGCGACCTCGGGCCGCGCCGTCGAAGCGGCCGGCGACGTCGACGTGCTGCTGCTCGACAAGACCGGCACGATCACGCTCGGCAACCGTCAGGCGTCGCAATTCCTGCCCGCGCCGGGTCTGACCGAAGAAGCGCTGGCCGATGCCGCGCAGTTGTCGTCGCTTGCCGACGAAACGCCGGAAGGCCGCAGCATCGTCGTGCTCGCGAAGCAGCGCTTCAATATCCGTCAGCGTGAGATGGGCTCGTTGCACGCGGAGTTTCTCGCCTTCACCGCGCAAACGCGCATGAGCGGCGTCGATCTGCCCGGCCGCGAAATCCGCAAGGGCGCGGCCGATGCGGTCAAGCACTACGTCGAAGCGCATGGCGGCCGTTTCCCGAACGATGTCAGCAATGCGGTCGCCGATGTCGCGCGACGCGGCAGCACGCCGCTCGTGGTCGCCGAGAAGAGCGAGCAGGGCGCGCGCGTGCTTGGCGTGATCGAGCTGAAGGACGTCGTGAAGGGCGGTATCAAGGAGCGCTTCGCCGAGTTGCGCAAGATGGGCATCAAGACCGTGATGGTGACGGGCGACAACCGCCTGACCGCCGCCGCGATCGCGGCCGAAGCGGGCGTCGACGACTTCCTCGCCGAAGCGACGCCGGAAACGAAGCTCGCGACGATTCGCGCGCACCAGGCCGAAGGGCGTCTGGTCGCGATGACCGGCGACGGCACCAACGACGCACCCGCGCTCGCCCAGGCCGACGTCGCGGTCGCGATGAACACCGGCACGCAAGCGGCGAAAGAGGCCGGCAACATGGTCGACCTCGATTCGAACCCGACCAAGCTGATCGAGATCGTCGAAATCGGCAAGCAGATGCTGATGACGCGCGGTTCGCTGACCACGTTCTCGATCGCCAACGACGTCGCCAAGTACTTTGCGATCATCCCGGCCGCGTTCGCGTCGACGTATCCGGCGTTGAACGCGCTGAACGTGATGCATCTGGCGACGCCGACCTCGGCCATCATGTCGGCGGTGATCTTCAACGCGCTGATCATCGTGCTGCTGATTCCGCTCGCGCTGAAGGGCGTGCGCTATCGCGCACTCGGCGCGGCGATCCTGCTGCGCCGCAATCTGCTGATCTATGGCCTCGGCGGGATCATCGTGCCGTTCATCGGCATCAAGCTGATCGATATGGTGCTGGCCGCGTTCGGCTGGGTTTGAGCGCGAACGTGTCGCCACGAAGTAACCCGAAGTGATGAATAGGGAAAGAGACCCATCATGAAAAATCTGTTCCGTCCGCTGATCGTGATCTTCGCGGTGCTGACCGCGATCACCGGACTCGCTTATCCCGCGGTGATGACCGCGTTCGGCCAGGCGGCGTTCCACGAACAGGCCAATGGCAGCCTGATCGAGCAGAACGGCAAGGTGGTCGGCTCGAAGCTGATCGGCCAGCAGTTCGACGCGCCGCAGTATTTCTGGGGCCGACTGTCGGCGACCACGCCGATGCCGTACAACCCGCTGAACTCGGGCGGCTCGAACCTCGGGCCGAACAATCCGGCGCTGCTCGACGAGATCAAGGGCCGGCTCGAGGCGTTGAAGGCCGCGGGCACCGACATGTCGAAGCCGGTGCCGGTCGATCTGGTCACGTCGTCGGGCAGCGGGCTGGATCCGGAGATCAGCCCGGCCGCGGCCGCGTATCAGATCGCGCGCGTCGCGCAGGCGCGTCACCTCGCACCGAACGACGTGCAGGCGCTCGTCGAGCGCTATACGACGGGGCGTCAGTTCGGCGTGCTCGGCGAGCCGCGCGTGAACGTGCTGAAGCTCAATCTCGCGCTCGATGAAATGAAGCGCGGCTGACACCCCAACGCACGGCAACGCGCAAGCCGCGATTGCGGGTCATCGATAAGACAGCGGCGTCCGCGTGACGCCGCGTCGTCATTTGCGGGCCGGCGCGGGCCGTGCCACCATGCGGATATCGCCGCTCACACGACTATCAGAACCACTGAGCATGAACCGCCCCGATCCTGATGAACTGCTCGACAAGCTGCAGCGCGACGAAGAAAAACGTCAGCGCGGCCGGCTGAAAATTTTCTTCGGCGCGTCGGCTGGCGTCGGCAAGACCTATGCGATGCTGCAGGCCGCGCGCCGCCGCCAGGAAGAAGGTGTCGACGTGCTGGTCGGCATCGCCGAAACGCACGGGCGCAGCGAAACCGCCGCGCTGCTCGCGGGGCTCGACGTGCTGCCGCTCTTGCAGATCGAGTATCGCGGCCGCAAGCTCGGCGAGTTCGATCTCGACGCCGCGCTCGCGCGCAAGCCGCAACTGGTCCTCGTTGACGAACTCGCGCATTCGAACGTGCAGGGCGCGCGTCATCTGAAGCGCTGGCAGGACGTCTACGAACTGCTCGACGCGGGCATCGACGTTTATACGACCGTCAACGTGCAGCACCTGGAGAGCCTGAACGACGTGGTCGGCCAGATCACCGGTATCCGCGTGTGGGAGACCGTGCCCGATCGCGTGTTCGACCGTGCCGACGAAGTCACGCTCGTCGATCTGCCGGCCGAGGAACTGCTCGACCGCATGCGCGACGGCAAGGTGTACATGGCGCAGCAGGCCGAGCGCGCGGTGCGCAACTTCTTTCGCAAGGGCAACCTGATCGCGCTGCGCGAACTGGCGCTGCGCCGTACCGCCGACCGCGTCGACGCGCAGATGCGCGAGTACCGCGCCGACCGGTCGATCCAGCGTATCTGGCAGGCGCGCGAGCGGTTGCTCGTGTGCGTCGGTCCCGGTCCGGAAGCGCCGGCGCTGGTGCGTTCGGCGGCGCGCCTCGCCGCGAGCCTGAAGGCCGACTGGCTGGCGGTCTATGTCGAAACGCCCGCGTTGCAGCGTCTACCCGACGCGCGACGCGAACGCACGTTGAACGCGCTGAAGCTCGCCGCCGAGCTCGGCGCCGAAACCGCAACGCTCGCCGCCACCGATGCGCTCGACGCGCTGATCGGTTACGCGCAGGCGCGCAACGTTTCGAAGCTGGTGGCGGGCGCGTCGTCGCGTACCGGCATCAGCCGCTGGCTGCGTCGGCCGCTTGGCGAGCGCATCGCCGAGAAAACCGGCGATCTCGATCTCACGCTGATTCGCGTGTCGTCGGAGCGCGACAGCGGCGAGCAGCGGCGCCTGTTGAACACCACCGCGAACGCGTGGCGCGAGGCGTTGAGCGCGGCCCGCGAGCGCCGTTCGCCGCCGCGCGCGTATGCGCTCGCGCTGGCGATCGGCGCGGTAATCACAGTGCTGTCGAGCCAGCTGATCGATCACATCGATCTGACCAACCTCGTGATGCTGTATCTGCTCGGCGTGATCTTCACCGCGGTGAAGCTTGGGCGCGGGCCGGGTGTCGTGCTGTCGTTCGCGAGCGTCGCCGCGTTTGATTTTTTCTTCGTGCCGCCGCGCATGTCGCTGTCGGTCTCCGACACGCAGTACCTGCTGACGTTCTTCGGCATGCTGCTGACGTCGCTCGTGATCAGCCATCTGACTTCGAGCCTGCGCCGTGAGGCGAGCGTCGCGCGACGCCGTGAGCAGCGCACCGGCGCGATGTACGAAATGGCGCGCGAACTCGCCGCGGCGCTCGCGACCGAGCAGATCGTCGGCATCGGCAGCCGGCACGTGAGCGAGGTGTTCGGCGCGCGCGTGGCGATTCTGCTGCCCGACAGCGTCGATAAGGTCAAACAGAAGATCGAGGACCCCGACGCAGCGATCACGCTCGAAGGCGATGCGCTCGATCTCGACGTCGGCCAGTGGGTCTACGATCAGCAGAAGCCGGCCGGCCACGGCACCGACACCTTGCCGGCCGCGGCGGCGCTGTATCTGCCGCTGAAGGCGCCGATGCGCACGCGCGGCGTGCTCGCGGTCGTCGTGCGCGACGAGCGCGAGCTGACCGTGCCCGAGCAGCGGCGCATGCTCGATGCGTTCGCCGCGCAGATCGCCCTCGCGCTCGAACGGGTGCACTACGTCGATATCGCGCGCGATGCGCTCGTCAACATGGAGTCGGAGCGGCTGCGCAATTCGCTGCTGTCGGCGATTTCGCACGATCTGCGCACGCCGCTGACGACGATCGTCGGGTTTTCGTCGATGCTCGCGCAGGGGCGGCAGGGGCGCCCGGGGCGCCCGGCGGGCGAAGAGAAGCGTGACGACGAACTCGTCGACTCGATCCACGAAGAGGCGCTGCGCATGACCGGCATCGTCACCAACCTGCTCGACATGGCACGCTTGCAGGCTGGCAGCCTGCAACTGAACCAGCAGTGGACCCTGCTCGAGGAGACCGTCGGCGCCGCGCTGCGCGCCTGCAAGCGCGTGCTCGCGGACCGTCCGGTGCAGGTCTCACTGCCCGCCGATCTGCCGCTGCTGCATCTCGACGCGGTGCTGATGGAGCGGCTGTTCTCGAACCTGTTCGAGAACGCGGCCAAATACACCGCGTCCGGCACGCCACTCGCGATCGGCGCGCAGCAGATCGACGCGGACGGCGCGCCGTTCGTGCGCATCACGATCGACGACAACGGCCCCGGCCTGCCCGCCGGCATGGAAGCGCGCGTGTTCGAGAAGTTCACGCGCGGCGAGAAGGAGTCGGCGAAACCGGGCATCGGCCTCGGGCTCGCGATCTGCCGCGCGATCGTCGAGGCGCACGGCGGTACAATCGGCGCGCTCAACCGGATTGCCGCGGATGGCCACGTCGAAGGCGCGCGCTTCTGGTTCACGCTGCCGGTGAAGACGCCGCCCGCCGCACCCGATACGCTCGAAGACGAAGGCGCCACCGCCGAGTCCGCCGCCGACCTGAACCCGCCCACCCGAACCGCCCATGAGTGACCTGAGCATCACCGTCGTCCTGATCGAAGACGAAAAACAGATTCGTCGCTTCGTGCGCACCGCGCTCGAAGCCGAGGGCATCACCGTGTACGACGCCGAGACCGGCAAGCAGGGGCTCGTCGAAGCGGCGACGCGCAAGCCCGACCTCGTGATCGTCGATCTCGGCCTGCCCGACACCGACGGCCTCGACGTGATCCGCGAGCTGCGCGGCTGGAGCGAGCTGCCGGTGATCGTGCTGTCGGCGCGCACCCAGGAAAGCGAGAAGGTCGCCGCGCTCGACGCCGGCGCCGACGACTATCTGACCAAACCGTTCGGCGTGTCCGAATTGCTCGCGCGGATCCGCGCGCATCTGCGGCGGCGCAATCACGGCGGCGCGAGCGAATCGCCGCAGGTGCGCTTCGGCGAGGTCACCGTCGACCTCGCGCTGCGCCAGGTCACGCGCGACGGCGCCGCGGTCCATCTGACGCCGATCGAATACCGGTTGCTCGCGACACTCGTGCGCCACGCCGGCCGCGTGCTTACGCACCGGCAGTTGCTGCGCGACGTGTGGGGACCGTCGCATGTCGAGAGCCACCACTATCTGCGTATCTACATGGCGCATCTGCGCGGCAAGCTCGAGCGCGACCCGGCGCAGCCGGAACATATCGTCACGGAGACGGGCGTCGGCTACCGGCTGGTGGGCGCCGTGTGAGTTCAGCGTCCATGCCGCTCCGTTATAATCTCCTGACGTAAGGACGACCTTACGCTCGTATCAATCATCGGGGACGGCCCCATTTTTCATGGAGCTGTTTCGATGTCCTGGTTTCTTCTATTGATTGCCGGTCTGCTCGAAGTCGCGTGGGCGGCCGGTCTCAAAACTTCCGAAAGTTTCACCCGCTTCTGGCCGTCGGTCTTCACGGTCGTGACCGCGTTCGGCAGCTTCGTGCTGCTCGCGCTCGCGATGCGCCAGCTGCCGCTCGGCACGGCCTACGCCGTATGGACCGGGATCGGCGCGGTCGGCGCGTTCATCTTTGGCGTCGTGATGATGGGCGAGGCCTTGACGGTCGCGCGCGTCGCCAGTGCGTCGCTGATCGTGATCGGCCTCGTCGGGCTGAAGCTGTCGTCGGGGCACTGACTCGACGGTCGCGGCGACCATTGCGGGCAAGCCACAGCGAGGATTCGCCGTTCGACGTTCCGCGAATTATCGTGGCTATAATGAGACGGAAACGACCCTGAGATTGCCCGCGGCCTGGCTGGCGCGGTCGGCCTGGCGAGTCTGACGGCTTCGGCGCGGAACGCCCGCTTGTTCCGGCCGCGGCGCCCGGCACGCACAAAGCGCGTGGAGGCGGCCATGCTTGAATCACTTTCGCTTGCAGCGGGCCTTTCGTGGGGCAGCGGTCTGCGCCTCTATCTGACGGTCCTGCTGGCAGGCCTGTTCGAACGTCTTGGCCTGATTCATCTACCGAACACCTTGTCCGCGCTGTCTTCGCCGTGGGTGATCGGCACGGCGGCCGTCCTGACGCTCGCCGAATTCCTCGCCGACAAGATCCCCGCGTTCGATTCGCTGTGGGACGCAATCCACACCTTCATCCGCATTCCGGCCGGCGCCGTGCTGGCCGCCGGCGCGCTCGGCCACGCCGATCCGGCGCTGCTGACCGTCGCCGCGCTTGCGGGCGGTACGCTCGCCGGCACCGCGCATCTCGCGAAGGCGGGCACCCGCGCGTTGATCAATCTGTCGCCTGAGCCGGTGTCGAACGTCGTCACGTCGACCGCCGAGGACGGCCTCGCGATCGGCGGCGTGCTGCTCGCGCTGTTCGCGCCGCTCGCGTTTCTGGTCTTGATGGTAGGCTTCCTGCTGCTCGCGGCGTGGGCATTGCCGCGGTTGTGGCGTGGCGTGCAGGGCAGTTTTCGCGGCATGGCCACGCACATGGTGTCGCGATTTGCGAGGAGCAGGCACGATTGAGCGAAGCACTACCAGGATCTAAAGCGGATTCAAGGGCGCGCGTCGACGCGAGGGCCGCGCGCCGGTTTGGCGGCATCGATCTGGTGCGCCAGGCCATGCGGATGACGGCGCGCGACTGGCGCGCGGGCGAGTTGACGATGCTGCTGCTCGCGCTCGTGCTGGCGGTCGCGGCGCTGTCAAGCGTCGGGTTTCTCGGCGATCGCCTGCATCAGGGGCTCGAGCGCGACGCACGGCGCATGATCGCCGCTGACTTCATCGTCCGCGCCGATCATCCGGTCGATCCGCAATTCACCGCCGAGGCGCACAGACTCGGCCTGCGCACCGCCACCACGACGATCTTCCCGAGCATGATCAATTCGACCGGCGCGCAACCGGCGTCGCGGCTCGCTGCCATCAAGGCGGTGTCGCCGGATTACCCGCTGCGCGGCGCTGTGCGGATCGCACCGGCAGCAGGCGCGGCCGATCATCCGGCGGCGTCGATTCCGGCGCCGGGCACCGTGTGGGTCGACCAGGAGTTGCTCGACGCGCTGAAGCTGAAGGTCGGCGATGCGGTGAAGGTCGGCAGTCGCAATTTCACTGTCGGCGCGCTGATCACGCGTGAGCTCGACCGCGGTTTTTCGTTCGTCAATTTTTCGCCGCGCCTGATGCTGCGCGCCGACGAAGTGGAGTCGACCGGCCTGATCACATACGGCAGCCGCGTCACGTACCGGCTGCTGGTCGCCGGTCCCGACGACGCGGTCGCGCGCTTCGCGCAGTTCGCGCATGACCACGTCGACAGCGGCAAGATGCGCGGCGTCGCGCTCGAGTCGCTGCAAGACGGCCAGCCGCAGGTGCGCCAGACGCTCGATCGCGCGAGCCACTTCCTGACGCTCGTGTCGCTGTTGACCGCGCTGCTCGCGGCGGTCGCGATCGCGATGGCCGCGCACCGCTACATGCGCCGGCATCTCGACGGCTGCGCGGTGATGCGCTGTCTCGGCGTGAGCCAGGCCGCGCTGCGCGCGCTGTTTACGCTCGAATTCGTCGGGCTCGGCGTGATCGGCGGCGCGCTCGGCGTGGCGCTCGGTTATCTCGGACATCTCGCGCTGCTGACGTGGCTCGGCGGCCTGATCGACGTGGTGCTGCCGCAGCCGACGCTGTGGCCCGCGCTCGAAGGCATCGCGGCAAGTCTCGTGCTGCTGCTCGGCTTCGCGCTGCCGCCGCTGTTGCCGCTCACGCGCGTGCCGCCGGTGCGGGTGCTGCGCCGTGAATGGGGCGAGGCGGGACGCACGGCGTGGGTCGCCTACGCATTGGGCATCGTGCTGTTCGCGGGGCTGCTGATTCTCGCCGCCGGGGAATTGAAGCTCGGCGGCATCGTCGCGGGCGGTTTCGCGGGCGGGCTGCTGGTGTTCGCGGGCATCGCCCGGCTGGTCCTTTGGGGCGCGGCGCGGGTGGTGCGCAGCGAACGCGTCAATGCGGGCATCGGCTGGCGCTATGCGCTGGCGTCGCTCGAGCGGCGCAGCAGCACGAGCGCGCTGCAGATTACCGCGCTTGGCATCGGCCTGATGTGCCTGCTGCTGATCGCGATGACGCGTAACGACCTCGTGCAGGGCTGGCGCAAATCGACGCCGCCCGATGCGCCCAACCAGTTCATCATCGACATCCAGCCCGATCAGCGCGACGCGGTCACGCAGTATCTGGACACGCACGGCATCGCCGGCGTGGCGCTTTCGCCGATGGTGCGCGGCCGGCTCGTCGCGATCAACGGCAAGGCGGTCAACCCGGACTCGTTCAAGGGCGCGGACGCACGGCACCTGGTGGACCGCGAGTTCAACCTGTCGTATACGACGCAGCTACCCGGCGACAACCGGATCGCCGCGGGCACCTGGTTCGGCGATTCGACGAAGCCGCAGATCTCGATCGAGCAGGGTCTCGCCAAGCTGATCAACGTGAAGCCCGGCGACGTGCTGCGCTTCGACGTGACGGGCCTCACGGTCGACGCGCCGGTCACGAGCGTGCGCAAGCTCGACTGGGGGTCGTTCAAGGTCAACTTCTTCGTGCTGATGCCGCCCGTCTCGTTGCACGATTTCCCGGCGACGTTCATCACGAGCTTCCATCTGCCGGCGGGCAAACAGTCGACGATCGACGGCCTGATCGCCGCGTATCCGAATCTCACCGCGATCGACACCGGCCCGATCCTCGCGCAGGTGCAACGCGTCCTGCAACAGGTGATAAGCGCGGTGCAGTTCCTGTTCGCGTTTACGCTCGCGGCCGGCGTGCTGGTGCTGTACGTGGCGCTCGCCGGCACGCGCGACGAGCGTATGCGAGAATCCGCGCTGCTGCGCGCGTTGGGCGCATCGCATCGTCAGGTGCGTGCGGTGCAGGTGGCCGAATTCGTCGCGGTCGGCGCGCTCGCCGGGCTGATGGCGGCGCTCGGCGCGCAGATCGTCGGTTCGCTGCTGGCTACGCACGTGTTCGAGTTCTATCTGGACTTCGATCCGTGGGTGCTGCCCGCGGGCATTGCCGCTGGGGTCGCGTGTGCGGGCGTCGGCGGCTGGCTGAGTCTGCGGCATGTGTTGGCGCGGCCCGCGCTGCAATCGCTGCGCGACGCGTGAGTCTTCTTTCTGGTGTTTTTTTGCGGTTGAGCAGGGTATGAGCGATTTGAACGACGAAGTGTCCTCGGACAAGCCGACGGCCTTCGAACTGGTGGGCGGCGAGGCGCGCGTGCGCGAACTGGTCGACCGGTTTTACGACCTGATGGATCTCGAGGCGGATTTCGCCGGGATTCGTGCGCTGCATCCGGCGTCGCTCGAGGGTTCGCGCGACAAGCTGTTCTGGTTCCTGTGCGGCTGGCTCGGGGGTCCCGATCATTACATCAGCCGCTTCGGCCATCCGCGTCTGCGTGCGCGGCATCTGCCGTTCGCGATCGCGTCGGGCGAGCGTGACCAGTGGTTGAGATGCATGGCGTGGGCGATGGAGGATGTCGGCTTGCCGGAGCCGTTGCGCGAGCGCCTGCTCGGCTCATTCTTCGAAACCGCGGACTGGATGCGCAACCGCAATGGCTGACACGCCGCGGTATTCCACACCGACACCGTACTCGGTCGAAGCCGACTACGCGGCGCTCGCGCCGCGGGCACGTGAAGTTCTCGATTGCTGGTTCGGTGCGCCGGACTCGCCGGACTACGGCCAGGAGCGCAAGCTCTGGTTCAAGCGCGATGACGCAGTCGATACGATGCTGCGCGAACGTTTCGGTAACCTGATCGACGCGGCGAACGCGGGTGAGCTAGACGCATGGCAAGCTACGCCGTTGGGCGCGTTGGCGCTTGTCATCGTGCTCGATCAGTTTTCGCGCAACTGCCATCGCAATACACCGCGTGCCTTCGCGGCCGACAGCAAGGCACTGCATACCGCGCAACGGATGATCGCGAGCGGCGCCGATCGGTTGTTGCCGGGCACGCAGCATCGTGCGTTCGCGTATCTCCCGTTCGAGCACGATGAAACGCCCGCGAGCCAGCAGGAGTCGCTGCGTCTGTTCAAACAGCTCGCGGCGGAGCCTGACGGCGACGGCTACTACCAGCACGCGCTGCGCCATGCGAAAGTGATCGAGCGGTTCGGACGCTTTCCACATCGCAACGTGGTGCTCGGGCGTGAATCGAGCGACGAGGAGATCGCGTTTCTGCGCGAGCCTGGGTCGTCGTTTTAAATCAACGCGGATTCACGCGCCGGGTAGTTGGCCGGCGCGATCCGTGCCGCGGTTCTACTCGTCGCCGTGCGCCTTGCCTTTCATCGGCGTGCGCACGAACACCCGCAACAGCTCATTCGAATCACCCGGCCGCGCGCCGGACCAGAACAGCCGCCATTCGCCGGCCGGCAGCCGCGCGTTGTCGCGGCGGCTTTCCTGAATCAGCCACCTGCATTCGGTCGTGCGCGGATCGTCGATCGGGTGATGCACGATGCCCGTGTAGTAGAAGAGCATCGGCGCTTCGGATTCGCCGAGCCCGGTGCTCGCCATGCAGTCGCCGTCGTTCCATTCGATAGTCAACTTCGCGCCGAGCTCGCGGAACACCGAGCGGTAGCTTTTCGCGTAGTCGAGCCACGGCAGCAGCAGCGTGCTCACGAGCCCCCACACGAGCATCGCGCCGGCGCACCAGCTGAGCGCGCCGCGCCATTTGCCCGCGTACTTGAACGACGGCAGCAGCCACAGCCAGCCGATCGTCAGCAGCAGCGCGCCGAAGATCAGCACGGGCGAGATCGGCAGCACCCAGTCGAGCGGCAGCCAGCGGCCAAGCAGATGCAGCGACGCATGCGTGCTCGCCGGACTCGTCATGATCGACCAGATGATCCACGCGAGCGCGGCCGCGCTGCCGAACAGCACGCGGCTCGTCATGTCCCAGCCGGTATGCAGACGCGCCGGCAGGCGCTCGACGCCCTGCATCGCGACCAGCGCGAGCGGCGCGATGAACGGCAGGATGTACAGCTCGCGGACCGTCGCCGAGCCTTGCAGCACCGCGAAACCGATGCCCGCGAACAGCACCGGCAACGCCACGCGAGGATCGCGCCAACGCCGCCATGCGCCACCGGCGAGGGCGGCCAGTGCAAGCGGCACGACCGGAAAGCCGACGCTCAGCACGGTGCGCAGCACGAACAGGCGGCTCTCGTTTTCGGAGCCGAGCTCGGCGACCGAAAAACCGAAGAAACGCCCGACGTTGTTATCCCACAGCCACACCTTGAAAAGCGCCTCGGAGCGCAGATAGAAGCAGATCGGCCAGATCAGCGCGAACGGCGCGCAGGCGAGCGCGGCGACGCCGAGCGCGCCCGCGAAACTGCGGCTGCGGCACGCAGGATAGAGCAGCAGCGCGGCGCAGGTGGTCGCGCCGAACACGAGCGGCACGAACAGCCCCTTCGTGAGCAGCGATACACCGACGCCTGCGCCGAACATCGTCGCGCCGCTGATGATCGCGTGACGCCGCTCGCGGGCATCGAGCGGTTTGGTCTGCGGTGTGGCTTGCGCATACATCGGGAAATACGACGCGGCACGCGGGTCGTCGCGCAGATGCACGAGCACCAGTTCGAACAGCCCGCAGAAGCCGAGCGCGGCGCCGGCCATCAGCGCGACGTCGGTCATCATGTCGTGCACGTGCTTGACGACGACGAGCGTGCCGCCGAACAGCGCGACTGTGCCGATTACGCGCAGGTCGAACCAGCTCGACGCATCGACCGCGCGACGCGCGACGCGCGCGGTGTAGTAGACCGTCAGGCCCGCGAACAGAGCGCTCGCGAGCCGCGCCGCATCGTGCAGCGGCAGATAGCGGCCAAACAGCCACGCGAGGCCGGTCGCGACCCAGTCGTAGAACGGCGGCTTTTCGACGAAGGGCTGGCCGGCATTGGTCGGCACGACGAGGTCGCCGGTATCGAGCATGTGCTGGATGATGCCGAACGTGTAGGTTTCGTCCTGCTTCCACGGCTCGTGGCCAAGAATGCCGGGCATCAGCCACGCGCACAGGATCGCCAGCGCGACGAGCCACAACAGCGGACGGATCGCCGCGAGCGCGCGCCAGCGCTGCAGGCCGCGCGTGGCGCGGTCGGCGGAAACGGCGGAGCCCGATGCGTCGGCAGTGTCGGCGCTGTGTATCGCCGGGGCTTCAGGTGCCGGCTGGCTCTGCGAGCCAGCAAATGGGTGCGCGCCGTCTGCGGGTGCGGTCGAGGCCGTCGCACTGGCATTGTGCGCGCGCCAGCGCGTGGACTGCTTGTCTTGCATGAGAGTCTCTGGTCAGCGTACGCGACGGCGTTGGCCTCGTACTTATGTTTTGCATTGCGAATGCATACGATCTGGTCGATTGTAGCGTCGCATTATTACGCAGGATTACAGTAAAGGGGAGGCGCGCGCTTTCGACGCACGGATGTGGCAGTTTGCCGACAGATCGACGGCAATTCGTCCAAGGAAAGGAGCGGGAAGAGGGCGCTGTCAAAGCGCGGCCGCAGCGGACCGCGTTTCGCATTTGAGGCTTGCGCCCCATTGCGCGCGGCTTTCGTTCAGCGGCCGCCGGCGACGTCGAACAGCGCGCCCGTCACGTACGAGGCCGCGTCGCTGAGCAGCCATACGATCGCCTCGGCGACTTCGTCCGCGCGGCCGGGGCGGCCGAGAGGCGTGGTCGCGCCCAGCTGCGCGGCGCGCTCGGGCTTGCCGCCGCTCGCATGAATCTCGGTGTCGATCAGGCCCGGACGCACCGCGTTCACGCGCACACCCTGCGGGCCGAGTTCTTTCGCGAGGCCGAGTGTCATCGTGTCGATTGCGCCTTTCGACCCCGCATAGTCGACGTACTCGTTCGGCGAACCGAGTCGCGCCGCGGCCGACGAAACATTGACGATCGCGCCACCCGTGCCGCCGCGCTGGGTCGACATGCGCCGCGCCGCTTCCCGCGCGCACAGATAGGCGCCGAGCACGTTGACGTCGAACATGCGTTTCAGACGTGCGAAGTCCATGTCGGCGAGCTGGCTCGACGGCGCGACGATGCCGGCGTTGTTGACGAGCGCATCGATGCGGCCAAAGGTCTGCTGCAGCGTATCGAACATGCCGGTCACGTCGGCCTCGTTCGCGACATCGCCGCCGATCGGCACCGCGCGGCCGCCCGCGTGTTCGACCTCGGCGACCGTCTGCTGCGCGGCCGCGAGGTCGCGCACATAGTTCACGCCGACGCACCAGCCGCGCGCGCCAAGCAGACGCGCGGTGGCGCGGCCGATGCCGCGGCTGCCGCCGGTGATCAGAACAGCTTTCGTCATCGCAACCTCATTGTTCGGTTGGTCCACGCGGCGCGTTTCGCTCAGGTTCGGGCCGGGATTCAGATCGCGTCGCTTTGAACCGCCGTCCACTTGTCGCGCGCGGGGGGCGCGTAGCGTTGCAGCTTGCCGATCAAGGCGGCCGGATCGGCGTCGATCTGCAGCATGTCGAGATAGGTCTTGCGCAAGAAGCCTTCGTCGACCGTGTGCTGAAGCAGGCGGATCAGCGGCTCGTAGAAGCCGCCGGTGTTCAGGAGCGCGACCGGCTTGCCGTGATAGCCGAGCTGCGCCCACGTGAAGACCTCGAACAGCTCCTCGAGCGTGCCCGCGCCGCCCGGCATCGCGACGAACGCATCGGACAGCTCGGCCATCATCTTCTTGCGATGATGCATGTCGGGCACCACGTGCAGCTCGGTCAGGCCGTTATGACCCACTTCCTTGCTGACGAGCAGCTCGGGAATCACGCCGATCGCGCGGCCGCCTTCGGCCATCACGGTATCGGCGATCACGCCCATCAGTCCCACCTTGCCGCCCCCAAAAACGAGCGCCAGATCGGCCTCGACGAGGGCGCGGCCGAATGCGCGCGCCGCCTGCGCATACAACGGCTTGGCTCCCATCGAGGAGCCGCAATAGACACACACCGACTTCATACTCAACTTTCCTTCGATTCGTTGCGAGGCGCGGCGCCTTCACGCGGCGGCAAGTAGTCGTAGAACTCGCGCTTGGGCAGCTTGCCCGTGACAAGGTCGTCGAACAGCTGCCGGGAGCGGCCGCGCAGGTACGGCGCCATCAGCGAGACGATCTGCACGCTGACCTGATGCAGCTCCTCGCGGATCGCTTCCTGCTCGTTGTATTTGCGCGGATTCATCACGAACTGATACGACAGCCAGTACGTGCCGATCACGCCGACGTTGGTCGCGATCACCTGCATTTCCTGCGGCGACGCGACCATTTCGCCATCGGCGACGAGCTGCTCGCAAAACTGGCTCGCGAAGCGCACCTTGTGGCTGATGATCTGCTTGAAATGTGTCTCGAGCGTGCGGTTGCGCGCGAGCAGGTCGTTCAGGTCGCGGTACAGGAAGCGGTAGCGCCACGTGAAATCGACCATGTACTGCAGGTACGACCACATTTCGTCGATGGTCGCGCGATGGTCGTCGGGGAAACGCAGACGCTTCTCGATCTCCTGCTCGAACTGGCTGAAGATGCTGTTGATGATGTCGTCTTTGTTGCGGAAGTGGTAGTACAGGTTGCCTGGACTGATTTCCATTTCCTCGGCGATCGTCGTCGTCGTGACGTTCGGCTCGCCGATTTCGTTGAACAGCTTTAACGACAGTTCGAGAATCCGTTCGCGCGTGCGGCGGGGAGGTTTGGCTTCCATGTCGTCCGGCCCTGGTTATGCCGGGCTGGGCGCGTGGCGGCGTGCCGCTGCTGCGTGTTCCACCCGGATCTGGTTGGTATCTTGAGCGCTCCAGAACCCGCCGGCACGCGGCGGGCCCCTCGAAAGGGCAGGACGACGTCAGGCGGTGTTGCGATTACGCCGGCGCTTTCCTGTCAGACCATCGGACGATTATAAACCGAGCGTTCTAATACCCAACCGCCTGTGCGGATTTTCATTCTGTGGGGGTCACAGCCACGCGCGCACCCAGCCGACGACTAGCGGCCCGACGATCACGCCCCACGTCATCACACACATACCGAGCGCGACCATCACGGCCGCACTGCCAAGATCCTTTGCACGGCGCGACAGCTCGTGACGTTCGAGCGAGATCCGGTCGATCGCCGCTTCGACGCTCGAATTGAGCAGCTCGACGATCAGCACGAGCAGCACCGAGCCGAGCAGCAGCACGCGCGACACGGGCTCGACGGGCACGACGAGGCCGCACGGAATCAGGATCGCGGCGAGGGTGAGTTCCTGACGAAACGCGCTTTCCTCGCGAATCGCGACACGAAAGCCGGCGAGCGAGTTTTTCATCGCGTGCCACGCGCGCGTGAGGCCTCGGTTGCCCTTGTAGGGGTTGAAGGGCAGGGGGGCGAGCGGGTCGTCGGGGCTGAGCGGTTCGTTGGGTGCGTCTTGGGTCGAGTCGCGGGTTGCCTCATGGGCGGCGTCAGGTTGCGCGCCTCCCGCGGCGTTCACGCCGCTGTTCATCGCCCTCGCGCCTTTCACGCGGTGCATGGCGTCCGCCTGCCCGGTCGCGTCCGGCTCGCGTACGTCGTCGAACGGTTCGATGCTCGAGGAGTCGCGGGTGGACTGGACGGCGCGCAGCGCGCCGTTCGACGCGCCTTCCGCGCTAGATCGACTACTTCGCATGGATAGCTCCGCGCGCCGCATCACGCAGCGGCGCTTTCCTCACGATACGCCGTACCGCGCAGAGGCTTCAAATGCGCGGCGAATTGCGAGGACGCCGCCGCCCACGAGAAGCGCTCAGCCCACGCGCGCGCATCCGATCGATCGATCTTCAGCGCATTGAGACAGGCTTCGCGCAGATCCTCGTGCATCGCACCGGCGCCGCCGTCGCCAAGCACGTCGATCGGGCCGGTGACCGGATACGCCGCCACCGGCGTGCCGCATGCGAGCGCTTCGAGCAGCACGAGCCCGAAGGTGTCGGTGCGGCTCGGAAACACGAAGACGTCGGCGGCTGCGTAGACCTTCGCGAGTTCGGCCTGCGACAGCACGCCCAGATAGTTGACCTGCGGATAGCGCGACTTCAGCTCGGCGAGCGCCGGGCCCTCACCCGCGACCCACTTCGAGCCGGGCAGATCGAGCTGCAGAAACGCCTCGACGTTTTTCTCGACCGCTACGCGCCCGACGTACAGGAAGATCGGCCGCGCGGTGTTGAGCACCTTCGAATCCATCGGGCGGAAGATCTCGAGGTCGACGCCGCGCGTCCACAACACGACGTTCGTGAAGCCGAACTTTTCGAGGTCCTGCTTGACGACGGGCGTGGGCGCCATCACCGCGAGCGACGGCTTGTGGAACCAGTGCAGAAACTTGTAGGTTGCCGCGAGCGGGATGCGAAAGCGTGCCTGCACGTACTCGGGAAAGCGGGTGTGATACGCGGTCGTGAACGGCAGCTTGTGCTCCAGCGCGTACGCGCGCGCGGCCATGCCGAGCGGACCTTCAGTCGCGATGTGCAAGGCGTCGGGCGCGAAGCGGTCGATGCGCTCGCGCAGCCTGCTGCGCGGCAGCAGCGACAGGCGTATCTCCGGATAAGTCGGGCACGGGATGGTGCGGAATTCGAGCGGTGTCAGCAGATCGACCTGATGGCCGAGCGCGGCGAGTTCGCGCCGGGTGTTCTTCAGCGTGCGCACGACGCCGTTGACCTGCGGCTCCCATGCGTCGGTGACGATCATGATCTTCATCGCTGTGTTCATCGCTGAGGGCCCTGTGGAAGTGGAGGAAGGAGGCGTTCAGGCAGTGGCGCGGGCTTTTTGCCGGCCCGCCTGGGGCGCGCGCAGCGCGGTCCAGAAGATCACCTTGAGTTCGCCTTCATAGGTCTCGACGAGCGCCGACAGACTCTCGACCCAATCGCCGTCGTTGCAATAGAGCACGCCGTCGATCTCGCGCATCTCGGCCTTGTGGATGTGCCCGCAGACGACGCCGTCGCAACCGCGGCGACGTGCTTCGTCGGTCATCACCTGTTCGAACGACGAGATGAAGTTGACCGCGTTCTTGACCTGATGCTTCAGGTATTGCGACAGCGACCAGTACGGGAAGCCGAGCTTGCTGCGGATCCGGTTGAACCAGCGGTTCAGCACGAGAATCATCGTGTAGAGCGTGTCGCCGAGATAGGCGAGCCATTTCGCGTGCTGGATCACGCCGTCGAACAGATCGCCGTGCACGATCCACAACCGCTTGCCGGCGAGCGTCGTGTGGAACGCTTCGCCGCGCACGTGGATGTCGCCGAACGCGAGGTCGCAGAACTGACGCGCGGCTTCGTCGTGATTGCCGGGCACGTAGATGACCTGGGTGCCTTTGCGCGCCTTGCGCAGCACTTTCTGCACGACGTCGTTGTGCGCCTGCGGCCAGTACCAGCCCTTCTTCAGTTGCCAGCCGTCGATGATGTCGCCGACGAGGTAAAGGTACTCCGATTCGTTGTGGCGCAGGAAGTCGAGCAGATAGCTCGCCTGGCAGCCGCTCGAGCCGAGGTGGATGTCCGAGAGCCAGATCGTGCGATAGCGGTGCGGATCGGCGTGGCTGTCGTCGGGATGGTCGGCGTGGGCATCGAGTGACGGCGTCGCGGGCAGCGGCAGGCCGTGATGAGTAGAACCCGGGGCGGGCCGGAACGTGACGGGGTCGACGCTCGGGCCGGTCTGACGAAACAGGGAAGTCGCGGACGTATTGGGGTCCATGGCTCACGCGTCGAGTGGCGGTGCCCGTATTGGGCCGGGCGCGCGTGACTGCCGCGTGACAGTCATGAGAAGTTCTTATTACGGAGGGGGCCTTGGCAGGGGCCTTTTTGTCGTAGTTCTGGTTTTCTTGGCCTTTCCTTGCTTTCTTGTCGGTCTATTAGCGTTGCCCCTGTGCGGGGCGGCACCTACTTTCTTTGCTGCTGCAAAGAAAGTAGGCAAAGAAGACAGCTCAAACCGCAAGCTCATAAGCGGGTCCCTCGGTCCGCTTGCGGCAGTGGTGCATCTGGAATCCGTGCTCCCGCGCATTCCGCGCTAGTGACAAGGCCGTCATTCTTCCGGCGGCGCTGCGCGCTCCGAATCCCCGTTCCAAAACCATCGGTTGGTTTTCCTGGCAGACCCGTCCGCGACGCACGC
>ABYL01000032.1 GCA_000173575.1 Burkholderia sp. H160 | reverse complement strand
CGCACGTCGAGCGCGCTCTTCGGCAGCGGCTGCCGCGCGCGCGTTTCGAGCCAGAAGCGGTAGAGCGTGTTCTTCGCCGCTTCGAGGCGGTAGTCGCTGGTCGCGCGCATGTCGGTGAGCGGCGCGTAGTCGTTGCCGAGCGCGAGCATCGCGGCCTGCGCGGTCGCCTCGTGCCATTCGGCGTCGCGCAGCACGGCTTCGGCATGGAGCGCGCGCTTCGGCGTCGCGGCCATGCCGCCGAACGCGATGCGCGGCTCGCGGATCACGTCTCCATCGGCGATGTACGAGAAGGCCGCGCAGACGGCCGAGATATCCGAATCGAAGCGCTTCGACAGCTTGTAGGTGCGAAACCGCAGATTCGCGCGCGCGCCGCCGCGCGTGGGCACCTTCAGGCCGACGACGAACTCGTGCCCGGCCATGTCCTTCTTCTGATACGCGAGGTACAGGTCTTCGAGCGGCATCTCGCGCTCGATGTCGCCGCCACGCACGATCACGCGCGCCCCGAGCGCGATCAGCCCCGGCATCGAGTCGCCGATCGGCGAGCCGTTCGCGATGTTGCCGCCGAGCGTGCCGGCATTGCGGATCGGCAGCGACGCGAAGCGCTGCCACATTTCGATCAGTTCCGGGTACTGCTTCGCGATCTCGGCATAGGCTTTTTCGACGCTGACGCCCGCGCCGATCTCGATCCAGTCGTCGTTGGTTTCAAGCTTCTGCAACTCGGCGATCTGCCCGACGTACACAACGTTGTCGAGTTCGCGCATCTGCTTGGTGACCCATAGGCCGATGTCGGTGCTGCCCGCGAGCAGGCGCGCGTCTGGTTCTTGCTCCTTGATCCGCGCGAGAGCCGCGACCGTGCGCGGCGCGGCGAAGCGCTGGCCCGCGTGCTCGTAGTGGAACGTGTCGCGACGCGCGAGCGTCGCGAGCGTGTCGGCGAGCGCCTTTACGTTGACCGGCACTTGCGGGGCGGGGGCGTCGAACATGCGCTCGGCCGCATCGACGATCGGCCGGTAGCCGGTGCAGCGGCACAGGTTGCCGGTCAACGCATTGCTGATGGCCTCGCGCGACGGCACCGTGCGGTTCGCGCAGCTATGCTCGTGGCCGTGCTTCTCGTAGAGCGCCCACATCGACATGATGAAGCCCGGCGTGCAGAACCCGCACTGCGAGCCGTGGCAGTCCACCATCGCCTGCTGTACCGGATGCAGCGAGCCGTCCGGTTGGCGCAGGTCTTCGACCGTGAAGAGCGCGCGGCCGTCGAGGGTCGGCAGGAACTGGATGCAGGCGTTGACCGCCTTGAAGTCGATGCCGCCCGCCGCATTGCGCTCGCCGATCACGACGGTGCAGGCGCCGCAGTCGCCCTCGGCGCAGCCTTCCTTGGTGCCGGTGCAATGCGCGTCCTCGCGCAGATACTGCAGCACCGTGCGGGTGACGGGCGCGTCCTGGATTTGGCGGATCGCGTTGCGGTGATAGAAGCGAATCGGCTCAGTCATGTCTCGTTGCTCTCGTCTGATCTGGGTTCGCGCGAACACGCCGCGTCGATGGTTTGAAAGCTATCACCGTCAATAAACGCAACCCATAGCTCGACTCGCATGGGGGACATATTCTTCGCGCGATATCGAGATGGATTTGCGCGCGGCAGCGCTTATGTTGATCAAGCGTTTTTGCCGTCTTTTCATGACTTTTGCAGGTTGATTGACATAGCCGATAGTGGCACACCAAGGCGCCGCGCCAAAAAATCGCGCGCTGGCAGCCCCAAACCGGACCTTTATCGAGTCACATCGCGCCATTTATTCGACCCATTCGTTAAGCAACGCTCTGCAAAGGAATCGGTTCCATGGGACAATCACGCCTCCCCGCCGATTTCAAGTCTCGTTTTCCCGATGTCCACCGACTCCGCGCCCGCCCGCAGCGAATTTGCGACGACCCTGCAGATCATTCCCGTCGTCTTTTTCACCTTTCTTTGCTACCTGACGATCGGCATTCCGCTCGCGGTGCTGCCCGGCTACGTGCACGCCGACCTCGGCTACAGCGCGGTGCTGGCCGGCGCGGCGATCAGCGTGCAGTACCTCGCGACGCTCGCGTCGCGGCCGCTGGCGGGGCGCTCGGCCGATACGCTCGGGCCGAAGCGCACGGTGTCGATCGGTCTGCTCGGTTGCGGCGCGAGCGGCGTGCTGTTGCTGCTTGCCGCGCTGACCGGTCACTGGCCGGTGCTGAGCCTCGCTCTGCTCGTGTGCAGCCGCCTCGTACTCGGCTTCGGTGAAAGTCTGTGCGGCACCGGCGCGATCCTGTGGGGGATCGGCCGGGTCGGCACGTCCAACAACGCCCGGGTGATTTCGTGGAACGGCATCGCGACCTACGGCGCACTCGCGATCGGCGCGCCGCTCGGCGTGGCGATCTCGCACTCGATCGGCTTTACCGCGCTCGGCATTCTGGTGATCGTGCTCGCGGCGCTCGGTTACTACCTCGCGCGTCTGGTCGCGGCGGTGCCGGTCGTGCACGGCGAGCGGATGTCGTATCGCAGCGTGTTTTCGCGCGTGCTGCCGCACGGCATGGGCCTCGCGCTCGGCTCGGCAGGCTTCGGTTCGATCGCCACCTTCATCACGCTGTTCTATGCGGCGAAGCACTGGCCGAACGCGGCGCTGTCGCTGACGCTGTTCGGCACGCTGTTCATTGGCGCGCGCCTGCTGTTCGCGAACACGATCAAGACCTATGGCGGCTTTCGCGTCGCGATTGCGTCGTTCTCGTTGGAATGCGCCGGTTTGCTGATGCTGTGGCTCGCGCCGGTGCCGCATGTCGCGCTGGCGGGCGCGGCGCTGACCGGCTTCGGCTTCGCGCTGGTGTTCCCGTCTCTCGGCGTCGAAGCGGTCGGGCTCGTGCCGCCGGCAAGCCGCGGCGCGGCGTTGTCCGCGTATTCGGTGTTTCTGGATCTGTCGCTCGGCATTACCGGGCCGTTGGCGGGCTATATCGCCGGCGAGTTCGGCTACGGCTCGGTGTTCCTGTTTGCCGCGATCGCGGCGGCCGCGGCGGTCGTGCTGTCGACCGTGCTGTATCTGCGCAACGCAAAGGTCAGCAACCTGTCCGCGGTGCAGTGAGTTTTCGTTGGTTGGCCGCGGAGCCAGCAGGCCCTCTCGCGGGGCCTGCTTCGCTGTTGTTGCTCATGCGTCCTTCGACGTGCCGTCTGGCGCCTGCGCCAGACCGCCGAGTGCAGACACCTTCGCGCGCAGCCGGTCGACGGTGACTTCCCGGACCTTGCGAACGATGCGTTGGATCTGCTCCACCGCAAGAGGCACTTCGGCGAGCCGGCCGCGCAACGTGAGCATGACGAAGTGGTGCTCGTGCCAGGTTTCACGATTGGACCAACGTTCCTTGTAGGCGGAAAAGTACGGCCGAAAGTCGAAATCACGGCCGGTCGCGTGCGCCCATCGCACGATGCGGTCGACGAGCAGATTGCCGACCGAGAACCCGGCATACGCTTCGTCGTAGGTGGTGATGTAGTACTCGATGGTGCGCGGCCCGACGATGGTGAGCGCTGCCGCCACGGGTGAGCCGTTCAATTTCACGAAGAAAACCAGCGGCGTTGCCACGAGATCAATCCGTCCAGCGACGTCGATAAAGAAATCGCGCAATTGATCGTCCATCAGATACGCCGTGTGGAGACCGCGAGCGAGTGCCCAGTTGCGCTTGTTCGCGAAGAGCCAGGTCAGCACCTCGCGGGCGTCGTCGGCGCTTTGGCACGAGCCGTACTCCACTTCACCGCGGTCGGCGAGGCGCTTTGCACGACGACGCAGGGGCCCACGCAACGACTCGGGCCGCGTGGCGAGAAAGGCGTCGTAGGTGGCGAAGCTGGAGAGCGCGATCGAGTAGCCGCCCAAGCCGCGCCAGCGTGCCGGTATCGCGCCCATCACCCACGACTGGGGCACATGGGCGAGCGCCGCAGCGAGCGGGCCATCGCAGTCGAGCATGCGGATCTCCAGCACGTCGGCTTTCACGTGGCGCAACGCGTCGAGTGCGGCGGCGTAGAGGCGCGCATTGCCAGGATCGGCAAGAAGCGGGCCGCCGTACTCTTCGTCGTTTCCGCAGCCGAGCGCACGTGCGACGCGACATACACCCCGGCGCTCGATCATCAGCGGCCAGAGAGCGACGAGCGCCGCGCCGTCCGACACTAGCGCAACGCTGACCGTCGCGCCGCGCGCGAATGCGTGGTCGGCCGCAACTTCGCAGAACGTAAAATCGAGGCCAGGCCGGTATACGGCGGCGAGTGAGTCCCACGCCGGGCGCAGGCGTGCGAAGTCCGCCGGTGAACGGCACACGCGGACTTCGTGAGAGATTGTGCCTGTGGCGGGACGGGCGGCACTGTCAGGGCTCAATACAGCTTCGATCGGCGTGTTTCGCATCATGTGCCTCCTCGGTCCAATGCGACGCGTGACTGCATGACTTCAGACGCCCCCGCGTCTGGTTCGAACGCCTCGCGACCATACACGACGCGTTCACGAAAATCGCCGGCCGCATCATCTGTTGGCGACGACTTCGGCATTCATTCTGGTAGCGCTTTTTTTAATTGAGTGGTCGCTTCTGGAGCAGTTCAGCGTTGCTCCTCAATCAGTTCGAGCACGCCCGCATCAACCTCCCCGGTTTCGACATCGCGGGACGCGACGACAACGTCAGCGAGTGTCTGTAAGAGTCCCTGCTCGCCAAATCGGTGTCGGACATCCGCCGCTGCCGTTTCGATTTGCGCACGTCTCTGTTCATAGATTTGCCTTGCCGCCTTCAACGCGGACACGATCGATGACTTGTCGTACTCGACGAAAGCGATGGCTTTATATGCGGCCGCCAAATTCGCTTCCGGCAGTGCGGTCGAGACGACCAATCGTCCCGAAGCCACATACTCGATCACTTTGAATGGAAATACGCCGTCGTTCATAGTCCCGATCGGTCTATGGGGATTCAGCAGGACGTCGCAATCTGCCATCAGTTCATAGACGGTTTCCTTCTCGACGAATCCGTGAAAGAAAAAATTATGACGGCGAGCGCTAAGCGCTTCCAACTCTTCGGCAAGTGGTCCATTTCCCGACACATGGAATACGAAGTCATCTCCGAGCTGCTCGACCAGGTCCGGCAGCCAGTGTATGCCCTTCTCGGCGTGGAGCGTGCCGAAATAGCCAACCACGACCTGGTGCTTTCGTTGTTTAGGGAACGCTGGCTGCCTGTTGCAGGCATCGATAAGCCCCTCCGACACGACCCCGGGGCAGAGTTGAGCATCGCAGCCACTGCGGCGGCGCTCGCGCTTCAGAAGCGAACGGTTGACGGCCAGACAAAAATCGGGCTCTGGCATTACATAGCGCCAGGCGAGAAAATCGATCAACGATTTCGGATGCCATTTGCGCCGCGCCATCACCCAGTCTTCGAACTCGAACACGAACGGTACGTTGAAGCGCTGCTTCAGCGCGCGCGCGAGCAGTGCTTCGAACCCGTACGCGTTGTATGCCCAGATGAGCGTGGGCTCGCCCTCTTGCGCGATTTCCCTTGCAACCGCGCCTACCTCGAACAGGTTCAGGAACTTGCCGATTGTCCGCACCGGATACTGCCGCAATACGATTTCACGTACTGAGGCGTCCCCGGCGCGACAGATATACTCTTCACGCTTGCGCCAGACCTCCTCGGCATGGGACGTGTTCACCAGCACGATTTTGTGGTCCAGTCGCGCGAGGAGCGACAGGAAAAAACCCAGCTTGGCTGTCGCTGCGAGGTTGAAGTGTGTAGACCTGTGCTTGAAGCTGCATGGGGCGATGATGACCAACATCGGTGATTCTCCTCAATAGACGATCGCGATAGCTGTCGAAAAGCGATTCGCACTCCACTAGTCGATGTTTCATTGAACTAATGATCGTTCGTTAAGCGGTGGTGACCTTTCCACCATGACTGGTGGCGTCGCAGAGGTAACCCGGATTCCTTATGATGTTGTTGTTCACCTGAAGCGCTTCCGGATAAACCGGCAAGGATTCCCCCCGTACATGCCTTCCGCTTCGAGTGACCGGTGAACGACCGAGAGCGGCGTGACGAGCGCGGACCGTCCGATCGTGACGCCCTTGAGAACCACGCACTTCGATGTGATCCAGACGCCGTCCTCGATCGTGATTGGCGCAACCTGAAGATCCATGTTCGTGGAGGGATCGTGCGATCCGCACGTCAGGAATGTACCCTGGGAAATGCACACATTCGACCCGACCCGGACCATGTCCTGGTTGTAAATCCAGACGTCTTCGCCAAACCAGGAGTTATCGCCGACCTCAAGATACCACGGGCACTTAACGCGGATCGCGTGCAAGAATCGGCAATTTGCGCCTATTTTCGCGCCGAACAGCCGGAGCAACCCCGTGCGGACCGCCGAGATCGGCATGAGCCGGTTGTTGATCACGCACGCCTCGACGACAAACCAGGCCAGTTGAGTGAGCTTGCCGCGGGCGCTGACGTAATTTCCCTTGCCGGCGAGCGTCAAATCGATTGTTCCATTTGACCGTGTCATTTCACGAGCGCCTTGATGGCCAGCTTCTTGGCCATCTGGAATGTTTTCGGAAATGTCGTCTCGACGCCGAGCACGATCCGATTGGACAGCCGCTCCATGTCCTTTGGGCAATGGAAGGCCATGCCGTCGAACTCGCGCAGTTTAAGCGGTTTGATCTTCGCCTGGAACTGCAGGAACCGGTGTGACACGGGAATGAAATGCGACGTCAGCGAACTGCGGGAAAATTGCGGCCGGGTCGTGCGCAAGCTGCCGTGGATGGTTTTCGCGTTCCAGAAGAGTACGTCGCCTTTTTGCAGGAACGGCGCACGGAATTCGAGTTGATTATCGGTGAGGATCCTTCTCACCAGTTCCTTGTATCGGCCGTGATTGAACGCGACGTCAAAATTCTTGCCGTTCTTCGCCATGTTGATCAGGTGGCTACGCGGGACCACGAAAAATCGGCCCGCGCCCGCATCGATATCTTCGAGCGCGTACCAGCATCCGACCATCGTGCCGATGGTTTCACTGTCGAGGTAATAGGTGTCCTGATGCGGCCAGGTTTCCGAATTGCCTTCGAAATACATGCTCTGAACGAGCTTGCCGTCTTCGGAGAATATCTCCCGGTTGATGGCCTTGATCGGCTTGCTCGCGAACACCTTTACCGCAAGCTGCTTGAGCGGGGCAAAGCTCGTGTCCCCGAGCGACTGGAGATTGAGCAGCGGATTCATCACGAAACCGTACTCGTTGATCCTGTTTTTTTCCGGATTCGCGGTGGCCTGCCGGTAGATGTACCCCGGGTAGTGCTTCACCGTTTGCTCGAACGCGCCCCTGATGGAATCGCAGAGCGCAGGATCCACCGCGCCGCGCACGACCATGTAGCCATTCTCTTCGTAGTAACGCCTCGCGCCGGGGAGGTCGCTCATGTCGAACGTCGTCGAGTTCTGATCGGCAAATTCAGGAATCTCGATCTCGGTTCCAATCGGACTCAGAATCTTGTACATGTGCGCTGTATCCTCGTGTTAAAGGGTATTAACGGCAACGTTCAAACCGGGCTGCCTTGATCGGATGCGATGAGCACCAGAAAATTCTCTGTGCCAGACATGGCACTGTCAATTTGGCTCGGCGCTAGCGGCTAGGGATTGTCGTCATGCGCCGAGGCCACGCCCGCAACCGGCAGCACATTATTGAACCCCGCTGCTCGCCTATTTCCGATCGACTTCCAGTCAATATCTCTCCAGAAAATTCTTCAGCATAGACAGACGCTTCGTTTTGTCCGAATTTGCTGTCTTCCTATTACCGGGACGCGAGCGGCTCGCTCGCACGCCGCGGCTCGTTTACCGCTGAGAAGGCAATATTGACGATGACGACCATCGCGAGTTCGATGCCGACAACTGCGGCAATCGGTGCCGCGATGCCGAGACTCGGCATGAGTATTCGAACCATCACCAGGGCGAGCGCACTGACAATGCAAAAGCGCAGCGATACGCCGACGTGGCGATTCGTCGCGATGAGCGCGATAAGCTTGATCTGATAAACAGCGGTCAATGCGGTTGCGCCGAGAAGCGGCAACAGCACTTGCGGCTCGTAACTGAGCCCGCCACGCCCCCAAAAGGCGATGATGGGTCGTCCCGCCAGCGCGATCCCGGTGAGGCAGAGCACGGACAGCACGATCAGCGCCTGTTCGGTCCGTACCCTGAGCCGCTCCGCGACCGCGGTTTGACCGAGTCCGTACAACATCGAAAAGCGCGGCCAGATCGAATGGCCAACTACGTTGACGAGTTGCGTCACCGTGCGCGAAAGCGTCCGGTAGGTGGAGAAGACCACAAGCGCCTGCGGGCCGAGCACGTTCCCGACGAGCAAAACCAGACCCTGGACACTGAGGGCGGAGCCGAGCGTGAAGCCAAGATAGGCGAAGCCTAGAGGCAAAAGTGCACGTAGCTCGGTCCACGACGCCCCTTTAAAGCTAATGCCGAGTTGCGGCACGAGTCTGCGCGAATAGAGCGCGAGCGCCGCCTGACAGATGAGGCGCGTGGCAAACATGGCCATCGCTACGCCGAGGAAATTCGCGCCGAATGCGAGCGCAGCGAGTCCCGCAGCCCATTCGACGAGCCTGATCGAAGACTGGAGGAATATGCCGTATGCGTAGCGGTCGATAATCCTGAAGCACGCGTCATACAGACTCGAGTACGTGCTCAGCAGCGCGCCTGCAATGAGCAGTACCAATGCGCCCCCGGACTCCTTGTCGGCCGGAGAAAAGACGACACAGCCAAGCGCGGTGAGGATGACGCCGCCGAGCGCGAACAGGGTGATGCCGAGCAGCGCGCTTCGAAACGTCACCTTGGCTGCATCGATCTCTCCGCTGGCCCAGGCTATGCAGGTCTTGGTCATCGCGACTGCGGCAAGGCCGAAGTCGGACATCTGGAAATAGGCGGGTATCGCGGCGATCATCAACCAACGGCCATAGCGCTCCGCGCCCCAGTAATGCAGGAAGAAAGGCAGCGATGCGAGCTGTATGACTGCAGTAACGACCTGATTGTAGGAGTTCGCCGCGACGCCAGAGAGAATGGGCATGCGCGCGAGCGAAAACCTGAGTGTACTGAGAAGGCGAAATGTCTTCATATGGCTTCGGCAGAGCAGAACCCCCGACGGACATGACGATGTCCGCCGTGTGTGTCGATACGGCCTACGCTTGCCTACGCGTAGCCGTAATACGATGCGTAGCTTGAACTGTGAGGCGGTATATCGTTGAGAAGAATCCCGCTTGGCACCATGCCACCCGCGCGCAACCGGCCTACCGATTCACTGATGTCCTCGAGCGATTGTTTGCCATAGCGCACCACCATCAGAATCGTACCGGCGTGCTTGCAGACGAGCATCGCATCGGTCACGGCAAGAATGGGAGGCGTATCGATGATCACCTTGTCGTACAGCAGCGAGAGTTGCCCTATCAAAGCAGCAAAGCGCGCCGAGTTCAGCAATTCGGCAGGATGGGACGGATAAGAGCCGCAGGGCAGCAAGTCCACATTGGAGGCGACGTCGCGGATCAGCGCGTCTTCCACGAGGACTCCATCTTCGAGAACTTCGGCAAGTCCCGGGCTTGCGTGTGCACCAAAGAAGCTGTGTACGTCTCCACGGCGCATGTCGGCGTCGATAATGGCGACGCGCTTACCGGCCGTCGCCATCACAGCGGCAAGATTGGCGACAACGAATGACTTGCCCACTTCCGAATGCGGGCCAGTCAGCGCGATAACGGGATTGGTCGTCGATACATCTGCAAATTGCAGCATGGTCCGCACATTGCGTATACCTTCGACGGCCACGTCTTTAGGAGCACGTGCCGCGAGAAGCGGGGGGCCGCCTCGTGAGCGTTGTGCGTCCTTCTGCAACTGCGCTTGCCTGTCGCTACGCATTACCACGGCTGACACCGGCACACCCGTCACCGTCACGATGTCTTCGCTGCTTTCTGTTCCTCGTGAGACAGCGTGCCGCGCGAACGCCCATGTCGTGCCGATCAGCAGGCCAAGCACCGAGGAAAGGGCCAGCACAAGCGGCACCTTCGGCTTCGCAGGCCGATCGGGTGGCAGTGCGTAATCCACGACACGGACGTTCCCTGCCTCCGCGGCCTTCGCGACGCGCAACTCCTGAGCGCGATTCAACAGGTTCGTGTACAGGCCCGTATTGACGCGCACTTCCCGTTGCAGTCGCAATACGGTTTGCTCGAGAGCGGGCAGCCCAGCCACTTGCCGGCTCAATGCGTCTCGGCGATGTTGAAGGTCGGCGATCTGCGCGTCGACCGACGCGACTGCGGGGTGCCCAGGCGCGAAGCGCTGCGCCAGATCCGAGCTTTGCTGTTTCAAGTCCGTGATCTTGGTTTCGAGGTCGACCATCTGCTGTAGCAGAAGACGGCTCTCTTCACCGAGATCGACTGCGCCATGCGCTTCGCGGAAGGCGTTGTAGCGCTGCTCCGCGTCGTCCACTTCGGCGCGCAGACGCGGCAGTTGCTTATCGAAGAGCGCAAGCGAGCGCTCAGCATCGGACTCCTTGCGTGCGTTGTTTTGATTGACGTACTCACGTGCGATGGTATTGACCGTGTCAGTCACTTTCTGACGCTCGGAGCCCTCGAATGCAATGCCGATCACGCCCGATTGCTTCACATGCTCTGCGACGGTCAGCTTGTTCTGGAGGTCGGTGATAGTTTCGAGGAAGGGCGAGCGCGTCAGAGTAAATTCGGTATGCGGGCCCGCAACGAGCCTGTCGATCAACACGGTCACCGGACCTTGGGCTGTCGTCCCCGTAACCACTGTGCCTACGACGCCGTTCGCGACCAATGTGCCATGCGGGTCTGTGAGACTGAAACGGCCATCGCGCATGGCGGTGACGATGAAGCGCTTGTTGTAGAACGATGACGGAATATCGAAACGCGAAACGTCGATACGTTCGCCACCCCACGCAAAGCGCCTGAGACCTGGGAGCGACGTGCCCGGCTGGCCGTCGTCCGCAAAACGTGCGATCCATCCGCCCAGCAACGGAAATCGGCGGGGCTTCGCTTCGATGTCGAGATGCAGCTTACGGACCGTTTCGCCGATCACGAGCCGTGCGCCGAGCAACTCCATCTCCGTGTCCGAAGTGGTCCTCACATTGAAGATCGCGGCGAGCTGACTGAACGCAGGGTCGGTGTTGGGGTTTTGATTGTCGACCTGGATCAGCGCGTCGGCGCGATAGGTGGGCGGTGCCAGTAACGCGTAAAGCGCACCGAGCGAGAAGACCGCGAGCGCGACGCACATGATGAACCGCCAGTGCACTTTCAACACACTGGTATAGTCGGAAAGTCGAAGCTGTCCGGTGTCCCTGTTGCGTCGGTAAAGCAAAGTGGAATCAAGGGCCATTGGGTTTCTTCTCCGCTGCAAGGTTTCGCGCCAACTCTACAAGTGCGCGCTCCCGTTGACGGTACTTAACCGCACATATCAAATGTCGTTGTATTTCCGGACATTTTTCCTGTCGGCAGATTGCCCGCACTTTCAATCGATGCTGTTCGAAGGGCCGTCAAACACGAGCGTATATGACTGCTTCGTGTCGCACCGTTCGTCATCGAACAGTACCTTGCATAGAGTGCCTGTCAGAGGGTGTGAGAAAACACCGTACCCGAGCCGGGAACGATCCGGTGCTTGAGCGTTCGCACTATCGAATACATCGTACTCATGCGTTCGACACTGAGACGCTGCTTCAGCGTGCCGCCAAATCCCTCCAGAAATCTGTAGGTACCCGCGCTCGAGAACCCGTCAAAATCGAACGTCAGTTGGCGTTCGAGCGCCCGCTGAATCGCCGTCCAGATCAGCAAGCTGATCGCGCCAGAGTGCGCGTCGGCTGTGCGCGATGTCAGCAGGTAATACATCGCATTCTGGTCCCAGACGATACCGATGGCGGCGACGAGGCGGCCTCTGGGGCCGTACGCGCCTAGCAGTTGCCCGGCTTTTCGTTCGACGAATGCGCTGACGAGTTCGCGCATCACGCTGCTTCCATAGGCGTTCCGGCGCGCGCGTTCGAACAGATTCGCTTCATAGAACTCCATGAATTTAGCTGGGGGGTCGACCGGCGCGACGGTCAGCTTCTTGCCCGCAGTGCGGATGACGTTACGCGTTTTGCAATGCAGCTGTGCCCAGGCCTCTTCGGCCGTGCCCCCTGGCGAGATCTGAAACGTATAGCGCGCGGATACCGTGAAACCGTGCAGTGAAAAAGCGATTGCATCTTCGACACGCGAGTCGAACAACTGGTAGAAGCTGTCGAAATGCGGCAACTGTTCGATGAGTTCAGATGTGACGGCCTGACGATGATGCTGTTCACGGGCGTAATCAAGGCCCGCGGGTTTGATAACTGGGCCGAGTGTACGCGTGAGCGGCGGCAGGCGAGAAATCTTCCATCCGCCCACGCGAGTGAAATAGTAAGGTAACTGTCCCAGCAACTCCTTACCGTGCTGAACTTTGGCCATGCTCCAATGGCCACCGGTTGCAATATCGAGCCACCACGGCTCATGAAAGATCGATTGCGCGACGGACTCGCCAAGCAGTCGTACCGGCGCGGCCGCGGACCCCACTATGCTGGCCTGGAGGCCATTGGAGACGTCTCCCTCGTCAGCGAAAATCTTCAAGTTTGGCCTCGACGTTTAGATTCTTGGATTCCGCCGTAACAACGGGCCTGTGATGCGAAGTCTTATATACAGCTGTGAACGGCAATCAATTCATGGTCCAGAAATTGCAATCGTCGGGAAATCGACGCCGACAGTCGGAAACTCCGAACTGCCCCCAACTGACCTTGCAAAAGAGATATGAGAAGAACCGCACCGGTAAAATCCGCGGCTTCTCATGCCTGATGACATCGCGCGTCAGTGCGAACCGTGAGGAGATATGTGGGCCCCGCGGATCAATGTCGGTTTTCTGGTAGTTGCATCTGATGTCATATAGCGGGTTGTGCTCCCGCGTCTCCGAAAATATAAGCATGCTCATTATTAATCGCAGCTCTTTTCTCAAGAATCACCTTGCTTTGCCCGCCACTCGCTGGTCTTCCGGCGAACGCGCGGTTGTGCGCAAAACAATGATCCGAGCATGAAACCGCCCCGATCCGGCACAGTCCTTCCAACCGTTCCTCTTCTCGCTCCATCTGAATTTCTGCAGCCACCCCTCCTCGCCTTCAGACGATCATTCGAAGGTCGGCGACTTCACAATTCGGACAGCAAGCGCCGGTACGAGATATCGACCTCCTGGCACGGCGGCGGCAATGCGCAACGCAACGTCTTCGATACGGTTCAGCAAGCTGCGTAGTTTCAGGGCACGCTTTTCGACGCCATGCCACGACATCGTCGCAAAGAGGAGTGTGACGGTGAGCGAAATCGGAAAATGAACGTACCAGGTGAGGGCGGCCGGGCCAAGCAACGCGGCAACAGTTTGCTGTATCGGGAAACCGTAGAGAAAGATGCCGTACGAGTAGTCACCGCTTGCGATAAAACGGTAGCGTCGTGGCTGCGTGAGTCCGAGATAGACTGTCAGATAGGTGGCGGGCAGCGCTGCGAAGTAATCCGCGCCGCGAACGGATAGGCAAATCAGTGCGACGACGCCAGATAGCACACAGAGCCATGAACTCCAGACGATCCGGTTGCGAAACTGGTACGCGCAAACGCCATAAAAGAAAGAGAGGACGAGCATCGGTCCGTGTACGGTCGTAGCACCCGCGCCTGGATGATGCGCAAACGCAACGAGCAACACGTTCGCACCGATCGATGCGGCGAGCAAAAGATGCGGCCGTTGTGCCATGCCAGCATACGAGGCAATAGTCAATGCGACATAACAGGCCAGTTCGAACGGTAGCGTCCACAATTGCTGATTGATTGCATCGGGCCAAGGATTGTTGGCGAACATGCCAGGCAGCGCGAAATGGACGTCTCCGAGCATGTTCAGGAAGTACGCCCTGAACGCGGGATCCGTAAAGTACTGATGCAGTGGAAGCGTTGTAAAGAACGGCCCGAGCAGCAATGCTGCGATCAGCGTGTCTACTGCTAATGCGGGGAGTAGCCGCAGCACCCGCAGCCCGCAGAACGACACGATCGTGCGGCACCGTTCGAAGCTGCCGGCTACGAGGAAGCCGCTCAGCGCGAAGAACATTGGCAAAATTAGCGCGAGTGGTGCTCGTGCTGGCCCAGCCCATACCGCTACAGTGAACTTGTGACCATAACAGACGTTAATGGTGTGGCTCGCGACCACGAGGACAGCGAGCACGAGACGCATGTAGTCGAAACCGGACGGCCTGTTTTTCGCATCGGCAAGCCGCGATCCGAATGTCGTGGCAAGTGGGGACATCACTTCACACTCCGTGCGGACGGGTCTTGTGCACCGGTGGCGGGTGGGCTGACGGTGAATGGCATTAGCAGATAGTCCATCAGTCGGTTAGGTTCTTCAGTGTAGTCAAGTCCGACCTTCGGCCATTCGCCTTTCTTCGGGAAATGTGCGGTTCCAAACAAAACGTCCCACAGCGTCACGACTGCAGCGAAATTTCGGTTGTAATGGCGCAACTCTATTGAATGATGAATTCGATGAAATCGATTGTCTGCGAACACATAGGAAAGCGGGCCAAAACTGATGCGTGTGTCCGCGTGCTCAAAGGTGCCCTGAATCAGTATCAGCATGCCAACCACTGACCACAGGAACGGCGGATGGAAGTCGATCAGTAGTGCCATTGGGAGCGTGACAACGAGAGGACGGAGCAACTCCTCCGATACGTGCATATTGGAGTTCCATACATTCATCTCGCGAATCGAATGGTGGACCTGATGGAACCGCCATAAGAAGCCAAAGGTATGCTGCGCGCGATGGAACCAGTAGTACAGGAAATCTCCGATCAGTATCGCACCAGCGAAAGCAAGGGCAATGCCGGCGGCCCGCCAGACAGGCTGTGGCGAATTCAATATGCCGTCGAGCGATATCGAGAAAAGCGGTCGGATATGAAGTGCGGCGATCACACCCTGATATCCTTCGAAGAAAAGCCCACCGATAAACAGATAACAGATGTGAAACAGGAAGCCGCGCACACGTGACGCGAACGACACATTGCCATACGGCAGGATTATCTCGACGGCAAGGCAGAGAACAGAGGCAACGGCTGTGCGCTCTCCCGCACGCAAGGTATGGGCAATATAAGTGAACACATCGAACATTTGCATGTTCTTCCCCGGTTTGAGATGTGGAGGTTCGATGAATGCCTGGCCGCGCAACGCTGTCATGACGATGAGGATAGCGGCGCACGCGTGATCTGGGGGGCGCATTGCACCGTCGGTTTCAGCCATCATGCAGCGGGTAGAACCAAGTTTTAAATGCAATGCGGGTTAAATAAAATGTCGTATGTAAGCCATAATAGGTATGCCGATACAAGCAGATAAAATCTCTGCGTTTACCCTGCCATGCATGTTCCCCATCGAAGTCAGCTGCGCCGCACGCGGCAATCCGAGGCGCGCCGCTATTGCAAACTTCAATTCACAAAATTCGGCGTACTCCAGTCAATGAAATCACTAAACGGTAAGGTAATATTTATAAGCGCCGCTTTCTTCGATCGCTAATAATAATTGAGAGTCAATCGCTCGCCGAATTCAGACAGCTCGTCAATCGCGACTGAACAATTCGGAGAGCCTTCTGCGGCAGAGCTTTGAGGCCGAAATGGTGTTGTGACATTGGCAGGAACCTCGCATGTATGGCCCCGACGCCTTTTGCAAACATCTTTTTGATGTCGAAACGGTCCGCATGCATGTATCTGGCTTGCCGGTGGGTGGCTTGCCGAAGCACGCCCTCAGCTTTGATGAGATCCGCGCATTCTGTCCTTAGCACATTAGCGGCTTGCGCGATGATCAGGCGGCGAAGTGCAATCAAGCCAGCCATCGGTCACATGAGGACAGACGGAAAGCTCGATCGGAACTGGTACCGGCGGCACTTGAACCGAATTGTTCAGGCTCGACCAATTACACCAGTTACGTTTGCATGCCCTACCACGACAGAACCGGTTGATGCGACAGAACCATTTACCTGCCAGTCACGAGCGACCCTTCTCCGCCTGGGGACCAGTGTGTCTCACGGACGTTCCGACAAAAGCAGGCGGTCGCGAACGAAATGTTGCCGGCAGCTCGAAATCCTCGATTTTAGGTATTCTGTTTGAAAATAGAAACAAATCGGTTTCACGGACACACACGTTATCGGTCGACTGCAGAGAAAAATCGCCCTTCAGAAAACCGTCTCCTGTCAGAGCGATGCAGCCGCTTCTAATCATCAAATTATTGCTCACGACGTTGTATTTTGGTGCTCCGACGTCGTCCACCAGAATCGTGCTGAGATGCGGATATTTCGCATATGCGATTCCCCGATAAGGAACCGCATGCAAGGCCGTCAGAAACGGGCCGCCCGGATCGCGAACCCAGTCTGCCTGCCACGAAAGGCCGCGATCATCGATGCTGATTGGGGGTGCGCTATCGACAAACAGGTTTCCGACGATAGCGTTGTCTCTCCCGCCCCCCACATACACGGCCTTCGGTACTTTATAGAAGATGTTCCTTTGAATGATCGTGCCACTCACCTGATCATCCAGGTAGACGCCTCTGGCGTCTTGGGATCGTTTGCCAATATTGTGTATATAGTTATCGCTTATAACGTTACCGCGCTGTGTCCAGTCCCGCCCGAGATAAATAGCGCCAGCATCACTGGTATCTTCCACAACATTATTGATTTCATTGAATCTAACAATGTTGTCATTGCCGCTGATCTTGATTGCCAGGTGCGGCGCATCGTGGATACTATTGTTTTCGGCAATATTGCCAACACCCTCCAGGCTTATTCCCGGGCGATATGTATAGTTCCATCGAGTGAAATCGTATATTTCGTTGTTTTTTACTACGGAACCGCCCGGCGCCAGTGTTTTTCGGTCGCCACTCCAAATATACACACCGCCGTCACCGACATCATGAATCAGGCAATTTGAAATTTCGATTTCCTTGCCCGCCGCATCGATTGCTCGCCCTCCAATACCCCGGATTTCGGCGTGATTCACTCGCACATTCTGGGAGTCGCGAATGACGATCGCGGGACCCCGTGACAGTTTGAAATTCAAGCCGTCCAATTCGATGTGGCTCGCTCCCTCGATCCTGACCAGTGATTCCGCATCAGATATTTCAGTTTGTGATGGATCGGTCGATGGCGGCCAAAAGTAGATCCGCTGATTCGTTGCGTCCAGGACCCATTCGCCTGGTGATACCAGCTGCGACAAGACGTTCACGAAAAAAAAACGTTGCCCGGCGCGAATGGAGAAATTGGGAGAGCTACCCAATTCGAAATCATACTGGCGACCGTTCACCGCGGTAACGGGTAACGCTTCCATCGCCCAGTCGTAGTACCAATAGCCTATAGCCCACGAATTTTTCCCTAAGATAAAACCTGTCGGAAGAGACTGATCCGCCACGAATTGTCGGTCAGCATGGCCTCTGACCGCATCAATACGAGCAAAGCCGGTCTGTGGCCAGCGCGCCAAGGGCAGTCGCTTGTCGCCAAAATAAAGTTCGGTGTTTGCAACCGACGGCTGTTCGCCCCAGCCGTGGCGCTGCAAGCCGTGTAACACAGGCCCGTTGTGAGAAAAATCATAGACGCGAACCGCGGACCTCGAAGTGCCGGGCAACTCGTCCGCTTCGCCGACCCGGAGTGGCCGAAATCCAGTGAGCGCTTTGCCCCCGCTTATCCATACGGCCCCCGGATTCATTGCATAAATTCGCAGCGGCGCATTCGACGAGCCAGATGCGCCAGCCGGGAGCACGATCGGCTCAGAGACACGATAGACGCCGTCCGCAACGGCGATCGAGATTGGAGTAAACGAAGACTTATGCTTCTGCCGGTATTCGATTGCGCGCGTTATCGCCGATCCAATGTCCGCCAGCGGCCCGTCGGTAGCGTTATGCTCCAATGACAAACCAGACGCCCCGTTACTTCCAAAAGGCGCAACATAAAGCGTAATGGCACATGCTTGCCCAGCGCACAAAATCATTGCAGCGACTGCGAGCAGGACGCCCAGAAATATCGACGCCCTCGGCGGCCGTCCTTTGTGAAACGCTTCCTCCTGTTGCATTGAGCAAGTCACTTCACGTGGCTCCTGGAGTTCGTACGGTTTGCGGGGCGATTTTGCCCGGGATTTCATTGACCAGTGGCGCCGCGGAGTAACGTAGAGTCCGGCTCAAGGTCGCCGATTCCGAATCGCCCCTCCTTTGATAGTGTGCGTGGTAGAGAAGCAAAGCCAACGAAATCATTACGACCTTGTCATAATTGAATATTACACCGTTGAATTGCATTGCAAGCACCAGGAATACGATTTCCGCAAAACCCATCTTTAGAAAAAGGATTGCCAAAATCGCAAATCCGCTTACGCCATACAGCAAAAACATGTTGATAAGCGCGTTATCGCTAGTACCGCCGTTCAAGCCCTCTGTTCCGGTTATACTATTTTTTAAAACAAACGGAACATAATCGGCTGGAACGCCAAAGATATATCCTTTGGAAAACACCTCCCCAACTGCCTGTAGCGGGTATATCAACCGAATGAGACTCGATTGATCCGAACCATCCAAAATTGCGTCGTATCTGGCACCTAGCACCAGTGCCGACACCACAAGAAAGACGACACCAAAAAAGATAAAGCTGATGTTTTTCGACAAATACTTCCAATTGGCAACGAATAGAAATACGGCCAGCGAAATAACCCCTGAAGCTGTTTGAGCCAATAGGACGGCAATAAATCCGAGGAAGATAATGCAATTCCTTGCGGTTTTGTTTCCGGAATTTACTTTCTGGCTGGCAAACACGAGGCATAAAACGACGAACCCTAGATAGGAAGGCTCAGCATAGGTCGCGGCCGGTCGGATCGACACGGAAATACCGTGCGCACCGCCAAATTCCAACCAGCAGGAAGCCAATGTCCAGCAATTTTTCAGATCAATTGTGTCGGGAAAGAAGCGGTAAGGCATAAAAAATTTCCCGCTACGGGAAGTAAATAAATCGATCGCCTGCAGAGCCGTTATCAAAAGCAGCCCCACGATGACGATCGAAATCGCTCGCCTTATCCGCACATGCGTTTTGTCGCCAATAACCAATCTCGTATTTTTTAGAGAAACGATGACAAAAAACCCGAGCGCCTCCCTGATCGACCGTAATAATGGATTGTAGGAAGAATCATTCACTGGCGAAAAAATAATGGGCAAAATAATCAGCATCATGCCGATCGAGCCAAGAACCAGCGCAGAAGGAGTCAGTCTTCTGACAGCGCAGATCAGCATCACGAGGAAACATGCGCCCGCTATTGACAGGTGAACCGTATATCCCACCTGCAATAGAAACACGCAAATGATCAATGCGACGATTTGCAAGAAGTTCAACTCTATTGTTCTATGCATTGCCAGCATACTTTCATCCCGAGAGCGTTGTGGGGTGGCGATGCCACCATAACTCTTTACTCTTTCACGCCTGCGAAGCAAGTACCACGCAAAAGCCATCGTGGGCATGCGCTGCGCGCCTGGTCCTGACGCCATCCTGGACATTCAAGCACGAGGATGCCTCGAAGGAACCGCCAAAATATCGCCGGTTTGTCTCATTCCGGGCAACTCGCGACTGATCGTTAGTTTTTCGAGGTTATCGGTTTTGTCTGCGAGCCGCGTCAGGGCTGGATTTCTGATGGGTGAAGCCAGACCGATTGGAGATCCAGATCTCTGGACACCGCGAATGACTAGGAGCCCATGCTGGCAGGTGATTCCAACGAAACTAAGCCTGGTGCAGTTCGAGCAGTGTGTCTTGCCGTTTTTGAGCCGGGGGCCGGCGTGGACCGCCCCCGCCGCTGGCCTTGCACAGGATCTTCAACGACATCCCGCAAGGGATGTGTCCGTCTCCACATGCCGCTACTTCCCTTCCGAAAGCGACCGCTCCAGCGCCGCCACACCGGCCGGCAGATCGACCCTGACGCCCAAATCGACCATCGTGCGCCCGAGCGCGTGCACGGTACGAAACAGGTTGTGCTCGCGACACTGCTCGCCCATCTGACCGATACGCACGATAGGCAATCCGAACGAACCCGCGATTTCCACCTGATGCTGTCGCGAGATATGCGCGCAGACGTCGGCAGGACTCAGGCCGTCCGGCACCTCGATGCCGACCACCGAGTTGAGCCGGCAATTCTCGGGCGCATACAACTGCAGGCCCATCGCCGTGACGCCCTGCTGCAACGCGAGCGAGCATTTCAGATGGCGCGCGAAGCGCTTCTCCAGCGTCTCCGTGCACACGAGCCGCAACGCCTCGTGCAGCGCGAGCACGCCCGACACCGGCGCCGTGTAGTGATAACCGGCGTTGTGCCAGAAGTTTTCCGCCAGCGACGCATCGAGGCACCAGTGCGTATTGGGCACCGTGCGGCTCTTGACACGCGCCCACGCCGCGTCTGAAAACGCGATCAGCGACACGCCCGGAATCGACGACAAGCCCTTCTGCCCACCGGTAATCACCGCGTCGATGCCCCAGCTGTCCATTTCGAGCGGCATCGTGCTCAGCGTGCAGACGGCGTCGACGATCACCAGCGCGCCCGCTTCCTTCGCGAGCGCGACGATGTCTTTCAGATGATGGTTCCACACGGTGTTCGACGTCTCACCCTGCACGACCGTCACGACCTCGGGACGCTCGCGGCGCAGCGCGTCGGCGACCTGATCCAGACTCGCGACCGTGCGGTCCGCGACTTCGAGCATGCTCACGCGCGCACCGACGCGCCGGCCCATTTCGCCCATGCGGTCGCTGAAGAAGCCGTTCTTGATGCACAACATGCGCGTGCCTTCCCACGCGAGATTGGAGACCGCCATCTCCATCGCGCCCGATCCCGGTCCCGCGACGCCGAGCACCCACTTCGACTGCGTCTGGAACACATAGCGCGCCATCGTCTTCACCTGGTTCACCACCTTCGCCATCGTGCCGCCCAGATGGTTGATCACAATCGCATTCGCCTTCGCGACCGCGGCGGGAATCGGCACGGGGCCGGCGCCCATCATCAGCAGCGGTTCTTCGGGAAGGATGGCGTCGAGCGATTCGACAACGGGACAGGGGACGGACGAAGCTACGGTAGTGGAGGTTGAAGTCGGCATGATCGGTGTGTGAATTTGCAGCACAAAGGGACGAACGGCCTCGCGGCGGGCACGCCGCGCGAGGCCGTTCGTCCGATCATTCACCCAACCGCACGATTGCGCAAGTTTTTTGGCCAGGCTAGCCAGTCGTCAGGGGCGACCGATCTTGCGGTAGTCCGACAGTTAGTCTTTCGTCGCCGAGTCGCCTAACATCGTGAAGAAGACAATCTGCTGTTGACTGATTTCTTGCAGCACATTTGCACGTGCTTTGTTTGGAGCCTGATATGCGCACGATCCTGTTCAGCAGTCGTCAATACGACAACGACACATTCAACGAGGCCAATGCCGCGCACGGCTACGAACTGCATTTCCAGGAATCCCCACTCGACAGCGAGACCGCGATCCTCGCGCATGGCTACGACGTGGTCTGCCCGTTCGTCAACGACATTGTCGATGCCGCGACGCTCGAGCGGCTTCATGCCGGCGGCACGCGCCTGATCGCGCTGCGCTCGGCGGGCTTCAATCACGTCGATCTCGCGGCCGCCGAGCGGCTCGGCATGCCGGTCGTGCGTGTGCCGGCCTACTCGCCGTACGCGGTCGCCGAACATGCGGTCGGGCTGATCCTCGCGCTGAACCGGCGCCTGCCGCGCGCGGTCGCGCGCACCCGCGAAGGCGACTTCTCGCTGCATGGGTTGCTCGGCTTCGACCTGCATGGCAAGACGGTCGGCGTGATCGGCACGGGCATCATCGGCCGGGTGTTCGCGCGCATCATGGCGGGCTTCGGCATGCAGGTGCTCGCCTACGATCCGGGCACGCCCTCCGACGAACTGCTCGCGCTCGGCGCGCGCTACGTGCCGCTCGATACGTTGCTCGCAGAATCGGACATCGTCAGTCTGCATTGCCCGCTCTTGCCCGACACCTATCACCTGATCGACGGCGCCGCGCTGGCGAAGATGAAGCGCGGCGCGATGTTGATCAACACCGGGCGCGGCGGGCTCGTCGAGGCGAACGCGCTGATCGGCGCGTTGAAGGACGGCCAGCTCGGCCATCTCGGGCTCGATGTGTACGAGGAAGAAGGCGGCATCTTCTTCGAGGATCATTCGAATCTGCCGCTACAGGACGACGTGCTCGCGCGTCTGCTGATGTTCCCGAACGTGATCGTCACCGCGCACCAGGGGTTCTTCACACGCGAGGCGATGACCGAGATCGCGCATACCACGCTCGCGAACATCGCGGCGTGGCAGGCCGGCACGCCGCGCAACCTCGTGCATGCGGCGGGGTAGACGTGATATCCGTGCCGTACGCGAATTGCCGCGGACAGCGCAAGCTAGACGGCGCCTTCGCCGCCCACTTGGGTCGCGCGAATCGCGGTGCGGGCGTCATCGGCCGCGCCGCACAGTTCGCGCAGCAATCCCGCCTCGCGCTCGTGCACTTCGACGGGACACCAGCGCGCGCCCGCCGCGGACAGATAGCGCGCGCGATGCTGGCCGTTGCGAAACGCGACCACTCCCTCGCGCTCGATGCCGACCCAACCGAGCAGTCCCGGCGCGCGACGCGTGGAGATCGTCACGTATGGCATCTCCGGAATGCGTGGGCTGTCGGGATCGAGAAACTCGCGAATGCCACGGACCTTGCCTGCGTGCCATTCGGCGACCGGCTTCAGCACGTAATCGGTGTTGTCACGATCCGCGCACACGAGCAGCTTGCGCAGATCGACGAGCACGACCTGATGTCGTGTGCCGTCGGTGACGAATACGCGCTTCAGGCGCACATGGTCGTACCACGAATGCTCCTGCAACGGCACGATCCAGACCGTTTCGGGGCAGACCGGCTCGGAAGCCGGTGATGAATTGGGCAAAGGCAAGGACAAAGGCAGGCTCGGCAAGCTGGCGAGAGGACACCAGCGCATTAAAAGAGCGCTAACGCTACGAGCCGGATGTGACAGAAACATGGCATCCCATCGGATTAATTGCGCTGCATGAGCGCGCCGCAACATTGCCGGACTACCGGCCCATTGCCGACCTTCGCTTCAGGTTCCCTTAAGGTACTTAACGATGATAGCCAACGAATATTTCAATCACGACGTGCGCATCGAGGCGAATGACGACATAGGGGTCGCGACGATCGTTCTCGAACGGCCCGCGCGGCGCAACGCGGTCGATCGTCAGGTGGCCGATGCGTTGAGCGCCGCGTTCAAGCGCTTCGAGGCCGAGCCCGCGTGGCGCGCCGCTGTGCTGTTCGGCGCGGGCGGCACGTTTTGCGCGGGCGCGGACCTGAGCGCGCTCGCCGACGACACGCGCCGCAACGAACTGCATGAGGACGGCAGCGGCCCCGGTCCGATGGGACCGACGCGAATGCGTTTCAGCAAGCCGGTGATCGCCGCGATCGCCGGCTACGCGGTCGCGGGAGGATTGGAGCTTGCCGCCATGTGCGATTTGCGCGTCGTCGAGGAAGACGCGGTGCTCGGCGTGTTCTGCCGACGCGTCGGCATTCCGCTGATCGACGGCGGCACGATCCGGCTGCCGCGTTTGATCGGGTTGTCGCGCGCGCTCGATCTGATCCTGACCGGCCGCGCGGTCGATGCGGGCGAGGCGCTCGCGTTCGGACTCGCCAACCGCGTGGTGCCGAAGGGCCAAGCACGTGCGGCCGCCGAGCAACTGGCCGCAGAGCTCGCCGCGTTTCCGCAGGCGGCGCTGCTCGCCGATCGCCGCTCCGCGCTCGAGAACAGCACGCTCGACGATCTCGCCGAAGCGTTGCGGCGTGAAGGCTCAGGCGGCTATGCGGCCGTTCTCGCCGAGGGCATGGCGGGCGCGGCGCGCTTTGCGTCCGGCGCGGGCCGGCATGGTGAAACGTTCAATGCTTGAGGTACCTGCAAACGCACGTTGCACGGTTACCCGAAGCGAAAAAGAGGAACTGCGATGGCTACGATCTACCGGGAAATCGCCGTGGAAACCGCCGCGGCCAATGCATGGGCAGCACTGCGCGATCCCGCCGACGTGGCCCGCGTGTTTGCGGGCGTCCTGATCGCGGCGCGCATGGAAGGCGACCTGCGCTGGGTCACGTTCGCCGACGGCACCGTGGTCGAGGAACGCGTGATCGCCGTCGACGATGCGCACATGCGGCTCGCCTACTCGGTGGGCGGCGGACGCTTCGAGCATCATCACGCGACGCTGCAGGTTGTGGCCGACACGCCCGCACGTTGCCGCGTGATCTGGATCGCCGACTTCAAGCCCGACGAGCGCAGCGCGGTAGTCGAAGCGCTGACGGATGCAGGCTGCGCGGCCCTCGGGCGCAACCTCGCGCGGTGCTGAACGCCGACTGGCTGCTCTGCCGCCGCCCCGCCGCTTTCCACAAAAAACAACGGCTGTCCTGACAGTCTGCAAGCCAGATTCGACTTAGGTAGAATCCCCTACTGTTTTGCCCCTATCCGGCGACAACGTTCCCGCCTTCGGGAACGCCCGCCCGGCGCCAGTTGTTCGCGCCGCTTCACGCGTTACCCCCTATCCTTGCCATGCCATTGCCTCTGCTTGCCCTTGCCGTTGCCGCGTTTGGAATCGGTACCACCGAGTTCGTCATCATGGGGCTGTTGCCCGACGTCGCGCGGGATCTGTCCGTGTCGATTCCGGCGGCCGGCATGCTGGTGTCCGCGTATGCGCTCGGCGTCACGATCGGCGCGCCGATCGTTGCGATCGCGGTCGCCAACATGCCGCGCAAGAAGGCGCTGATGAGCCTGATCGGCGTGTTCATCGTCGGCAATCTGCTGTGCGCGATCGCGCCGGGCTACGCGGTGCTGATGGCCGCGCGCATCGTCACCGCGTTCTGCCACGGCGCGTTCTTCGGCATCGGTTCGGTGGTCGCGGCGGGACTCGTCGCGCCGAATCGCCGCGCGCAGGCAATTGCGCTGATGTTTACCGGCCTCACGCTCGCCAATGTGCTCGGCGTGCCGCTCGGCACCGCGCTCGGCCAGGCGGTTGGCTGGCGCGCTACATTCTGGGCCGTGACCGGCATCGGCGTGCTGGCGGCGGCCGCGCTCGCGGTGTGCCTGCCCGCGAAGATCGAGATGCACAAGGCGAGCCTCGTGCGCGAATTCAGCGTGCTGAAGAACCCGCAGGTGCTGATGGTGCTCGGCATCAGCGTGCTCGCGTCGGCGAGCCTGTTTTCGACCTTCACCTATATCACCCCGATTCTCGAGGACGTGACCGGCTTCACGCCGCACGCGGTCACGCTGGTGCTGCTGCTGTTCGGCCTCGGCCTGACGGTGGGCAGCACGCTCGGCGGCAAGCTCGCGGACTGGCGGCTGATGCCGTCGCTGCTCGCGTTCCTGCTGGCGATCGTCGTGATCCTGTGCGTGTTCGCGGGCACGATGCACGCACGCATTCCGGCGATGCTGACCGTGTTCGTGTGGGGCGTGCTCGCGTTCGCGATCGTGCCGCCGCTGCAGATGCTGATCGTCGATCGCGCGAGCCACGCGCCGAATCTTGCGTCGACGCTGAATCAAGGGGCGTTCAACCTCGGCAACGCGACCGGCGCGTGGCTCGGCGGCATGGCGATCGGCGCGGGCGCGCCGCTGACGACGCTGCCGTGGGTCGGCGTCGTGACCGCGCTTGGTGCGCTGCTGCTGACGTTGTGGTCGGTGTCGATTGAACGGCGGGTGGCGGTGGCGGGGTGAGCTTGCCGGGCCGTTTGACGACGCGCGGTGTGCTCCTGGAACAACAAGCAGCGCTGAGGACCTCTTCGATGAAGCATCCCACCGTCTACACGACTACTCCTGCCACCGGCGTTTCCGCCACGGTTCGGTGGGATGAAGAAAGCTCCACTGTGTTCTGCGAGGTCAACTATTCGCCTTCGCCGCCGGAACCGCAAAACAGTCTCAGCGACTCGCTGGACGCTCGCTTCGGCATTGGCGCGCCCTCATATGTTCTGACGGCGGGCACGTTGTCGATGCTTCTCGATCGGCATCGCCGGTTGGCCGGGTTGGACTTTTACACGAATCCCGAGCGATGGACCGTGCGCACGTCTGAACCACTCGCGGCCCCGACCGATGGCACTCCGCACATCGAGACAGAATTCGACGAGCACGGACATGCGGAGGACATCGGATCGCCGGTGGTCTTATACGAGCCTAGTCACGGCACCCTTTACCTGTCGTGGGGCCCCGTGTCTCATTGGTACGGTATTGCACCAGCGCTCGCGATCGGCGTCGCTGACGACAACCGCCTCACGCAGGTCCGTCTGCACGGCCTGACGATACCGCCGCGAGGCAGCAGATCCGCGACTGTCGAGTAAAGATCGCACACGGAATCGAGCAGATCTCACGGCAAAGATGCCCGCGATCCGCTCGCGTTTCTGACCGCGGTGTGGTGGGAGCGTCGGCGGATCTCGCTGCAGGCGGCGAGTTGACGATCAGGCGCTAGCCGTTGGCCTTTTGCGATCTTTACGCAGGGTGATAATCTTCAACCCACGTTGCGCGGGCACTCGGTAAACGGCCCATATTTTGTGGCGCCGCCGCAAGCAACGGGAGACCGCCATGGTATCTCTGCGCACGTTGCGCCGTGTCTGCCTGTCGGGCGCGGCGGTTGCCGTAGCCGCAATCGCCGCTGCGAACTGCGGAGGCGGCGGAGGTGGAAACAACAGCGCCCCGACGAGCGGGAGCGCCGGCGGCAGCAGCGGCAGCACCGGCAGCACCGGCAGCACCGGCAGCACCGGTTCATCGGGCAGCGGCTCGGGCACATCCATGGCGGCCGTGCAGGACGTGCTCACCTACCACGACGATGTCGCGCGCACTGGCCAGAACCTCAGCGAAACCAGGCTGACGCCCGCCAACGTGACGGCATCGACGTTCGGCAAGGTCGGCTTCCTTGCCGTCGACGGCAAGGTCGACGCGCAGCCGCTATTCGTCGGTTCCCTGGCGATCGCAGGCGGCACGCATAACGTGCTGTACGTCGCGACGGAGAACGACAGCGTGTTCGCATTCGATGCCGACACCGGCGCGACGCTGTGGCGGGTGAGCACGCTCAGCGCCGGAGAAACCCCGAGCGACAGCCTCGGCTGCGGCCAGATCGTGAACGAAATCGGCATCACGTCGACACCGGTGATCGACCGTTCGCGCGGGGCGCACGGCACGATCTACGTCGTCGCGATGTCGAAGGACGCTGCCCGCCTCTATCATCAGCGCATTCACGCGCTCGACCTCGCGACCGGCGCCGAGCTGCTGAACGGTCCCACCGAAATCGCCGCCTCTTACCCGGGCACAGGCGCGGGCAATACGAACGGCGTCGTGCCGTTCACACCGTCGTTGTATGCGGAGCGCGCGGGGCTGCTGCAGCTCGGCAACACGGTCTACACGACGTGGACCTCGCATTGCGACGATGGCGGCTATACCGGCTGGATCATGGGCTACAGCGCCGACACGTTGCAGCAGAGCACCGTGCTCAACGTGACGCCTAACGGCATCGGCGGCTCGATCTGGATGAGCGGCGCGGGCCCGGCGTCGGACGGCTCGTCGATCTATCTGCTCGATGCCAACGGCACCTTCGACACCACGCTCACCGCGAGCGGCTTTCCGGCCAGCAATGACTTCGGCAATGCGTTCCTGAAGCTCGGTACATCGGGTGGCCTGTCGGTGGCGGACTACTTTGCGATGACGAACACTGTGCAGGAGTCCAACGGCGACATCGACCTCGGCTCCGGCGGCGCACTCGTGCTGCCGGACCTGACCGACGCGAACGGGGTCGGGCAACATCTGACAGTCGGCGCGGGCAAGGACAGCACCATCTACGTGGCCAATCGCGACTCAATGGGCAAGTTCAACGCGACGGCCGACAACATCTATCAGGAGCTTCCCGCGCAGCTGGCCGGCGGCGTGTTCGGCATGCCCGCGTATTTCAACGGGCGCGTGTATTTCGGCTCGGTCGGCGATCATCTGAAGGCGTTCACCGTGACCAATGCGAAGCTGTCGACCACACCGACGGCGCAAAGCGCGATGACGTTCGCCTATCCCGGCACGACGCCGAGCGTCTCGGCGAACGGCGCCACGAACGGCATCGTGTGGGCCGCCGAAAACGGCACCGTCGCGGCACTGCATGCGTTCGACCCGGTCACGCTCGCCGAGCTGTACAACAGCAACCAGATGGGCACGCGCGATCAGTTCGGCACGGGCAACAAGTTCATCACGCCATTGATCGCCAACGGCAAGGTGTATGTCGGCACGACGAATGGGGTGGCGGTGTTTGGGTTGTTGGGCGGGTGAGCGGACAGCGCGGCGGGCCATTGCGACCCTGCGCGCCCGAGGTCTCGCACAAATGACGAGGGCCGGCGTGCTGCGCCGGCCCTCGCTCCTCGTGACTGCTTCGCGCTCAGTTGCGCGCCGGCAAGATCTCCCCGGCGCACGCGCCGAATCCGACGCGATACCCATCACCCTGGCACCAGCCGACGAGCGTCAACTCATCGCCGTCCTCGATAAACGTGCGCGTGCCGCCCTCCTTCAACTCCAGCGGCTTGTTGCCGTTCCACGTCAGCTCGAGCAGGCTGCCGTATGAATCCTCGGTCGGCCCGCTGATCGTCCCCGAGCCCATCAGGTCGCCCACCCGCGTATTGCAGCCCGCCACCGTGTGATGCGCGAGTTGCTGCGCCATCGTCCAGTACATGTATTTGAAATTGGTCCGCGCGATCGTGCTCGCTTGCTGCGCGTGCTGAGCACGCAACGTCACTTCGAGGTGGATGTCGAACGCGTGCTCGCCTCGATGCCGCAGATACGCGAGTGGCTGCGGCTCCTGCCCCGGCTGCGCGACGCGGAACGGTTCGAGCGCATCGAGCGTGACGACCCACGGCGAGATCGTCGTCGCGAAGGTCTTCGCGTTGAACGGGCCGAGCGGCACGTATTCCCATTGCTGAATGTCGCGTGCGCTCCAGTCGTTCAACAGCACCATGCCGAAGATGTGCGCCTCCGCCTCCTCGCACGCGATCGGCTCGCCCAGCGCATTGCCGCTGCCGATAATGAAACCCGTCTCCAGTTCGATATCGAGCTTGCGGCACGCGCCGAACACCGGACGCTCCTGATCCGGCAGCTTAAGCTGACCGTTGGGACGACGCACCGGCGTGCCGCTTACCACCACCGACGACGCGCGTCCGTTGTAGCCGATCGGCATCTCCGACCAGTTCGGCAGCAGCGCATTCTTCGGATCGCGAAACATCGCACCGACATTGGTCGCGTGTTCCTTCGACGAATAGAAATCCGTGTAGCCAGGAATCTGCACCGGCAGATGCAGACGCGCATCGGCCTGACTCACCAGCGACTTCGCGCGCAACGCGGCATCGTCGCGCAGCGTCGCGGTGTCGCGCGCGAGCAGTTGGCTCAGCTGGATACGCACGCTGCGCCACGCATCGCGGCCGAGCGCGATGAAATCGTTGAGGGCATCGCGTGCGAACACGTTCTGCGCGGGCGCGCTCAGCAGACCCGCTGCCTGCAATGCGGCGAGATCGACGATCTGATCGCCGATCGCGACGCCCACGCGCCGCGCGTCGTTGCCACGGTCGCTGAAAATGCCGAACGGCAGGTTCTGGATCGGGAAGTCGCTGGCCGGGTCGTTGGCCGACTCGATCCAGCTCTTGCGCGACGGATCGAGCGTCGCCTGGAGATCGTTTACCGCGTTCATCGTTGCTCCGGATTGAAGTGTTTCTTGAGTCCTTGCCAGCACTCGTAGTAATGCGCCTGCAGTTGCGCGGTTTCGAGCGCGAAGCGGGTCGGCTTGATCAGCGTGCGCGTCTCGAACATGAAGGCCATCGTGTCGTCGACCTTTTTCGGCACCGAGGTATCGATCTGCGACGCCTTCTCGAACGTGTCTGCGTCCGGGCCGTGGCCCGTCATGCAGTTGTGCAGGCTCGCGCCGCCGGGCACGAAGCCCTCGGCCTTGGCGTCGTAGACGCCATGCACGAGCCCCATGAACTCGCTCGCGACGTTGCGATGAAACCAGGGCGGGCGGAACGTATCTTCGGCGGCGAGCCAGCGCGGCGGGAAGATCACGAAGTCGATCGTATCGACGCCCGGTGTGTCGCTTTGCGATTGCAGCACGAGGAAGATCGACGGATCCGGATGGTCGAAGCTGACCGAGCCGATCGTGTTGAAGCGGCGCAGGTCGTACTTGTACGGCGCGTAGTTGCCGTGCCAGGCCACGACATCGAACGGTGAATGGGCGATGTCCGCGCGCCACAGATTGCCGTTCATCTTCGCGACGAGTTCGAACGCGCCTTCGCGGTCTTCGTACGCGGCATGCGGGCACAGGAAATCGCGCGGATTCGCGAGACCGTTGGAGCCGATCGGCCCCAGGTCAGGAAGACGCAGCAGCGCGCCGAAGTTCTCGCAGATATAGCCGCGCGCGCTGCCGTCCGGCAGGCTCACCGCGAAGCGCACGCCGCGCGGGATCACCGCGATTTCGAACGGTTCGATATCGACGCGGCCCATTTCGGTCGCGATCTGCAAGCGACCTTGTTGCGGCACGATCAGCAGTTCGCCGTCGGCGCTGTAGAAGAAGCGGTCCTGCATCGAGCGGTTCGCCGCGTACAGATGAATCGCGCAACCGCTCATCGCTTCGGCCGAGCCGTTGCCCGCCATCGTGACCCAGCCGTCGATGAAATCGGTCGGCGCAGTCGGCATCGGCAGCGGGTCCCAGCGCAGCTGGTTCGGCGGCGTCGGCGGCACCTCGGCGAAGTTCGCGACGAGCCGCTCCGACGGTATCAACGTGAACGGCTTGTGCATGGCCGCCGGGCGAATCCGGTACAGCCACGAGCGACGGTTGTAACCGCGTGGCGCCGTGAACGCGGTGCCCGAAAGCTGTTCGGCGTACAGACCATAGGCCGCGCGCTGCGGCGAATTTCGGCCGGTCGGCAGCGCGCCCGGCAAAGCCTCAGTCGCGAATTCGTTGGCGAAGCCCGACTGGTAGCCGGGCTCGATTTCAGGCCGCAGGCGTTGGTCAGCCGGCGTACGTGTTGGGGTATCCATACAAGGTTCTCCGCGAGTTGCTCAGTTCTTTCCAGATTAGTGCTTGATCTTTGCAGTCAGGTCAGCTCCGCTTCGGACGCGCGGCTGCGTTGCCGCATCGTCCTGCCAGGGATGGAGTTTTACGAATAGTAAAACGAATTACGAATAGTGAAACTAACGTATACCCTTGGAATGACGCGTGCCGAATCGCGCCCACCCGCCGCTCAGCCCCGCCCGATAAGCGTGAGGCCCATAACGTTATGAACATTTTGTTAATCTGGACGCGGCGCGGACTGCTACCATCAACGGATGCGGCCACTGCGTCGCTTTGCCGCGCGCCCAAGTGCGCGTTCATCGTCGCCATTCATTCGCCCTCATGATTTCGCCGACCATCCCCAATCTGATCGCCCGCGCCGCTCATCACCCGTTTCTCGGCGAGCATCTGGCAATGGGACAAGGCGCGCACGCCGGCATCGCGCTCGCGCACTTCGACGGCATCGAGCTCACGAGCGCCTACGAGCCAATCTTCGACATCAGCGTGCATTCGCTCGCGCAGTCGCTTTCATGCGGCGCGGAGGGAGTCGACCGATTCGGCGACGAACTGGGCTTTCAGGCGGTCACGCACCGGCTCGACACACCCCCGTTCGACGTGTTCGATCCATTCGACAAGATCGCCGACGATCAGCAACTGGTGGCGCTAGACCGCATGTCGCGAGCGCTGCACGCGATCAACTTCTTCGGCGCGCAGCGGCATGGGCTGCTATTTCTGCGCGTGCACGAGCGGCTGCTGAAGAGCGTGAAATACGACCACGGGCTGCATTTTTCGAGCGTGTTGACGTCGTTCGGTCTGAGTCCGGCGCGCATCGTGATCGAGCTGCCGGCCGCGGCGGTCGCGCATAAGACCTTTCTGGGCTATCTGTCGCGCAGCTATCAGCACTACGGGTTCAAGGTGGCGGGCAATCTGTCGAACGCGGGGCAGATTCTGTCGGTGTCGGAAACCGCGCGGCTCGACTTCCTCAAGATGGATGCGGCCGTCGCGTTGCGCGACGCGACCGTGAAGCCGCTCGTCGGCTACGCGAGCCGTTTGCGGGTGCCGCTGATTTTCAATCGCGTGATGGATGAAGCGCAGTTCCTGGCGCTACAGCAGTACGACGTGCGCTTCGTGCAGGGGCCGCTGTTCACCGCGCATTATCACGACCGGGCGGCGTGACACGTTGCGCGCCCGGTGAGCCACGGCGCCCCGGGATGACCTCAGCCCGTCTCCCCTAACCGCCGCGCAAGCTCCTTCAGGCGCGGCGCGACATTCTCGCGAAACACCTCCTCTCCCATCGATGACGCCGGCCCGCTGCAGCTGAGCACGAGCCAGCGCTGTTCACGCGGCTCGCGGAACGGCACCGCGACCGCATTCACATCGTCGTGCCACGCGCGAAACGAGTAGCAGCAGCCCTCGGTCGCGAACGCGGCGATCTCCTTTTCGGCTTCGGCGACGAGCATCGGCCCCGCCTTGCCGGCCGCTTTTTTCAGTTCTGCGAGTAGCGCGGTGCGGACGTCCAGCGGCTGCACGGCGAGATACGCGCGGCCCATCGAACTCGTCAGCATCGACAGTTTCGAGCCGGACGCGAGGCCGAGCGTCAGCGCGGTTTCGCTGCGGATCGTCTCCAGATACACCATGTGGAGCCCGTCGCGGCAGCCGAGCGAGACCGCCGCGCCGACCTCGCGCGCGAAGCTGCGCAGGTGCGGGCGTGCGAGTTCGAGCGTGTCGGTGCCCGACAGCAGCGCGAAGCCGAGCGACAGCACGCCCGCGTCGAGCGCATATTTGCCGTGTGTTTCGTCGAGCCGCAGATAGCCGAGCACGGTCAGCGTATAGGCGAGCCGGTTAACGGTCGCCTTCGGCAATCCCGTGCGTTCGACGAAATCGCGGTTGCCGAGCATCGTTTCGCCCGGCCGGAACGCGCGCAACAGGTCCAGCCCGCGAGCGAGGGCCACGACGAATTTGCGTTCGTCGAGCGGAGCGGACAAAGTGGATGGGGGCGTCATAGGGTGGTACACTCGGTCGTCGTTTGCAAAACATTGTTTCGCACGGCGGAACCCGAGTCAAGCTCGTTCTGAGCGAGAAAATCAGGAGATACGTCATGGCCGTAGCCGCGCAGTTTCACTGGGAAGACCCGTTGCTGCTGGATCAGCAGCTCACCGAAGACGAACGCATGGTGCGCGACGCGGCTGCGGCCTACGCGCAGGACAAGCTGCAACCTCGCGTGCTGGAGGCGTTCCGCCACGAAAAGACCGACATCGAGATCTTTCGTGAAATGGGCGAGCTCGGCCTGCTCGGCCCGACGATTCCCGAACAGTACGGCGGCCCCGGTCTGAACTATGTCGCGTACGGGCTGATCGCGCGTGAAGTCGAACGCGTCGACTCCGGCTATCGCTCGATGATGTCGGTGCAATCGTCGCTGGTGATGGTGCCGATCCACGAATTCGGCTCCGACGCACAGAAGGACAAATATCTGCCCAGGCTCGCGCGCGGCGAGTGGATCGGCTGCTTCGGCCTGACCGAGCCGAACCATGGCTCCGATCCGGGCAGCATGGTCACGCGCGCGAAGAAGGTCGACGGCGGCTACTCGCTGTCGGGCTCGAAGATGTGGATCACGAATTCGCCGATCGCGGACGTATTCGTCGTGTGGGCGAAGCTCGAGGAAGACGGCAACGACAACATCCGCGGCTTCATTCTCGAGAAGGGCTGGAAGGGTCTGTCGGCGCCGGCGATCCACGGCAAGGTGGGACTGCGCGCGTCGATCACCGGCGAAATCGTGCTCGACGAAGTGTTCGTGCCGGAAGAGAACATCATGCCGGGCGTGAGCGGCCTGCGCGGTCCGTTCACGTGTCTGAACTCGGCGCGCTATGGCATCGCCTGGGGCGCGCTCGGCGCGGCTGAAGCGTGCTGGCACATCTCGCGTCAGTATGTGCTCGATCGGAAGCAGTTCGGCCGGCCTCTCGCCGCGAACCAGCTGATCCAGAAGAAACTCGCCGACATGCAGACCGAAATCACGCTCGGGCTGCAAGGCGTGCTGCGCCTCGGCCGCATGAAGGACGAAGGCACCGCGGCTGTCGAAATCACCTCGATCATGAAGCGCAATTCGTGCGGCAAGGCACTCGACATCGCCCGCCTCGCGCGCGACATGCTCGGCGGCAACGGCATTTCGGACGAGTTCGGCGTCGCCCGCCATCTGGTGAACCTCGAGGTCGTCAACACCTACGAAGGCACTCACGACGTTCACGCGCTGATCCTTGGACGGGCGCAGACGGGTATTCAGGCGTTCTTCTGATGCCGATGTGGCAGTACCGATAATGGCAAAAAGCCGGTTCGAACGAACCGGCTTTTTGTTTGATGCCGCGCCGCTTACTGGTTCGGCTGAGGCGTCAGGCGCAGATACGGACGCAGCGCCTTGTAGCCCTTCGGGAATTTCTGCTTGATGACTTCCTCGTCCTTCAGCGACGGCACGATCACGACGTCATCACCCTGCTTCCAGTTGCCCGGCGTCGCGACCGAGTGACTGTCGGTCAGTTGCAGCGAGTCGATCACGCGCAGCACTTCGTCGAAGTTGCGGCCGGTGCTCGCCGGATACGTGATGGTCAGACGCACCTTCCTGTTCGGATCGATCACGAACAGCGAACGCACGGTGAACGTCTCGTTCGCGTTCGGATGAATCATGTCGTATAGCTGCGAGACCTTGCGATCGCCGTCCGCGAGAATCGGAAAGCCGACGTTGGCGGCTTGCGTTTCGTTGATGTCCTTGATCCACTCCTTGTGCGACTCCGCGCTATCGACCGACAACGCGATCGTCTTCACGTTGCGCTTTTCGAACTCGCTCGCGAGCTTTGCGGTCAGGCCCAACTCGGTCGTGCAGACCGGCGTGAAGTCGGCGGGATGCGAGAACAGCACGCCCCAGCTATTGCCAAGCCACTCGTGAAACCTGATGCGGCCAATGCTCGACTCCTGTTCGAAATCCGGCGCAATGTCGCCAAGACGTAGACTCATAGTGCATCTCCTTTAGGTATTCGGATGGGTTCGCGGGTGTGTCCGCGACGGATCGTCACGATAAAGCATACGGTAGCGGTGGTACATGGCGAACCAACATCGCGTCAGTACTTTATGCGTTTTTGTAATTTTCTCCGATTTGACGGAAACTTTGCGGGACAGATCAACTCAATCCCATATCGGTCTGGAGCAGGGTGCCCTCGAACCGGTTTCTTAACGTCGAGCGCTACCGGGAATGGTTCGTGCGGCGACGGCAAGCAAGCGGCACTGCGCTCGCCAGCAACCGTTTCTTTGGTTACGATTCTCGCGTAGCGTGAGACAAAGGGAGCTGTCAATGTCGGAAGTCAACAAGGAGAGATTGATGTCGGATATCAAAACCGTCCTCGCGGACGCTGAAGACCTGCTGAAACAGGCCGCGAGCGCTACCGGCGAACGCGCGTCGGAACTGCGCGAAACCGCGCTGACGCGCCTGAAGCAGGCGAAGGAAAAGGCAGCCGACGTTCAGGTCGTGGTCGTCGAAAAAGGCAAGAAGGCCGCCCGCGCCACCGACGACTATGTGCACGAGCATCCGTGGGCGTCGATCGGCATCGCTGCCGGCGTCGGCGTGCTGGTCGGTCTGCTGATCAATCGCAAGTAAAGGCCGGTGAGGCCGCCGGAGCAGGCCCGTCCGGCGCATCGGTGAAATAGGCGGACCGGCGCAAACCTCGCCGGCCCCCTTCCGCTGGCGCGCGTGCGCGCCGGTTAGGCCCTCACGCGCAACGCCCACAGCCATGACGACCGAAACACACTCGCAGCGCGCGGAACACAGCCCGTTGCGCCGTATTCTCAGTTCCGTGTTTGCGATCCTGCAGACGCGGCTCGAACTGGTGGGCATCGAACTCGCTGAGGAAAAAGACCGCCTGCTCGGCGTGCTGTTTCTCGGCCTTGCCGCGATGATGCTCGCGTCGATGGCCTTGATCGCGTTGACGGCACTCGTCGCCATTGCCTTCTGGGACACCTACCGATGGCAGGCGCTCGCCGGCATCACTGCGTTCTACGCGATTGCCGGCCTCGCCTGCGCGCTGAAGGCGCGCAGCAGTTTGCGCAACGCGCCGATGGTATTCGAAGCGACCATCGCCGAGTTCGAAAAGGATCGCGACGCGTTTCGCAGCCGCGATTGATGGGCAGGTTTGACCGCATCCGATCCATCGCCTCACCTCCATTGCCGCCGACACGCCATGAGCCCCTCCCGTCCCGATACCGCCTTTCGTAACAAGCGCCCTTCAAAGGATCTGAGCGCGCCGCATCTGCGAGCGCTGCGCAAGGAATTGCTGCTCGTGCGCGCGGACGTCGAGCGCGTCGAACTTGCACAGGCCACCTACGAATTTCGCCAGGCCGTCACGCGTTTCAGCTGGCTCAAGTTCGTTATCCCCGGCTTCGGCGGCCTGCGCGTCGGCAAAGGCTCGAAGGCGAGCGTGCTCAACGCGGGCACCATCGGCGCATTGCTCAAGCAGTATCCGTTCATCAGCTCGATCGCTTCGCTGTTGCTCGCCAAACCGCTGCGCGCAACGGTCGTTGCAGGCGCGAAGCCCGCGCTCAAGTGGGGCAGCATTGCGCTCGGCGTGTGGGAAGCGTTCCGGATCTGGCAGCAGATAAAGAATGACTCGGCGGCGGCTTCGGCGGCTTCCGCTACGGCGCAGTCGGCGGCCGCGCAGGCCGAGTCGATACGAAGCGACGAGTGAGGCGTTCGCCGCCTTCGAGTGGATTTCAACGATCCGCTAGCTCGTGTTCCAGCATTCACTGCTTGTGGGCATCGATCCGGCCACGTCGTTTCTGTTGCCTCGCTGACCTGTCGCATCGAGCATGAACGTGCCGCACGGGTCTTCGCGCATCGGTCCCGCTTCGGCGGGCGTCGCTTCGATCGAATAGCCGCCGTTCGTCTCGTCCGCGGGCAGCATGCGCACGTGGTACACCGGCGTGCCGAACTGCGGTGCCTGGTCGAGTCCAGGAGGCAAGGCCAGCACGCCATCGCTTGCCGCGCCCTCGACGAATTGCGCAGCCCGATATAGCGCCGACGCCGCATCGATGCGATGCGTGCGCGCAATGTGACTGCGGTACGAAGGGATCGCAAACGCAGCGAGCGTGGCGGCAATCGCAAGCGCGATCACGAGTTCGAGCAGCGTGAATGCGGATGTGTTCGGCCTTCTCATACATCTCCAGTCGGTGTGTTCCTCAGAATGGTCGCGCGGCAACGCGCCGCCAATGACGTTCGATCGCGCCGGCCTCGATCACCAGGTGTATCTGCAACCAGACCTGCGACTCGCTGCTGTGGCCGAAGCCGCGGGCGGTCAACAGGTAAGCGCTGGCGCTGGGTCGATTCGCGAGACGCCACGGCTCGATCAGGCATTGCGGCGCGCGCGCTGATCCCGGCCACTGCGCGACAGGCGTGACGGCGCCTGCATCGAACGCGGCCTCAAGCTTCCATTGGGCCGGCTCGCCGGAGGGGAGCGGCGCTGCGGGCGCGTCGCCACTTGTCGACAGCACGTTGCGCTCGCACAAGGTCAGCGCCGAATCCGCCGCATGGAAAGCCTGCAGATAGTCGTGCACATTGGTCGCCGCGCGAGCCGCCGCAAGCGACGTCTCGAACCAGATCGCGGACGTGGCGAGCATCATGGCCGAGATCAACAGCACGATGGCTAGCACGACACCGCGTTGATGCCCACGTCGGGCATGGGTTCGACAATTTCGCCTACCTAAGTATTTCGGCTTGCCGCGCAACGTTGCTGTGTCACGGTTCATCACGCCGACACCTCCGCGCGATTGCGCAGTGCGACGCGGCGCGAAAACGCCCGCCGGGGCCGCAAGTCGGTGCCGAGCGTGCTCACGCCATCGCAATCGACGTACTTCGAGCGCTGCCCTTGCGGCGCGCCGCGCACCAGTACGCAGACATCGACCGCCACGACATTCGCCCATTGATCCGCCAGCACCGCCGATGCATTCACCGCATCCGCCGCGCCGGCCAGCCAGTAGCGCAGCCGCACGCGCTCGACGCCTTCCACCAGCGGCTGCGCGGACCCGGCATTGCCGCTGCCCACGCAGTAAAGCTCCGGCTCGCCGGTCGAGCCGCTGACATTAGCGAAGTAGCGATTGACGACCGGCGCGCCCTGATCGCCCAGCGCCGCGTCAGCGCTTTTGACGGCCTGCCCGACGCAGTCGGTGATCTGCCCGCTCGACGATGGCCACGTCGATACGAGGTCTGCGACGTAACGGATCGCGACACCATCCGAGCCGGTGCTCAACGTGGTGCAAGCGAGGCCGTCGTCGGCGCCGGTCGGACGACCGCCCGAGCAGCCGAACAACGCAGGCGCCGCGTTGTAGCCGACGACATCGGCAGGGACGAAGCCGGCCATCTGCAATTGCTGGCCGATCAGCATCAGCGCGGTCAACCCGGCTTCGCGAATTCGTGTCGCGTTGCTCGCCTGCACGAACGCGTTGCGTTGCGACGTGTAGAGGGAGACGGCGCCCGCGGTCACGATCAGCCCAAGCGCCATCGCGATCACGAATTCGATCAGCGTATGGCCGCGTGCGCGATGCGGCCGCCTCATTTCGCGAAGGCCAACGCAACACACGACGATCCGGCGGGCGCATCGATGCCGCCGCAAGGCTCCGGTTTATCGATCACGTGGCCCGCGGCTGGCCGGTCCTGCACGGACGCCCACGTGACGCGAGCCGTCGCGACCGCACCGCTCTCGCTAATCGTCGCCTCGCCGTGTGGCAGCAGGACGCTCGCCCGCGCGCTCCATTGATTGAATGCGGCATCTCCCATGGAAGACGTGCCCGCCGCTTCTGCGATCGAGTCGGCTAGCCACGCGGCGTTCTCGCGCAGCGTCATTGCATGGGCTTGGCGGGCGGTCCACACCTGAGCCGCGATCAAGCCCAGAGTGGTTATCGCAATCAAGGCGACCGCCAGCATCACCTCGATCAGCGAACTGCCGCCGCAGGCCGATGCCCGCGCGCGCAAACCGGCATTGAGCGTGGGCCGCCTCATGATGTCGCTCCGCACGCGCCTTCCGAGATCCGCGCGCGACCACCTGCCGCGATACTGATGCAGCGCCGCCACGGGTTCCCTTGCATCGATTTCGATGGACTTCGCGGCGCGATATCGAAGCTTCGAAACGCGCCGATCAGTTGCCCAGCCGGCGGCGTGAACGTCATATCCGTCTGCACGCCGGTGATGCTGACCGCCGCGAGCGCCGGCTGCGCGCGCAACAGCGACGGCTTGCCGCCGCGCTCGGCGAACACGGCCCAGCCGCAGGCCCAGTCGGCGATGCCGTCAGCGCAGGGTTGGCCGGACGCAAGACAGACGCGCGCCGCATCGATGCGACACACCGTGATGCGCGTGCCGCGCCGTATCGCCTCGCTGCGCGCGTAGGCGAACGTCGATAGCAGCGTCTTCGAGCGCGCGTCGACCTGATCGCGCATATGCCATGCTGCAAATGATGGCACCGCCATCACTGCAATCAGCATCACGAGCGCTACCACCGCCAGCGTTTCGACGAGCGTGAAACCGGCGCGCGACGGCCGGAGAATCCCATTGCATTTCATCTGCATACCTGATCGTTTCGAACGGATGCAGTCAATCTAGCGATTTGCGGGCGTTCCGACCATCGTCCGAATGGCCAGGTGGCATTCAGACGCTAGCGCACGCAACAATGCACGTGACGATTCATCACGGAGGCGGGAGAAGCGATGCGTGAAAAACAGCGCGAAATGCGCGGGAGGAAAGGATGGGCGAATGCTCGCGCGCAACACGCGGCATGCGCGCGCTCAGCGCTTGCGGGAAGGCTTGGGCGGGGAAGAGGCGCGGCGGAATTCCTCGATCACGTCCTCGAATTCGGAGACGTCTTCGAAACGCCGGTACACGGAAGCGAAACGGACGTAGGCGATCGTGTCGAGCGCGCGCAACTCGTTCATCACGAGTTCACCGAGGCGCTCGCTCCGCACCTCGCGCTCGCCGCTGCCGAGCAACTGATACTCGATGCGGGCGACTGCCGCCTCGATCGCGTCCACCGCAACCGGCCGCTTGCGCAGCGCCAGTTGCATGCTCGCAACGATCTTGCGGCGATCGAACTCCGTGCGCGTGCCATCCTTCTTGACGACCGACGGCAACGCCAGCTCGACCCGCTCATACGTCGTGAAACGCTTGTCGCAGGCCGGGCAGCGGCGGCGCCGGCGAATCGTCGCGCCGTCTTCGGATACGCGCGAGTCGACGACCTGCGTATCGGCGTGGCGGCAGAAGGGGCAATGCATGGCTTAGCCGTAAACCGGGAAGCGCTTGGTCAGCTCGGCGACCTGCGCGCGCACGCGCTCGATCGTCGCGGCATCTTCCGGGTTGTCCAGCACGTCGGCGATCAGGTTGCCGACCTGCTCGGCTTCCTTCACGCCAAAGCCGCGCGTCGTCATGGCCGGCGAACCCACGCGGATACCCGAGGTCACGAACGGCTTTTCCGGATCGTTCGGGATCGCGTTCTTGTTGACCGTGATGTGCGCCGCGCCGAGTGCCGCTTCCGCAGCCTTGCCGGTAATCTTCTTCGCACGCAGGTCGACCAGCATCACGTGGCTTTCCGTACGGCCCGACACGATGCGCAGACCGCGCTTGACCAGCGTTTCAGCGAGCACGCGGGCGTTCTCGACGACCTGCTGCTGATACGCCTTGAATTCCGGCGACTGTGCTTCCTTGAACGCGACGGCCTTCGCGGCGATCACGTGCATCAGCGGACCGCCCTGGATGCCCGGGAAAATTGCCGAGTTGATCTGCTTCTCGAACTCGGCCTTCATCAGGATCACGCCGCCGCGCGGGCCGCGCAGGCTCTTGTGCGTGGTGGTGGTGACGAAATCGGCGTGCGGCACCGGGTTCGGATAGACGCCCGCGGCAATCAGACCGGCGTAGTGCGCCATGTCGACCATGAAGTAGGCGCCAACCGACTTCGCGATCTGCGACATGCGTTCGAAATCGATGCGCAGCGCGAATGCGGATGCGCCCGCCACGATCAGCTTCGGCTTGTGTTCTTGCGCGAGCTTTTCAGCGGCGTCGTAGTCGATGTCTTCGGCTTCGTTCAGGCCGTAGCTGACCACGTTGAACCACTTGCCCGACATGTTGACCGGCGAGCCGTGCGTGAGGTGCCCGCCGTGCGCGAGGCTCATGCCCATGATCGTGTCACCCGGCTTGAGCATCGCGAAGAACACACCCTGGTTCGCCTGCGAGCCCGAGTTCGGCTGCACGTTCGCGGCTTCGGCGCCGAACAGCTGCTTCACGCGATCGATCGCCAGCTGCTCGGCGACGTCGACGTATTCGCAGCCGCCGTAGTAGCGCTTGCCCGGATACCCTTCGGCGTACTTGTTCGTGAGTTGCGAGCCCTGTGCGGCCATCACGGCCGGGCTCGTGTAGTTTTCCGACGCGATCAGTTCGATGTGCTCTTCCTGACGGCGGTTTTCCTGCTCGATGACTTTCCAGAGTTCAGGATCGACGTTGGCGATGGTGCTTTGGGCTCTGTCAAACATACGGGTTCCGTTGAGTGTTTTCAGGTTGACCGGATCGTGCGCCGAATCCTGCGTAGAGGGTACACAGCGGAGTACGCAGCGCTGCGGGTGGTGAGGTCTGCCGTGACGTGGCGAGTGGAGAGTCGCCGCACGCGCGAGGCAGGCCAGCCACCGTCAGCGCAGATTCATGCGCGCGGTTCACGGCTGCCCAGGCGAACGGCAAAACGGCACCCCGCGCTTCACGGTGGGTTGTTCCACCTTGAACCCGATTGGTTGAATCGGCTGAGTCGGACGACTCGGTTCTATCGCCAGTCACGCAGGGTCGAGCGCGTTAGTGTATTGGAAGAGGCCCGAATAGGCAACCGGCTTGCGGGCGCTCCGGCGGCCGCTGGCGGGGCATCCGGCCATGCTGGCGCGCCCGCCATGCAACCATCTGACGAAAGCGTGCCGCCCGCGCCGCGGACCCGCTGCGCGCCACCGCGACAGGCGCCAATCCGGCTCGTACATCCTTGCCGCAGCGCCGCATTGGAAGTAGGCTTGGGGCCTTTGTCTCTTACCGACCAGGGAACTGCAATGATCGTGTTTGTCACTGGAGCGTCGGCCGGCTTTGGCGCCGCCATCGCCCGCGCATTCGTCAAGGGCGGCCATCGCGTCGTCGCCACTGCCCGCCGTAAGGACCGCCTGCACGAACTCGCCGACGAACTCGGCGACGCACTGCTGCCGTATGAGCTCGACGTGCGCGACCGCGCCGCCGTCGAAGCGGTACCGGCCGCGCTGCCGGCCGAGTTCGCCGCAATCGACGTGCTCGTCAACAACGCCGGCCTCGCGCTCGGCACCGAGCCGGCTCACAAGGCGAGCCTCGACGAATGGAACACCATGATCGAAACCAATTGCACGGGCCTCGTGCAGGTCACGCATGCGCTGTTGCCCGGCATGGTCGAGCGCAATCGCGGTCATGTCTTCAATCTGGGCTCGGTGGCCGGCCGCTGGCCGTACGCGGGCGGCAACGTGTACGGCGCGACCAAGGCGTTCGTGCGCCAGTTCAGCCTGAACCTGCGCGCCGACCTCGCCGGCACCGCGCTGCGCGTGACCGACATCGAGCCGGGTCTGTGCGGCGGCACCGAATTCTCGAACGTGCGCTATCGCGGCGACGACGACAAGGCCGCCAAGGTCTACGAAAACGTGCAGCCGCTGACCGCCGAAGACATCGCGGATTCGATCTACTGGATCGCCACGCGCCCGGCCCACGTCAACATCAACACGATCGAACTGATGCCGGTCGCGCAATCGTTCGGCGGTCTGACCGTGCACCGCGGCTGAGTTCAAGGGCGGGCGGGGACGTCCGCTGGTGTGGCAATTCGCCCCGCCGCAACCATTCACGGCTCGTTCGCACGACGCCCGACATCCTGCTCCTCGCATTCCCGGCGCGGCCGGCAAAGCCGGCCACGATCACCGCCGAAGCCCGTCCCACGGGCCGCACACTTTGAAACAGACCCCGTGGTGTGCGTTCCGGTAGAATGCGCCGCATGAATATGTCGACCAGCCAGCCCGGCACGGAAATCGGCTACACGTGGCCCATCCGCGTGTACTACGAAGACACCGACGCCGGCGGCATCGTGTTTTACGCCAATTACCTGAAATTTTTCGAACGCGCGCGTACCGAATGGCTGCGCGCGTGCGGTGTCGACCAACATCGGCTCGCGGAAGAAGACGACGCGATTTTCATCGTGCGCAGTACCGCGGTCGACTACCGGGCTCCGGCCCGGCTCGACGACATCGTGAAAATTGTCAGCCGAATCGAGCGTCTTGGCCGAGCTTCGGTAGACTTCGTGCAGGAAGCTTGGCGCGAAGGCACGTTGCTCGCCACCGGTTCGGTCCGGGTTGGCTGTGTGGACCGCGCGACGCTGCGACCGGCCGCCATCCCGGCTTCAGTTCTCGCCGCGCTGCGGCGCGGGCCGGGCGTGAGCCAGAACGGGGACTGAACAGCGGCGACATGTCAACGGACGATGCCTGCGCCTCGTTGTTACGGGGCCAGTGAACTCATACCGGTCAGGCAACACAAAGCATGGTTCGGCTTCTATATCGCCGAAGCTTCCGTTTTGTTCACGGCAAGCTTGAAGCGGCCTTGCAGCCGGACGCCCGCTTCCCGGGACGTTAAAACGAACCTTTATGAACACTACACAAGATCTGTCGATCGTTTCACTCGTACTCAACGCGAGCCTGCTGGCCCAGGCCGTCATGGCTCTGCTGCTGTTGCTGTCGTTACTCTCCTGGACTTTCATCTTCCGTAAGTGGTTTGCGATTCGCCGGGCGCGCGCGCAAACTGAACGCTTCGAGCGTGATTTTTGGTCGGGCGGCGACCTGCAGGCGCTGTATCAGAGCGCCGCGAACAACCGCCACAGGATCGGCGCGCTCGAGCGGATCTTCGAGTCCGGCATGCGTGAATTCCTGAAAGGCAAAGAGAAACGCCTGAACGATTCGGGCGCGATCCTCGACGGCGCCCGGCGCGCGATGCGCGCATCGTTCCAGCGCGAAATGGACGTGCTCGAAGCGAACCTCGCGTTCCTCGCGTCGGTCGGTTCGGTCAGTCCGTATATCGGTCTGTTCGGTACGGTGTGGGGGATCATGAATGCGTTCCGCGGCCTCGCCAACGTGCAGCAGGCCACGCTCGCGAACGTCGCGCCGGGCATCGCCGAGGCGCTGACCGCCACCGCGATCGGCCTGTTCGCCGCGATTCCGGCCGTGGTCGCCTACAACCGCTACGCGCACGACATCGACCGTCTGGCGATCCGTTTCGAAACCTTCATCGAAGAGTTCTCGAACATCCTGCAGCGCCAGGCACAGTAAGGAGGCCACGATGGCAGGCTCCCGCCCCTCCAGCATGCGCGGCTCGCGTCAGCGGCGCGCGATGTCCGACATCAACGTCGTGCCGTACATCGACGTGATGCTCGTGCTGCTCGTGATCTTTATGGTCACGGCGCCGCTCGTCGCGCCGTCGATCGTCAATCTGCCGACCGTCGGCGGCGCCGCGCCCCAGCAGCAGACGCCGCCCGTGATCGTCAACATCCGCGCCGACGGCAACATGAGCGTCAAGTACAAGGACGACTCCGGCACGCAGCAGCAGGAAGACATGACGAAGGCTGGCCTCAACGGTTTCATCGCCGATCGGGCACAATCGCATCCCGATCAGCCCGTCGTGATCGCCGCTGACAAAACCGTGAAGTACGAAGCCGTGATGAACGTGATGTCCCAGCTGAAGGCTCAGGGCGTCAAGCGCGTTGGATTGCTCGTCAAATCGCAATGATCCGCAAGAACTCCGAATATCCGCTTCAGCCACCGCGTGAACGCGGCACCGGGCGAGCTTTTCTGTTCGCGCTGGTGATGCATGCGCTGCTCGGATTCTTCCTGTATCACGGCATCCAGTGGCAGAACAGCACGCCCGAGGGCGAGGAAGCGGAACTGTGGACCGAGGTGCCGGATTCGGCGATCCCGCATCCCGTCGTCACCCCGCCCGCGCCGGTCGCCCCTGCCCCGCCGGTGCGCGACGAGCAGGCCGACATCGCGCTGCAGGAAAAGAAGCGCCAGCAGCAGGAAGCGGCTCGAGCGGCGCAACTGGCCGAAGAGCAGCGACAGCAGAAACTGAAGCAGCAGGAAGCGGAAGCGAAGCGTCAGCAGCAGCTGGCGGCCGACCAGGCGGCCCAGCTCGCCGCGCAGAAGGCCGCGAAGCTCAAGCAGCAACAGGAACAGCAGCAGGCCGAGAAGCTCAGGCAACAGCAACTCGCCGAGCAGCAGAAGCAGCAGCAACTGAAAGACCAGCAGGAACAGCAACAGAAGCAGGCTCAGGCGGAAGCGCAGAAGAAGGCTGACGCCGAGAAAGCGGCGAAGGCGAAGGCGCAAGCCGATGCGGCCGCGCAGGCGAAGAAGCAGCTCGACAACGAACGTCGCGCGCGGCTTGCGCAGATGCAGGGCATGGCGGGTGGCACGAGCTCGTCCAGCGATGGACTCGGCAAGAATGGCACTGGAAGTGGCTCGGGTGGCACTGCAACGTCGCCGGGTTATATCGATAAGGTACGCCGTGCGGTGCAGCCGAACATTTCGTGGCCAAACGCCGCGGACGGTCTGGAGACGACGATCGCGGTGCGCTGCTCGCCGACCGGCACGGTGCTCAGCGCGACGGTATCGCGCAGCAGCGGCAACCAGGCATGGGACGACGCCGCGCTGCGGGCTGTCCAGCGTACCGACCCGATGCCGCGCGACATCGACGGCAAAACGCCACCAACTATGAACATCCGAGTGCGGCCCGGGCCTTGACTGAGGCGACAACTTGACAGTCCGTCGACGGCCAACGCCGCGCCCCACCAGGCGCGGCGTTGCATGGGAACGAAATAGCCGTTTTCCGGTCTGTCTGCTGTCTTCGAGTATTAAGTAAAACCGTTTTGAGGAACCCATACAGCATGAGTTTGATGACCAAGCTAGGCCTGCGAACACTCGTGGCAACGTGCCTGATCGCCGTCGGCGGCGCCGCCAACGCACAACTCAACGTCCTCGTGACGGGCGTCGGATCCACCCAGTTTCCGATCGCAACGACGAATTTCGCCAATGAAGCGAACTCCCCGCAGCAGGTCAGCACAATCGTGCGTCAGGACCTGCAGCGCAGCGGCAAATTCACCAACATCGACGCAGGCTCGACGCCGGTCTCCGAGACCGACTCCGTCGACCTCGGTGCATGGAAGGCCAAGGGCGCCAACGCATTTGTCGCTGGCAGCGTGAACCGTCTGCCGAACGGCCAGTACGAAGTGCGCTTCAAGCTGTACGACACGGTCAAGGGCGAAAGCCTCGGCGGCCTCGTGCTGGTGAGCCCAGAAAGCGGCCTGCGCATGAGCGCGCATAAGGTTGCGGACTACATCTACGCCAAGCTGATGGGCAACCGCGGCGCGTTCGCGACGCGCCTGTCGTACGTGATCAAGACGGGCAACAAATACCAGTTGCAGATTTCGGATTCGGACGGCCAGGACGCGCATATCGCGCTGTCGAGCCCCGAGCCGATCATCTCGCCGGCCTGGTCGCCTGACGGCACCAAGGTCGCCTACGTATCGTTCGAGAAGAAGAAGCCGATCGTCTATATCCACGACCTGCCCACGGGCCGTCGCGTGGTGGTATCCGATCAGAAGGGCAACAACAGCGCGCCGGCCTGGTCGCCGGATGGCCGCACGCTCGCCGTCGCGCTGTCGCGCACAGGCAATACGCAGATTTTCGCGGTCAACGCGGACGGCAGCGGCCTGCGTCGTCTCACGCAGGGCAGCTCGATCGACACCGAGCCGACCTACTCTCCTGACGGTCAGTGGATCTATTTCACGAGCGACCGCGGCGGTGCACCGCAGATCTACAAGATGCCGGCGCAAGGCGAAAGCGCGGGCAGCGCGCAACGCGTCACGTTTACGGGCAGCTATAACACCAGCCCGCGTGTGAGTCCTGACGGCAAGGAGCTTGCCTACATCTCGCGCGTCGGCGGTGCATTCAAGCTCTATCTCCAGGACCTGCAAGGCGGAAGCGCCACGGGCCTGACGGACACTGCACATGACGAATCGCCGAGCTTCGCGGCGAACGGTCAGTACATTCTTTACGCCACTCAGGTGAACGGCCGTGGCGTGTTGGCCGCAGTATCGACCGACGGTCGCACTCGGCAGGTCCTGTCCGTTCAGGGCGGCAACGTACGCGAGCCGTCCTGGGGCCCGTTTATGCAATAACGTTGATGCAATAACACAAGGAGAGTAATCAAATGATGTCCAAACTTCGTTTCGCATTCGCCGTCGTGATGGTCGGTGCACTGGCCGCATGTCACTCGGGCGTCAAGCTCGACGAAAATGCAAACAAGGGCGCAGGCTCGGCCCAACCGAACCCGAACGACGTCGCGACGGTCAACGTCGACCCGCTGAACGATCCCAACAGCCCGCTCGCGAAGCGCAGCATCTATTTCGACTTCGACAGCTACTCGGTCAAGGACGACTATCAAACGCTGCTGCAACAACACGCGCAGTATCTGAAGAGCCACCCGCAGCGTCACGTGCTGATCCAGGGCAACACCGACGAGCGCGGCACCAGCGAATACAACCTCGCACTCGGCCAGAAGCGTGCTGAAGCCGTGCGCCGTTCGCTGGCGCTGATGGGCGTGACGGACTCGCAAATGGAAGCCGTGAGCCTCGGCAAGGAAAAGCCGCTGGCAACGGGTCATGACGAAGCGTCGTGGGCACAGAACCGCCGCGCTGACCTCGTGTATCAACAGTAAGTCAACGGGTTATGAGCCGAATGACGCATCGTTTCTCCTGGCTGCGGTTAGCCGCAGCGGCCTGCGTCGCAGGCACCGCCCTCGCGGCCGTGCCCGCCCATGCGGGCATGTTCGACGACGATCAGGCCCGCCAGGCCATTCTCGATCTGCGCTCGAAGACCGATAGTCTGTCGAGCCAGCTGTCGGCGGCGCAGCGCACGATCCTCGATCAGTCCAACCGACTCGACCAGCTGAACCAGCAGGTCGCGACGCTGCGTGGACAGAACGAGGACATGGCGAACCAGCTCACGACGCTGCAAAAGCAGCAGAAGGACTACTTCACCGATCTCGATACGCGTCTGAAGAAATTCGAGCCGCAGCAACAGACGGTGGACGGCGTCCAGGGCGAGGTACAGCCGGGTGAAACCGATGCGTTCAACGCGGCTTCACAGCAATTCCGCAGCGGCGATTTCAAGAATGCCGCGGCATCGTTCCGCAGCTTCATCTCCAAATATCCGAACAGCCCCTATCAGCCGACGGCGCAATACTGGCTCGGCAACGCGCTGTATGCACTGCGCGACTACAAGGGTTCGACGGCCGTCTGGCAAGGTGTCGTGGCCAAGTACCCGCAGCATCCGCGTGCACCGGAAGCGCTGCTCGCGATCGCGAACAACCAGCTCGAACAAGGCCAGAAGGCCGCGGCGAAAAAGACGCTCGAGCAGATCGTCGCGCAATACGGCGGCTCGGACGTCGCGCAGTCGGCGCAGAGCAAGCTGTCGCAGATCAAGTAGTTCGTGGTGGCGGATTGATCACGCTTTGATGTAGTTGGCAGTAACGCGCAGTGTCCGAAGTAATAGCCACGCGCGCCTCTCGCTGGAAAGCCCGGGTAGTGATGCCCGGGCTTTTCCTTTTGGCCTGGCTGCCTTGCAGAGTTGACAGGTCGTTGGCTCACCGATATAATTTCGCTTCTCTTTTGGGTCGTTAGCTCAGCTGGTAGAGCAGCGGACTTTTAATCCGTTGGTCACAGGTTCGAATCCCGTACGGCCTACCAAAAGATTCGAGGGCTTACATACATTCGTATGTAAGCCCTTTTCTTTTTGCCGCACCGGGTAGGCATTTCGGGGCAATTCAAACCCATTTCGATCGTCGTGCCCTACCGGCAAAATGCTGTCACCTGCACGGCGGCATAAAAGTGCGTCCGCGGGAAGCGTCACTCGCTTACCCGCACCGCGCGTCGAAGCCCCGAGTCACGACTCAACGTCTCGATGCTCGTCATGGCGTGATCGAGTACATGCAGCATGTACTGGCGATGGCGCTCTTCGTCGCTCCTGTTGCGCCAGTGAGGAACCGGATATCTCGGCTGCTGTGCGGACAATGCCGGCGCCTGATCATCCTCGGCGCGCTGCCGCCACTCCTGAAGGACCTGATCGAGTTGCGCGTCATCGTTCTGGTACCACGCCTGCACGACGGCATCGCCCAGTATGCTTCGCCGCAAGCGGTCGCGCTGCTGACACCAGACCACAACGCGTTCGATATCGACCGCCGATTCATCCGTCGCGCCGGCAAAATGTTGAGCGGCGAGCAACTCGTCGTGCGCTCTCATGTAAGCCTGATAACGTTCGACGATCCGCACCGCTTCGCCGTACGCCGGCGACGGCAGTTCGCTTTTCAAATAGGCCCGCAACTGATCGGCCCGATCGTCGTCCGTCTTCCGCAGCAGGAAAGAATCGATCAGATCAAGCAACGCGGCGTTCACGATCAGCTCGTGGTTTTCCGCCACGGCGAGCCCCGGATCGTCACGCCCGACGCTCGGTGCTGCGCCGGAACGAGCCGGCCGGCCCGAACGCGGCGGCGGCCAGGCGCGCCTCGCTCGCCGGACTCGCGACGGCAGGTTCCGGATCGGCCTGCAGAATCCGCAGCACGCCCGCCGTCACGCAGACGACCGCGACCGCCATGATGCACAGGTGCCGCATGTAACGGCGTTCTTCGGTGTGGCTATCAATCTGCATGGATATCCCGTTTCCCCCATGCGCCCGGACCGCTGAGCGGTTCCGTCGCATGGGGCGCGCAGCGGATTGGCGGTATCAGAACGAGCAGCTCGGCACGCTTCCCGTCGTCGTGAAGCTCGACGTGGTCACGCCGGTTCCGGACGGCGTGACGTTCGAGTTATACAAGCCGACATTCGCATACTGGTCGCCGCTTTGCGCGGTCGCATCGAGGCTGACGTTGGCCAGCCAGGCGTTGACCGGGTAGCTCGAATTGCGCCCGTCGATCTTCGAGTAGGCGCTCGACAGCGATTGGGTCGCATACGCGCCGTTCACGACGATGTTCGACAGCGACGGGCTGCCGCCTGCCGTGCAGGTGTTGTAGTTGGTGTCCATGACGATCAGGTGCTTCACGTCGATCATGCAGGTATTGACGTAGCTCACCTGGCTCACCGTCAGCGCGCACGGGCCGGTCTTCACGTTGATGCCGTTGGCGTCGGTCGACGGCGTGCCGTTCAGATCGTTCCCGTACACGTAGTTGTTCTGGAACAGGATGTTCGACACGGTGTTCTTGTCGATACCGCCCACCGAAAGTCCGTGCGTGCCATGCAGCCGGGTATTGGCAACAGTGACGTTCGAGATGTTGCCGGAGTTGGTCTTGATCGCGATGCCGTCGTCGCCGGCCTCGATGTCGGAGTTGATCACCGATGCGTTGGTGAGGCTATCGATATCGATGCCGTCGGCGTTCTTGCGCGTCGCGGGCGTACGGATGGACACGCCCCAAGCGGTGAAACCGTTGCCGCCTTCGACGTATAGATTCGGATGCGCGGCCTGCGCCAGCGTGACGTTGTAGACGATGAAGTTCGAAATCTTGCTGGCCTGCACCAGCCTCGGCGTTCCGGAGATGATGTCGCCGCGCCCGTCGACGGTTCCCGGTCCCATCAGCGATGCATTGGTGCCCGAGAATTGCAGCAGGTTGGCATTGCTCGCGTAGTTGTTGCCGAGCAGCGTCGCGCCCGCGCTGATCGCGAGGCCCGCTCCATTGATCGTCAGGCTGCCCGTGTAGAACGCATCGTTGGAACCCGATGGCGCAAGCACCACGCTTTGGCCGGTTCCCGCACACTGATTCAGTGCATCCTGAAGGCGGCTCGTGTCGTCGGTAGTCGGAGGCGACGAGCGTTGCGAGCTGGAGAAATTCGCATACAGCGTCTGGCAGACGCCAGGATAGGTCGGTTCGCCGACCGACCGGCTATCGCCGGTCGCCAGCGATTGCGCGCCGGCGGAACCCGCGCTCAGGAAGATAGCGGCGATGAATAGGCTGGCTTTGTGTTTTATTTTCATTGAAACGGTCATCCTTTTAACGAAAAAGTTCACGCAGACGATCAACCCTGCGCGAGCGTCGCGATCTGATCCAGCGGTAACGCGCCGCGATAGATGCGAAACTCGTCGATCGCTCCGTTGAAGTACGGGTCCGCCGCGAACTGCGAACGTCCGATCCAGTTCTGCGCGCTCGGGCCGAGACGCCACGGCGCGAATGCCACGCCCGTCGTCTGGCCGGTCTGGCTGCCGTTGACGTACAGCGTGAGCGTCGTGCCCGAGAGCGTCACGGCCACATGGGTCCATTGGCCGCTCGGCAGCGGCACGTTGCCGTTGACCTGACGCTCGTTGTGAGACCCGTTGAGCGTGATCGAAAAACGCACCGTGCCACCACCGCTGTCAGGGGTGAGCATCATGTAACGGCCGGTGCCCGTGCCGAAATCGAACACGCGCTCCCATTGCTTCGTGCTGCTTGAATTGCGGAACACCCACGCCGCGATCGTGAAGTCCGAGACGTCTTCGACGATGTCGCTGGGCAGGCTGACGTAGCCGCTCGAGCCGTCGAGCAGCACCGCGTTGCCGGATTTGCCCGCGGTGCGCGACGCGCCGCCGACGAGCGTGCCCGTATGGCCGTTGCCGGTCGCGTCGCCCGCGGTCGTGCCGCTCGACTCGTCGAAGCTCAGCCAGGTGTGCAACTGCACGGCCGTCACCGCAGCGACCTCGTTCGAGTTCGCGGTCTCGCTCGCTGCCGTCGTCGCGCTGACGACGTAGTACCACACGCCGGCCTGCGGGCTGTCGGTATAGGTCAGCACGTCGGTGATGCCGCTCGCGACGGTCGTGTACGGGCCGCCCGATGTCGCGGCCCGCTTGACGTTGTAGCTCGTGCCGTTCGCAACGCCCCACCACGACAGCACCACCTGCCCCGCCGCCGGCCAGGCGGTCACGCCGCTCGGCGCGGCGGCCGGCGTCACCGGATCGCGCGTGTAGGCGAGCGTGCCGTAGCCGAGCTGGTCGTAGCCGCCGCTCGTCGTCCCGTAGTTGCCGCCGCCGCCTTCCGGCTGGATCGCGAGCGCGAACTTCTCGGACCACGGCGCGGCCAGCCCCTTGCGATTGACATAGTGGTTGTAGACGAGCGCCCAGATCGGACGGATATCGCCTTGCGAGGCCGTCGAGAAGCCCGGCTGCAGCACGTCGACATTCGCGTAGCTCTCGTACGGCACCGTGAGGTAAGTCCCGCCGGACTGCACGAGGTTGGCCTTCGCCACATACTCCGCGCCGGCGAGGAAGCGGTTGTTGTCGTAGCCGTAGAGATCGATACCCTGGTTCCACGCCATCTCGCAGATGGCGCCGCAGAGCCCGATGCCGAGGTTGTTATGCCCCTGGTCGCGCCCGCTCTCCTGCCACTGCCCGAGGTAGCCCGGGTGCAGGTAGTAGACCGCCTGCGCGATCGCGCCGTTGCCGAGCCCGCTCAGGTAGTAGTTGACCGCTTCGTCGAACATCGTGTGGTCGTCACAGAGCACGCCGATCGCCATGATCGACGCCATGCTGCACAGGTCCCAGTTGGCCCAGTAATGCGTGTAGTCGGTGTTGTTGTGGCGGTTCAGGAAGTCGATGTTGATGGGGTAGAAGATGTTGGCCATCATCGACTGGAACGCCGCGAGATTGGCGGAGGTCAGGCCTGAGTAGCCGCGCATGATCTCGCCGACGATCGCGAACTCGTAGCCGTAGATGCCCGCTGCCAGGTCGACGTTGGTGTCGCCGGCGAGACTTTGCAGCGTCGAGGACCACGCGTTCATGATCTGCACCGCCTTGTCGGCGTATGCCGTGTCGCCGGTGACCTTCCAGTACAGCGCGCAAGCGTAGGCGGCGGCGATGTCGCCATAGAGCTGCGGATAGTTCTGCGGCCCGGTGCCCCCGCGATTGATCTGCGCGGCCGGCCGCGGCGACCAGGACAACCGCGTGTGGCCGTTGGCGGCCAGCGCCTGAAAGCCGGCGTACCAGGGCTGCGCCTGCGCGGCGACCTTCAGCGCCATGCGGTCGAAGTCGGTCTGCGTGTGCAGGAGCCCCGGATGCACGAACGCGCCGCTCGTCGCAACGGCGGCCTCGCCGGTTGCCGCGCGCGCGAGCACCAGGCTGGCCGTGTTGAGGCTCGCCGCCCTTGCAGCGGCCGAGTGGCTCACGGCCGCTTCGCCGACGCTGCCGCCCCCGCCGCACGCGCCTAGCGCCAACGCGCCGAGGCTGTGCAGGAAGGTGCGGCGCGACATTGCCAGGGTGAAACTGTTTGTTCTGGTTTGATCCATATCGCGATTCCGTTTATGAGGCCGTGGCTGACAAAACTGATCCAGTGGTGGGTTCCCTTGCTAGCAAACGTTTGCGTCGACGGACGACGAACTGGTGCAGCAGAGACATATCCTGCCGTGTTATCGACACAAACTGATGTTTCCTGACGTTGGAATCGTGTAGGGATCGCCTGAAAATTGGCGAGGGAAAATCCTATGGATCGAGCAGGAACGCCCCGCCGGATTCTTGTCCTTTTAGTAATCTTCGATTCATGTTTGTGCCACGGGTGGTTTGTAGCCTCGCGAGCTGCATTACCGGCTGCAACTTTCAAGAAATTTCACCCACCCGACTCAGGCAAACAGAATGCAAACCACCCTCAAGGCGTTTCCGATTGCTGTCCTGATCTCTGCTATCTACGGCTGCGGCGGCAGCACCCAAAACACGAGCAACACCCCGGCCACGACGCCCACGACTTCCGCAAGCAACTACACGGCGGGCAACCTGCTGGTCTCGCGCACCGCCTATGACCCGGCGTTCACCCTAAGCGGCACCCTGCCTTACAACGCGACGCCCACGACCACCAATGCAGCGCCGGTGACCGCTGTCGCGCCGGGCACCTTTCCGAACGTGTTCACCAACGATGCGAACGACGGCAACTTCGGCGTGACGTCGGAAGCCTATCTCGATCAGTGGGCACCGAACGCGACGAGCCCGTCGCAAACGCTGGACATCACCGCGCAGGCCGCGAAAAGCAACGTGAATTTCGCCACCAGCTTCGCCTCGAAGTCCGAGCTCGCGCTGAACGTGTCGCTGGATCAGAAATCGCTGACCTTCACCGGCTACAACACGTCGATCGACCAGGCCGATATCTCGAACTCGAATACGCCGGGCGTGGTCGATACGACGAATACCGACGTGCAGACGCCGACCTACCGTACCGTCGCGCAGCTGAATTTCGCTGATAACAGCCTGTCGTTCACGAACACCAACGCGTACGCCGGCAACAACAGCCGCGCAACGGTGCTGGCCAACGGCATGTACTACATGGTCGGCAATGCCGGCAATTCGGGCAAGAATCCGAAGCCGACGACGGTGCAACTCGAGATGCTGACGATGAATACCGGTGTGCAATCCATCGCCCCCGGCAGCCAATGTGCGTTCTCGCAGGTGATCGGCGCATTCCAGTCCGGCACGGGCACCGGCACATACACGGTCGCACCGACTGGAACGGCGTGCTCGCTGGCGTCGATGGGTTCGATCACGGGCGGCAGCTCGACGGGCGACCAGTTCGGATTCTCGATCACGAGTCTGGCGACGACGCCCGCGACAGCCGCCGACAAAACCGGCAAGGACGTCAACCTCCGCGGCCTCTTCGTCGGCCCGGACGGCACGATGTACGTCTCCAAGGGCAGCGGCGGCAACGGCGTGAACACCGTGTACCAGGTGGGCGCGACCGGTGCGCTCGCCAACGGCGGCAAGTTGCCGCAAAACGCCGCGATCACGATCGTGCCAGGCTTCACGACGGCCCTCGCGACCAACCTGACGGCGCTCACGTCGTCGAGCCAGGTGACCGGCACGGTCTATCCGTTCGGTATGTGGATTCCCGCGTCGAATCCGTCGATCATGTTCGTCTCTGACGAAGGCGACGGCACGCCGGGCGACCAGGTGAGCGGCAGCGGCGGCCTGTGGGTCTATCAGAACCAGAACGGCACGTGGAAGCCGCTCACCAATCTGACGACGGGCCTGAACCTCGGCACGGCCTACACGGTGACGGACAGCACCGGTGTGTATGGCACGAAGGGCGCGAGCTATACGACTACACCTGACGGTTTGCGCAACATCACGGGCCAGGTCAACAGCGACGGTTCGTTCACGATCTACGCGGTGACCTCGACGATCGGCAACAGCCTCGGCACCGTGTTCGATGCGGGCGCCGACTCGAACCAACTCGTCAAGATCACGGTGAGCATCAGCGGCTCGACGGTGACCTCGGCGCAGGGATTCACCGTGATGCAGACCGCACCGTTCGGTCAGGCGCTGCGCGGCGTCGCCATCGTGCCGAAATCCTGAGCGAGTGAGTCGATTCAAAAGAAACGACCTGCCATCCGGCAGGTCGTTTCTTTTCGTCCACTTGTCTCACCTCAACGCGCCGGCAGTCCCGCATTGAACCGCAAGACGATTCTGCAGCCCGGCGAGTTGTCGTGAATCTCCACGACGGCCTCGTGCACCCGCGCGATCGCGGCCACGAGACTCAAGCCGACGCCATGCCCCGAAGGCGCCGACTCCTGCCCGCTACTGCTGCGATAGAACGGACGCAAGACCGCCTCGCGCTCGCCCGCCTCGATCCCGGGTCCCGTATCCGCGACCTGCACGACCGGCCTTCCGGCCTCGAGCGCCGCTTGCAGCGTGACCGCGCCACCACCGGGCGTGAACTTCAGCGCGTTATCGAGCAGATTCTCGATCGCGCCGAATAGCAGGTCCACGTCGCCGCGCGCGAAAACCGGTTCGGACGCAAGCACCGCGACCGTCAAACGACGGCTTTCCGCCACCGGTTCGTACAACTCCGCGACATCGCGCAAGATGGTGTCGAGCGATACGTCGCCGAAGCTCGCGCGTCTGACATCCGCTTCGACCTCCGCGATTCTCAATAGCGCGGCGAAACGGTTCAGCACGACGTCCGACTGTGTGATCGCGGTATCGACGGCGCTTGCGTAGTCGTCGACGGTATGCGAGCGCCGCCGTGCACGTTCGAGCCCCGCGCGCAGATGCGTCATCGGCGTGCGCAGATCGTGCGCGATGCCCGCGCACACGCCGCGGACTTCGGCCACGAGCCGCTCGATTTCATCGAGCATCAGGTTGACGATTTCCGCGAGACGATCGAGATCGTGATGCGTGCCGCGATTCGGCAAACGCCGGCTCAACTGGCCCGCCATGATCTCGCGTGCCGTCAGACTCATCGAGCGGATGCGCCGGTTCGACAGCGCGTGAAGCGCGGCGCCGCAGCCGACGGCGAGCAGAATCGTCAGCGTGAGCCCGAGCCACAGGATCTTCACGAGCGTATGGTCGAAATGAATGATCTCGTCGATCGAGTGACCGACGACGATCCGCAAACCGCTGCGCGTCGGCACGATGATGCCGCGGAAATGACTGTCCAGCGACGGCGGCCCGTCGTCCATCGACTGCGTGTAGTAAAACGGCTGGCGTTCGCGCTCGGCCGGCAACGCATGGATATTGCCGGCGAGCCAGCGGCCGTCCGCATCGAACACGCCATAGGGCCGGCTACTCGCGATGTCACGCCGGCTGAGCGCCGCGATATTGGCAATCGCCTCGGCGCGGCCAATCGAACTGAACTCGGCCACCTCTCCGCGCAGCCGTTCATCGACCTCGTGCAGCAGGTACGTGTGCATCATCCAGTAGAGCATCGCGAACAGCACGACCGCGCAACTGACGAACACCATCAGCAGCCACGTGACGTTGCTCGCCGGCAGGCGCGGCCAGCGCCTATTCGCCAGCACGGAGGACATAGCCGACATTTCGGACTGTGTGGATCATGAGCGAAAACCGTCCGTTCAGACTGATCTTGCGGCGCAGTTGACCAATGTGCATATCGATCACGTTGGTGTGCACATTGAAGTGGTAATTCCAGACCGACTCGAACAGCATCGCGCGCGTCACCGGCTGCTCCGTGTGCAGCATCAGGTACTTGAGCAACTCGTACTCGCGGGGCTTCAACTCGATCGACTCGCCCGCGCGCCGGACCCGATGCGTGCCCATATCGAGCACGAGATCGCCGACGCTGAGCACATTCGCTTGCTCCGAAGAAGAGCGGCGGCGCAGCAACGCATTGAGGCGCGCGGTCAGTTCCAGACTGTCGAATGGTTTGGTCAGGTAATCGTCGCCGCCGGCGCGCAGGCCGCGTACGCGCTCGTCGACTGCCGAAAGCGCACTCAGTATCAGCACCGGCGTCTCTGTGCCGACGTTGCGCAACGTGGAGAGGATCGACAGACCGTCCACGTCGGGCAGCATCCGGTCGAGCACGACGGCGTCGAAATCGCCGTTGAGCGCGCGCAACAGGCCGGCATGGCCACTCGATACGCCTTCCACTGCGAAATCGTAGTCCTCGAGTGCGGTGGACACTTCCAGCCTCACACGATCGTCATCTTCGACGACGAGAATGCGGGGTCTGCGCCCCGCGGGGTAGTTGATCGCTGCTTTGCTTTCCAAGAGGACGTCGTTTCCTGTGGTGGTGCGTCACCGCATCAACGGTGACGTCAATAGCGGGGCGGGCGCGGAGTATCACATAACCATGTTGCTGCTTCGTGACGCGTCCCGTGCCGAGCCGAAAACCGTTCTCACGCGCAACTAGTCGAGCTTCAGTGCCGCGCGGACTTCCGCCTTTGCCTCGGCAAAGTCGCGCTGAAAATCCGGATTGGCCATGAGCGCTGCCGCAACGAGCGTTCCGTCGATGCGGCCCGCTTCGACATCGCTCGGATAGTGGACGCCGTCGACGACGCGGTTCATGCCGAATTCGCGTCCGCGCGCGAACAGCGCATCGCGCTTCTCAGGGACCATCTGGGCGAGCAGGATCGCGCACAGATAGCCGAAGGTCGCATGGCCGCTCGGGTACGAGTTGTAGTCGTCTCCGGGCCGCTTCGGCACGATCGGTTGCACGTCGCGGCTCGCGACGAAGGGCCGCGCGCGGCTAAAGAACTGCTTGCCGCTTTTTGCGACGCGCTCGGCATCGTGATCGACGGCCTTGAACAGCGCAGCGGCTTTCGGCAAACCGGCTTCGTTGAAGTCCGGCCCGAGCACATCCGCGAAACGGAACACGGACCTGGTGGCGTCCGCCTTTGCGCGAGCCACCTGCTCCGGCGTGCGGCTGCGCTGTGCGTTCAGCACGGCATCGAGATCGGCCAACTGGCGCTCGGAACCGTCGACGGCAGGCGGCGCGAGCAGCACGCCAAGCGGGATTTGACGGGCGTCGAGATAGCTTGCGTCCGCGGACGGTGCGGCGTAACTCGCTGCACTTGCAGCGACGAAGAGTGAAGCAGCGAGCGGCATGCAGATAAAGCGTTTCATTGTGTGCGGAGAACGAAGATGGATTGAAGCGAAGTGGCACGGCGCTACAGCCGACACCATAAAAACCGTGATTCACCGCCTGAACGGTGCAGCCGATGCTAGTGCGCCCGTATGAATGAGCGGTGTCCACAAACTTACAAACCTGAGCGCGCCGCGTAGCTTCAGTGCGGATCGCGCTCATGTCGGGCATCCGTAATAGCAACTTTAAGTTCGTAAGATACCGATCACTTCGCGTTAACGGACGGTTGATAGCATCCCGCCTCGTTTGACTTCCAGTTCATCGCCCCACTCGCGAAAAGGATGCAGTTCCATGCAACGGGTTAGTTTTTCCCTTAGAAAGAAACCGCTGACGCAATTCGTTCTTGCCACACTGTGTGCGACCGGCGCACAGATCTCACATGCCGATACCTCGGGCGATCTCGGCTCCGTGCAAAGCACGGCCGCCTCCTCATCGAACAGCGCCACGGCCGCCAGCAGAAATGTGCAGTCAGCGCCGGCGCAGGCGCCCTCGCAAGGCTCACTCACCGCAACCCAACCGCAGTCGGTGATCAGCCGGCACTACATCGAAAACAGTACCGCGCCGACGGCGAACTACAGCGAGGTCGTGCAGATCGCGCCGAGCGTGTCGAATGTCAGTCCGAACGGCTCCGGCCTGATGGAATCGCAGAGCCTGTCTATTCGCGGCTTTCAGGATGGTCAGTACAACGTCACGTTCGATGGCATCCCCTTTGGCGATACCAATGACTTCACCCATCATTCGACGTCGTTTTTCTCGAACCGGGTGCTCGGCAATATCATCGTCGACCGCGGTCCCGGCGACGCTTCGCAGATCGGCTTCGCCACGTTCGGCGGAACGATCGCCCTGCAGTCGAGAGATCCGTCGGCAACCCCGGCATTCTCGGTGCTCGGCTCGTACGGCAGCTGGGACACGTGGCAGGCGGGCGCCGAGTTCAATACCGGCTATCTGCAGCAATGGGGCGACGCGCGCGCGATGGTCGGCTATACGCAGAGCAGCAGCGACGGTTACCTGACCAACGCGGGCCAGCGCCGTCAGAACGTCTACTTCAAGCTCGACAAACCGATCGGCGACAACACGCTGCTCACGCTGTTCGCGACTTACAACAACATCCACCAGAACTTCTCGTCCGGCGCGACGGCCGCGCAGATTCAGCAGTTCGGTCCGAATTTCGGCCTGAGCGCGGATCCGACGAGCCAGGCCTATTCCGGCTACAACTTCGACAAGATCAACACGGACTTCGAATACATCGGCGTGAAATCGCAGGTCGCCGGGTGGGTGATCGACAACAAGCTCTATACGTACGGTTACTACCACAACGGCTTCAATGGGCTCGACCCGAACGGTGAAACGCCGAACGGCACGATCTTCGGTCCGAACAACGTGCCCGGTCAGGAGATGAACAATAACTACCGCGCGTTCGGCGACGTCCTCGCGCTCGAGCGGCAGCTCGGTCCGGGCAAGCTGCAGACCGGCATGTGGATCGCGCACCAGTCCAACTTCCGCAACAACTTCAATGTCGATTCGTCGCTGAACTTCGCGTTCATCTCGCAGAACTTCACGATGAACGACACGATGCTGACGTTCCAGCCGTATCTGCAATACGCCTGGCAACTGCAGAACGGTTTGACGATTACGCCGGGACTGAAGTACGTGTCGTTCAACCGCAGCATCGATACGCCGATGAACCAGAAGACCGGTGAGCCGCTCGATTTCAGCCACACGTGGGACAAGGTGCTGCCGTCGCTGACGCTGCATCAGCAGATCACGCCGCAATGGAGCGCCTATGCGCAGTACGCGCAGGGCTTTCTCGCGCCGAACCTGAACGTGTTCTATGTCAACAATCCGAACGTCTCGGGACAGCCCGATCCGGAACAGACCGACAACTACCAGATCGGCACGACGTACAAAACGGGTCGTCTGACCGTCGCCGCTGATCTGTACTACATCAACTTCCGCAATGCAGTGACGAGCCGCACGGTCGGCAACAACGTGATCTTCTCGAATGCGGGCGGCTCGGTCTACAAGGGCGTCGAAACCGAGGCGACCTTGTCGGTCGGCGACGGCTTCAGCCTGTACGGCAATCTGACCTTCAATTCGGCCAAACAGAAGAGCACCAATACGTGGATGCCCAACGCGCCGCAATCGACGGCCGCCGCCGGCGTGCTCTATGAGCGCGGACCGCTCGCCGGTTCGTTGCTGATGAAATTCGTCGGCCATCAGTACGGCGATACCGGCAACACGCAGCCGATCGGCGGCTATGCGGTCACCAACTTCGCCAGCTCGTACACGTTTGCCCGACTTGCACCGTGGACGCATAACACGCGCCTCGGCTTCCAGATCGACAACCTGTTCAACCGCACCAGCATCAATGCGCTGGCCGGCTACACCGCCGCGGACAATACGCCGCTTTACTGGACCATCCCGGGCCGCGCGTTCGTCGCGACGCTGTCCACCGATTTCTGAACGGAGCTTCTTTCATGACTGTCGATAACCTGCTTCATCTCGCGAACAATTCTGGTGGCGTGTTGTATGTGATTGCCGCCATGCTGTTCGTCGCCCTGACGATCATCATCGAGCGCTCGTGGTTCCTGCAACGCGCGTCGAGCGGCAGCCGCGCGGTGCTCGACCAGGTCGACCGCCTCGAACAACTGAACGCCGCCTCGCTGACGGCATGCGCCGAACAGTTTCAGGCGCTGCCGATGGCGAGCCTGCTGAAGGTCGCCGGCCGGCTTGCCGGTCAAACGTCGCGCGAAGAACTCGACGCATGTCTTGATGAGGCAATCATGCGCGAAGCGCCGAACATCGACCGCTTCCTGTGGGTGCTCGACACGATCGTCACGCTCGCGCCGTTGCTCGGTCTGTTCGGCACGATCGTCGGCATGTTCAACGCGTTCCAGGTGCTGTCGAATCCAGGCAACGCGCCGACCCAGGTCACGGGCGGCGTGGCCGAGGCGCTGATCGCGACGGCGTCGGGCCTGTTCGTCGCGATGATCGGCCTCGTGTTCTTCAACGGTCTGCACACCCGCGTGAGGGGCGTCGTCCATCAGCTCGAAACCGTGAAGGCGGCGCTCGTGAACCGGCTCGCAGCCAGAACGCATGAGTCGGTCAAGCCGGTGCACGAAGTGCCGCGCGCGGTAGTCGGCAAATTCGCCTCGCAGGGAGTTTGACGATGAAGTATTTCGAGGCGCGAAAGGCGCGCATCGAGATCATCCCGATGATCGACATCATGTTCTTTCTACTGGTGTTCTTCATCATGATCACGCTGCACATGATCCCGAACGCGGGGCTGCGCTCACAGTTGCCGTCGAGCGCCACGGCGCAATCGCTGCCGCCGCCGCAGGTCACGGTAACGCTCACGACCGACGGCGGTCTATCCGTCGACGGCCGCACGCTGAGCCTTGCGGAATTGACGACCCTGCTCGCCGCCCGCACGGACGTCGCGCACACCGTCGTGACGATTGCCGGCTCGAAGCAGGCGCAGATCCAGCACCTCGTTTCGGTGATGGACGCGTGCCGCGCCGCGGGCGTGTCGCAGATCGCGCTCGCCGCGCAACCCGTGGCGAACTGATATGGCAACCGTACCCGCCTCCGGGATCGTCCAGGAACGAACGCGCCTGTTGCCGGCCGCCGCCGTCGCGCTCGCCGCGGAAGCGCTGGTGCTCGGCGTGACGATTGCGCTGCTCACGCATACGACCCGGGTGACTTCCGTGTCGCATGAGGCGCCGCCAACGCTGCTCACGCTGGCGGCACCGGCTCCCGCACCGCAACTGCCGCAGCCACCGCAACCGCCTGCGAAGCCCGTGCCGCCTCCCGTGCGGCCCGTCGTACCGGTGCACCATGCTGCGCACACGCCCGTGAAACCGGTGACAGCCGCGGTGCCGAAGCCTGCGCCGACTCCGGCACCGGTG